>CAILKP010000123.1 GCA_903834785.1 uncultured bacterium
CAGCATGGCATCGGCCTCACGCAGCTTCGAGATGATCTGTTCGGGTGTGTGTCGTGTCCGCTTCATCGAGAATCTCCTGGCCGCTACCGGCGGCCTGCGGGACTCTCATAGTTGGTGGATCAGGATTCTGGGAGCAGGTCAGATCGACGTGGGCCGCAGAAAGCAAAGGCACACCGGGCAGAAGCCCGGTGCCACGGGGAGGGGAGGGCGGCAACGCCACTGCGCAAGGCGGCGGGTTTACTTGGCAGACGGCGGCAGGTAAGGATTTGCAGGCACCGGAACGACCCAGAGTTTGTCTTCAAAGAGATAGATCCAGTGGGTGCCGTGGGCAACGAAGCCCATCATGCTGCCCTGCTCGACATCAAACTCCCAAAGACCGGCAGTGCGCGATAGCTGGGTAACTCCTAAGGAGTGCCACTGCTCATTTTGATACGTCATGAACTCGACACAGAGGTCATGATCCGCCGAGTACGGCCGGTGAAGCGTACCGACGAAAGCAATCACCTCCGAACTGCCAAACACAAGCGACCCTAGACTCGTCCGCACCCGCGACGGAATGTCTCGCAAACCGGAAGCAAGCTGCTCACGTGGCGGTGCCGACGGAACACGATCAGTCGGAACACAATCAAGCCGCCAAGTCCAGGCCATGCGGCGATCCTGCGGATGCCGCAGTGCCCCCAGTGTGAAGGAGAGTCGGGTTCCGGCAGCGTGCCACTGTTCGGCAGAGATCCTCTCTACGTCCAGCGTTGCGAGATTCAGCTTCCAAAACTGCGCATCTGGGAAGGGCTCGTCGCCGATTGAATACGGAGCCTCCGAGCGAACGGCATCAATCGCAGTCGTGTCGGTCTTGATGTCCCACGGCTCACCAACGACTCCGAAAAGGAGAGTTCCGGCTGACAACTTAGACCCAATGCCGTACGGGAACTGCCAACGCGCTGGCGCGATCGCTCGCTTCCAGTTGGGGAGGTTGATGGGCTGGCATTGTGGCACCCCAGGTTCGGCTTGAGCAATCAAAGTGGGACGCGATGGCGGCGGTTGGGATTGATCCCGATGAGGCAGCCACATTCGCTCGACACAACCGCCAAGAATGGCTAAGACGGCCAACGAAGCCATTGCCCGATAGTTCACTGCAATTCTCCTAGCAGCCGATCAGCATTCCCAAGGTTCAAGATCACAGCTTCAGCAGCTCTTTGGTCCCGAATATTCGTGTGATTGCGACCATCTTGGGAACCAGACCACGAAGTGCTCGCGACCAAGAGACCTTGCACACTACCGCTGCCGCGACTGCTGGATCCATGAACAATGATGTCCGCGTCGCGAACTTGGTCCGAAAATCTTGTGGTCAACAGCACTCGTTTTCTGATGGAAGTCACATTTTCACTGAGATCCGTCTCTTCTAGTTTAATCTGGACATCAAACTTTGCGTTTGAACACACTAGCTTGTACGCATTCGTGAGTGCAGGCGATACGATAAGCCCCGGCTCCAACCCGACGAACCAAGACGCCATTCCACTGCCAGCCAACGATGCGCCTTCATCTAGTGCGTTGAATGACGAAGTCTGAATGACACCATCACCATTACGATCTGCGTCAGCACCAACAGCAACGCCGTACACACTACCACGCCGAGCAATAATGCGGGATGCTGCACTTGCAGAAAAACGGCTGGCATCGCCGGGCGTAAGGAAGCGCCAGCCAGTTGGGAATGAACTGGCTGATTGGAATACATCAGCAACACGATTAAATGCAACCCAAGCAGCAGTTCCGGAAACCTGGCCGTCGACTGATTCCCAATACGTTGACGCAATCGGCGGAGAGGTGTACGCATCACGGACGGCCATGATAAGGGATGCGAGAGGCGAACCGTTGTAAGGCGTTCCAAGCGTCATATACAGTGTTGGTCGAACACCAACATTGTTCTCATTGCTAAGTCGAAGAAATGATATGCCCCCGCTAAGCCCAGCGAGAGTGTCGAGGCCACCCAAGCTATGACACACAAAACCTACGTTTGTGGCGCCTGTTCTCGCATTCATGCGTGAGAGTACACGAGTTAGCGCCGCCAACTTGGTGACATTACCGGGCTGTTGGGTATTCGCAGCACCAAAGTTGACACGTTCATAGTGAATAAAATGCTCGTCAAGCACAGCGCAGAAGTCACGTGCGTCCCAAGAGTCCGCATTGTCCCCGATTCCGTGCACCAGCACAAGGGGAGAGTACACCTTGACGCTCAGTTCGGCATCGGCGACGAGCAGGCAGAAGTTGGGCAGTTGCCCGTTCGGACCAGTTGGAAGACCAGAAAAATCAACCTCCAGCAGGTTGGGGCGCGGCGTCAGACTCCCCGCTGGCGGCCCGAGTTCGGGAAACTTGACGGCGCGGACCGGGCACGAAAAGGTCGCTGTGCGCCAGCGGCGGGCGGTAGGCAGCACCAGCCCGTTGTTTCCCAGCGGTTCCGGAGCGCTATCACCATCGACAACGTTGCAGATGACCCCGTTGAACTTGACGATCGCGCCCTGCGGCCAGCCACCGATGTACGGGAGCGTGTTTTCGTAGCCCTTGTTGCGAAACTGAAGCCGGATGGTTGCATTTGGTGCGATCAGCCCGTCGCGGTCAATCAGCGAAGCGGCCTCAACGGTCTTGAGATATCCGTTGCCATCAACCGGGCCTGCGTAGCGGGCCATTGGCAGGGTGATCTGAATCGGCAATACGCCGGACTGCTGCTGCGCCGGGCAGCGCTGCTCCATGATGCCGTTGGTCTGCCCTGAGTTGTCGCAGGAACCGGTGAAGTAAGAGGCTCGCACGGTTGTACCGCTTCCGCCACGCAGGGGACGGTACCCCGACATATCGGAATCCTTGAGCAACGTGCCTTCGGGGAGCGGCAGCGGGCTGCCAACCCAAGCACCGCCGCCTGGGGCGCTGGCATCCCACTGCATGCAGGGGGTGGCGTCACCCGGGCTGGCTGGGAACCCTGCGGGATAGCCAGCAGGATTTCCGTTCCAACGCTCGGCAATCAGGCCGCTGGGAAGCTGCGAGAACGGGGACCCCGTTTGGCCGCAGGCCAAGGACAGCGGGAGCGAACAGAGCAGGAGTACGGCCCGAAGCACGGGACTGGCGAACCGAACCGCGTGACCGGGGCGGGCGGCCGGAGAAAGAGTTGAACGGGCTGGGAGCGGAAGGGCGAGCATGTGCGGTGAGTTTGACATAAAGACTCCGACACGAATGAACAGTAAGCGATGAGAGAGACGAACTGACGGGCGGGACCGGAGAAGTGGCCGAGCGTTTGGTTTAGGGGTTGAGCGGCGGTTCAGGGCACGTGCCGATCCCGTAGGCGTTCATGAATGCAATGAAGTCGGAACCATCAACCGTTCCATCCGGTGGCGGGTTGCCGCCGGCATCGACAAGGTCCGCCTCGGGCAAACCCGCGGCGTAGGCGTTGATGAAGATGATAAAGTCTTCACCATCGATCGTGCCGTCGTGGTTCATGTCGGCAATGCAGGGTGGCGGTGCGGGCGGCTCGTAACCGTCGATGATGCCGTCGTTGTTGACGTCCGGTGCCGCGGCGGTCGCGATCTCGCAGAGATCGGGGACAGTGTTGAAGTTCCGATCGATGGCGGGCTGATATTGCTCGAAGGCACTGGCCGGGTAAGCCTCCGACGTTGCCAGGACGCGATTGACGCTCAGTTCACCGGAGAGATCCCAGATGTGAACGTTGATCACCTCATACGGCCCATCGATACCCAGTTGCCCGATCCGACTGCCGGAGAATGCGATCACCCAATCCTGTGCCGCACAGCTCGGCGTAAACGTGACACTGCCGCGAACAGTCTCGATGATCGCACCACAGCGGGCCCGAAGTGTTGCCGTGTACTCAAAGGTGCCGCCCTGCGGCACGAGAGCGGGCAGCCATGCCTGCAGAAGCTCGAAACGGTCGTTGGCGTCCGCATCGAGCCCGGTCAGCGATGTCCGATCAAAGAGTGACACCCGGGGAAGATCGGCACCGGTACATGTCAGCGAGATTGTCGGCTGCGCCCCGCGCCAGTAGTCAAGCTCGTACTCATCACCATCTGCGGATTTGGCTTCGAGCCTCACACCCCGAAGGCGAATCGTTGTCGGGCCAAGGGCCGCGAGCAGATCCGAGAGAGCCAAGGACACCAGGCCGCTCTGCTGGCCGGGGACCACGGTCAGACTCGTCCTGATCGGTCGGGGCGTGAACGAGGCGGTGCCCGTTGGCGCAAGCAGGAGCGTGGCGGTCAGCTCACCGGGCGAATCGACGATCAACGGAAGTGAGATGCGAAGGGTGTCAAGCCGCGTGTCCAGATTCGTGTCGAGCAGTTCCGAGGCGATCGGTCGAGAGGCGTCAAATCGTGCGGTCTGCGGCGCAAAGCTGACACTGTCAAGCAGGTCGCGGACGAAGAGTTTGCCGCCAACGCGTCCGGTGACACGCACGCGGACACCACGCTCACCCGAGCGAGCCGGCGCCGGGGCAAGTGATGCCGGAATCACTCCGGAATAGAGGCCATCACCCGCTGTTTCGTCAATCCCGGCACCAGCATCATTGAGTGACAGTGCCGTCAGGGAGCCGGACGGCTCCAACAGCTTGGCCGTGACCACCAGATCAGTCGGCGGCACGAGGCCATTCTCGCGCACAGCGACGGCGACCGGGACCTCCGCTCGGCCGTGGGCGGTACGGTCGGGCAATACCACAACAGCATTGAGCGAGCTTACTGGGTGATACTCAACAACCACCGCCGAAACAGGGGTTGTCCCCGGGGCGGCGACCAGAGGACGCGTCACCCGCATGCGAAGCTCGCCGCCGGTTGCTTGGGCAGGCACGGAGTACCGATAGACAATGAGACCGGGAGTGGCACCGAGAAACGGCGGGATCGGGACCGCCGGGCGGTTGGCTGGATCAAACGCACCCCCGTCAGACACCTCGGCATCAATCATGAAGAGTGCAGCCGTCTCGGGCGTTACCAGGCTGCCATCGGGCAGTTCAAGCGCGACGCTGATCGTGCGATCATTGGAAAAGGCGAGCACGACTCCGGAGTCACCGGCGATCGCATGCACTGGAACCGTCACCTGGGTTGCGTTCTCGGCCAGAATCCCGAAAGCGTGCTCCACGGGCATCATGACCGATTCGCTTCTGGTCTCACCAACGACAAACGGATCGGCAAATGCTGATGCACCGCCGAGTAACGTGACGACCGCCAACATCCTGAGAACCCGAGACTTCATGTTCACACTCCCGTCGATCGCAACCGGCTGATCCCAGCCACCTTCCGCGACCGCGCTTTGCTTCGTTGTGAGTTGCCCAAACCGCTTACCGACCGCCTTCTGAAATACAATACGACAAAGTCCTGCCGAGGCGGCAATCTTTCACCGAGATTTTTGCTAAAGATCTGCGAAGCACAACGAGACACAACTCGGCGCACAAGCTGGAACGCGATTCAGCCGGCCTCGTCATTTCAGTTTCAAACACTTCACATCGCACGACTGCGAGCCCTCATGAACAGATCGAACACCCGGCACGGGTGACGGGAAGCGGCCCTTGGGCGAAGGCGCTTTCCGACACCGATGCAGGAAGCCGTACCTTGCAAGTGAGTTGGAACCTGATATCGAAGAGCACCATCCGCCACGACGGCCGCACCCATGATGACGAGATCTCGCCGCACCACTGCTCGCTGCCCGCCGCACCACGAGCAGTTCCCCCGCCGCGCTGCCGGTGCAAAAGCAAACGCGGCCCCGTTTCCGGGGCCGCGGTTGGTACATCAGTTTGTATCAGCAGCAGGACAACTCAGACGTGCACGAGGCGCTCGCGGATGGCGTAGCGGACGAGGTCGGCGCGGTTGTGGATGTCGAGCTTGTTCATCAGGTTCTGGGTGTGGTTGTCCACCGTCTTGCGTGAGAGGTTCAGCACGCCGGCGACTTCCTTGATCGACAGGCCCTTGGCCAGGTGAATCAGGACTTCCTTCTCGCGGTTGGAGAGCATGTCCAGCGGGGTGGCCGTGTCGGTGAAGATCGAGCGGCTGGCCTCGACGTTGATCATGCGGTCGTTGATTTCCTGCGAGAAGTAGTGCTTGCCGGCGGCGACAAGGTGCACGACCTTCTTGATCTGCTCGGCGCCCTCGGTCTTGAGGACGTACGCCGCGACCTCGACGCTGCGGGCCATCTGGATGAAGTGGTCGCCCCAGGTGGCCGAGAGGATGACAAAGCGGGTGTTGGGCAGCAGGTCGCGCGTCAGCGAGATGACCTCAAAGCAGGTGCGGCCGGGCATCTCGATATCCAGCAGGGCGACATCGGGCTTCTCGCGCATCAGCATGTCAACCGCGTCGTTGCCGTTGCCGGCGGTGCCGACCACGCTGATGGCCGGATCGGTCTGCAGCAGCAGGGTGATCGACTCGCGCAGGAGGGCGTGGTCATCAACCAGGGCGACGCGGATGGGCTTCATCGGAGGGCTCCAAAGTTACTGGCGGGCGAACCGGCCGGACCGGCAGAATGGCCGGAACGGGTGAGCTGATCAACCCAGCGCTGGACAACCTGACGGTCCAGCGGCTGGTCGTGCCACATGGTGCGTGAGCTGGATTGCTCATCAGCAGCCGCGCGGCGAGAAGATCCATCGGCCCGAGAACGGTCCGAGGATGCACTTTTTGCGGGGTGTCCGGTGTTTGAAGTGTGGGGCAGGCGATCGGACCCGACGACCAGACAGGGCAGGTCGCGGCAGGCCGAGGCGAGCTGCGGGGGAAGCTGGTCGGGCCGGGCGGTGGCCAGATCGATGATCACGCCGCTGGGGCGCTGGTCGCCCATGTGGTTGAGTTCGGGCCGGGGCTGGGGGCTGTCAACCGAGGGGACGGTGACCAGGGACCAGCCGGTGGAGACGATGGCCTCGGCGACGCGCTGCTGGACGCGCTGATCGCTGGTGACCAGCAGGAGCCAGCGGTCGGGGCTGTGCGGCGGCTCGGCCAGGGTGCCGCGTTCGCTGCGGACCGGGAGCATGAGGTCGAGCCGGCGGCCGGTGGGCAGGTTCTGTTCCGAGACGGCGCCGCCATGCTCGGCCACCAGGCAGCGGATGGCAGTCAGGTGCACGCTGTCGGCATCGGGGGTGACGGCGCGGCGGAAGGTCGACTCGGCCTCGTGGCTGAAGCTCAGCCGGAGCCAGCCGCCGGTGAGCGAGACGGTCTGCGGGTCGGGCGGGGCCAGGGAGATCAGGAACTCGCCACCATCGCGGACCTGCTTCCACGCGCGTGCCGCGGCGTGGAGCACGGCCTGACGCAGCATGTCGGCACAGCCGTAGATGACAACCTGATGCCGCGGAAGGTCGACGCGAACGCGGACCTCGGGCGGGAGCAGGCGGCGGAGCATCGCGGCCGATTCGTTGACCAGAGCGTGGACATCGACTGGCGTCCACTCGGTTTGCTCGGGACGGACCAGCGAAAGAAGACAGCGGGCCATTTCCCGAGCCCGCTCCGCGGACTGGTCAATGGCCTGCAAGTGAACACCGATTTTTTCAGGAGCTGGTGATGATGCGTGAACCAGCAGGGTTCTCGCGGAGATGATCATCATCAGGTTGTTGAACTCGTGGGCGAGCGACGGGGCGAGATCGGAGAGGGCCTGCAAACGCCAGGAGTGGCGTTGCATGGGGTTGCTGCCTGTGAGCTCGGCGTCGGGTTGAACATGGCGACGGGGCGGGGCAACATCCCGAGGTTCGGCCGGAGCGGGCCGCACGGGTGGCAGCCACGCGCCGAGGACCTGCTCGTGGATATTCGCAGCACGACTGGCGGGAGTGTCAGCAAACATGGGAGACGTCCAGATTCAGTTTGGGCCGGGCGACCTGGCTCGGCCTAGAGAATGCGGCGATCAGGTATCTGACAGTATGTCCACAGGTAAAGCTAGGTAAGACAGAAAAGAAAGGGATTGTTATCTGTCACAGACTATTCACGCGTCGGAAATAGTACCAGACGAAGACATGCTGTGAAATAGGTAGATTCCTGTAAATCGAGGACGAAGTGGTGGATCGTCGCTCGCGGCGGAGACGCGGGGTGAGCAACGCAACTGAGCGGAAGACTGACTGCGGTGGGCGACCTAGAGGTTCCCACAGGTGGGGAGGCCGGCCCATGATCGGAAAAAGTCGTGTGCGGAGCTTTACTTTGTTTGCCCAAACCAAAACAAATTCCCGTAAATCAGGGAACCGCGCATGAACTGCGCTTTAGCTCGGTCTCAAGCCACTCCACGGCCTCTGCGGCGCGGGCTGCCGCTGCGGGCAGGAGGCACAGGAGCTCGCCGACGGACAGGCCGGAGGCACTGGCGAACTCAGAGAGGACGATGATGGAGGCGAGTTCCTGCTGGCGATCAGGCCGAATGGCGGTACCGAAGGTGGCGGCAACCAGGTCGGTCTGGCTGTGCAGGTGGGCCAGATACTCGGCCGGGCTGGCGGGCTGATCGCAGGCGAGCCAGTCGAGAATCGGGTTCACTGAGCCGGATTCGTGCGGGACTGCCGCGGGGAGGTGGGTGCGGCGGACACAGTGGTTCGAGCGGCTGGCGCGGAACATAGCGGACAGTCCGTTTGCAGGGCACCGCAGCGCGAAACGTGGCGCTCTCGGGGCTGTGCCTTGCCGGAGCTCGAAACCGGGTCCGTGGAATCGAGTCGTCGCAGCGAGTTTGCCGTCATGAGCCGCGGCCATGCGGTTCACCTCGTCAGTCTGGCCGGGGGAGCGGCCAAGAGACACCTGACGAGCCCCGGACCAGATGGCGGCCCGGGGAGAGTCTGACCTCGTCCGCAGCTCAGAGCGAGTGCGGGGTGCGGCGTTTCCGTGCCGCCGAGGTCAGAGCGATCCGTCGAACTGCCCGGGGACTCGTTTCCGAATCCCAGGGCACAAAGAGAGCGAGTGCCGTTGCCGGTGAAGGAAGTATGACCGGCGTTGCCATCCATGACAGCGACTCTCGACACTCTATAAATCGCCTACCGGAGGCAATTTGTCCATAGGGCGAGAACCCCCAGACCCCCCGCTTTACCACCCTTGGGCAGATCACCCCATGAAAAGACAGGTGGTTTTAGCAGTTTGAATAGGTATAAACATGCACACTGCTTCCGGGGGGGGATAGATTGTGAACGATTTTTCCCTGATTGTGAACGAATTGGTGACTTCTTTCTGGGGCGGCGCGATGGTCGGGGCCTCGGCCAGCGCGCAGGGCCGGTCTGCGGCACTCGGCTGGCCGGGCGGCGCGATGCGGCCCCGTTCTGTCACGGGCAAGGAGCGACGCGATCGCGGAACGGTCGCGGCCACGGCTGAGTGGGTTTCCTGACGGTTAGAAACTGGCAATATCGGGGCGTTTGTGCCTGTTTGTGAAGCGAGGCCCAATGATCTGCGATGCCCCGTGTGCGGGGTGGCCATCGCGTTTTTACCCCCCACTGCACTGGCTCTGTCACCCATGAGCGAATCCGCAACGCACGAGCACGCTGAACACACCGAGCATCAGGCAGCAGCCGCGGCGGTGACGCCGCCGGTTGACCGGGCTGTGCGCCCCGCGGATCTGACCGGCGACATCGAGGCGATGCTGATTACCAGCGGGCGTGCGGTGGCTGTGGCGCGGCTGGCGGTGGCCCTGGGGCTGGCGGTCAATGAAGATGTGGTCGCGGCTGACCTGCCGCCGGTGGAGGAACTGGCGGAGGCGGCTGAGGGAGCCGAGGGCGAGGCCGCGGCGCCGGCACCGGTGAAAAAGCCCCGGAAAAAGCGGAAAAAAGCGGGTGGACCGGATCCGGCAGAGTTGATTGGTGAAGCGGTGGTGCTGCTGAACGCGGCGTATGAGAAGACAGGCCGGGCGTTTCGCATTGAGTCGGTGGCGGGCGGCTATCGCTTCATGACGCTGCCGGCGCACGCGCGGGCGGTGGGGCTGCTGCACGGCCTGGCGGCCCAGCAGAAGCTCAGCAAGGCGGCGGTCGAGACGCTGGCGATCATTGCGTACAAGCAGCCGGTGACCAAGAGCACGCTGGAGGCGATCCGCGGCGTGTCGTGCGGTGAAGTGCTGCGGAGCCTCCTGGAGCGGCGGCTGATCACGATCGCGGGCCGGGCCGAGGAGCTGGGCCGGCCGATCCTGTATGCCACGAGCAAGGTGTTCCTGGAGGCCTTTGGCCTGGGGAGCCTCAAGGACCTGCCCTCGCCGCTGGAGGTGACGGGCAAGGCGGTGGCGACCGGGCCGATGCCGGGCGTGGTGGTGATGCCAACGAAGCGGGAAAAGGTTGCCGCGGTGCCTGCGGCGGTGGTGGCGGAGGAGGGGGCGGACGGGCCGGCCGGGGCCCCGGCAGACGGTGCCGACGGCGATGGCGGGCAGGCGGAGGCATCCGCAACGGCCGAAGCGGCGAACTGAAGACTGAGAGTGCGGGATACCGTGGCTCTCTCGGGCCGGTTATCCCCTGTAAGGAGTGCATCGCATGAAGCGGACGTTCACTTTCACGCTGGCGGTTCTTCTGGCTGCCGGCACGTGCCTGAGCGGTGCGGCCATGGCCCAGGTGCCCAGCGATGCGATCCGCAAGGCAGTCAAGGACAAGAAGGACAAGCCGTCGGCACCGGAGAAGCGTCCGGGTGATGATGTGACTGATCCGACGATGATCAAGCCGATCACCGAGACGATCGTGGGCCGGGTGATCAAGCAGGAAGACGTCAGGGCGATGATCGTGGACATTGACCTGCGGGTGGATGGGTACAGCCGCATCCGGCCGGACCGGTCGATCGTCAGCGAGTTGATCAAGTTCCAGACCGCGGCGGTGATCTTCCCCGTGCCGCCGGTGACGGCGACGAGCAACGGGATTGATCCTGCGGGCCCGGACTACCGCGCGGAGGTGATGTTTGATGGAGCGGCGATCGGCAGCAAGCCAACGGTGATCACCGGGTACGCGGGCGGACAGAAGTACGCCAAGTGGGCGGTGACGGATATGGAGGCGCGGACGATGCTGCTGCGGATGCAGCTGCCGGTGACGTGCGCCAAGGTGGTGTTTGATGAGCAGCTGGCGCTGAGCGTGCCGTGGCCCAAGGGCGACTACCCGGCCGATGCCAAGAGCACGTTCCAGATTCAGCTGGGTGTGGACTACATCCACACCGTTGCGCTGACGCCCGACGTGCAGCGTGCGGCGACGGAGAAGATCATCGATGAACTGATGAAGACCTGGACCAACGGGGAGGACCCCAAGAAGCTGGGCCCGGTGTACCTGGCCAAGTTCCTGACCGGTCAGGTGCTGGAGCTGATCCAGCCCAGCGGCGACGGGCTTGCGTTCAACCGCAACACATCGTTCCAGGGATTCTCGCTGCAGGGTGCGGCAGAGACGCTGACGAGCAAGAAGGGCAGCGAGTTTGACATCACCTGCGCTCTGGCGGCGGTCTTCCGCCGGGCCGGGCTGCCCACGCGCGTGGTCATCGGCTGGGACCGCATCGGCGAGGGCGGCGGCAGCCGTCGCGAGCGGTTCCGCAGCTGGGTTGAGTTCGCCATCGTCGATCCGATCTCCAGCACGGAGGTGTGGGTTCCTGTTGATGTGGTCAAGCAGCGCCGCGTGAGCTCACGGGCCGGCGCGCTGGACCGCAAGTGGGACTACTTCGGCGGCATTGACGACCTGCAGCAGACGATCCCGCTGACGTTCCACTTCCACCCTCCCACCACCGTGGACAATGCCGGTGCGCCGTGCCTGTGGGGCTGGCTGACGACACCGACGAGCCAGATCGCCCAGCAGACGATGACGCTCAACGCGCGTGTGGCCCCGGCGCGGGGCGGGCAGCCGAAGAGGTAATGGACGCTGCACGTTTGCAGGAGCCGTCGGCACCGACGCGTGCTGCGCCGCCCGGAGTATCCCGCGGTGACTCCGCTTACTTCAGGCCGTATTCCTTGAGCTTGCGGTAGAGCGTGCGTTCACCGATGCCCAGCAGCTTGGCGGCGTGTTCGCGGTTGCCGGCGGTCAGCCGCAGCGTCTCGCGGATGGCACGCTTTTCGAGCTGTTCGAGCGGGGCGCCGGCCAGGGAGCCGGGGGCGGCCTCGGCACCGGGGGCCGGCTCGGCGGGGGCACCGTCATCATCGAGCGTGCGGATCTCGTCGGGGATGTGGCGGATGTCGATCGTCGTCGCGACGGTGGGGTCCTCGGCCTCGCCAATGGCCGTGACAACCATGTTCTGCACCACGTTGAGCAGCTGCCGCACGTTGCCGGGCCAGGCGTAGCTGGTCAGGCGCATCAGGGCCGCATCGGTGATGTTGGGAACCGGGCGGGATGCACCGCCCTTGAGCGGGCCGAGCTTGGACACGGCCTTGGCCAGGGCGTGGTTGATGATGCGGGGGATGTCCTCGCGACGCTCGCGCAGCGGCGGCAGCGTGACCTGCACGCCCTTGATGCGGAAGTACAGGTCCTCGCGGAACTCGCCGGCCTTGATCATGGCCTGCAGGTCCTTGTTGGTCGCCGAGACGAGCCGGACATCGGTCTGCCGCGGCTCGTTGCTGCCGACACGGACCACGGTGCCGGTCTCCAGCACGCGGAGAAGCTTGGCCTGCATCTTCAGCGGCATGTCGCCGATCTCGTCAAGGAAGAGCGTGCCGCCGGAGGCGTACTCAAAGACGCCCTCGCGGTCCTTCTCCGCCCCGGTGAACGCGCCGCGGACGTGGCCGAAGAGCTGGTCTTCCAGCAGCGATTCGGTTTCCGCGGCACAGTTCAGCGCGACGAAACGTTTCTTGTCACGCGGGGAGTTACGGTGGACGGCTTGGGCGATGAGTTCCTTGCCGGTGCCCGACTCGCCGATGACCAGGATCGGCAGCGTGCTCTGCGAGACGCTCTTGACCTGGCGGAGGATCTTGCGCATCGGCTCGCTGGCGGCGATGATGCCCTCAAAGCCTTCGTGCTGGACCAACTCGCCGAGGTTCTCGCGCTTGGCCTCGTGGCGGAGCAGGACGGTGTCGGCGGCACGGTTGACCAGTTCGCGGAAGACCTGCAGGTCCAGCGGCTTTTCGATGAAGTCGTACGCGCCATCCTTAAACGCGGCGCGGGCCGTGGGCACATCACCATGGGCCGTGACCATGATGGCCTCGGCGTTGGGCTGCAGCTTGCGGGCGCTACGAAGGATGATCAGCCCCGCATCGCCGCCATCGGTGGCGATGCCGAACTTGCCGGCGGCCTCGGGCATGCGCAGGTCGGTGATGATGACATCGAACGAGCCATGCTTGAGCTCGTCCATCGCACGCTCGACGGTCGAGACGACGGTGCAGATGTGGCCGGGCTTTTTGAGCGCCTCGGCCATGACGTCGACGTGGTCGGCCTCGTCGTCGATAATGAGAACCTGGGCACGGAGATCGCTCGGGACGCTGGACATTGCACGATGATACGGAGGCCGGGAGAACGAAAAAACCCGCCCAGGATTGGGCGGGTCTTTGGGGAGATTTCACTTGGCGAGCCAGTTTGGCAGCCGGTCTGATTGGCCCCGGTTTACACCGGGCCAGGCTGCCGCCGGGCCGGGCTTAGCGGGCCTCGATGGCAAAGCCATCGGGCAGCGGGGTGCCGAGCTTGAGGCCCAACTCCTCGAGCTTGCGCTCGACTTCGCGGAGCGAGGTGCGGCCGAAGGAACGAACCTTCAGCAGCTCGGCCTCGGACTTGCTGACCAGGTCGGCCAGGTACTTGATGCCGGCGGACTCCAGGCAGTTGCTGGCACGGACGGACAGCTCCATCTCGCTGATCGACATGCTCAGCTTGCGGCGGAGCTCGTCGGTCGCGGAGTTCTCCATCGTCACGTTCTCGCTGACGGCCTGCTCGCCGATGTCCATGTTCATCAGCAGCACGTTGACGTGCTTGCGGAGGATCTTGGCGGCTTCGATCAGGGCCATCTCGGGGGCGACGGTGCCGTTGGTCCAGATTTCCAGGATCAGCTTGTCGTAGTTGGTCTTCTGGCCGACGCGGGTCTCCTCGACGGCGTAGCGGACGCGCGTGACGGGGGAGTAGTTCGCATCAACCGGGATGACGCCCACGGGCTGGTCATCGGCCGAGAGGTAGGCCTCGGAAGCCGGGATATAGCCGCGGCCCTTCTTGACGGTCAGGTCCATGCGGAACTCGACCTTGTCAGTCAGCGTGGCCAGGATCTGGTCGCCGTTGACGATGCGGACCGACGGGTCGGTCTCGATCATGCTGGCAACGATCTCGCCGGGGCCCTGGAAGCCGAGCTTGATGCTGCGGCCCTCGGGCGGGCAGTCGCCGGTGATCTGGACGATCAGCGACTTGATGTTCAGGATGATGTCGGTGACGTCCTCCATCACGCCCGGGAGCGTGGAGAACTCGTGCTGCACGCGGTCGATCTTGGCGTTGCAGACGGCGGCGCCTTCGAGGGCCGAGAGCAGGATGCGACGAAGCGAGTTGCCGATCGTCGTGCCCATGCCGCGCTCGAACGGCTCGATGACGAACTTGCCGTAGGTGGGCGACTTGAACTTCTGATCGGGAACGAACTTGGAGGGGAGCTCCAGTCCACGCCAGCGGATTGCGGGCATACTTCAACTTTCTCGCGGCGGCCAACGGGGTGTTGGAAGAAACGCAACCGGTTCACGAGCAACACCAGCGGGCCGCCGCCACGGCTGATGGCTCTACTTTCCGGCTGAAAAACAGGCCGCCGCGTTCCCGCAGCGGCCGGTGGATCGGAAGCGACCGGACCCGGATGTTGCACCGAGGACCGATCGGGTTGTTGTGCATTACACGCGGCGACGTTTGGTCGGGCGGCAGCCGTTGTGCGGGACCGGGGTGTGGTCCTCGACAGCCGTCACGCGGATGCCGGTGCTGGTCAGGCCGTTGACGCAGGACTCGCGGCCTGCGCCGGCGCCCTTGATGCGGACCTCAACTTCGCTGACGCCGAGCTTGCGGGCCTTCTGGCCGCAGTTCTCACCGGCGCGGGTAGCCGCAAACGGGGTCGACTTGCGGGTGCCCTTGAAGCCGACGGTACCGGCGGAATCCCAGGCCAAAGCCTCGCCGTTCATGTCGGTGATGGTGATCATCGTGTTGTTGTTGCTCGCCCGGACATGGGCGATGCCACGCACGACGTTCTTGCGGACTTTTTTGACCTTCTTGGCCATGGTTGATTCTCAGAAAGCTCGGCGGACGGGGAAGACTGATATGAAGCGGACCTGAAACTCCGGGCCGCGTGGTGCGGGCCTGTGAAGGCGACACACCACCTGCCCGGGCGAAGGGTTCTTAGCCCTTGACGCCCTTCTTGCCGGCGACGGTCTTACGGCGGCCCTTGCGGGTGCGGCTGTTCGAACGCGTGCGCTGACCACGGACGGGCAGACCCTTGCGGTGACGGTCACCGCGGTAGGCCTTGATGTCCTTGAGACGCTGGATGTTCTGGCCGACCTGGCGGCGGAGTTCACCTTCAACGATGAAGGTGGCGTCGATGATTGCGGTGATGCGGGCCAGAGCCTGCTCATCGACATCGCGGGCGCGGGCATCGCCATCGACCTTGGCCTCGGCGAGAATGTCGCCAGCAACCTTGGGGCCGATGCCGTGCACGTACTGCAGGGCAAAGAAGATTTTCTTGTTCTCGGGAACGTCGATACCTGCAATACGGGGCACGCTTGGACTCCTTGGCTCGCGGCGGGTTCACCCGGCGGCCGATTGAATCAGTACTCGTCGGTCAGTCGATGCGGATCCGGGGATCAGCCCTGGACCTGCTTGTGCTTCTTGTCGGCCTTGCAGATCACGCGGACCTTCCCCTTGCGGCGGACGATCTGGCAATCTTTGCAAATCTTCTTGACGCTGGCGCGGACCTTCATTGGAGAGGCCTCAAATAGTAGAAAGTGCGATCGGAAAAAGGCAGGAGGGAAGTATAGGCCGGAGTCGGGGTTGAGTCGAGCGAAGATTCCGGGCTCAACGCTTGACTTTTTGTCCCCTCCGATCCTGCCGACCTGGCTGGAGGGGCTCTTTCGTACCAGCGGACGCTGGCAGCATGCCGGACGCCGGCGGGACATGGTCCAAGTAACGGCTTCGGCCGAAGCCCAGCACGCCAGCGGACCAATCCGTACGGTTTCTGTCAGTGACGGAACGTGATCCGGGCCTTGGACAGGTCGTACGGGCTCATCTCCACCGTCACGCGGTCGCCGGGCAGGATGCGGATGTAGTTCATGCGCATCTTGCCCGAGACGTACCCCAGCACGATCACATCGTTAGGCAGCTTGACGCGGAACATCGCGTTGGGCAGCGCCTCGGTCACGACGGCTTCCATCGTCAGCTTGTCATCCTGTTTGGCCATAGGGTCTCGAATCGGGTGGACGGGGTCGGGAAGAATCTGTCAGCGGCGAACGCCGCGGGAGTTGCAAGAACAGAACATCAGGTCCGGATGCGAGCCGGCGATCAGTACGCCATGCGGGCCGACTGGATCTTGGGGCCGCGGCCGTCATCACCGGACAGGAAGCCGCCGTAGTTACGCATCAGCAAGTTCGCCTCGACGCGCTGGATGAAGTCCAGCACGACCGAGACGACGATGAGCAGACCGGTACCACCCAGGAACTGGGTGACCGAGGGGTCCACCTTCAGCCCGGTGGCGATGACCGTCGGCAGCACCGCGATGACCGACAGGAACGCCGCACCGACAAAGGTGATGCGCTCCATCACAGCTTCAAGATACTCGGCCGTGCGCGGGCCAGGACGAAGGCCGGGGATGAACGAGCCGTGCTCGCGAAGCTGCTTGGCGATGTCCTCGGGGTTGAACTGCACCGTGATCCAGAAGTAGCTGAAGAAGTAGATCAGCGCGACTTCGGCCATGATGTACAGGAACCCGCCGAAGGCGAACTGGTCGTTAAGCCAGGCGACAACGCTGGCCGCACCACCCGCGTCCATGTTACGGAGGTATCCCAGGATGCCGCCGATCAGCAGCGAGGGGAACATCATCAGCGAGCTGGCGAACACGACGGGCATGACGCCCGAGTGGTTCAGACGAAGGGGCAGGTACGTCTTCTGGCCACCCATCACCACGCGGCCGCGGGTGTGCTTGGCCTGCTGCACGGGGATTCGTCGCTGCGCGACGGTCATCAGCACCGAGGCGGCAATAACAACCACAAAGAACGCGATCAGCGAGAGCAGGCCCGGGTAACCGACCTTGTCGGGATCAGACGGGTTGAAGTTCTGCACGATCCAGACGATCGCGCTGGGCATGCTGGCGAGAATACCGGCCATGATGATCATCGACACACCGTTGCCGATGCCGTGCTTGTCGATCTGCTCGCCGATCCACATCAGGAACATAGTGCCCGCCGTCAGCGCGGCGATGCCCATGACCCAGAAGAACGGATTGTGCACCCACTGCGCCGCGATCATGCCCTTGGAGTTCAGGAACGCCAGCCAGCCGTAGCCCTGCACGAAGCACAGGCCGATGGTGGCATACCGCGTCCACTCCATCACCTTCTGGCGGCCGGTAGGGCCTTCTTCCTGCAGCTTCTTGAGCGCCGGCAGCACCGTGCCCAGCAGCTGGAAGATGATCGAAGCAGAGATGTACGGCAGCACGCCCAGGCCGAAGATCGTCGAGTGGCTGAACGCACCACCGGAGAAGATGTTCACCGTCGCGGCGATCTGATCGAGACCGAAGCCACCCTCACCGCCACTGGTCTTGTTGAACGTGTCGACGATCTGCTTGTAATCCATGCCCGGCAGCGGCACCCAGTGGCCGATGCGCACCACGGCCAGCATCCCGAGCGTGAACAGAATCTTGTTCCGCAGCTCGGCGATCTTAAATGCGTTGATGAAGCCCTTGATGATGGAGTCGAGCATGCGTTAAACTCGGAAGGTCGACGGGTCCCCTGCTGCTGATCAGAGGGAACGTCCCGCCACCGTGCGGAACTGGCTGGTGTCTGCAAACGGGTTGGAACCCCTGCCGCCGGCACAGGCCGAGACGGTCGGGAACCACGATAGTAGCCCGGGGCGGCCGAACTGCTGACAAACAGGCCAAAGGCCAGGCTGTCCACACAATCGGGGCCGAACTCGCCGCGGGGCGGAAAACAAAGCGGGGCGCGACCTGTCGATCGCGCCCCGTGAAGGATCAGAACATTGTCGCGGTTATCCGGACGGTCGCGTCGCGACTGCCCAGTTCACCGCGGCGGGCGGGGCAACCAGCCCGATCACTCAGCGGCGGCGGCCGGAGCCTTGGCAGCGGTGCCGGCCTTCTTGCCACGCTTGAGCTTCTTGGTCAGGTTCTTGGGGCTCTTGTCCTCGCTGTTGCGGTCGATGCCGCGGACGTTGTCACGGCGGGTGCCGGTCTCCTGGACGGAGCCGCCAGCCTCGGTGACCATCCTGCGGACGCTGGCCGAGACGCGGTTGGCCGTCACGGCGAGCTTGACCTTCAGGCCGCCCGCGGGCGTGTTGCCCAGGATCTTCAGATTACGGGAGTCGTCGCGGACCAGACCGGCCTTGACCAGCGCGGCGTTGTCCACGGTGCCACCCTTGGCAAAAGCCGGGTGAGCCACGATGTCCTTGACGTTGACGATCCAGAACGTCTCCTCGAAGCGGGCGTTGGAGAAGCCGTACTTGCGCAGGCGACGGAACAGCGGCATCTGACCGCCTTCGAAGGCCGTCTTGCGGGCGGTGCCCGAGCGGGAGCCGGCACCCTTGGAGCCGCGGCCCGAGGTCTTACCGCTGCCCGAACCGCGGCCGCGGCCAACGCGCTTGCGTGCCTTGTACGTGCCGGCCTTGGCGGTGATTTCGTGGATCATCATGGCGAAAGTTCCTAAACGTGAGTCGTAAAGAGTCGGAGCGTCGCGGGCTCGGAGCGGAGATGCCTCACGCTAGCGTGCCGCGGGGCGTGCGGGAGAAAACAGACGGGCCGAAAATCAGGCCTTGGGGGCGTCGGTCGGTGCGCCCGACTCGGCGATGGTCGCACGGTCGCGACGGGGACCACGACCGCCACCGGGGCCGCCGCGGCCACGGCCGCCCTTGTCCATGCCCAGCGTGTTGACGGGGCCCTTGGCCTTGTCAGACTTCTTGGCTGCCGGGACGAAGGCCTTGCCCTTCTCGATCTTGGCGGCGATTTCGGTCGGCTCGAGGGTCTGGCTGCGGAGCTCGGCGATCTGCTCGGGGGTGTGCAGCTGATCGATGGCGTCGAAGACGGCCTTGAGCACGTTCTGCGGGTTGGTCGAGCCGTAGCACTTCGTCAGGCAGTCCTGAATGCCGGCCAGCTCGAGCACAGCGCGGACGACGGTGCCGGCAACAACGCCGGTACCGGGGGCGGCGGGGATCAGGCGGACCGTCGCGGCGGAGAAGCCACCCTGCACCTGGTGGTGGATGGTGGTGCCGATGCGGGTCACCTTCTTCATGTTCCGCTGGGCGGCGCGCTGGGCCTTCTGAATCGCCTGCGGCACTTCCGTGCCCTTGGCGTAGCCAAAGCCCACTTCACCGTTGCGGTTGCCGATCACGACCAGGCCGCCGAACGAGAAGCGGCGACCGCCCTTGACGGTCGTGGACGTGCGGTACACGCCGATGGTCGTTGATTCAATACTGCCTTTTTCGTCGAGCATCTCGGCCATGTGTGTTCTCTATTGCCAGAGTCAGTGAGTCGTTTGAGAGAAAGTCTTTGCTGTTGTCAGACCGACCGATCAGAAGGACAGGCCTTCCTTGCGGGCGGCATCGGCCAGCGCCTTGACGCGGCCGTGGAACTTGAAGCCACCGCGGTCAAAGGCGACCTTGGTGACACCCTTGGCCTTGGCCCGCTGGGCCACCAGAGCGCCCACAGCGGCCGCCGCGGCGGAGTTGCCGGTCTTGCCGTCGAGCTTCGCGCCCTTGTCCAGCGTGCTGGCAGAGGCGATCGTCTTGCCGGCCAGATCGTCGATGACCTGGGCGTAGATGTGGTTGAGGGACTTGTACACCGAAAGACGGGGACGCTCGGGCGTGCCCTCGACCATCTTGCGGATGCCGATGTGGCGGCGGCTGCGGCGGACGACTTTGTGCTTGGCTCGATCCATGACTGAAACTCGCTGTGCTGCGGGGTGATGTGTGGTTCGGGGTTGGACGCTGACCGGCGACGCCGCGGACTGCGGCGGACCAAGGATCAGGCCGCGCCGAAGGCCTTGCCCGACTTGCGCTTAATGGTCTCGGTGGTGTACTTGATGCCCTTGCCCTGGTAGGGCTCCGGCTTGCGGTGGGAACGGATCGTCGAGGCGAGCATGCCGACGGCCTGCTTGTCCGCACCCGAGATGTTGATGAACTGCTTCTCGACGACGCACTTGACGCCGGCGGGAATGGTCACGAGGATCGGGTTGGCAAAGCCGACGATCAGCTTGAGCTGGTTGCCCGTGACGCTGGCGGTGTAGCCGACGCCGACGACTTCCAGGGACTTGGCGAAGCCCTTGGTCACGCCGATGACCATGCCGTTGATCAGCGACCGGGTGGTGCCGAACAGGGCGCGGACGCTGCGGTTGTCGCCGTACTTGGCCTCGTCGATCGAGACGACGACCGACTTGTCGGTCTCGTTGAACGCCATCTTGACCTCGGGCTTGGCGGTGAAGCTGAGCGTGCCGAGGGGACCGGTGACGGTGATGGTCTGGTCCTTGAGGGCGATCTTGACCTTCTCGGGGACCGTGATGGGCTTGCGGCCGATACGGGACATAGGTGGTACCTTTCGCGAACGTGCCCGGCGGGCAGGAGTCAGAGGCAAAGAGGGCAGGAAAGTCGGGAAGACAGACGGGTAAGACAGGTGGCCGACTTCCCCGATAGTCCGAGGGAAGAAAGCAGCGGGCGGATCACTCGATCACGCAGAGCAGTTCGCCGCCGACCTTGTGCTGGCGGCACTTGCGGTCGCTGAGCACACCCTTGGAGGTGGACACGACGCAGATACCCAGGCCCTGCAGCGGACGGGGAAGCTCCTCGACGCGCTTGTACACGCGACGGCCCGGCTTGCTCTCGCGGCGGAGCATGTGGATCACGTGCTCGCCACGGGCGCCGTACTTCAGCTTCAGCCGCAGCTTGCCGCTGTGGCCGTCCTGGACGACTTCGAAGCCGTCGATGTAGCCCTCATCCTTGAGGACCTGCGCCACACCGCGGCAGACGCCGGAGTTGACGCAGTCGACGCTCTTGGCCTTGCCGGCCAGGGCGTTGCGGATTCGGGTAACCATATCGGAGATCGGGTCGTTGATCGCCATGAGAGACTCTTTACTCGTAAGGTCAGTGATTCGGAGGGCGTGGACCGGTGCCGGACGCGGGTCCGGGCACGGGCGGCAGGGTCAGGACAACGGAACCGGCTGTTTACCAGGATGCCTTGCGCATGCCCGGGATCTTGCCTTCAAGGGCGAGCTTGCGGAGCATGATGCGGGAGATGCCGAACTTGCGGTACACGCCGCGGGCGCGACCGGTCAGCTGGCACCGGCGGACCTTGCGGGTGGAGAACTTCGGCGGGCGGTTGCTCTTGACGAACTGGGCGGTGGTGGTCATGGGTTCTGCCTACAAGTCGCTTGCGTGAGCCGGACGGCGGCTGGTGCGGAACGGTCCGCATGGTGCCGCGCTATTCGACGGTGATTACTTCTTCTTTTCCTCGGGGCGGCGGAAGGGCATGCCCAGCTCTGCCAGGATGAACCGGCTGAGCTCGGGGGTGCTGTTGCGGAATGTCAGCGAGACGTTCATGCCGTGCGTGAAGGTCACGTCGGCCATGTTGATCTCGGGGAACACGCCCTGCTCCTGCAGGCCGCAGGCGTAGTTGCCCTGGGCGTCAAACGACTTCTCGGACAGGCCGCGGAAGTCCTTGATACGGGGGCAGGCCAGGTTGATGAACCGGTCCAGGAAGTGCCACATCTTGTCGCGACGGAGCGTGACCATCGCGGCGGTCTCGGCACCCTCGCGGACCTTGAAGTTCGACACGCTCTTCTTGGCGATCGTCACGACCGGCTTCTGGCCGGTGACCTTGGTGATCGTGTCGAGCACGGTCGCCTTGACGTTCGGGGGGAGCTTGTTGTTCTCCAGGTGGCGGCCCATGTTGACGTTAATGACGATCTTGTCAAGCCGGGGCTGCTGCATCGGGTTCTTCAGACCGAACTTCTCAGCCACGGCCGAACGGACGTGCGCCTTAAAGCGGGTCTGCAGGCGGGGCTCAACACGCGGCTGCGTGTCGGCGGTCACCGCGCCAGCATGCTCCTTGCCGGCCTTGGGGGCCTTGGGCATCTTCGCCTGGTTGGCGGCCTTGGCCGCGGCCGCCTTGGCTGCCTTGGCTGCGGCGTCCTTGGCGTCAACTGCGGGCTTGGGCTGCTTGTTCTTGTTATCGTCTGCCATGGGGAACCTGGCCTATCGGAGTTTCGCCGGACAGTGTCGAACGTCGGGCGGGGGAAACTGGGTGCGAAGAACGGTGGAGATTACTTGGAGGCGGTACGCAGGGTCGAGAGCTCGCGGCCGCCGCGGGCGGCGACGCGGACCTTGGACCCGTCGGCCTTCTTGACAAACCGCACGCGGGTGGGCTTGCCGTCGGCAACCGGGGAGACCTTGGAGATGTGCAGCGGAGCCTCGCGGGTGATGATGCCGCCCTGGGGGGCGACGCGCGTCGGCTTGACGTGCTTGGTGATCAGGTTGACGCCCTTGACGAACACGCGGTCGTGCTTGGTATCAACGCGGAGGATCTCACCGGTCTGACCCTTAAAGTCGCCTGACGTGATGATGACGGTGTCGCCTTTGCAAACGTGACGTGCCATAGTTACACAACCTCCGGAGCGAGGGAGACGATCTTCATGTAGTTGCGGTCGCGCAGCTCGCGAGCAACGGGGCCGAAGATGCGGGTGCCCTTGGGGTTGCCGTCATCCTGAATCAGAACGACCGCATTGGAATCAAACTTGATGTACGAACCGTCGAGGCGACGGGTCGCCTTGGTGGTACGGACCACCACGGCCTTGGACATGTCACCGGCCTTGACGTCGGCGCCGGGCAGGGCCTTCTTGATCGAGACGAAGACCCGATCACCCACACCGGCGATGCGGCGGGTGAACTTGCCGGTGGCCGTCGAGCCACCGTACACGCGGATCACGTAGGCGATCTTCGCACCGGAGTTGTCGGCGACTTCGCAGCGTGTTTCTTGTTGAATCATGGATGGCTCGCTTGGCTGCGGTCCGGACTCAAACAGCTTCCGGACGCGTGGATCACTGACTGCTGCCCGCCGGTCGGTTCCGGCTCAGGCGTGAAAGAAACGGAAAACTTGCTGCCGGCCCGCTCGGGCGGCCGGCATCGGCCGGCTCAGGCCTTTGGGTCGACCGCGACGGCCTGGAAGCGGGTCGCACCCTTGCGGATGACCCGGACGAGCTTCCAGCTCTTGGTCTTGCTGATCGGGCGGCAGCTGGCCACCTCGACGACGTCACCCAGGTGCGACTCGTTGTGCTCGTCGTGCACGTGCAGGACCGTCCGCTTGCGGATGATCTTGCCGTACTTGGGGTGCATCTGCGGGTTCGGGAACACGACCTTGCGGGTCTTGTCGCGCTTGTCGCTCTCCACGATGCCGATGCGCGTCGCCGGGGCCTTGCTGCTGGTTGTCGTTGCGGTCTTGTCGCTCATGGTTCTACCTGCGGTAGGTGTTGCAATCGTTCAGTGGAGGGTTCAGGCCTTGGCCTTGGCGGCCCGCGGGGTCTTGGCTGCCGCGGTCTTGGCCGCGGCGGGCTTGCGGGCAGCCGGCTTGGCTGCCGCCGGCTTGGCGACCTTGGCCTTGGCTGCCGGTGCACCCTTGCGGGCCCGGGCACCGTGCTCGGTCAGGAGCCGGGCGATGTCCCGGCGGATCTTCTTGAACTGCGACAGATCCTCGACCTTGTCGGTCACGGACTGCTGGCGGAGCGTAAAGAGCTTGGTCCGCAGATCAGAGATCTGGGCCTGAATCTGCTCGTCGCTCAACTTCTGGACCTCTTGGCCGGTCATGCTTGCGTTCCTGAAAGAGACGTGAAAAAGTTCTACAACTGTCTGCCCTGCGGATCCGATCATCCCGATGCCGCCGGGCGGGAAACCCCAGTATCAGACCGCCACGCGGCGCTTGACCATCCGGCAGCGGACGGGCATCTTCATCGCCACGCGGGTCATGGCCTGGCGGGCGACCATTTCCGAAACGCCGGCGATCTCAAAGAGGATCGTGCCGGGCTTGATGCGGGCCGCCCAGTACTCCACATCCGCCTTACCGGTACCCATTCGGGTTTCCAGCGGCTTCTTGGAGATCGGCTTGTCCGGGAACACGCGGATGAACAGCTTGCCCTCACGCTTGAGGAAGTGCTGCACCGCGACGCGGCCGGCTTCGATCGTGCGGCCGGGGAGCCACACGGACTCCATCGACTGAAGGCCGAAGTCACCGAACGCAACGTAGTTGCCCTTGGTGGCCTTCCGGTCCCGGACGCGCCGGAACTCCTTGCGGAACTTCACTCGTTTTGGCATCAGAGCCATGTGTCAATCTCCGGATACTGCGCCCAGGGGGCCGGGCGTTGCGTGCGTAAAAGACGAAAGAAAAAAGAAACAAGCGGGACGTCGGACTCGGCTCAGCGGCGGCCGCGGGCCTTGGTGCGGGTGCCGGCGGCGACGGGCTCGGCCGTCTCAACCTTGGCCTCGGCCTCGTAGAGACCCTTGTAGATGTAGACCTTGATGCCCAGCACGCCGTAACTCATCACGGCCTCAGCGGTGCCGTAGTCGATGTTGGCCTGCAGGGTGCTCAGGGGCAGCGAGCCCAGGCGGATGTCGATCGTGCGGCTCATCTCAGCGCCGCCCAGACGGCCGGCCATGATGATCCAGACGCCCTTGGCGCCGGCGGACATCACTGCCTCGCCCTTCATCTTGGCAGCGCGGCGGAACGCCATGCGCTTGCGGAGGCTGTCGGCCACGGCCTCAGCGACCAGCTTGGCCTCGATATCCGGGTTCTTGATCTCGATGATCTGGATCGCGACCTTGCGGCCGGTCATGTACTGCAGCTCTTCGGTGATCCGGTCAACCTCGGCGCCCTTGGGGCCGATGACCAGACCCGGACGGGCCGTACGCAGGATGACCTTCAGCTCCTCGCGGGTACGCTCGATGTGGATATCGGCGATGGCGGCGTAGGGCGGCTTCTTGTTCAGCCGGTCGTCGATGAACTTGCGGATCTTGAAGTCCTCGACCAGCAGCTCGGCGAAGAGGGCCTTGGGGGCGTACCAGCGCGAGCGGTGGGGCTCGGTGATGCCGACGCGGAGGCCGTATGGATGAGTCTTTTGTCCCATGGGGTGCTGTCCGTTGTCGTGTCTGCGTGCCGGGGTGCCGGCGGAAATCGGTGCTGGCTTAGTTCTTCTCGACCAGGGAGACGGTGATGTGGGTCATGCGCTTGAGGATGCGGTGGGCCCGGCCACGGTCCTTCTGGTGGAAGCGCTTCATCATCGGGCCTTCATCGGCGCTGGCCTCCTCAACGATCAGGTTGAGGGTGTCAGCATCAAACCGCTGAGCGTCGTCGGTGGCGGCCTTCAGGGCCTTCTTGACGTCAACGGCAGCCTTCTTGATGTTGAAGGTCAGCAGGTTCTCGGCGGTGACCAGGTCCTTGCCGCGGATGAGGTCGGTCAGGAGCTTGGTCTTGCGGTTGCTGCCGCGCTCGAAGCGATACAGGGCCGTGAACTTGGCGATCGATGCCGGGGCAACGCCCAGAGCGGCGGCGAGCTTCTTGATGTGCTCGGCGGTCGCGCGGGGGTGGTCGGAGCCGCGCATCCAGTTGCGGATGGCTGCCTCGGCCTTGGCCTGGTTGTTGATGCCCTTGCCCGGCGTGACGATGGAAGCGGCGAGGTCCTCGACCTTGATGCCGTTCTTCTTGATCACCTGGCTGAAGCGTTTGCTGTGGATTCGCACGGGTCGTTTCCTGTGTCGTTGCGAGCGGCACACATCGGTGCGGGCCGCGGGGGAGAGTCGGTACGGGTCGGTGATTACTTCTTGGTGGCCGAGGTCGGTCCGGCGCCCTTGGCACCGTCAACGATGCCTTCCTTGCGGTTGGTGTGGCCCTTGAACGTGCGCGTCGGGGAGAACTCGCCGAGCTTGTGGCCCACCATGTCCTCGGTCACGAACACGTCGATGAACAGGCGGCCGTTGTGCACCTTGAAGTTGTGACCGACGAACTCGGGCACAATCGTGCAGGCGCGGCGCCAGGTCTTCAGCGGCTCCTTGCGGCCAGAAGCGTTCAGCTTCTCCACACGGCGGTAGAGCCGTTCATCGACGTACGGACCTTTCTTCAAGCTGCGGCTCATGAGATCATTCCTTCATTGACGCCCGCCGGGTTCCGGCCAACTGCGTCGCGGTGTTTACCTGTGGTTTGGATTACTTGACCTGACCGTAACGCTTGCTCACGCGGCGGCGGATGATGAGCTTGGTGGAGTGCTTGCGGCGGTTGCGGGTACGACCACCCTTGGACAGAACACCCGACGGACCGCAAGGCGGGCGGTTGCCCTTGCTGCGACCCGAACCACCACCCAGGGGGTGAGCGTTGTGGCTCTTGGCCACGCCGCGGGTGATCGGACGACGGCCAAGGTGACGCATACGACCGGCCTTGCCCCAGCGGACGTTCTGCTGATCGGCGTTGCCGACCTCACCGATCGTCGCACGGCACTCGACGGGAACCATGCGCTGCTCACCGGAGGGGAGCATGATGGTCGCGTACGCGCCTTCCTTGTTCATCAACTGGGCGTACATGCCGGCGGAGCGGCAGATCTGTGCACCCTTGCCCGGACGCAGCTCCACGGAGTGGATGGCCAGACCGGTGGGGATGTACTTCAGCGGCATCGAGTTGCCGACCTTCGGCTCAACGGCCTCGGTCGTGTGGCTGACGATCTTGTCGCCGGCGGTCAGGCCCTTGGGAGCCAGGATGTACCGCTTGGCCTTGTCAGCGAACTGAATCAGCGCGATGTGGCAGGTACGGTTGGGATCGTACTCGATGCCGACAACGGTCGCTTCCTGGCCGTCGCGATCGACGCGCTTGAAGTCGATCATGCGGTACTGACGCTTGGCGCCTCCGCCACGGCCACGGCTGGTGACCTTGCCGGAGTTGTTGCGGCCGCCGGTCTTGCCCAGGGGCTTGAGCAGCGACTTCTCCGGAGTCGTCTTGGTGACCTCGCTGTTGAGGTTGACCGAGCTGAACCGACGGCCGGCGGATGTCTTGTCGTAGATGCGAATGGGCATTTGCTTGACCTGCCTTTACTGCAGACTTATGCCGGCCTTGTGTCGGCCGGAATCCGGACGTTTGGGTTAGAACAGTTCGATCTTCTGGCCTTCGGCAACCTTGACCAGCGCCTTCTTGCTGATCTTGCCGTTCACCTTGCCGTACTTGTACATGCGATCGCGGGCCTTGCCCACCATCGTATTGACCTGCACGACGCTGACCTTGTACAGGGCCTCGACGGCGGCCTTGATCTGCTTCTTGTCGGCGCGGACGTCGACTTCGAAGGCGTAGCGGTTCTGCTCAGCCGCGTAGGTGTTCTTCTCGCTCAGCAGCGGACGCTTGATGACGTAAGTCAGATCCATGGATTACTTCGCCTCCTTCTTGGCAGCGCCCTTGGGGGCGAGCTTGGCGTCCTTGCCCGTCTGCGAGCCCGGGCCGGTCAGCCAGGCCTCGAGCTGGGCCTTGCCGATGACCAGGTAACGGTGGTTCAGCAGCTCGAAGCAGTTGAGATGCTCCGGGCGGCACAGCGAGACGGTGTCAAGGTTGCGGGCCGCGTTGCGCGTCACCGTGTCCTCAGCAGGAATCGCAACCAGCGCGGTCTTGTCGATCTTCATGGCGTCCATGAAGGCCTGGAAGTCGCGGGTCTTGGGGGCCTTGAAGCTGAGGTTGTCGACGATGCGAACCTCGTTGTCAACCAGCTTCGCCAGCAGGGCGTTGCGGTTGGCCTTGCGGCGCATCTTCTTGGGCATGTCCAGGCGGTAATCCTCGCGGGTCCGCTGCTTGGCATGAGCGTGAGCACCACCCTTGAACAGGGGAGCGTTCTTGTCGCCGTGACGGGCGTTGCCCGTGCCCTTTTGCTTGTAAATCTTGCGGCTGGCGCCTTCAACTTCAGAACGCTTCTGGGTCCGGCTGGAGCCCTGACGAAGGTTCGAGTGATAGCGGACGTAAGCCTGCTTGATGAGAGCGGCATTGATAGTGCCGCCGAGGGACTGCTCGTCAATGGTGAGGGTGCTCACCTGTGAGCCGCTGATATTGTAGACGGGGACTTGCATGAGTCTGCTCTCGTCTGACGCCTGACCGGCTGGTGCCGGTGTTCGGTGCGACCCTTCGAGGTTGTTCCGTGGACCAAAGTTCCACGGGCCGGAAGGGAGGACTTGCTTCGCCTATCCGCCCCACTCCTATTGCCACCGGTTGGTGGTCCGTCTGATCTGCTGCGTTGCAGCAATCAGCCGGGAGTGAGGGAGGAATCGACTTGGCTGTCGGGCCCGGCACTGGTTGGACCCAGTTCCGGGCGAACAAGCGAACTGTTGTTGTCTGGTGGTTGTCTTTCGACCCTTCCAGACCCGCCGGTCGCCTTGCTCTGCGACCGTCGGTAGGACTGACTGCGGCTTGCCAGGGCCGCGAAAACCTGATGAACTGACACGACGGTTGGCGTTCCGCCGCGATGACAAAGACTGCTTACTTGCCCTTGGTCAGAGCTTCCTGCTTGCGGGCCTTGCTCTTGTAGAGCCGCGCCGCGTTGCTGACCATGACCATCTTACGCACGCTGCCCGGCACAGTCCCCTTGACCAGCAGAAGATTGTTCTCTGCATCAATGCGGACCACATCCAGCGAGCGGCAGGTGCGGCGGACGTCACCCATGTGACCGGACATGCGCTTGCCCTTCTTCAGACCGCCGCCGAAGCCGCGGTTGGAGCACAGCGAGCCGATCGAACCGGGCGAGCGGTGCTTACGCTCGGTACCGTGGCTGGCGAACATGCCCTTGAAGTGGTGACGCTTCATGGTACCCTGGAAGCCCTTACCCTTGCTCGTGCCGACAACGTCGACATAAGCAATCGCCTCGAAGGCGGCAACAGTCAGGGTCTGGCCCAGGGTGTAGTTCTTCAGCTCGGCCTCAGATACGCGGAACTCGCGGTGGTGGCGCTTCGGCGTCGTGCCGGCCTTGTGATCGTGAGCGATCAGCGACTGCGTGCTGTTGCGCGGCTTGATGTCATCGAACGCGACCTGAATGGCGGCATAGCCGTCCTTCTCGGGCGTACGGATCTGCGTCACAACGTTCGGGGCCATCGCAATGACCGTGCACGGCAAGGAGATGCCCTGGTCGTTGAAGACCCGGGTCATGCCAAGCTTGGTTCCCATCAGCATCTGTGCCATACGTCACCTCAAGCGATGCTCAGTCTCGCAAAATCTTCAGTCAGAGAAACAAATCGTCCGCAAACACACGCACCCGCTGCGGCCTTGCGGCCGGCGGGTGCTGGAGAAAATCAGGCCTTGATCTTGATGAACACACCGGCGGGAACGACGAGGCGGTTGAGGGCCTCGACCGTGCGGGCGTTCGGCTCGAGAATGTCGATGATCCGCTTGTGCGTGCGGATCTCGAACTGCTCGCGCGACTTCTTGTCGATGAACGGTGAACGCAGAACCGTGTACCGCTCCACGCGGGTCGGCAGCGGAATCGGACCAGCAACCTTTGCGTTGGTACGCTTGGCGTGATCGACAATTTCCTTGGCGGAGGCGTCCAGGGCCATGTGGTCGTAGGCTTCCATCCGAATTCTGATCCTGCCACCGGTCATGCTTCTACCTCGTAGTCTGCTACACCTGCATGCTGCGACGACTAGGCGGCGAGACTCTCGCCGCAGGTCGTCGCAACGACCTGACCAACACCGTGGACACCGCACCGCGGATTGCCACAGAAACGACCGACTCGGGAAGAGCCGGGAGGGAAGGTTAGCCGCTCCCACCGCCAAGTCAAGCCCCGCCTTCACGGGATTCTCACGCAGCCCGCCCTTGGGCTACCCCGTTTTGCTGATCAGCGCAGTTATGGGACTACAGCCAGCCGCCGCGGCATTCCCATCCGCGCCTGCCAACTCTTTTGTCCGCTCATTGTCCCCGCCCGTTCCCCGTCACCGCACCCGCAGCACGCCCTACTTGCCCGCCTGGCTCTTGCCCTCAGACTTGCTCGCGGCAGTCGATGACGTGTTGGCCGGGACCTTAATATTTGTTCCGCAGTTGCGGCAGCGCACCGTCTTCCCGCGCGCAGATGTCGGCACCGAAAGCACGCGGCGACACGTCAGACTCGGGCACATGATTCGGATGCTGTCTGCTGACATAGTGGCATAGCGGGGGAGCCGCTGCATGGGCTTCATCGGTCCCTCCGCTTGCTGGCTGTAGGGGCTTTCCATATCAACTCGCCCGCCAAGCCACTTTCAAACGGCGCATCCGGCGATTTTCGCCCGCCCGACCCACCTCCCACCCCCCCACTCGCGGTGGCCGCACCCGCTTGGCCTCCCCGTGCTGGAACTTCCACTCCGCTTGTTGCCCGTTTTTTTCGGTTTTGCTTGCGTTCGGGCCATCCCGGCCCAACCATTGGTCCCACGGATACGCCTCTGGCAGTTTAAGTCCGATAATCGACATTCGGGTCCGTGGCCAGGTCTCCTCGCATGGCTCACGCTCCCTCGGCCGCATCCGGCACCTCGGCCAGCCGCCACTCCGCCTCCCGTCAGCCCTCCGCCACAGCCATCGTCGGCCTGCAGTGGGGTGATGAAGGCAAGGGCAAAATCGTCGACGCCCTCGCCTCCCGCTTTGACATCGTCGCCCGCTACAACGGCGGCGCCAACGCCGGTCACTCCGTCGTCGTCGGCGGCGAACGCTTTGCACTCCACCTCATCCCCGCCGGAATCCTCCACAAGGGCAAGCCCGCCGTCGTCGGCTGCGGCACCGTCATCGACCCCGACTGGATCCTCAAGGAGATCGACGGCCTCATCGCCCGCGGCATCGACTGCTCCAATCTCATGATCTCCGACCGCGCCCACGTGGTCATGCCCTGGCACAAGCACGAGGACGAACTCCGCGAGAAGTGGCTCGCCGCCAAGAGCGTCGAACCCATCGGCACCACCAAACGCGGCATCGGCCCCTGCTATGCCGACAAGGTCCAGCGCGGCACCGCCATCCGCATCGGCGACCTCCTCCGCCCCGAGCAGCTCGCCACCAAGCTCGCCACCACCGCGCCGTTTAAGACCGCCGTCCTCTCGGCCATGGCCCAGGGTGGCGACACCAGCGCGTTCCACTACGACCAGGCCGAGCTGCTCAAGCACGCCGCCATGTGGGCCAGCCGCCTCAAGCCCTACATCACCGATACCTCCGGCTTCCTGCTCGATCAGATCGACACCGGTAAGACCGTGCTGCTCGAAGGCGCCAACGCCACGCTGCTCGATGTTGACCACGGCACCTATCCCTACGTCACCAGCTCCACCACCTGCTCACTGGGCGCCCCCACCGGAACCGGCATTCCGCTCTCTTCCGTCGGCGCCATCCTGGGTGTCATGAAGGCCTACTCCACCCGCGTCGGCGGCGGCGTCATGCCCACCGAGCTTATCGCCACCGAGGCCGACCGCACCCTGGCCGACAAGATCCGCACCCGCGGCCGCGAGTTCGGCACCACCACCGGCCGCCCCCGCCGCGTCGGCTGGCTCGACCTCGTCGCCGTTCGTTACTCGGTCCGTCTGAACGGCTGCACCGGCCTGTGCGTCATGCTGCTCGATGTGCTCGAGGGCATCGACACGCTCCGCATCTGCACCGGCTACCGCGACGCCTCCGGCAAGGACGTCCCGTTCGTGCCCGATGCCAACTGGCTCAGCAACGTGCAGCCCGTCTTCCGTGATGTTCCGGGATGGCATGGGGATATCTCCGGCGCTCGCACAATGGCCGAACTTCCCGCCGGTGCTCGGGCGTACCTCGACCTGGTGGAGGAGTTCCTCGGCGTGCCGGTGGCGATGGTGTCCATCGGCCCCGGCCGCGAGCAGCTGATTCACTGCTGAGCCCGCCGCCATGTCACTCCCTGATCCAAGCACCGTTCTCGAGCAGCTCCGCCGCCGCAACCCCACCGCCGATCCGCAGCGGTTCCTGCCCGATATCCACCCGGTCAAGATCCCGCGGCACGTGGCCATCATCATGGACGGCAACGGCCGCTGGGCAACCAAGCGCGGCATGCCCCGCGCCCTGGGCCACCGTGAAGGCGCCAAGACCGTCGAACGCATCCTCGAACTCGCCGGCAACATCGGTGTCGAGGTCCTGACGCTCTACTCCTTCTCGCTGGAGAACTGGCGCCGCCCGCAGGAGGAAATCGACGCCCTCATGGCCCTCTATGTCGAGAGCATCCGCCTCCACGCAGACCGGCTCGAACGCGACGGCATCCGCTTCCGCCAGATCGGCCGCAAAGCCGGCCTCCCCGAACTCGTCCTTGCCAAAGGTGCCGAACTCGAAGAGCGCACCCGCAACAACTCCCGCGCCACCCTCTGCCTGGCCGTCAACTACGGCGGCCGCGCCGAGATCGTCGACGCCTGCCGCACCCTGGCCCAGCGCGTGGCCGCCGGCCAGCTCAAGGCCGAGGACATCACCGAGGATGCACTGGCCGCCGGCCTCTACGCCCCCGACCTGCCCGACCCCGACCTGCTCATCCGCACCGCCGGCGAGAGCCGCATCAGCAACTTCCTGCTCTGGCAGATCAGCTACGCCGAGATCCACGTCACCGAGACCCTCTGGCCCGACTTCGGCGAGACCGATTTCCTGGCCGCCCTCCGCGACTTCGCCGGCCGCACCCGCAAGTTCGGCGCGCTAAGCAAGTAACCCGGCCAGGGTCACGGGCCAGCACGCGTCATCCCGGCCGCCGCGGCCCACGCGCTGCCGTACCCTCTCGCCCACCGCCTTCCCCCCACTCCTGCCGCCACCCGCCTCCGCCATGGCCAGACGCCTCACCTTCGGGCCAATCCTGATCCTCATCTTCCTGGGCCTGATGTGGCTTGATCAGGTGCTGACCACCGTGGCCCTGCCCTCCGGCTTCCTCTGGCTCAACCCCCACGGCCCCAACTGGCCCGCCGGCCTGGTCCTGCTGGCCCTGGGCATGCTCGCCGGTGCCCGCGGCGGGCTGGAACTCGCACGCCTCTTCCGCGCCTGCGGCATCGCCGCACACAGCCGCCACCTCACCCAGGCCGCCGCATACGGCGTCCTGGTCGGCGGTCTGACCACCGGCATGGGCAACGCCGCCATGGTCGGCCAGTGGGCCGGCCCCCTGCTCGGCTCCGCCGCGGCGTTGGTCGTCTTCCTTTCCATGGGCTTCTACATCCGCGACAAGGACCTCAAGGGTGCCGCCGGGGCCGCCGCCGCCGCCGTCTTTGCGTTCGTGTACATGGGCGTGGTCCTGGGCTTCCTGATCGCCATCCGCCGTGAATATTCAATCGGCGTCATGCTCGCCGTGGTCTTCATCGTCAAGGCCTGCGACAGCGGGGCCTACTTCACCGGCACCGCCATCGGCAAGCACAAGCTCATCCGCTTTGTCTCTCCCGGCAAGACCTGGGAAGGCCTCATCGGCGGGCTGATCACCGCTGGCGTCTTCGGCATGCTGGGCCTCTGGCTCGGCAAATCCCAGTTCCCTGAGGCTCTGGGGCCGCTGGCCTCGCTGAACTACGCCCAGGCCGCCATCATCGGCGTCCTGCTCGGTGGCATCGGTCAGGCGGGCGATCTGTCGGCCAGTGTCGTCAAGCGGGATGCGGGTGTGAAGGACAGCGGGCAGATCCTCCCGGGCTTTGGTGGCATGCTGGATATGCTCGATTCACTCGTCATCTCCGCCCCGCTGGCCTGGTGGCTCTTCCACCTCATGGCGGGCTGAGCGGCTTGCAGGGCCGCCAGCCGGCAATCCCGAACCTGGCTGAGATTGGCTGAGAATTGCTCCGCCGGACCGGGCGGAGCCACCTGCTGTGCGGCTAACATGCGTCAATGTCCGTCACGAGCCAGCTTCGCAAGGTGTTCGAGGTCGACCAACTCATCTCTGGCCTCCAGAGCCGCCTGACCAGCGCCGATCGCTTCCACGGCGAGCAGCAGCGTCAGCTTGATGAGATGGACGCAAAGATCAGTTCCATCGAGACCGAGACTAAGAAGTCCAAGCTCCAGCAAAGCTCGCTGGAGAAGGAAGCCGCCGCACTTGAGGCCAAGATGGCCACGCTGCGTGAGGCCATGGGCTCGGCCCGGACCAACAAGGAATACTCCACGTTCCTTGGCGAGCTCAATGCGCTCAAGGCCCAGAAGGACGAGAAGGACAAGTCGCAGATCGAGCTGATGGAGAAGGCCGAGGCCGCCACAGCCCAGATCGCCGAGATCAACACCAAGCGTGCCGAGCGCGTCGCGATGGTCGCCAAGGCCGGCGAGGAGCGGGCCAAGCGTCAGTCCGAGATCGCAAGCAAGCTCGCCGAACTGCAGAGCAAGCGCGACACGCTGGCCAAGGACCTCGCACCGTCCGAACTGGCCCTGCTGGCCGAACTCATCGACCGCCTCGGCGAGAACGCCATGGCCAAGGTTGATGAGATCGACCGCCGCAACCACGAGTGGGCCTGCTCATCGTGCATGCGTGCCCTGCCGGTTCAGGCCATCAGCATGATCCTCAAGGGCCAGCTGACCCGGTGCAGCAACTGCACGTGCATCCTCTTTGCCGATGACGATCAGGATGTCGGCGCCAAGAAGGTCAAGAAGAAGGAAGCCGCCGAGCAGCTGTAAAGCAATCAGCACGGCGGATTGACAAGAATCGGAAATGACAGAACTTCAAAGCACCGCCCCTTGCCGGGCGGTGTTTTTCTGTACCGGTTCGGCGAAGCATCAGCCCCGGAGCATCTTGAGCAGTGTCCGGGACTCATCATCGAGACCGAGTTCGCTGACATCCTCAACCACGGCCTTGCCCGCCGCGGCATCGCCGAGGTGGCGGGCCAGCACGATGCCGAGCAGGAGCTTGATCTTGATGAGTTCAGCGTCCTTCTTGTACGCCGCGATGAACTGGCGATAGGCGCGGGCGGCCTGGGGGGCGTTGCCGTTGTCGAGCAGGCCGTTGGCCAGCAGCAGTTGCTTATCCCGCGGCAGGGTTGCCAGCGGGTGCTGCTCGCCGCGGTCGGCGATGAGTTCCTCCACCAGGGGCGGCACGCCGGACCAGGATGCCGCATCGATCGCGGCCATGAGGCGGGCACGGATGTCCATCGTCTTGGCATCTGCCGCCGAAACCGCGAAGTTGGGTACGCCGGCCTCCAGCACGGCGCCGGCACCAGCGGCTCCGCCAGCTGCGCTGCCGCCGGTCCGGTTGCCCTGCTGCCGCACGTTGCTGGCGCGGGTGGCCTTCTCCGCGGCGGCACGCATCTCCTGCCGGCGCTGGTACTGACGGATCATCGAGACCAGGTCGTAGGACTCGCGCGGGATCAGCCGCAGCCAGAGCACCAGCGAGGCAACGCCGATGCCCCAGAAGTACCCGCCGATGTGGGCCACGGTGGCGACATTGCCGCCCAAACCGCTGCCGGTCAGGAAGAAGTCTTTGGCGATTGCAAAGGCGATGAACGCCCACGCCGGGATCATGTAGATGCCGATGATGAAGAAGAACAGCAGGCAGCGGATGTGCACCTGCGGCAGCATGACCAGGAACGCCCCGGTGACCGCGGCCACCGCGCCGGAGGCACCGACCACGGGACTGGGCGAATAGGCGATGTGGGCAAGCCCCGCCGCGATGCCGCCGAGGAGGTACAGGCCCAGGAAGCCCAACCGCCCCAGCCGGTCCTCAACCGCCTGGCCGAAGACCCACAGCGTGACCATGTTGCCCAGAATGTGCCAGAAACCGGCGTGGAGGAACGCGTAACTGATCAGCGTCCACCAGTGAAAGTCTGTGCGTGAGAGCATCAGATTGCCCAGAATCGCCTGCCCCCGCTCGGTCTCCATCGCCGCATCGAGCCCGCTGCCCATGAGCGACCCGCCGGGGCCGAACAGGCCTGGCAGTTCGGTGAGCGCGTAGACCAGCACGTTGACCACCAGCAGCACAGTTGTGACGGCAGGGGCACGGCGAAGCGGACGATCTGTACCAAGAGGAATCAGCACGCGGCGAGGGTAGAAGGATCGGGGCGGCGGGAGGAGGAACCAGTCTCGATCGGAAGGCGGAAGAACGGGGTCACGCAGAGCACCAGAGACGCGGAGAAAGGCAGGAGCATGAGGGGAACATGAATGAGCAGGAAGAATGCGAGCGATGCGATAGTGAAGCCCTGAGCGGGAGCGACGGACCGGGGAGCGATGTCGCCTGAGTGGAAGTGACGGCGGTCACGAAAGTTGTTGTGCTTGGAGAGCACACGCTCCATCGTGCAAACTGGAAAGTTGAGGAAAGTGCCATGGTCTCACCGGCCCGGGCGCTTCCGCTTCGGGCTCCAATGGCGCATCCCTGCCTTCATCCTGCGCATCCTGCCCATCCATGTTCCCTCCTCCTGCCTTCCCCTCGCAACTCACCACTCCCGACTCCTCCCCTCCTGCCTCTCTCCGGTCCTCCGGTCCTCTGCGTGACCCCCTTCCCCCGCCTTCCTCCGCGTCCTCCTCTTCCTCCGTTTCCTCCGCGTTAAACCACCGAACCCTCCGTCCA
>CAILKP010000124.1 GCA_903834785.1 uncultured bacterium
AAGGATTACTCCATTTACTCCATCCTGCCCCCCTTCAACACCTTCCATGCACAGGTGGTGAACAGCTCCGGCAAGGTGGTGAAATCCGGCGTCACCCTCACCTATCAGGCAGTGGCCGATTCCACCGGCTCCATCAACAAAACCTCCGTCGGAAAGTCCACCTTCTGGCAATTCTCGCAGCCGCTCTACGGTGCCACGCTCGCCCCCGATAAGGGCTTGGCCGGCTTCGCCATGCCCGGCGCCGCCAACACCCCGCAACGCATGCGCTTCGATTCCCCCTTCGCCTGGTTCACCGGCGAAGGCGTCCCCATCCTGCCCTATGACGACAAGGGCACCAAGAACTTCTACCCCATGATGCGCCTCACCGCGCGCAACTCATCGGGCACCGCGCTCGCCTTCACCGACATCGTCCTCCCCGTCTCCGACGAAATGAACTGCCTGGCCTGCCACGCCTCCGGCTCCACCAGCACCGCGCGCCCCGCCGCCGGCTGGGCCTTCCTCACCGATCCGGAAAAGGACTACAAACGCAACGTCCTGCGCCTGCACGATGAGCGCGAAGCCAACAACCCCACGTTCCGCAACGCGCTCGCCAAAGTCGGCCTGAACCTCGCCGGCCTCTCGGCCACCGTCGACGCCGGCCGCCCCGTGCTCTGCGCGTCCTGTCACGGTTCCAACGCCCTGCCCGGCACCGGCATCGCCGGCATCGGTCCGCTCACCAAATCCATGCACACGCGCCACGCCAACGTGGTCGATCCCACCAACTTCCTCACGCTCGATGCCTCCAACAACCGCTCCGCCTGCTACAGCTGCCACCCGGGCTCGGAAACCAAGTGCCTACGCGGCGCCATGGGCAACGCCACTCAGCCCGACGGCACCATGACCATGCAGTGCCAAAGCTGTCACGGCAACATGAGCGCCGTTGGCGCCTCCACCCGCAACGGCTGGCTGCAGGAACCCTCCTGCCAGAACTGCCACACCGGCACCGCCGTCAAAAACAACGGGCAGATCCGCTACACCGACGCCTTCGTCGGCGGCGCCCCGCGCGTCCCCGTGGACCGCACCTTCGCCACCAACGCCAACGTGCCCGTCCCCGGTTCCGATCTCTATCGCTTCTCCAAGGGCCACGGCGGCCTGCAGTGTTCGGCCTGCCACGGCTCCACCCACGCCGAATACCCCAGCTCCCATGTGAACGACAACGTGCAGTCCATCAAACTGCAGGGCTACGCCGGCACCCTGGCCGAATGCAAAGCCTGCCACTCCACGGTTCCCTCCACCGTTACCGGCGGGCCTCACGGCCTCCATCCCATCGGTCAGAGCTGGGTCGGTAAACACGGCGACGCCGCGGAGAAGAACCCCGCGCAATGCCAGGCCTGCCACGGCGTCAACTACCGCGGCACGGTGCTATCGGCCACCACCACCGCGCGAACCTTCAAAACCGAACACGGCACGAAGACGTTCGCCAAGGGAACGCAAATTACCTGCTACCAGTGCCACAACGGCCCGCGCGGCGAGTAAAACTTACATCACGCGCCCGGCCAGCTCTTCGTGAATGGCTTGCCGGGCGCGCTTCAGCCGGCCCTTCACGGCCTCTTCGCTGATGCCGATTACCTCGGCAGTCTCCCCGGTCGTCATGCCCTCCACCGTCCGCAGCAGGAATACCATCAGCTGTTCCTCCGGCAGGTGCGCCACGGCGGCGTAGAACTGCCGGATCGTGGCGCCGTTTTCCATGCAACGAGACAGGAACGAGGTCTCCACGTGCGGGTCGATGGAAACCTCACGCGGAGCCGTTTGATTCGCCCCGCGGCGCTTCATCATGCAGACATTGCGGGCAATGCGGAACGCCCACGGCCGCACCCGCGACGGTTCGCGCAATTCTCCGATGTGGTCATGCAGCTTCAACAGCGTGTCCTGCACCACCTCTTCGGCGTCCTCCCGCTGACGGCAGATCAGCAGGCTGTAGTGCAGCCGCCGCCGGCCAAAGGCAACGGCGAACTCTTCGAAGGCTTCCGCGTCTCCGTTCCGGATCCGCTCAGCCAGCTGGATCTCGCGGGCTTGATCGAGCTTGGACATCGCTCAGATGCAGATGCAAACGAGCGGCCAAAGTGACAACTTAGGGCTCGGCGTCCACCGATTTCCCTGCCATCTCCAA
>CAILKP010000125.1 GCA_903834785.1 uncultured bacterium
AACGGGAGACCGAAACGCCGATGGCGGTCCGCGATGCTGCTCCACACGTTCCGAATAGTTCCCGCAGCGCAACCCACCATGAGCAGCTCCTGAGTCAGTGCCTTGATCGTGTCCTTGCTCATTGGCAGAAGACCCTTCAGATTCTTGTGTGCTATCCCCCAAGTCACGACCAGCCTCCATGCGGTCTGGTACCCGGCCCGGGTTGAAGCCTCCAACTGCGCAGGGCCCATGGACTCGTCCCACACCGCTGCCAGCCGTGCCACAGAGGGCAGCCGCTCATCCGCATCCTTGACCCGTACCGCCGGGAAGCGGCCGTCGCCCCGCTCCACTGCGGTCTGGGGCGACTCGTCGTGCAGCAAACGATGGCACAGCTCCGGCCCCAACGCTTCGAACACCCGATCCTCAGCGAGTGCCTTCATGCTGGTCAACGTGGGGAAGCCCGCCTTAGAGAACTTGATCGAGGCGACCGTCTCCGGCTGCAGGCGGTACACGACCATGTCCCGCACCGCCTGCTGCAGATCCGTGGCCACAGCGTCAGCCGCCGCCGCGCTGTGGTCGTACACCGCATTGTCCGTCTCCGCCACCTCATCCTCCGCGGCCTGCCTGGCCTTCCGTTTGCGCTGTCCGGGCATGCCGAGCTGCGCGATTGGCACCCTGAAGCCTTGAGCGCTGGTGATGCCCCGAGGCCACGTAGATCCCTGGACTCCTGCGGGTGCCCCCACAGCTTGAGCCCGAGACGCATCGCGACTGTCGAGGCGCTCCCACAGGCACAGGCTGACCGGTGCATGCTGAGCGACCCGGTGATCACACCAGACGCCCTCCCGCATTCCCCCAGCACACCACGGTGCCCCTGGGCAGTCCACCGGCGGTATGAAGTAATGCGTCGGCGCGGCCTGAGCGGGCCCGTACAACGACCACTCCTCCCCCGGTCCCCAAACCGGCGAATCGGGGTGAAACACCGTCGACGGTCCCAGGAAGGAGTCATGCATCCGCAGTGCCTCCCCCTCTCTGCAGAAGACGTGCCAACTGTGGGTAGCCTCCACGAACTCCCCGCCCTCCAGCCTGATCCGCACACCATCAAGGTCGATGTACCAGTCAAACTGCCGATCCCATCCGCCCCGGACGTTATCGGACGTGGCCACAGTATACCTTGACGGGTGCACCGGATAGCTTCGCTGGTCTGCCCTTCCCGGATGGCGGCCCATCACCACCCCGAACACACGCTGCCCGGGTGTCATGTGCCACCACTCCATCCGGATCTGATATTTCTCCAAGGGGTGCTGACCACACCAGTCTCCGCTGACCGCGGCAGGTGCCACCTCACTCCCTGATGCCCAGTCCCGCCGCCATGCAAAGATGTCCCTTGCCGCGTACGGTTCCGGGGGCTGATATTCCTCCGTGCTTGCAGGCTCTACGTGCCCCATGCGAGCCGGGACCTCACGCTGCTGGAGGTCGCTGCTCCCTTGCCGCCCCGCCGCGCCGAGAGATGTCCCCCTGGAACTCGCCGGCCGTGCTGGACGATAAGGCGCGTTGAACTCTGACCCCGCCTGCCCCCGAGTCCCCCGACCCGTGTCAGGGTTCTCCCTTGCTCTGCTCCGGGCACAACGCCCATCCCGCCGCTGGGGCACATGCCGTCCCCCGCCCTGCGGATCCTCGCGCCGCTGACCCAAGACAAGGTCCGCTGCCTCGTGCACGGGCCAGACAATTTGCGCCACCCATTCAACCAATGGCCGGTTTGCACGGGCTGAGCCGAAGGGTCGCGGCGTGATGCGCATGCGAAATCTGACACCCAGGAAGAAGAAGAATCCTGTCGCGGCAGGACTCTGCTCTGGCCCCCCCAAGGCGTCCCAAATTAGCCGAGGCGGCCCGCCATCCCCGCCGGACCGCCGTGGCCCCTGCTGGGCGACTGCCCCCCGACCGTGCTGGGCCGACAGCCCACCGTAGCGTGGTGCGCCGATCGGACTACAAGTATGCGGGACGCACCCCGCCGCCCCATGGCATAGCCGACCATCCCCCACCACCATCCTTGTCCTCAACCACTGCACCCCCACCAGCCGAGTCCATTGCAGCTCCACTGCGATGACACGGTGCAGGACTGCTGCGATGACGCCCGCGACGCGCTCCCCGGAAAGGCTGAGCCACAAGTCCCGGCCCGCCGACGCGCGCCCGCCGGCGCGCAGCACAACTGCGCCCCTTTGCCGAAGTCGAACAGTGACCGGGGGAGACGGTCCTAGCCGTGCCAGGGCCGCACGCAACCCATCCAGATTGCGGAAGGTCCCCTGGCCTGCGGCTGAAATGAACACCGCGCCTGCGTCGGGCAGCACATTGTCGACAATAATGGCCGAACTACTGAGCTGCCCCCTGGCGCGAGCGCCTGAAATACCAATAATAGGCTCCGAAAGAGCCGAAGAAGAAGAAACTGAACCGAGCAAAACGACGTAGCGAGACTGAAGGAAGACCAGGT
>CAILKP010000126.1 GCA_903834785.1 uncultured bacterium
CGCCTTCATCAACTCCTTCGGCATCGGTGATGCGACGGTTGATGCCAAGGCCGACGTTGCCGGTGGCGGCACCAACGGTGATCAGCCCGACGGCACCATCGATGGCTCTGACTTCATCGCCTTCATCAACGCCTTCGGCGTGGGCTGCTGAGCCCGGCTGACCGGTCCTGCTTCCGGCGAGATCCCGCCGGTTGAGATGGCTGACTTGTTCTGAGCGACTCCGCCCCGGCGGAGTCGCTCTGTTTTTGGCTGGCCCGCAGGCCGAGCCCCTCGGCCGGTCAATCGCGTACCGTTGACCGGTGGCTTCGGGCAAGGAGCCCGCAGCCCGAGCCCAGCACCTTGCATCAGGGGAACACCAATGGCCGTGACCACACTCACCGAGTTCGTTTCCGCCCATGCCGAGCAGGACCTGCGGCAGGGTCTCTTTGAACTGGAGAACGAGAAGATTCTGGAGGTCAATCTCGGATACGACGGTGTGACCGCCATCTGGATGAAGGTCGGCGCGATGATCGCCTACACGGGCGCCATCCGGTTCACCCGCGAGGGCCTGCTGGATCAGGGCATCGGCAACCTGCTCAAGAAGGCCGTCAGCGGCGAAGGCGCCTCGCTGAGCAAGGCCGAGGGCAGCGGCAAGCTCTACCTCGCCGACGGGAACAAGCGGGTCACCGTGCTGCGGCTTCGCGGCGAAACGGTGTTCATCAACGGCCGGGATCTGCTGGCGATGGAGACGACGCTCTCACGCGACATCACGATGATGCGGAAGATCTCGGCCATCGCCAGCGGCGGGCTGTTCAACGTCCGCGTCGCCGGTTCCGGCCTCGTCGCGTTCTCCACGCACGGCCGCGCTCTGGTGCTCCCCGTCACGCCCGCTCAGCCCGTGTTTACGGATCCCCAGGCCACCGTGTGCTGGAGCGGCAACCTCAAGCCCGAACTCAACTCGGACATGAGCCTGCGCACGTTCCTGGGTCGCGGCAGTGGCGAGACGTTCCAGATGCGGTTTGTCGCCTCGTCCGGCAACGGGTTCGTCGTCGTTCAGCCGTTCGAGGAGCGTCCGATGCAGTCCGCCGGCGGCTGATCAGCAACCTCCGGCGAACGCTTCATCGAACCTGGCTGCCAGACGCCGCAGACCCGCTGGACCATGCAGCACAAAGCTGTACGTCCTGTCGGTGCGTGGCCCGCTGACGGCGGCCAGCCGTCGCAGCCACTCGGCGTTGGTCTTCATCTCACCGATTTCCGCAGCGTGGCGGATCTGGTACTCCGCCAGCAGCGTGTGCAACTGCCTGAACGCCGCCGCCCGTTCCAGTGTGCGCGGTGCGAGCTCACGGATGGTCCGCACCAGTTCCGCCTTGGCTGCGGCGGCCTTGGAGTCACCGAGTAACTGCGGATCATGCCGCACGCGCTGGGCCATCCACGTCGCACTGGCCGCTTCGTGGGGTGTTACCACCTCACCCGCGCCCAGATCCAGCAGCGACGTGGCGGAGATCACCACGCTCGGCCGCAGTTCCTGGCCAAGCCAGGTCCGGAACCATGCTTCCGCCGCGGCGTCGTAGCCGGCGACCTCCGCCGTCGAGGGTTGCTCGGTCCCTGCCGCCGCACCTGGTACGGCAACAGTTGTTCCGCCGCCAAGGCCGTGGATGAACAGGTCGCACGCCGCCAGCCGCATCAGGCCCGTCAGCAGCAGGGCGCGTGGTGCCAGCGTACCCGGCCGCATCGTCGCCATCGTGTGGTGGAAGACCCGCTTGCGGATCCCCGTCGTCGGATCCAGACACCACAGCGGCAGCTCAACGCGTCCCTTGGCCACTTCGCACACCAGCGGCGCCAGCCGCGCCTTCGGTGCCGCGGCGATCGCAAGGTTGTACGCCGTGGTGCAGGCAACAGCCGCTTCCAGTGACTCGGACATCCGGGCCACCATCGAGGCAAACAAGTCGGTGCGGTGCAGATCAGTAACGGCCAGCATCGTGCCCGGCCTGCATGCGGATCCCACCCACTGATCCATCAGTTCGCTGGTGGCCCGGCTGAGCTGCTCAGCGGCATTCAGACCGGTGTCGCTGGCTCGGGCGGTGCTCAGTGCCTGTCGCGCATCGCCGAGTGTGTTTCGAAAGCACTCGGCCATTGCCTGCGCGGCGTCCGCCCCGCGCGGCTCAAAGGCAGGGATCAGACACGGCGGCACCCCCGCACGAATGCTCTCGGCCACCGGCACCGGCGCCAGTGGCACCGAGACAACATCCACCGAGTCGCCGGTCACCACCGGCACGCGAATGAGGGAAAAATCCTCCGGATCGTGATCCACCACCAGCCACGCGGTATGTGCGCTGAGCTTGCTGCCCGCCGCGGCCAGCCCCAGCCACTTGGCCGCGATGCCCATGTGCCAGAACGCAGCCTGATGGCCGGACATGATCACCGGCCGGTCCGTCGGCAGCCGCAGTTGCATGCGGAAGCGTCGGGCTTCCTCGGTCAGCGATGGTGCGCCGGCCAGCAGCCCGCCCCAGGTCGAGGCGGCCGGCATGATCGTGATGGATTTCAGAAGGCTCACGTACCGGCAACGCTAGCGACCATGGCGCGGCGGCGTCGAACCGCCGGAACGCTGGTTCAGTCCCAGGCACGGCACCAGGTCCGCCGCTGCATCCGCCGGCAGCAGCCCGGCACAGCGACGCAGTTCGCAGTGCATGACGGAGCGATAGTGGGCCAGTCGCACATCCGCATTATCCAGCCCGTTGCCGAAGGTGCGCGTCAGGTCCTTGTAGATCAGCCGCACCGGGATCTCGCCGATGCGCAGCCCCTGTGCTGCGGCCTGCACCCACAACTGCATCGGGAACGCGTAGCCGTCCTCGGTCAGCGCCAGCCGCTGCATCGCGCTGATGCGGTGAGCCTTGAACCCGCAGAACGAGTCGGTCAGGCCCAGGCCGAGCCGATCGTTGATCTCATCGGTCATCGTCGCGTTGATTGCCCGGCGGTCCGCCGGCGGCGCGGTCTGCTCGTCCATCGAACTCAGGTACCGTGAGCCGCTGATGATGTCCAGCCGGTTGTCGGCGATGGCATCCCGGAACCGCGGCAGTTCCTGCGGCTCGTGCTGCTCGTCGCAGTCCATCGTGATCACCCAGTCGTACCCGTGGCTTGCCGCAAAGCCAAAGCCGTCACGCAGCGACCGGCCGTAGCCGCGGTTGCGGCCGTGGCGGATCACCTCAACGGGGAACTTGGCCAGCAGGCAGGGTGTCTTGTCGCTCGAGCCGTCATCGACCACCAGCACATCGTCAACATACTCAAGCACGTGCGAGAGCACCCGCTGGATGTAGCGTTCCTCGTTGTACACCGGCATCACCACCAGACAGCGGGGGCTGCCGGCGACCGACTCAACTGCGCTGGCTCTGGTCTCAGGCACGTGCATGCGGATGACTCTCGCGGGAACGGATGGTCTCGGGAACAACTCAGCGATACGCCGCGGCCTCCGCCGCTTCTGTCCGGGCGTGTCATCCATGACGCCCGTGTGAACCAACCTGCACTCACGCCGCACGCGGCCGCTACAGGTTCGAGGCCGCCTCCGACTCCAGATGCGGCACCTTTGTGTACGGCCTGAGGGGTGGTTGGTTCGATCGGCGTCGAAATAATTGCGTGGTCGGGGGTGGGCCGATCAGTGATGCATACGCCATTGCGGTGTATGCAAAAACGACGCTACCGCCTGTGGTTGACGGCCAGGACACCGGCGGCACCGGACAAAGCTCGCTTAGGGCTGCTGCGATCAAGCTCTGACCCGTTTCGCGGTCCGCCCGTGCACCGGGCCCGGCCGTCAACCATCAGGCGGTAGGGAGGGATGCTATGGCCTTCAGCCCCCGGCGGCGAGTTGCCCGGGCCCAAGAAAATCACCCCGCTTCCGGCGCGGCCGGTGCCCCGCACGCGGGCTGGTTGCCGCGGCTGGCCTTTGATTGCCCATGCTCCAGTTCCCTGTCAGCCGTCCCGCCGCCCGCTTACAAACCCGCAACGCATGGCTGGCCCTGGTCACGGTGGGGTGCACCAGTCTGGCGGGCCTGGCGGGTCTGGCGGGCTTGGCCGGCTGTGCCCAGGGTGATGCCGCGGCCAAGGGCTCTCCCGCCGGGGCCGAGCCCGGCAAGCCGGTGGCCGTGACGGCCAGAGCGCCCGCGCCTGTCGCGCCGGCACCTGCCGCGGCGACGCCGGCCGGCCCGGCCCCAGCCGCCGCTGCGCCTGCCCCGCTGCCCGCGCTGCCGTTCATCACGATTGACACCGCGACCCGCACCGTGACGGTGGAGGCGGCCATCGCCGTTGATGTGCACGACCCCGAGACGCCGCGGGTGTGGCTTGAGGTCCTGGCCTGCTCGCCGGACAGCAAGGAGCACGAGGCGCTGGTGGTGACACGAGCGCGTCCGAGTCACATCCATGCGGCGCTGCTGCTGATCGGCATGCAGGCCGGTGAGCCCGGGAGAGTGGAGTGGGCCGGCGGTCAGGTCAAGCCCATCGCCCCGCACGGGCCGGGCGTGGATGTTTCGTTTGTAGTCACCAAGGCCGATGGCACGATGCAGAATGTCCGCCCCGCGGAGTGGATCACGCTCTCGAGCACGGGCAAGCCGCCGGCGAAGCTGGAGTTTCTCTTCGCCGGCAGCGGCTTTACGCGGACGCCGTCGCCTGCCGCGGTGGCAGCGGGGGCCAGCGCCTACGCGGCGGACAATGCAGGCACCATCGTCGGCCTGACCACCTTCGGTACGGAAACCATCGCGATGGTCGAGGTCTGGAGCCCCGATTCGGGGTTGCAGGCACCCGAGTTCCTGGCATCGTCCGCACTGCCCAAGCAAGGCACACCCGTCAAGCTGGTGCTGCGGGCCAAGTAGCCCGCGCCCCGGAGCAGGCCGGGGCCACTATCCTGCATCATGGTTGAGATTCACGTCACATACAGCGGCAGCAAGAAGTGCGACCTTCGTCACCCCGAGGGCGTCACGCTGCGAACCGATGCGCCGCGCGATATCGGCGGCGACGCCTCGGCGTTCTCGCCGACAGACCTTGTTGCCTCTGGCCTGGCCTCGTGCATTCTCACGACGATCGCCATGTACGCCGAGCGGAACGGCTTTGACATCACCGGTGCCACGGCCACCGTTGAAAAGCACATGACCACCCCGCCCGCGCCCCGCCGCATCGGCCGCCTGCCCGTCACGGTGACGCTGCCAGCGGCCAAGGTGCCTCAGGAGATGCGCGAGCGCATCGAGAAGGTGGGCTACGCCTGCCCCGTGCACGCCAGCTTGCACCCTGAGGTAGATGCCCCGATCGTGTACCGCTACGTCTGATTTCGGGTCGACACGGGTGGCAACCGCGGCCTGCTTGGCACGCGGCCCCGCTATCGTTGCGACTTCTGGTTTTGCCCCTTACTTGCGGCGTGCTGCCGCCCGGAACCTGTACCCATGCTCATCGAACTCGTCGTCATGGCCGCCCTGACTCAGGCGAACCCGTCCACCCCGCCGGCCCCGGCGGCAGCTCCTGCCGCCCCGGCTAAGGCCCCCGAGGCCGCCAAGCCTGCGGAAGCTGCCAAGCCCGGCGAGCCGACAACGATTACAACGACAACCACAACTACGACAACCACAACTGTCGCGCCACCAAAGACAGCGGTACCGCCTGCCAAGCCTGCTGAGCCGGCCAAGGAAGAGAAGGCCGAGAAGAAGACTGCCCCGGTGTTTGCCAAGCTGCCTTCGGGCCTGGAGATTGAAGATCTGGTCGTCGGCACCGGCTACGAGGTCAAGGCAGGCGGCGCGGTCATCGCCCACTACAAGGGCACGCTCAAGAGCGACGGCAGCGAGTTTGACTCCTCGTTCAAGCGCGGCGAGCCCACCGGCTTTCCGCTCACCGGCGTCATCAAGGGCTGGCAGGAAGGCGTTCCGGGCATGAAGGTCGGCGGCAAGCGCAAGCTCACCGTCCCGGCGGCCATGGCCTACGGCGAGCGAGAGATCAAGAACGGCGACAAGGTCATCATCCCCAAGAACAGTGACCTGGTCTTTGAGATCGAGATCGTTAACGCACTGCAGATCGAGGACATCAAGCTCGGTGACGGTGCCGAGTGCAAGCCCGGCGCAACCGTGAAGCTCCACTACACCGGCACCCTCAAGGACGGTGGCAAGCAGTTTGATTCCTCCGTCGGCGGCCCGCCCGCGGAGTTCCCGCTCGGCCAGCTGATCCGCGGCTGGCAGTTCGGCGTCCCGGGCATGAAGGTCGGCGGCAAGCGCAAGCTGACCATCCCCTGGCAGTTCGGCTACGGAGCTGCCGGTAGCCCGCCGAACATCCCCGGTAAGGCCGACCTGGTCTTTGATATCGAACTGCTCGACACCAAGTAAGCCCGCTGGCTCATCGCCCGCACACCAAGGACACACACCACATGGCACTCACTCTCGACAAAGGCGTCATCGCCGAAGACACCGTGACTGGCGAAGGCCCCGAATGCCCCCGCGGCGCGGTCGTCACCGTCCACTACCGCGGCACGCTCAAGAGCAACGGCAAGGAGTTTGACTCCTCGTTCGGCGGCGCACCGGTCAAGTTCCCGCTCAACCAGCTCATCGAGGGCTGGCAGATCGGCATCCCCGGCATGAAGGCCGGCGGCAAGCGCACGCTCACCATCCCCTGGCCCGTGGCTTACGGTGCGGCCGGCGCCCCGCCGGACATCCCCGCCAAGGCCGACCTGATCTTTGAGATCGAGCTCGTCAGCTTCCGCTGATTGGTTCGGTCCTGGCCCGCAGCAAGCTCAAGTACACCATCGCGTGCACGAAGGTTCTGGTGCCCCTTCACCACCACCTTTGTGCACGCGGTGTTTTTGTGCTGGCGAGATAAGAGCCCGAGCGGAAGCGAAGGGATGGTGCACATCGACGCGTCAGCGCAAGTGATCTCTTGCACGAAGTTGGTTGTGCTCCGAAAGCACGAGCACCTTTGTGCAAGCAAGCAGGTTTGAACGAGGTCATGTCGCTTACGGTCCCTTCGCTTCCGCTCGGGTTCTTGTCACAAACCAAGCTCGCCGTCACCCCATCCGCTTCATCGCCGCGGCGGTCAGCTTCTTGCCCACTTCCCAGGCCGGGCCGGGGAAGGTGTGGATCGCGCCGATGGCTTTGTCAAATGCCGCGATGATCTCGTTGGCATCCTGGCGGCTCAGGACCAGCGCGGGGATCAGCTTGATCACGTCCAGCCGGTGCCCGGCCACCTGGGCCAGGATGCGGTGGTCGGTCATCAGCGGCATGATCATGCTCTGGCAGAACAGGCTCGGGTCGGCCTTGTGCAGCAGATCCCAACCGGTGGCCAGAGCGATGTTGCGCAGGCCGCTTGGGCGGGCAAACTCGATGCCGATGATCAGCCCGCGGCCGCGGACTTCCTTCATCATCGGGTACTTGGGCATCAGGGCCCGCAGGCCGTTCATCAGGTAGTCGCCCACATCGGCGGCGTTCTCAACGATGCGTTCCTGCCGCAGCACGTGCAGCACCGCCAGCCCCGCGACCATGGACAGGTCGTTCATGCTGAAGGTGTTCTGCAGCCGCGAGCAGTGGTTCATGCTCGGGAAGACCTTGGTGTGGATCCAGTCGCGGCTGAGCACCGCGCTGGTCGGCACAGCACCGGCCGAGAGCGCCTTGGCGCACACCAGGATGTCCGGCTGCCACGTGGTGCCGCCGCCATCGTGCTGGCAGGCCCACCACTTGCCGGTGCGGCCCAGGCCCACCTGAATCTCATCGAGCACGAACAGCGTCCCGTGCTTGGTGCACAACTCGCTGGCGGCCTTGAGGTACCCGCTGTCGGGGAGGTTGACGCCCTTGCCCTGCAGCGGCTCAACGACAAAAGCGGCAACATCCTTGCCGGCCAGTGCCTGCTCCAGCGCGGGCAGATCGTTGAACGGGATCTCCACGGTTCCGGGGACGAGGTTGCCGAAGCCGTCGCGGAACTCGTGATTGCCGGTGATGGCCAGCGCGCCCATGGTCAGGCCGTGGTAGCTGCGGTGGCAGTAGATGATCTTCTCGCGTTCGGTCGCGATGCGGGCCATCTTCATCGCCGCATCAATGGCCTCGGCCCCGCCGGAGGCAAAGAAGACCTTGCCCAGCTCGCCGGGGGCCATGGTCACCAGTTCCTTGGCCAGCAGTCCGGCGGTGCGGAAGATGCCGATGCCCGGCAGGTTGGGCAAGTCGGCCTCCATCGCCTGCCGCAGCGCATCGCGGATGAGGGGGTGATTGCGCCCGCAGGCAAAGACGGCGTACCCGCCCAGGCAGTCGATCCACCGCTCGCCCTTGTCATTAAACAGGTAAGCGCCCTGACCGCGGACGAACGGCACATCAAAGCCGATGGTCTTGAGCACCGCCGCGATCGACGGGTTGATGAACTCCTCGTGCAGGCCGAGCATCGCCTTGGGCGGGTTGGCCGCCAGCAGGCCGGCCAGGTCAAAGGGCTTGGCCGCGGCGGGGGTTTCCGGCCGCTGGCCGCCGGACCGCACGGTCCATCCGGCATCATCGGTGGTGGAACCGGCGAGCGAGGCGGGGTCGGACTGTTCGATTGTGGACATGCGCGGAGGCCCTGGCATCTGGAAGGGGCGGCGAGCCGGGAAAACACGCACCGGCGGCTCGCAATACGGGAAGTTTACTGTAGTGACCGCGAGGGATCGGGCCCGGCAAACCGGGGCCGTTTTCAGGCGCTAGACCGGCCCCGCTCAGCCCCCGCTCGGTGGCGAACAGGCCCTGTCGAGGCCTGTGGGGGCCTTCGGGGGCCCGCTGGGGCTGCTCGCGGCGGGCAGGGGAGTTTCCTACGCTTGCCCTGTTGAACTTCCGGGCCCCGCGCCCGGCCCTTTGTGCCCTCCTTGCCCGATCATTTGGAGCATGAAATGACGACCCGTTCCGTGCTGGCCCTCCTGTCTGTCACCGGCCTGTGCGCCGTTTTTGAGTGCAGCACCATGGCTCAGACCAAGACCACCGAAACCGCCGCCGCGGCGGGCTCCGCCGCCGTGCCCGGCCCCGTGCTTGCTGCCGGCAAGGGCGAGCTCGTCGAGGGCCCCTCCAAGCCCGTCGCCCGCTTCGTCGCCCCCAGCTTCACCGAGGCCGACGCCGTCGCGACCTTCGCCCTCAAGGCCCCGCTGAAGAAGGGCGGCGAGCTCCCGGCCGACTACAAGGTCAAGCCGCAGTTCGGCAAGACCGGCGGCACGGATGACCGTCACATCGTGCACATCCCCATCGAGGCGGGCACCTCGCTGTACGGCACCGGCGAGGTGGCCGGACCGCTGAAGCGCAACGGCTTCTCGGTTGAGACCTGGAACACCGACGCCTACGGCTACGACATCAACTCGCCCTCGCTGTACCAGAGCCACCCGTGGGTGCTGGCGGTGCGGGCTGATGGCACGGCCTTTGGCGTGCTGGTTGATACCACGTGGCGCACGCAGATCGATCTGTCGGCGGGCATCACCTTCCGCGCTCAGGGCAAGGCCCCGCCGGTGTACATCATCGATCGCTCCAGCCCGCAGGAAGTCGTCACGGCGCTGACTGAACTGATCGGCCCCATGCCCCTGCCGCCGAAGTGGGCGCTGGGCTACCACCAGTGCCGCTACAGCTACTTCCCTGAGGCCCGCGTGCGTGAGATCGCCGAGGGCTTCCGCAGCCGCAAGATGCCCGCATCGGTGATCTGGTTCGACATCGACTACATGGACAAGTACAAGACCTTCACCTTCGACAAGGGGCACTTCCCCGATCCGGCGAAGCTCAATGCGGACCTGGAGGCGATGGGCTTCCGCTGCATCTGGATGATCAACCCCGGCATCAAGAAGGAAAAGGGCTGGTCGCTCTCCGATGACCTGCTCAGAAGCGGCTACGAGGTCAAGACCGCCACCGGCGAGTCGTTCTCCGGTGCGGTGTGGCCGGGGCCGTGCAACTTCCCGGATTACACCAGCGATCAGGTGCGCGGTTGGTGGGCCGGTCTGTACCGGGCCTTCATGGCCGCCGGGATCGACGGTGTCTGGAACGACATGAACGAGCCGGCCATCTTCGATGTTGCCAGCAAGACGATGCCGGAGAACAACCAGCACCGCGGCGGGCTGTACTCCAGCGGTCCGGGCGTTGAGCCCCAGAAGGTGACCGCCGGCGACCACGCCCGCTTCCACAACGTCTACGGCATGCTGATGGCTCAGGCCACCTTCGAGGGCATCAAGACCGCTAACACCGAGAAGCGCCCCTTCGTGCTCACCCGCGCCGGGTACATCGGCAGCCAGCGTTACGCCGCGACCTGGACGGGCGACAACGCCGCGACCTGGACGGATCTGGAGCAGTCGATCCCCATGGCCATCAACCTGGGCATCTCCGGCCAGCCCTTTGCCGGCCCGGACATCGGCGGGTTCATCGGCAACGGCCCGGGCGATGCCGCCGAGAAGGCCGACCACTTCACCCGCTGGATGGGCATCGGCACGTTCCTGCCGTTCATGCGTGGCCACACCGCCAAGGGCAATATCGATAAGGAGCCCTGGAGCTTCGGCCCCGATGCCGAGACGGCCAACCGCCTGACGCTGCAGCGCCGCTACCGCTTCCTGCCCTACATCTACACGCTCTTCCGCGAGGCCAGCACCACGGGCATGCCCGTCGTCCGCCCGCTGTTCTTTGTCGATCCCAAGGACCAGGGCCTCCGCGGCGAGGATGACGCGTTCCTCATGGGCGACATCCTGGTTGTTCCGCAGTTGATGCCCGACCGCACCCGCGTGCTCACCCTGCCCAAGGGAATCTGGCGCAGCTTCGACGTCGTCGATGCCAAGCACCCCGCACTGCCGGAGATCAAGCTCCGCGGCGGCAGCATCGTGCCCGTCGGCCCGCTGATGCAGTTCCACAACGAAAAGCCCCTCGATGAGCTGGCCTTGGTCGTCTCGCTTGATGACAAGGGCCAGGCCAAGGGCATGCTCTACGAGGATGCCGAGGACGGCTTTGGCTACCAGAAGGGCGAGTACACCCTGAGCACCTACAGCGCCCGCACCGAGGGCGACAACGTGATCATCACGCTGAGCACCACCGAGGGCACCATGCCCCGCCGCGCCCGCACCATCAGCGTGCAGGTGCTCACCGACTCGGGCACCAAGACCGGCTCGGGCGAGGATGGCAAGCCCATCACGATCAAGCTCAAGTAAGCCAAGCGCCGGTCCCGCGGCCATCTGGCCGCGGGGTGAGCCGAATATCTCAGTTCATCAAGCAAACCGCCCGCCTGGTTGCTCCTGACAGGAGCATCCCAGGCGGGCGGTTCTTTAGGCCCGCAGAATAAAAAACGCACATCGCTTGGAGCGGACGTGCGTGGCGTGTGCGGGTGTCTGTTGTTGCCGGTGTGGCGGAACTCAGCTCGGCAGCTCGCCGGGCGAGATGCCGGAGATCTGCGCCTCGTACACAACCTTGCCGTTGACCATGCCCTGGATGTTGCTTTCGAACTTCTTTTCCTGGACCTTGATCTCTTCGGCCAGCAGCAGGAACTTGTCGCCCGGCTTGACCTGTCCGCGGAATGAGGCCTCGACGATGCGGGTGAACAGGGCCAGGCGGGGGCGGGGCCAGCGGCCGTTGTACAGCCAGCTGCTCAGCTGGGCACCGGCCTCAATCTGCAGCACACCGGGGACCAGCGGGTTGCCGGGAAAGTGGCCGTCGCACCAGAACTCATCGCCGCGAACGTTCCACACCGCCACGCCCCGCTTGTAGTCGGGCGTGTAATAGAGCAGGCCGTCGAGCAGGGCCATCTGGCCGCGGTGGGGGTTCAGCCGGCCGATCTCCTCGCGCGTCAGCACAATCTTGCTGAGGTCAAGCGTCGAGAGGTCAAACAGTGGCGTCTTACCCGGGATGCGGGCTGCCGGGGCGGTCGCCGTCGCTGAAGCGGGGGCGGTGGTCGGGGCGGCGGTGGTGGCTTGGTCGCTCATGGCTAGTGCATGTCCGGGATCGGGAGATGGTGTGTGTGGCCGTCGCCTCAACGCGGCCCAGCGTATGTCACAACGCAGCGCGGGCGCGGCAAACTCCACCGCCGGATGAACACATCAGGGAAACAGCCGGGGTGACCTGCACCGTCAGCTCAGGCCCCGATACCGCGAATGCAGCAAATCATCGGGCCGGCGCACCAGGCCAAAGCTGATGGCGCCGCGCCAGCGAGGATTACTTGTCCGCGTCGGCCTTGGCCTCGGCCGGATCGCCAGCATCGAGCAGTTCCTCGCGGATCTGCTGGGCGGCGGCCTTGATCTCCTGCATCTTCTTGCGGGAGCGAACCTTGGCAGCCTTGTTGCCGCCGAAGCCCTTCTTGAGGTCTTCTTCCGATTCGAGCACAAGCTTCTGGAGCAGTTCGAACGTTTGCATAGTCATCACTCTGTCAAAAGTACCGCGTGGGCGGGTCGCTGCATGATACGTCCAAGATCGTTCTCGGCCCAGCAGTTCACCCAAGTTCTCGCAGTCACGGAGGTTCTATACCCGCCAGGAGCCCGATGGTTCGCTGTAATCCGGGTTTCCTGCCACCTGTTTGTAATCTGAGCGGCATCGGCCTTGTGTTTGGTCCCTCGGGCCGGGTGTTATGAGGACCTTTTCCTCAGGTTTACTACACCGGTTTGACAGCGACCGTGGGGTCGGGCGGCTTGTGCCGCGTGTGCGGCCCGGTGCGGGCAAACCTTTGGCGAAGTCCGGGCAGGATCGAGGTTTCGCGGCCCGGTGCCCGTTATACTTGAGGTTCCCCATCTGCCAAACCGGGCCCATGTGCCCGGGGTGTGCGTGTCGCTGGTGCGACAGGCTTGGTGGATCGTCGTCACTTGTTTTGAGTCCGCACCCCATGGAATCGCAGAACCCTGCCGTCACTCCCGACACGACCGTCCCCGCTAACGCCGCTGATGCGGCACAGGCGGGCGAAACGGCCCCCACCTCCACCGAGAAGGCCCCCAACCTCAAGGGCCTGCCGCAGATCAAGCGTGCGGAGGTGATCGGCAGCGAAGGACGCGACCCGGGTCGCCCCCCCCGTCGCGAAGAGCGCGGCGAGCGTGGTGCCCGTCGCCCCCTGCCGGACAACTCCGGCCGGGCCCCGGTGCCGGACACCCGTTCCGTCCTGCGTGCGGTGACCGGCGAGGGTTCCTCGCTGGATGCCGACCTCAGCGCCGAGATCGAGGCGATGGTGGCTGACTTTGCCAGCACCGAGGACAGCAAGAGCAAGGTGAGCATCAAGCCCCAGCAGGCCGCGGCCATCCGTGGTCCGCGCGTGGTGCAGTCCGGCCGCGAGTACCGCACGGGTACCGTGGTCTCGGTCGGCCCCAGCGACATCTTCCTGGAGTTCGGCCCCAAGGAGCTGGGCGTGCTGCAGCGCACCCAGTACAAGGAAGGCGACACGCTCCCGGTTCCCGGCGAGAAGCTGGAAGTCGTCGTTGACCGCTTCGAGGCCGCCGAGCAGCTGTTCATCTGCTCCAAGCCCGGCACGGTGCAGAAGGCCGCCTGGGAAATGCTCGAGATCGGCTCGGTGATCGAGGCCCGCGTCACGGGCGTGAACAAGGGCGGGCTTGAGCTGGACGTGTCAGGCCACAAGGCCTTCATGCCCGCCGGCCAGGTCTCTCTTGAGCGCGTCAATGACCTGTCGGTCTTCATCGGCGAGAAGTTCCCCTGCACGGTGGTGCAGATCGACCGCCGCGGCTCGGGCAACATCGTGCTGTCGCGTCGCGACATGCTCAAGGCCGAGCGTGAGGAGAAGGCCAAGAAGCTCGCCGAGACCCTCTCCGAGGGCGCGACGATGGAAGGCACGGTCCGCAAGATCATGCCGTTCGGCGCGTTCGTGGATATCGGCGGCATCGACGGTCTGCTGCACATCAGCGACATGACCTACGACAAGGTCTTCCCCAGCGAGAAGAACGTCGCCAAGTACGTCAAGGAAGGCGACAAGATCCAGGTCCAGGTCCTCAAGCTGGATCTGGATGCCAAGCGCATCAGCCTGGGCATGAAGCAGCTGATGGACGATCCGTTTAAGACCAAGGTCGCCGAGATCGTCGAAGGCGCCGAGGTCATGGGCAAGGTCGTCCGCTTCACCGAGTTCGGCGCGTTCATCGAGCTGGCCCCGGGCGTTGACGGTCTGGTGCACATCTCCGAGATCGCCCGTCGCCGCATCGACAAGCCGGCCGATGTGCTCAAGATGGACGAGGTGATCCGGGCCAAGGTGCTCAAGGTCGACCCCGAGACCCGCAAGATCGCCCTGTCGATCAAGGCCCTGCTCCCCGTCGAGGCGCCGGCCGCCGGCAGCCGCGAGGCGATGATGGCCGACAAGCGCGCCGCCAAGGGCAAGGCCGATGCCGAGCGTCTGGCCGAGCTGACCAAGGAGACCCCGGAACTGCGTCGCAAGCGCGAGGCCTTCCGCAACAAGGACCTCTCCGGCGGCTTCGGCAAGAAGTTCGACGATGGCGGCGGCCTGGCCGGCCTGCTCGGCAAGTTCAAGTGAGCCCAGCGGCACACGTGAACTGGTGAGCAACACCCTGTGAAAGTGAAACAACCCTCCGGTGAAACGGAGGGTTGTTTGTTTTTGGTGTTGGTTGTCGTGATCGTGGCTGAGTGCTTCAGCAGCCCAGCGCGAAGGCGTTGATGAAGGTAATAAAGTCGTTGCCGTCGATTGTGCCGTCGGGCGAGATGCCGATGCCGGGACCGCCGGTGATGTCGGCGACGGGGCTGATCGTCGGATCGCCGATGGCGAAGCTGTTGAGAAACTCGATGAAGTCCGTTCCATCCACCGTGCCGTCGGAGTTGAGGCCGACGGGGCCATCGCCGGCGACATCGGCCACCGAGCAGGGGCACGGCGTGATGTAGAGCATGGCGGGCTCGCTGCTGACGATGCCGCAGTTGCTGGTGATGGTGCAGCGGAACATCAGCGGCTTGGAGAGCAGGGTGGAGCTGATCGGCCGGACCTGGAGGTTGGCGTTCTGAGCGTTTGTGGACGCAACGACTTGGCCAAGCGAGTCGGCCGTCGTCGCGGTCAGCGGGCGCCACTCGCCGGTGCCTTCATCCTGCCATTGCCAGTTGAAGGTCAGTGGCGTGGTCCCGTTGGTTGCAACACGGAACATATTCAGGCCCGTTGAGCATGTCGTAATTCCCCGCGGCTGGGACGTGACGGCCAGTGCCTGCGGCGGAGAGATGGTGTACAGGGCAAGGTTGTTGGCCGGCGCGCCTCCGGCCGCGGTGATGGGGCCGCCTGCCGCGGCGATATCGCCGCTGGAGAGCGCGGCCAGCGACGCGGGCGTGCCGGTGAGCGGCGTGCCGACCGCCGTCCACGTTGTCCCATTGAAGCGGGCGATGGAGAACTGCTGTTCGGGAATCAGCGAGGTGATCGTCACGGAGGCGAGCACATCGCCGCTCGGTGCCAGCGTCAGCGCGTTGACCGTCCGCCGCAGCAGCGGCTCGACCGGTGAGAACGTCTGGCCGTTCCAACGCATGACACCGCTGACCATTCCGCCTGCTTGCGGGAAGCTGCCGCCCAGGAGCACATCGCCGCCGGGCAGTGACAGCAGCGCGGCGGCGTCGCCGGCGGGACGGTTCGTCAGTTCACTCCACGAGCTTCCGTCGAAGGCCAGCAGCGTCGGTGACGAGCCGGTGGCACCGCTCGTTTTGTTCGCCAGTGCCAGCAGCGTGTTGCCTGATCCGGTGGCGATCTTGACGAAGCTGATCGTAAAGCCAGCGATGACAGGTGCGGGGAACGCCGACCAGGCACTGCCGTCCCAGCGAGCGATGCCGGGAACGGGCACGCCGCCGGCGGAGGTGAAGTTGCCCGCGGCGAGCAGATCTCCGTTTGGCAGTCGGGTCAGGACCGAAACGCTGTCGGCGGATGCCGAGGTGCCCTGCAGACCGGAGCCGAGGGCGGACCAGCCGGTACCGTCCCATCGTGCGATGTTGCTCACGGCCAGGGGACCGGCGAAGTCGAAGTTGCCGGCCGCGTAGAACTCGCCGGTTGGAAGGGTGACGACAGCGTTCACGGTTCCTCCGGATTCCGGACGCGAGCCACTGCCGAGGCCCCCACCGGGCAGCGGCTGCCAGGCCGACCCGTTCCAGAGGCCGATGCCGTTGATGGTGACGCCTTCAAACGATCTGAAGGTGGGCGAGCCGAAGCCGAGCAGGCCCTCGGCGGCAGGGCCGGTGCCATTGGGGTCGAAGGTGGCGAGCTGGCGGACTGCGGCGTTTTGCACCGAGTTGCCGAAGCTGGGGACCCAGCCGGGCTGGCACTGGGCGGCGGCACCGGATGCTGCTGCCGCGATGAGGAGGACGGCCGTAACGCGCGAAAAACAACCGCTGGACATGGGCACTCCTGACTGTCTTGTACTGCAACCGCATCCCGGACGCACCGCGTGGTCTTGCTCGACCGGGCCTGGGCATCCTCCCGCGGCTCCCTGCCGCGGGTGAGCCCGTCGATACGCGGCATCGCGAAGCGCGGTTCTGCGGCAGGTGCGACTTGTTGATAGATCACCCGCCGCGGCGAGGGTGCGGCGGGGTCGAGTGTTCAGCGGGAGTGGGGGAGCCGCGTCCGATGGCGGTCACGCGGGGAGCTGTGCCCGTCCGGGGGTTATCCCAGTTCCGGCCACTCGGCCCGGCCGCCGGGAAGGGCGATTGCCGTCAGCAGCGTGGTCGAGACGAACATCAGCGACAGGCCGCCGGTGGCGGTGGTCCGCAGGGTCATGTGCAGCGTTGCATCGTCGCTGTCAATGTGAATCAGCCCGCCCGTGCTGGCGATGTGGACCGCGATGGGCCCGGCCAGCGTGTGCGTGCGGCCGTCGGCATCGCGCCCGGTGGCGGTGGCGATCTCGCCCTCAATCGTCCACGATGCCGTGGTCAGGCGGTATCCATCGGCGGTTGTCACGTTGCCGCAGGCAATGGCCCAGGTCACCGTGACCGTGCCGACGGTGCCGGCACCCAGAACCGTCGCGCCCGCGCGGGCGTCGCTGCTGATCGGGTTGTGGCTGATGGTCTGGCTCATGGTGTGTGCTGCCGATCGCGGGCAAGGCGTGTGGGCACGGGTTCGTTCGTTCACTCGGACTGGGCGACAGACTGCGCGACATCGCGGAGCTCATCGCTTGGAAGGGCCGAGAGCTTCTCGCCCATCTGCTCGATCACGCTGATCAGCTCGATCATCGCATCGACGCGGGCGTTGTGGGGCGTGGTCAGGGCGTTGCCGGTTGGTGAGGTCAGTGCCTCGTTGCCCGGCCGCGCCGCTTCGGTGGCGTCGCGAAGCTCATAGAGCGACTGCAGCACCGGCTGCACCTCGCGCTTCATGCGCTCGCGCACCACGGCCTGCAGCACCATCCACACATCCTGCTCGGCGGTGAAGTATTCCTTGCGGTCGCCACGCTTGTGCGTCCGGGTGACAAGCTGCCAATCCACCAGGGCCCGCAGCGACATGCTCGCGTTGCCGCGGCTGATGGCCAGACGCTCCATCACATCGTCCGTGCACATCGGCTCGCCAGTGATGTAGAGCAAGGCGTGCACCTCCGCCATGGTGCGGCTGATGCCCCAGGTCGCGCCCATCTGACCCCAGATGGCCACGAAACTCTCCTGCGCCTTGGCCAGCGCGGGAGGAAGAACCGGCAGCGATGCATTGGCAGAGTCCCCCGCGGCAGAACCCGATCCCGGCCCCGGCACGGCCGCGTTGCCAGCCGAGGCGGTTGACTCCAGCTCAGCAGGTGTGCGGCGGCGGTCCATGCAAGTAGTATCGCAAGCGGCGAGGACGAGTTCCACTGAACTTTCAAAAACTTTCGAAACAAGTGGAAGTATTGGAAGTTCGATCGGGAGGAATTACGTCCGAGAATGTTTGTCTGGCAGCCAAGAAAAAACCCGGCTTGTGGCCGGGCTGTGGAAAAGTCATTTTGATGACGGGGAGCGTCTGTCAGTTCGCGGCATGCCGCGGCTGAGGGCGGCTCGAGACTTAGAGCCAGAAGGGCTTGGCGATCTTGGGGTCGGTCGGGACCACGTTGACCTTGCGGCCGGTGAACACGACCTTGCCGTGACCGACTGCAAAGAGGGTGTCGTCCTTGGCCCGCTTGACCTGGAAGCCGGGGTGGAAGACGGTGCCGAGCTGACGGACCAGAATGGAGCCGGGCTGAGCGGTTTCGCCAGCGTACAGCTTCACGCCGCGGTACTGCGGGTTGGAGTCACGACCGTTCTTAGTAGAGCCCTGACCTTTTTTATGTGCCATTGAAGAGGCCTTTGCAGTGCCGTCACGGAGCCGGGAGTCGCCGGTGCCGCGCGTGTGCGAAACCACGGTGCGAGCAGAAAAACAGACAGTCCGACCGACGGTGTTTCGGATCCGCCGGGCCGAGAGTATAGCCGGGAGTTGGCTGGCAGCCAAGTGGTTTTCGCGCTGGCAGCCACACCCGCCTGCAGGATCCGGGCCTTCGGGGCGGATGCCCGGGTGGGGAAGGTCCGTATATCCTACCGGTAGTCGGCGACGGGGCGAAGCGTAGGGTGGCGAGGGGAGAAAGCAGGCCGCGGCATGAGCCCGAACCAGAGCACGCCCGGGGGCGAGCAACGTGGCGATGGTGGGGGGGCACCAGGTGGAAACGTACTGCGCGACCAACCGGCGGCTGGCCAACCGGCAGGACCGAGTGGCCCTGTGGCCGGAGTTCCTTGGCACTTCCAGCGGCCCAAGCTGGTGCTGGTGATGCAGCTTGGCCAGTTGATGCTGTACTGGGCGATCCTCATCCCCTTGTTCCTCTTCTACGGGATGGAGCCGGAGTTCTGGGTCTGGGCGGTCGTGATCGTGACTGCTGCCACGGTGCTGCAGTGGCTGTACCTGCAGCCGGTGCTGCGGCCCAGTGCGATCGGCGGGCATGTTCGTCCATGGTGGGTGTGGTGCTCGGCGGTGATCGCGGGGCTTGTGTGCGGAGCCCTTGCCGCGGCGGTGCTGACCATGTCCGTTGACCTTGCCTGGCTGCTGGGGCTGAAGCAGGAGCCCGGCGCCGATGGGGCACAGCTTGCCGCGCTCGTGCTGCTTGGTGTGGTGTGGCTGATCGCGACGCCGCTGGTTGTGGCGTTTTTGAGAAAGGACCGCATCGAGCACCGGCTGGGACGGCTGGCCTCGGCCGTGTTCCTGGGCACGCTCGTGGAGTTCCTGGCCGGCATCCCGCTCTATGAGATGGTGCGGCGGCGCGAGCCGTGCATCTCTGGCACGGGCACGTTCTGGTCGGTGTGGTTTGCCGGGTTCCTGGGCTTCTTCCTGCTGGGGCCGGTCGTGGTGCTGCTGATCATCCGGCGGCGGAGCAGGGCGGCAGATCGGGGGCACTGTGCCGCTTGCGGCTACGACCTGCGCGGGCTGGCCAGCCGCGAACGCTGCCCGGAATGCGGGGCGGGTTGGGCCACGCGGCCGACGGCGCAAAGCTGACAGGCCCGCGGAGCAAACGGCGCATGGCATCAGGAGAGCAACCCGGTCACCCAGAGGCGGTGCGCGCACAGTCGGCCGGGCAACTGAGAGATGGTGATGCATGCATACCCAGATCGCGAAACAATCCGTGTGTGGCCGAGGGACTGCCGCGGCAGCGACGGAGGCGTGGAGTGGTCCGAGAACGCCGCTTCATCACGATTCGGTCGCCCCGGCCTGCCGGTGTGTTACCCTTGAACTGCCTTCGGTTGCCGTGCCCCGCGGAGCAATCCGCCGGAGCCTGGCGACATTCGGCAGAGCGACCAGCAGGGCAGCTTGCCCGCTGGCGCACGAACACGCCCACGAGAGAGGTACACGGATGCAGAGAAGCACGATCACGGCGATGGCATTGCTGACAGGATTGACCGCGTGCGCGGCGCAGGCGGAGCTGATCCCCGTTGCGCAGCAGCGGACCATCACCGCGGCATCACTGCTCACCGGTGCGACCAACACGCTGACAGCCCCGGACTTTGCGCCGTTCATCGGCACGGTCAACACCGATGTCCCGTTCCTGACTCCAAACGGCATCGCCGCCACAACGACGGCGGTCTCGACGATCAACTGCTTTGTGGATCCCAACGGCGTGCGTGCGGCCGGGTCGCTGCTGGCTGGCGGCGGCGTGGCCGGTGGTGCGGGCGGTCCGACGCAGGCCTTTGGCGAGGCCCGCGCGATCGTGATCGTGAGCTTTGAGATCACGCAGGCCACCGCGTTCTCGCTGTCGTGCCTGCCCCGGCCGCTGCTGACTCCCGGTGACACCTTCGAGTTCAAGTTCCGCGGGCTGCACGGCGGCGACACGTTCATCGAACTCAGCGAGGCCGACCCCGCCCAAGCCGTGAACCTGACGGGTATTCTGCAGCCCGGTGAGTACGAACTGCGCTACCACGTTGAGCTGTCACGTGCCACCAGCGCCGAGCAGGCACTCTACGACTTCAATCTCGTGGTTCCCTCGCCGCAGGCTGGCGTGGTGCTGGCCGGGGCCGGGCTGCTCTCACTTCGGCGTCGTCGCCGGTGAGGCAGTTGGTGAGGCCGGTGGCGGCTTGGCCACCTCGGCCTGACGCGCTGCATCCTGAAGCTGCTTGAGCGCGTCCTGTGCCTTGGCTTTGTCTTCGGGCAGGCCGCAGCGGTCGCACAATGTGATGAGCGACTCCAGCAGTTGCACGGCCAGTTGCCGCGGCAACTGCTGGGCGGCCGCATCGCTGCGGATCTCGGTGATTGCGGCCAGAGCGCGGGGGCAGTCTGCAAAGTCCGCCAGCGCCAGGGCGATGTTGGCGCGGGTGGCCAGCCGAGCGGTGGCGGACACTTCCTTGTGCTGCTCCTGCCACTGCAGGGCCGGGGTGAGCACCTCCACCGCGTCCTGCGGCTTGCCGGCCTTGCGCAACCCCTGTGCCAGCGCGGTGCGGGCGATGACAACGCCGGGATGCTCGGTGCCGAAGGCGGCCTGCCAGTTGTCGACCGCCTCGCGGAGCATGGGCAAAGCGCGGTCGGATTGACCCATGCGAGAGAGCGTGAGCCCCAGGTTGAGGTTGATTCCCAGGATCATCGGGTGCCCGGGCCGCAGCCGCGCGGTGCGGATGGCCATGGCCTGCTCGTACGGAGGCACGGCCTCGGCAAAGCGGCCGGCGGAGAAGTGAATCGTGGCGATGTTGTTGAGCGTCTCGGCCACGGGCAGACTGGCCGCCCCGTGCACGGCGGTGCGAACCGTCAGGGCCTGCTGCTGCACGGTGAGAGCTTCTTCGAATCGCCGCGTGACGCGGAGCACGGCACCCAGCGCGTTGAGCAAGTCGCCCTGGCGAGCACTCGGCGCGCCAGCCCGCAGGGTGCGCTCGCGATCCAGCAGCTGTCGCAGGGGCGCTTCGGCCTCTGCGGCTTTGCCTTCGTAGTACAACAACTGTGCCAGTTCGGTCTCAATGGCGATGCGCAGGTCGCTCTCGGGCGGCTGGCTGCTGAACTCGGCCAGTGCGCTTTCCAGCAGCGGGCGGGCCTTGTCGGTCATGCCCAAGGTCATCAGCGCGGTGCCGACTGCCTCCTTCACGCTCGCCAGCGTCAGCGGATCGGCCGGTGGTGAGGTCTCGATTGTGCGAGCCGCATCCTGCAGCACCTCGCTGAGCGTGGCCGACGGGCCGCGGCCGCTGGCCTGCGCCCCGCTGAGGATGGCGACCAGAAACTGGCGTGTTTCATCGAGGCGGTGGTTGGCCGCGACGACCTGATCGCGCTGCCGCTCGATCTCGGCCTTCTGCTGCGTGCGCAGCACCAGCCCGCCGGCCAGTGCCAGCACGGCCAGCCCGCCGGCGATGACCGCCGGCGCGTTGCGGCGCACAAACTTGCCTGAGCGGTAGAGCCAGGTATCGCGCCGGGCCTGCACCGGCATGCCGCCGAGGTACCGACCGATGTCGGCACCGAACTGCTCGGCCGAGGCGTAGCGGCGCTGCGGCTCCTTGCGCAGGGCCATGAGCACGATGTTGTCAAGATCACCCCTGAGCTGGCCGCGCAGGCGCGTCGCGCTCACGCCGCGGGTGCGCGGGTGGTCCACGGTTGCCGCGGCAGGGGCATCGGTACCTGGCCCGGTGGCGGGTGCCGGTGCGCCGGGCTGGCTGCTGCCGGGGCGGGGCCCGGTGCTGGTGCGGAGCCGTGCGGCCCTGGTGGGCACGGCCTCACTGGGGGCCTGCGGCGGTTGAAAGCACACCAGCCGTCGAACCTCATCGGTCGTGCGCACGGCAAAGGAGTACGGCCGCACGCCGCAGAGCAGTTCGTAAATGATCACGCCGAGGGAGTACACATCACTGGCGGTGGTGATTGGCCCGCCGGTGATCTGCTCGGGGCTGGCGTACTCGGGGGTCAGTCGCCGCTCGGTCTCGGCGGTATGCGTGACATCACGCGTGCCGCTGAGCACCTTGGCGATGCCGAAGTCCAGGAGTTTGGGCACGCCCGCTGCGGTGACCAGGATGTTGCTGGGCTTGAGGTCGCGATGGATGATCAGCGACTGGTGAGCGGCATGCACACCCTCGCACACGCGCCGGAACAGCTTGAGGCGCTCTGCCGTTGAGAGCCGCCGCGAGTCGCAGTAACGGTCGATCGGCAGGCCGTCGACGTATTCCATGACCAGGTACGGGCGGCCGTCGGGCGTCACGCCGCCATCGAGCAGACGTGCGATATACGGATGGTCCAGCTGCGCGAGCGTCTGGCGTTCCTCGCGGAAGCGGCGGACGATCTCATCGGTGTCCATGCCGCGTTTGACGACCTTGATTGCGACGCGCTGGTCAAACTGTGCATCGCTGCGGGCGGCCAGGTACACCGTGCCCATGCCGCCGGAGGCCAGACGCTTCTCGAGCCGGAAGCTGCCCAGCGTGGTGCCCAGCAGCTCGTCATCCTCGGCCGCGGCGCGGCTGTCGCTGGTCAGCTCGTCAAAGAGCTTGCCCAGGACCGGCTGCTCCATGAACCCGCCGACGCGTGCGGCGGAGTCCAGCAGCGAGCGGACCTGCAGCCGCAGTGGTTCGTCATCCCCGGCCAGGCGTGCGATGGCCGCCGCCTGATCGGCGGGGGAAAGGCCGGCGACCTCGAAGAAGATCTCTTCGGCGCGACTGAACCGGGCAGGATCACCGGCGGGCATGCTCACGGGGCCGCATCTCCGGAGCTGCGGAGTTCATTAAACAGCCAGACGCGGCCGAACTGCCAGTCCCGGGCGACGGTGCTGGGCGAGACGCCCAGCGAGATCGCGGTCTGTTCCACGGTCAGGCCGGCAAAGAAGCGGAGCTCGACAACGCGGGCCTTCTGCGGGTCAATGGCCGCGAGCTTCTCCAGCGCGGCATCGAAGTCGATCAGCCGCTCGGGCTCCTCGGTGGAGATGAGCTCGGCCTGGTCCAGTGACACGGGCTTGCGCCCGCCGCCGCGCTTGTCGCGGGTTTTCGTGCGGGCGTGGTCGATGAGAATGCGGCGGATCGCCGTGGCGGCGGCACCGAAAAAGTGGGCCCGGTTCTCCCACGGGGCCTGTGAGGGGCCGACCAGCCGCAGGTACGCCTCGTTGACCAGCGCCGTGGCCTGCAGCGTCTGGGCGTCGCGCTCGTTGTGCAGGAAGCGGGCGGCCAAAGTTCGCAGTTCCTCGTAGACGATGGGGAACAGCTCGTTGGTCGCCTGGGCGTTGCCCTTGTGGGCCTGCTCCAGCAGCTGCGTGACCAGCGGGTGGCCGCCACCGGTGGCGGGCGATGCACCAGTGGAGCCGGCGGGTTGAATGGGGTCGGGTGCGGTCATAAGGGAGAGGCCCATATCGGCACATGCGACAAGCCGGCGGGAGGGCTGTCAGGTTTCGGGATCATTCACGGCGGTGCCTGGCCCGGAGGTGCGGTGGGAGGCGTGGCTGAGGTGTTTGGGCTTTGTGTGGAACATGGCCTGATCGCTGAGAGAATTCTTCCGGATTGTTCACACGAGCAACGATCGGTGGCGTCTGTCCGGCGTTGCTTGAGTTGTTCTGTGCCGTGCTTTGAAAGGACCCTGCCGATGAATCGACGTCATCACTGCGTGCTGGCCTGCGGACTGTTGCTGGCCGCGAGCGTTCCGTGCGGGCTTGCCGCATCAGTTCAGACGGCGGTGACGGCACCCGGCGCCCCCGGCAAGGCGGCGGCGGCCTCGAAGGATGCGAACGCCGCGCTTCGCTACTGGGCGGCGTTCTCGCAGGTGTCAAAGGAAGTGGCCGACAAGGTCCGCGAGATCGACTTTGACAAGCTGACGACGAAGGACGCGGTTGCCGCCGCGCTGAAGGATGCCGGACTGGAAGGTGGTCATCCGGCGGCGACGGGGATGCTCTTTGAGGCCACGAAGCTGGCACGGTGCGACTTTGAAGTCAACTGGGACGAGGGGCCGATGGCGCTGCTGCCGCACCTTGCACAGCTGCGGACGTCATCGCGGCTGCTGCGGCTGGAGGCCAGGCGGCTGCAACTCGAGGGCAAGCCCGATGAGGCGGCCCAGTTCTGCGCGGCGATTGTGCGACTGGCCAATCACGCAAGCAGCGACCGCTGCCTCATCTCCTCACTTGTCGGTGTCGCGATCTGCGAACTGGGCTTCGCGGAGATCAAGCAGTTGCTGGCGACCGGGAAGGTCTCGGCTGCTGCCGCGGCGGAACTGCGTGCCGCAGTCGAGGTGATCTCGGCGGATGACCCGATGCGGATGGCCGAGGCGCTGCGCAACGAGGGCAAGGTCTTCGCCGACTGGCTGGAGAAGCAGCTCGATGCTCCCGGGGGAATGACAAAGGTCAAGGAGATTCAGTCTGCATCGACCGGCAACGCCGCGATCGACAAGCAGGTCGCGGCGATGGATGCCGCGGCGATTCGCGCGGACCTGCCGAAGCTGCGTGCCGCCTATGTCCAGCTGGATTCGGCGTGGGCTGCGGCCGATGCCGCGGCGGCGATCGGACAGGTGGAGCGAGATGCAAGCTCCGGGAAGTTCGGCCTGCTGGCCCAGGTCTGGCTGCCGGCGATCAGCAAGGCCAGCGAGTCACGCAAGCGGTTCCTCTCCCGGCGTGGTGAAGTGCTCGAGCAGCTCAAGGCGGTGAAGTGACCTGTGGGCGATGCTGCGGCGAGCTTGCTGGTGCAGTTGCGTGACGGCGATGAAACCGCGGCGCGGCGGCTGTGGAGCGCTCTCTCACCGCGGCTGATCGCCTACGCCGCAGCGGTGCTGCCTCCGCGGCTGCGGGCGGGTGCGGCCGATGCGGTGCAGGCGGTGTTCTGCTCCGTGCTGCGCATGCCTGCTGGCGAGGTTGCGCGGATTGGCAGTGGCGAGGGCTTCTTGCTCACCAGCGTTCGCAATCAGTGCATCAGCGCAATCCGGGCCCACCGGCGGGAGGCCGCAAGACTGGAAACACTTGCGCAGCGGCAGGTCGGGCCGAAGCCGGCGATCGGAGCCATCGAGGACTCCGAGTTGCTCGCGGCCCTTGAGTCGCTGCCGCGGCGGCAGCGCGAGGTGGTGATTCTCCGTCACGTGCTGGGGCTGAGCTTCGATCAGATCGAGGCCTCGACCGGGATCAACCGCAACACGGCATCCTCGGTGTATCGCGTTGCCGTGGCGACGCTGGAGCGGCTGCTGGGCCCGGAGGCCGGAGAGCCCGCACCCGAACGCGGCGTGACCGCATCCAAGGCGCACGTATTTCAGAGCGGAGCTGCACATGACTAAACCACAACCATCCCGCCCTGCCGCGCACCGTCCCGATGCTGAGCCGTTGGAGGCCCGGCTTCATCGCCTCTCGGCCCTCCGGTCAGCGGCTGAGATGCCGTTTCCGCTGGAGCTTGGCGAGCAGCTCGCCGCGGTGCGCCGGCGGCGACTGGTGGTCGGCCGGGTGCTGCCCTCCCTGGCCGTTGCCGCGGCGGTCGGGCTGGTTGCCGTGGTCGGGCTGGCGTTGTCCGGACCCGGTCGGCCGCGACCCGCCGTCCCGGCACCGGTGGCAACGTTGCCGGTCGCCGCGGGGCGGCCGCTGCTGCTGCGGGCCGATGCGGCGGCCCTTCCCGAGGCCGTTGCCTGGCAGCAGCCGGGAGTCGAACGGGCAGGGTTTCGCGATGTCGCGGCGGACTGAGGGATCGCCGCGAGCGTGCTGACCCAAGTGGCGGAGTGCCCAGAACCCGACCAAAGCCCATTCGGGGGCCTGAACCCCGCAGGTCCGCTATCATCGGCCCCTCACGATGGAACGGGTTTTTAAGGGCATCGCGGTTTCCCCCGGCATCGCCATCGGCGAGGTATTTATCCTTGATGACCAGCGCCGGCGCATCCCCAAGCGGGCCATCCCGCTGGCCCAGCTCCCCGGTGAGCACGAGCGTCTGGACAAGGCCCTGCAGGCCTCCATCGCCGAGCTTTCCGTCCTCCGCGAGCGGACTGACAAGGAGCTCGGTGCCGAGGCCGCCAAGATCTTCGCCTTCCACCTGGGCATGCTGGCCGATCCCACGCTCACGCGGCCCATGCACGCGCTGATCGACAGCGAAACCACCACGGCCGAGTACGCCGCTTCCACGGCGATGCAGCAGCTGGCCGAACGTTTCGCCGGGTTCCGTGATGCCGCCTTTAAGACCAAGGTCGATGACATCCACGACCTGTCGATGCGTGTGCTCAAGAACCTCATCGGCGAGCACACCAGCAAGCTCTCCAAGCTCGACCACCGCGCCGTGGTCATCGCCCGCGATCTGACGCCCTCGCAGGCCGCGGCGTTCAACCGCAGCCACGTACAGGCGTTTGTCACCGAATTCGGCGGCAAAACCGGCCATACCGGCATCTTCGCCCGCGCCATGGGCATCCCCGCGGTCGTCGGCAGCACCGGCATCCGCGAGCAGGTCAGCGAGGGTGACACCGTCATCGTCGATGGCGACTCGGGCACGATCATCCTCGACCCCGATCAGAAGACGCTGGCCACCTACAAGGGCTGGCAGGAACGCCGCCGGCTGTTTCAGATCTCGCTCCGCGAGCTCAAGGACCTGCCCTGTGTCACCGTCGACGGCACGCCGATTGACCTGCAGGGCAACATCGAGTTCGCCGATGAGATTACCCAGGTCATCGAGGCCGGCGGCAACGGTGTCGGTCTCTACCGCACCGAGTTCCTCTATCTCACCGCCGAGAGCGAGCCCACCGAGGAGCAGCACTACGCCGCCTATGCCGAGTGTGTGAAGCTGCTCGACGGCCGCCCGCTGACCATCCGCACCATGGACCTGGGTGCCGACAAGTACACCCAGGAGCAGGAGCGGTCGGAGAACCCCGAGCGCAACCCCATGCTCGGCTGCCGCAGCATCAGGTACTGCCTGCAGAACCTCCCGATGTTCAAGCGCCAGCTGCGGGCCATCCTCCGGGCTGCAGCCATCCGGCCCGGAACCGTTCGGGTTATGTTCCCGCTGGTTACCACCCCCGAGGAGTTCCGCCGGGCCAAGTTCTTCCTCAATGACGTGATGGAGGACCTCCGCGATGAGGGCCACCCCGTGGACCCCACGGTCAAGGTCGGCATGATGGTCGAGGTCCCCGCCGCCGCCCTGTGTGCCGAGAGCTTCGCCGGGCAGTCCGACTTTTTCTCCATCGGAACCAACGATCTGGTGCAGTACACCCTTGCGGTGGACCGAACCAATGAACTGGTGGCGGGCATGTACAACCCGGCCAGTCAGGCAGTCATCAAGCTGCTGAGAATGACCGTCGATGCGGCAAAAACTGCGCGTATCCCGGTTTCCTGCTGTGGAGAAACAGCCGGCGAGCTCGAATATACGATGATGCTCCTGGGCATCGGCCTGCGTACGCTCTCGGCGAACAGTGGCTCCCTGCCGGCTCTCAAGCGGCTGATCCGGAGCGTGACGATTGAACAGTGCGAGCAGGTGGCCAAAAAGGCCATCAGCATCGATTCCGATGGTGCCGTTGCCAGTTACCTGCGCGACGTCACCAGGAAGATCATGCCCGAGGCCTTCGACGGTCGTTCCGCCGAGGGCTAAGAGGGCTCAGTCGATGGTCCGCGTGTGTGTCGTGCCCCCGGGCACCCCGCACCGCTGCCGCCTCCTGAGTAGCTCTTGGAACCTTGGGCCAAAGACAACCCGGCGTGAACCGCGCAGCAGTTTTTCCGCGTGGGTCCCGTCTGGTGGCTTTCGGTGTGTGCTGCGTTGACAGCCGCCGGTTCGTCAGTCGCTGCCGTTGTTTGCAACGGTGTGCGCAGGCGAGCGGCAGTCCGCAGTGCAGGACAGGACCCCCCCTTCTGGCGGCTTCAGGCCGTCGCAGGCTGGTCCGAACGGTGTGGAAGTTGCTCCCAAGCAGGGACGCACCTCCCCCGCCGCGGCAGGGCCCCGAACTGGGGCGGCCGGAAACCCCGATGCCGGTGCGGCCTTCTGGCCGCCGGGCGTCCGGGCAGCATCCAGGTTCAAGGCGCCCACGCGGGTGCCGCGGACCGTGCCGGACAGCGCAGCCAGAGGCAGACTCACAGAACAAACTGAACCGAGGACCAGCAATCCTCGCCGCGTGCTTCAGGCCGATCCGCCTCCCGCCGGTGCTTTACCGTGCGAGCGGCAACGGGCGACGCCTTGCAGGCAGGAACGATCACAGACCACTCGACGCACAAGGCCGCAGCCGCGGCCGCGCGTCAGGCACGCACCCCGGGCAGTTTGCCCGCGTGCGGTGCACCACGGCGCGGGGGTGTCCCCGCGTCGCTTCACACCGTTTACACCATGAACCAATCGCGCGGCCCCGGCCGGACTCAGCAGTTGAGCCCGTCAGTGCGGCCCGCATCCCCCGCCCCGGCGCACCGCGCCAGAGCGCGGAAGTTAGAAAAGGTACAGCAGAACAATGTCTCATCCCAAGCGTGAACTGATCATCAACTACGTCCCCGGCGAGGAATGCCGCGTCGCGGTCGTGGAGAACGGCCGACTCGAAGAGTTCTTCAGCGAGCGGGCCGACAACCTCTCGCACGTCGGCAACATCTACGTCGGTCGCGTCACCAACGTCGAGCCGGCCATCCAGGCCGCCTTCGTCGACTTCGGCCTCGAGCAGGCCGGCTTCCTGCACGCCAGCGACCTGCACCCGCGCTACTTCCCCGATGCCGAGGCCGATGCGGCCGAACGCATCGGCAAGAAGATCCCGCGCCGCGAGCGCCCGCCGATCCAGGAGTGCCTCAAGCGCGGCGACGAGGTCATCGTCCAGGTCCTCAAGGAAGGCGTGGGCACCAAGGGTCCCACCGTCACCAGCTACCTGTCCATCCCCGGCCGCTTCCTGGTCATGATGCCCGGCATGGACAAAGTCGGCGTCTCCCGCAAGGTCGAGGATGAGGACACCCGCGCCAAGATGAAGGCGATCCTCGACCAGCTCGAGCTGCCCGAAGGCTTCGGCTTCATCGTCCGCACCGCCGGCCTGGACCGCACCAAGGCCGAACTCAAGCGCGACCTGGCGTATCTCGTCCGCCTGCAGAAGGACATGGAAAAGCGCCGCAAGCTCGGCGCCAAGCCCCGCCTGCTCTACAGCGAGGGCGACCTGCTCTTCCGCTCGCTCCGCGACCTGCTGACCAGCGAGACCGAGCGCGTCGTCATCGACTCGGAGATCGGCCTGAAGCGTGCCGCACGCTTCATGAAGATCGTCTCGCCGCGCTCCACGACCATGCTGGCCCACTTCAAGGCCAAGACCCCGATCTTCCACGGCATGGGCATCGAGGAGCAGATCCGCACCATCTACCTCCGTGAGGTGCCCCTGCCCTCCGGCGGCCGCCTGGTCATCGACGAGGCCGAAGCGCTCGTGGCCATCGACGTCAACTCCGGTCGCCACCGCGACGCCAGCGACAGCGAGACCAACGCGCTGAAGACCAACCTCGAAGCCGTCGATGAGATCGCCCGCCAGCTCCGCCTCCGCGATATGGGCGGCATCGTCGTCAACGACCTGATCGATATGCGGGCCTTCAAGCACCGCCGCGAGGTCGAGGGCAAGATGGCCGAGCTCATGAAGAACGACCGTGCCAAGAGCACGCTCGCTCCCATCAGCGAGTTCGGCCTGCTGGAAATGACCCGCCAGCGCATGCGCGGCAGCCACGAGAGCCAGCACTTCCACGAGTGCCCCACCTGCCACGGCCGCGGCCTCATCCAGCGTGCCGAGTCCCTCGCCGCCGATGCCCTCCGCGAGTCCGCCAGCATCCTGGCCCACGACAAGGTCGCCAAAGTCGAGCTCGTCGTGCACTCCCGCGTCGCCAGCGAGCTCATCAGCTCCAAGCGCCGCCAGCTCGTCCGCCTCGAGAAGGTCATGGGCAAGACCGTCGCCGTCCGCCTCTCCGAGGCTACGCCGATGGACCGCGTCTCCATCTACGCCTACGACGCCTCCGGCGGCGATATCGATGTCGCCCGTCTGCCCAAGTTCAAGCTCTCTGACGAGATCCTCCAGCAGTACAGCGACCCCGACGCACTGGTCGTTGATGACGGCGAGGACGATGTGCCGATCCTGCCCGAAGACACCGATGATGATCAGGACCGTCAGCTCGCCGATGACCTCCTCGGCCAGGAAATCGTCGGCGAATCCGGCGAGACCGAGGGCGGCGAGAACTTCCAGCTCGATACCTCCAAGCGCCGCGGCAAGGGCCGCGACCGTGGCCGCGGCAAGAAGGGCGGCAAGGACAAGGATGTCGTGGTCACCAACCCCGACAAGTCCCCGTTCAATCAGTCCGTCCGCCCGGCCCATGTCGAGCCCGCCCGCATCAGCGGCCCGCGCATGATCATCGAGCAGCCGGCGGAGGAACTCGGCGGCGATGTGCCCGATGTCGTCACCATGGGCCCCGATGGCGAGCCCATTCCCGCCGCTCCCGGTGATGTCGTTCTGGGTCCCGATGGCCAGCCCGTCGTCGTCCGCGGCCGCGGTCAGGGCCGTCAGCAGCAGCAGCAGGGCGGCGGTCGTGGCCCCGTCGGTGATGGTGCAGCCGAGAGCGGTGACGGTGAAGGTGGTGAAGGAGGTCGTCGCAAGCGTCGTCGTCGCGGTCGCGGTCGTGGCCGAGGACGTGATGGTGCCGAAGGTGGCGACGAGCCCGCGCCGCACGGCCTGCCCGGCCAGCCCTCACTCAGCGGCGAGGCGCCGACTCCGGAGATCGGCCCCGATGGCCAGGTCATTCACCACTCCATCAGCGACATCGCCCCCCCGCAAAGCCCGATGGACCTGACCATGGCACCCGAAAGCCAGCTGGCCGGTGACGGCGCTGGCGAAGCGACCGATGCCGACGGTGGTGCCGATGGTGAGAACGACGGTGAAGGCGGCGGTTCCGATGGCGGGACCGAAGGCGGTGAAGGTGGCGAAGGCGGTCGTCGTCGTCGTCGCCGTCGTGGTCGCGGCCGTGGCCGCGGCAGTGATCGCCCCGATGGCGCACCAGCCGGCGGCCAGAACACGCCCGCAACTCCAGCACCCGCCGCCGAGCAGCCGCGCGGTGACCGCGGTGGTGATAGAGGTGGTGACCGCGGTGGCGAACGTGGCGGCCGTGGCCGCGGCGGCCGCGATCGCGGTGGCCGTGACCGTGGCGATCGTGGTGGCCGCGGTGGAGGAGGTGGTGGGAACGGCGGCGGAAGCGGTGGTGGTGCTTCGGCTCCCGCGCCCGCTCCGGCTCCGGCCCCGGCTACTCCCGCAGCCCCCAAGCCGCGCACGCTCTACGCCGCGTTCCGCCGGCTCAAGCCCGGCCAGGCCGGCAACATCAAGCGCGAGGAGTAAGCACTCCCTTGATCTGATACTGAGTATCAACGACAACGCCCGGGCCTTCCCGGGCGTTGTTTCTTCTCACGTCACGCGGCTCTCTCCCCCTCCCACGCACGTCGCTCAGGGCTTGATCACCGCCGGCTTGCCCACCGCACCAAAGCGGCTGCTGGGGATGACCGCCACCAGCTCCAGCTTGTCCTTGGGCAGGTCAATGGTCAGCGTGCGCACCACGCCGCCGACGATCCGCGTCGTCCACGTGCCGTCCTTGGTCTTGTACTGCACAATCCACGGTCCCGGCCCCGCATCAGCAGCGGCAGTGGGGGAGGTGCCAGGGCTCGCCGCGGCCGGCGGGGCGGCTGGAGTCCACTGCACCGTCGTGGAAGTCGCCGCGGAAGCCAGTTGTGCCGTCGGTGTGCCCGGCGCTGCCGTCGGCCCGCCCGTCGGCGGCACCAGTGCAGGCTGCGCGTACGGACCGCTGCGCAGCTGGTCCGCCACGCCCTGGCGGTTTTGCATCAGCGCCACGGCCGAGAAGTGGATCACCCCCGGCAGCACCGGCGAGATCATCTCAGCGCTCACCTCGCGGACGGTCTTGCGCGTCAGTTCCACCTGCCCGACGATCTCCGCCGGGTCATACGCCGTGCTGCCACCCGCGCCGCCCTGCCCGCCCGATCCTGCCTGACCGATCCGGCTCGTGTAGATGCCCGGCCACACCTGCTTGCCGCGCAGGTTTTGCGACAGCCACCAGCGCAGCAGCGGGTCAAACGGCTGGCCCTTGCTGTCGCGACGCCAGTACAACTGCGGCGACATGTAATCGCACCAGCCCTCCGTCAGCCAGCGGCGGCTGTCGGCGTGCAGCTTCTCAAAGGCGTCAAAGCCCTGGATACCCGGCGGGTTCGCCGGCCGCCAGATGCCAAACGGGCTGATGCCCACCTTCACGTGCGGCTTGCGGGCCTTGACCTCGTCATACACCCGCTTCATGAACCGGTCGATGTTCTCGCGCCGCCACGGTGAGAGCTCCAGCGTCCCGCCGCCGGCCTTGTACTTCTCGTATGTCGCCGCATCAGGGAACGGCTCGCCCTCCTTGGGATACGGATAGAAGTAGTCGTCAAAGTGCACACCATCAAGGTCGTAGCGGCTCACAGCATCCAGTATCACCGCCACCGAGTGGTCCTGCGCCCCGCGCTCGCCCGGGTCCAGCCACAGATAGCCGTTGTGCGTGCGCACCAGTTCGCTGGCCGAGCGTGACACGTGGTTGGCCGCATCCTCGCCGATGGACTTGGGGTGCCGCGCACGGAACGGGTTGAACCACGCGTGCAGTTCCATCCCGCGCTCGTGCGCACCGCGGATCCACATCTCCAGCGGGTCGTACGCTGGCGAAGGGGCGCGGCCCTGCGCCCCGGTGACAAACGCGCTCCACGGCTCCAGCGTGCTGGGGTAGATCGCATCGGCCGTCGGCCGCACCTGCAGCACAATCGCGTTGAGGTTCAACTTCGCCGCCATGTCCAGCATGGCCTTCATCTCCGCCTGCTGCTGCTCGGTGGTCAGGTCCGGCTTGCTCGGCCAGTCAATGTTGGCCACCGTCGCCACCCACACCGCGCGGAACTCGCGCTGCAGCCGCGGCGCATCAGATGGCATCGACGGAGTCGCCGGCATCTGCACCTTTGTCCCCGGTTTGCCCGGCTTGGATGGCGCAGCTGCAGGCCCCGCCGCCGGAGCAGCCGCCCCAGGTGCCGACCAGTTCGTCGGCAAGGTGGCCGGCTGCGTCAGCGATGGCTCGGCCCCCGGTGCCCGCGCTGGGGTCGAAGGCGCAGCAGGTGCTGCCGGCTTGGGTGCCGGTGTGGCCGCAGGTGTCGTCGCCGGAGTCACTTCCGCGGCAAGCGAGTCTGCCCCGCCAATCCCGGCCGCCAGCAGTATCACGCACGCCAGTGAGATTCTCCCCGCACGCCAAAGCAGACCGCCGGCACCCGGCACACGAGCATGAACGTTCGCCATGGCCGATTGTTGACACACCACCCCGCCGGCATGCGGTCCGCGACAGGCCAGATTTCTCACAGCCCCATTCCCCGTCCGCCCCGTCCGCCCCGCCCGCCCCTCCGATCCCCGCCCGCCCGCACTCACCGCATCGCCAGTTTGCGATACTGAATCAGCGTCCAGACCGTCAGCACCGCAATGCCGCCGTACAGCAGCAGCAGCCCCGCATTGCCCTGCCGGTACGTCACGCTCTGCCCGCCGGCAATGGTGAACAGCGCCGCCAGCGCGGGGATGAACGACCACAGATACACCGGCAGCGGCAGCGAATCCCGCAGCCGCATCGCCATGATCGCCCCCGCGATGATCGTCACCACGCACGCCAGGCTCGCCGCCAGCCGCTCGTGCTGCTTGCTGGTGATCTCCCGCAGCATCTCCGCCGTCTCGTGGCTCAAGTTCCACCGCGCCCGGTTCAGCGGGCCGGGACTCCCGCCCGCCGCCGCACCCCCAGCGGTCGCACCCTCAGCCGGCAACGCCAGCATCTCGCTGATCGACAGCTTCAGCAGTTCCGGCAGCGGGTCCGAGGCCGGCACCAGCCCCGACAGCACGTACTCGCTGAGCTCACCGGCCGCCTGCGTCTCCTCGGGTTGCACCGGCCCGACGATGTCGCTGGCGATGGCCTCCGCCGCGGTAGCTCCGTCCGCCGCCGCGCGCGGCCCGGTGGTGGTCACTTCCAGCAGCTTGATGTCCAGCGTCGATACGCCCGCATCCGTCACGGCCTTGGCACGGCTGATCACCGCCGCCTTGGCACGCTGCAGCCGGATCGACCCGTCCGAAAGCGTGCTGGAGATCTCGATCACCGGCTCGGTCCCCGGCCGCGTGATCGCTGCCAGCGGGTACCCGTCCTCAACCGCTGGCTGCACGCCCGCGCTGCGGATGATCACCGTCCGCCCCGCACCATCGCGCAGCGTCGCCTGCCCGTCATCACGCAAGTCAGTATCCAGCGAGGTCACGATCCGCCGCTCCGCCAACGCACCGGCCATCTCGCGGCGGCGGCGGTCCAGGTTCGGCATCGTCTCGGGCTTGGCCCGCACCACCTCCATCTGCGACCAGGAGAGGTACTTGGGGTCCTCGATCATCGCATCCGGCAGCGGGAACGACTGCGTCACATTCGCCAGTTCAAACACCCCGCGCCCCGTCACCGAGCCCACCGTGTCGCTCAGCCGCATCGCCACCGTGGTGATGCCGCGCACCACACCGGTATCGCTCTCTTCCGTCCGCCGGTACAGCCACACATCCGCTCGCCGCGCCGCGACTTCCTTAAGCACCTTGCCCTGCGGGTCCAGTTCCACCGCCAGCACACCGGTCAGAATGAAAAAGTCGTACGCCGGCGCCGGCGGCGGCCCGTCGGGCCTCGTGAACTGCTCGGCAAAGATCGCTCTCCGCGTCCCCCGGCTGTCCGTCACCGTCAGCGCCTCGCGCTTCTCCACCGCCGCAGAGATCAGCCGCGATGCGTCGCGCGTCACCAGCTCCTGAGTCCGCAGCAGCAGCTGCGGGATCGCCTGGTCCGTCAGCAGAAACAGCACGCTCGAGCACGCCAGCCCCAGAATCGCGGCAGGCACCAGGATCATCTTGTGCGAGATGCCCCCGGCAAAGCACGCGGTCAGCTCGTTGTCCTGGGCCAGCCGGTGATACGCCAGCGTCGCCGCAAAGCCCGCCGCAAACGGCATCGCGTACTGCAGCATCGGCACCGTGGCGTACATCATGAACCGCAGCGCATCGAGCGCACCCAGCCGCCCGTCAGCAAACGGTTTGAGCGCAAGGGCAAACGCGCCCACCACGACGATGATCGTCGCGGTAAGCCCCATGAGCTTGATCAGCTCCAGGAGGATGAATCGCCAGTAGGTTCCGCTGATGCGAAGCTGCACGGCGGGGAGGGTCCTTCGAGGCGGTGAGAACAACGGAAGAAAGACTGCCAGCCGATGTCAGGCGTCAGATCAGCCGCCCGTCGCGGGCTGGGCCGGAACTGGAGCAGGTGCCGGAGCCGGAGCAGGTGCCGGTGCAGGAGCCGGAGCAGGTGCCGGAGTCGCAGCCGGAGTCGCATCAGGCGTCGCACCCGGCGCTGCCGGCGTCTTGCCCGCATCACCCTCGGGCTTCGCACCCTCGCTTGATACTGCATCGGTCGACTTGCCCTCCGCCGGCGGCCGCGCTGCAAAGCCAAGGGCAATGCCCGAGACCAGGTACAGCACAAACATCGCGATGGTGATCACCGTCAGCGCATCACCCGTGCGGGCACCGAAGGCCGTCTGGCCCGAGCCCGAGCCCGAACCGAACGCGCCGGCAAGGCCGCCGCCCTGGGGCTTCTGAATCAGAATCGCCAGGATCAGCAGCACGCACGCCGCGATGAACAGCACCATCAGCAGACCCGTGGTCACCTGCCGCCATTCCATCCCAAGCATCAGCGTCATCAGAGGTTCGGACATAGGGGGGAAGTTTAGCGGCCGGTCCGACCCGGGACCAAACCCTTTCCGTCAATCCGCCTTCACACCCCCGACGCCCGGAATCCGCTCAAACCACCGTTTCCAGCCCGGCGTCCGGTGTCTGTCAGGACAATAGTTGGTTATGGCGATCGCGTTCCTCAATGGCGAGTTCATGGATGTGTCCGAGGCCCGGGTGGCCGCCCTCGATGCCGGCCTCCAGCACGGAGTTGGTGTCTTTGACACCATGCTCGGCGGCGTCGTCCTGGCCGAGGCCGATGCCCTCGACGATGATGCCCCCGAACCCCAGGCCTGGGTCCTCGCCCTCGATGAGCACCTCGCCCGCGTGGCCACCAGTTGCCAGGAACTCGGCCTCAGCAACGACCTCTCCACCGATGGACTCTCCCGCGCCGTCCTCGAGACCGTCCGCCGCAGCATGCTCCGCCGCGCCCGCATCCGCATCACCGTCACCGGCGGCCCGCTCAACCTCCTCCGCCGCGACCCCTCCGGCAAGGTCGAGCAGCCCGGCTCCTCCGGTGCCGCCGGCCAGCTCACCATCCTCATCGTCGCCTCCGCCGCCACCGAGTACCCCGAGGCCATGCTCACCCGCGGCGTCTCGGCCGTCATCGCCGACACCAAGGCCAACCCCTTCAACGCCTTCGAGAGCCACAAAACCCTCAACTACTGGTGGCGTCTCCGCGAACTCCAGCTCGCCGCCGCCAAGGGCGCAGCCGAGGCCATGGTCTTCAGCGTCACCAACCACCTCTGCGGCGGCTGCGTCTCGAGCGTCCTGCTCATGCACAAAGGTGAGGTCAAAACCCCCTTGGCCCGCGGCGAGGAAGGCGCCACCTTCGAGCCCGGTGCCACCGAGCCCGCCACCGCCGGCGCCGGTGAGGTCAAACGCGCCCCCGGCATCCTGCCCAGTCCCGTGCTGCCCAGCATCACCCGCACCTGGGCCATCCGCCAGCTCGCCAGCGAGGGCATCGTCGTCCGCCGCTGTATGCTCACGATCAACGACCTGCTCGAGGCCGACGAGGTCCTGCTCTGCAACTCCAGTTGGGGCGTGCTCCCGGTCGTTCAGGTTGAAGGCCGCCTCGTCGGCTCGGGCTCGCCCGGCTCCATCGGCCAGCGCCTCGTCCGTGCCTGGCGCGATGAACTGGCCAGCCCGCCACTGTGGGAATGATCCTCCCCGCCCGCCGCACACCGCACCCGCTAGAGTGAACCCGGCCCGCCAGCGGCCCGCACGCACCACACCGCAGCCACGCCACACAAGGAACCCGCGACGATGAAGGCATGGACCATCCCCCAGTTCGGCATCGAGCATCTGGCCCTGGCCGATCGCCCGGAGCCGACCCCCGGCCCCGGGCAGGTCGTCGTCCGCGTCCGCGCCGCCTCGCTGAACTTCCGCGACCTGATGATGGTCCAGGGCCACTACGACCCGCGCCTGGTCATGGGCCGCGTCCCATGCTCCGACGGCGCAGGTGAAGTTGCCGCCATCGGCTCCGGCGTCACCACACTCAAAGTCGGCGACCGCGTCATCGGCAGCTTCTTTCAGAACTGGCTCGACGGCCCCATCAACAGCAGCAAAACCCGCGGCGCACTCGGCGGCGATGTCGACGGCATGCTCCAGCAGTTCGCGCTGCTCAGCGAAGCCGCCGTGGTCAAGGCCCCCGCCGGCTGGTCCTTCGCCCAGGCCGCCACACTCCCCTGTGCCGCGCTCACCGCCTTCAACGCTCTGCACGGTGGCCTCCCCGGCGCCGGCCCCGCCGGTGCAGCCATCGCCCCGGGTGACACCATCCTGGTCCAGGGCACCGGCGGCGTCTCCATCTTCGCCCTCCAGCTCGCCAAAGCCGCCGGCGCTCGCGTCATCCTCACCAGCTCCAGTGATGACAAACTCGCCAAGGCCAAGGCCTTCGGTGCCGACGGTCTGATCAACTACAAGTCCACGCCCGACTGGCACAAGCCCGCACGCGACCTCTCCGGCGGCGGCCCCGACCTGGTCGTCGAAGTCGGCGGTGCAGGAACACTCGGCAAGTCCATCAGCGCCGTCCGCACCGGCGGCACCATCGCCCTCATCGGTGTCCTGGCCGGCATCAAGGGCGAGGTCGACACCGTCTCGCTGCTCATGCGCTCCATCACAGTCCGCGGCATCAATGTCGGCTCCGTCGCCATGCTCCGCCAGCTCGTCCGCGCCATGGAAGCCAGCAACTCCCGCCCCATCATCGACCGCGAGTTCCCCTTCTCCGCCGCCAGCGAGGCCATGAACTACATGAAATCCGGCGCCCACTTCGGCAAGGTCGTCATCACCGTCGACTAAGCACCGCTCCTTTTTTCCCGCCCCCTTTGCCCCCAACCACGACTGCCTCCCATGCCCAGCCGCCCGAGCCACGACGATTCCCACGCGACGGCGCCCGCCCGGCTCCTCAGCGCGCTCCAGCTCGGCCGCCGGAGCGATCTGGTCGCCGCCGCCGCTACACCGCTGGCACTGCCCAACCGCGTGGTCATGGCCCCGCTCACCCGCTGCCGCGCCACGCCCGGCGGCATTCCGGATGCCCTCAACGCCGAGTACTACCGCCAGCGTGCCTCCGCCGGCCTGATCATCGCCGAGGCCACGCAGATCACCCAGCAAGGCCAGGGCTACCCCAACACCCCCGGCATCTACACGCCGGAGCAGATCGCCGGCTGGCGCCTCGTGACCCAGGCCGTGCACGATGCCGGTGGCCGCATCGTTCTGCAGCTCTGGCACGTCGGTCGCATTTCTCACAACGCCTACCAGCCCGGCGGTGCCGCACCGGTCTCGGCGTCTGATGTCACCCAGCCCGGCACCTGCCGCCTGCCCGACGGCACGCGCGAGCCCTACCCCGCGCCGCGCCCGCTCGATCTCGCCGAGATCCCCTCCATCATCGACCACTACCGCCACGCCGCCCGCTGTGCCCGCCTCGCCGGGTTCGACGGTGTCGAGGTCCACGGTGCCAACGGCTACCTCATCGATCAGTTCCTCCGCGATGGCACCAACCTGCGGACCGACCGTTACGGCGGCTCCATCGCCAATCGCATCCGCTTCGCCGTCGAGGTCACCCGCGCCGTCTGCGAGTGCTGGCCCGTCGGCCGCGTCGGCATCCGCCTCTCGCCGAACAACATGGGCAATGGCCGCCCCGGCGGCGCGAGTGACAGCAACCCGCTGGCCGTGTACTCCGCGCTCGTCAGCGAACTCAACTCGCTCCCCCTGGCCTACCTCCACATCATGGAGGCCTTCCCCGAAGACGGCGTCTCCGAGCCCGATCAGATTCCCGTCCGCGCGTTCCGCCATCTCACCGACCTGCCCATCATCACCAACGTCGGCTTCACCCAGTCCAAGGCCGAGATGTATCTCGCCGCTGGCTTCGCTGATGCCGTCGCCTTCGGCAAGCTCTACATCTCCAACCCCGACCTGGTCACCCGCTTCGCTCACACCGAAGCTGGCCGCCCCGCACCGCTCGCCCCGTGGGATACCAGCACCTTCTACCCCACCGGCAGCGCCCTACGCGAGACTGGTTATACGGACTACGCGTCCCTGCCCACCGCCTGATTTCGGGGCCCAATCGCCCGTTCTTCATCCAGATTTGATCGACATCCGTCGAAAAGTTGTGAACACAAACAGTTGCTCGAGGCGTATCCTCTCTTGGGCCAGCGGCATCTCACCGGTCGCATGAACCCCCTCCGGGTCCTCGGCCAGTGACCTGCACCGAACCGCTCCTTCCCCTCCGGCCGTTCCGGATGGGTCCCCGTCCACCCGCCAGCCGCGGCAACACCCGGCCGGCCCTGAAACGAGTCCACCATGAACACCGTCTCCCCCGAAACCATCTCCGCGCAGCTCAACTGGCGCTACGCCACCAAGAAGTTCGACACCACCCGCAAGATCGCTGGTGACACCTGGAAGCACATCGAAAACGCCATGGCCCTGGCGCCCTCCAGCTACGGCCTGCAGCCTTGGAAGTTTGTCACCGTCAGCGACCCCGCCCTTCGCGCCAAGCTGCGCGAGGTCTCCTGGAACCAGCCGCAGATCACCGACGCCTCGCACCTGGTCGTCTTCGCCCGCAAGATCGAAGTCTCCAAGGCCGACGTCGCCGCCTACATCGACCGCATCGTCGAAGTCCGCAAGGCCCCGCGCGAGGCCCTCGCCGGCTTCGAGGGCATGATGGTCGGCTCGGTCAGCAACCCCGGCAATCTCCCCGGCGGCAGCATGGACACCTACACCCGCTCGCAGACCTACATCGCCCTGGGCTTCGCCCTCTACACCGCCGCCCTGCTCGGTGTCGATGCCTGCCCGATGGAAGGCTTCGACCCCGCCAAGTACGACGAGTTGCTCGGCCTGACCGCCATGGGTTACAAGGCCTCGGTCATCGGCGCCTTCGGCTACCGCGCCAGCGATGACCCCGTCGCCGCCATGGCCAAGGTCCGCGCCAAGCACGAGGACACCTTCCTCCGCCGCTAAATCGATCATTCGTGGCGGAACCCGCCACCGCCGAACCACTCCGGCCATCAGCACGCTACCGCGTGCCGATGGGCCTTCCCAAACTACTTGGCCTTCTCAAACTCCGTCTGCCGCTGCTTCATCCGCTCGATCATCTTCGCCTGCCCCGCCCCGTGCAGCGTGTGCGGCATGCCTGGCACAATCTCCACCACCGCGTCGGAGCCCAGCTCCTTGAGCGACGCCTTCAGCAGCCGCGCCGCACCTTCAAGGTAAAAGTTATCTTCCTCACCGGCGTACACGTGCACCTTGCCCGCCAGCTTCGGGCCGATCTGCTTCCACTCCCGCTCCAGCTTCAGCCGGATGTCGTACGGCTCCCACGCCTTGGCCACCGCCGGGTCCACCTTGCCCGTCGCGCGGTCAAACAGCGGCACAGGCCTGCCGTCGCTGCCCCGCGGCGAGAACACCGCTTCAAAGCTGTCAATCTGCCCGCCCGGCCCCAGCGCACGCTCCATGGCCACAAAGTCGTCGTACCACAGCGACGGGTTCCCGCCCATCCGCCCGATCGGCCGCCGGTTGCCCTTGGGGTCCGTGTACATGTTCACCCCCGCCGCCGTCAGATCAATCTGCTGAAAGTCGCGGAAGTCCACCGGGTCCGGCACGTGCGACCAGCACGAGTCAAAGAAGTCGGGATACGCCACCACCAGCCACAGGCTCGACCAGCCGCCCGATGACACGCCAGTGGTGAATCGCCGCGAGCTGCTGGCCGCCACCCGCTCCGTCACGCCGTCCTTCTCCGCCGCCGCACGAATCGGCCCGCCGTACTTCGCTTCCAGCGCGGGGATCAGCTCCTGCGTCAACGCCTTGCCCCACGGTCCGGTGTTGGCCGAGTCCGCAAACACGCTGTGCCCGTGGAAGTTGCTCGCATCGGGCACCACCACGATGCAGTCTCTGAAATCCTCGCTGCGTGCCGTCCCGCTGACGGTCTGGTGATCGCTGCCGAACCCCGTGACGCTGTACACCACCGGCCACGTCTTGCCGCCGGCAACCGCCTCCTCACTCCATCCAACCGGCAGCGACACGCCGGCCCGCAGCGGGTACTCAAAGCCGTGGAACGCACTCAGCGACGGTGAGACAAGCGTGAACTCCTTGATCCGCGTCGACTCCTTGAACTTCTTGCGCTCCGCTGCCTTCGTCAGCTTCAGCGTCGCGGTCTGGCCAACCTCCACCTCTGCCGGCTCGCTGTACAGGTCGCCCGCACCGGTGCCCGGCACCGGGTCGACCTTGCTCAGCCGGGCGATCGCCTGCACACGCAGTTTGGCTTCCGGGCTGATGCGCTGCCGCAGGTCTTCCGTCTTGGCCGGAAACGTCACCACGCCCGGCGCATTGCTGGCGAGAGTCACCAGCGTCCCCGCCGTCACGTCCTTGACATCCAGCGCCAGAATCACCGGCGGCCGGAACCAGTTGCTCGCCATCATCCGCGGCTCCGTCGCCCGCCGGGCCGAAGTCATCATGATGTAGAGCCGCCCGGTATACGGCATGGGCATCATCGCCGCATCCCAGGTCACCGTAAACACCAGCGGCTGTTCCGCCGCGGGCTTGGCAGCAGTGGGGGAGGGGGTGGTGGAGGGGGAGGGGGCCGCCGCAGGTGCGCCAGCCGTCTCCGCGCCCGCCGCCTGACCCATCGCCATCCCACCCGCGGCATGCACCAGCCCAACGGCCAGGCACAACGCCGCCGCACCACGACCACTCACCAGCCCGCCAACGACCGAGAACACGCAGTTTCGCATGCCAATGAATAGGTCGCCCGCTGCACCCGGTTGCGTCCGCCGCCCAATCTGCCCGCCGGATTCCCGCTGAGTTTGCCCGCCCGGGCACCTGCCGCCCGCCGCCACCTTCTAAACTCCGCCCTTGCCGCACGAGCACCCCGCCAGCCCGACTTCCACCACCACCGCCAGCCCGGCCCCGGCCAGCCCGGCGCTCGCCTCCGCCGTGCTCGGCATGACCGCCGATCAGTACGCCGATGCATGCATCGCCGCCGGCACCCACGGCGCCCGCCCCCTGGCGCTGGAGCGTTACGCCAACCTCTTCCGCCGCGGCATCATCGACTCGCCCCACCTGCCAGTCACGCTCCCGCCCATCGTCCGCACCCACACGTCAGAGAGTCCCGAGGGCACCGTCCTCAAGTTCACCCAGTCTGTGCCCGTCACCGTCGATGGCACCCGTGCCCCGCGCCCCACCACCCTTGCCAGCGCACCCGGTGAGATCGGCTCCGGCCTGGGTCTGCCCGTTCTCCAGCCCTCCATCACATCGCTGGAGACCGAGTCCGTCCTCATCCCCATGGTCGGCCGCAAGCAGATGCGCAGCTACACGCTCTGCCTCTCCAGCCAGGTCGGCTGCGCCATGGGCTGCGGCTTCTGCCAGACCGCCCAGATGGGCCTGGTCCGCTCGCTCACCGCCGCCGAGATCATCTCCCAGTACTTCGCCGCCGCCCACCTCGTCACCCGGCCCGACCCCGCCGCCACCATCGCCAACATCGTCTTCATGGGCATGGGTGAGCCGCTGGACAACTACGACCAGGTCCTCCAGGCCGTCCGAGTGCTCACCGACCGCCGCGGCCCCTCGCTGGCGATGAACAAGATCACCATCTCCACCGTCGGCCGGCTCGACGGCATCGCCAGACTCGCCGAGCAGGTCCGCCACGAGGGCTGGCACCGCCTCTCCTTGGCCATCTCGCTCAACGCGCCGAACGATGCCGTCCGCTCGCAGATCATGCCCATCAACCGTGCCATGCCCATGGCCGACCTCCGCCGGGCCATGACCGACTGGCCGTTCTACTGCGGCAAGCACCTCTGCATCGAGTACGTCCTCATCCCCGGCATCAACGATGCTCCCCACCACGCCGAGCAGCTCGCCGCGTACTATAAGGGCGATGATTACGACGGCCCCGCCGAGCTCGACGGCCACCCCATCCCGCGCTACGCCGGGCCCCAGCTCCGCGGGCTCATCAACATCATCCCCTACAACCCGCGGCACAACTCACCCTGGCTCGCCCCCACCGAGGAAGCCGCCGAGGCCTTCATGGACCGCCTCAAAGCCCGCACCGTCTACTGCAAACGCCGCCGCACCAAAGGCCGCGACACCATGGCCGCCTGCGGCCAGCTCGGCAACCCCGAAGTCACCCGCAAGGCCGTCGCTGCCTCGCTGCGGTGAGGAGTGCTGTCGGCGCGAAGGGGAGTGCTAAACAGCACCCCGAAGTCTTCTGCCCCACTTCGATCACTTCCCGCTGGTGCGGAACATGCTCGCAAAGCGTGCGTCGATGGCGATGTAGAAGTCACGAACGACTCTCGCCTTGCGGCCGACAACCGAGTTGGCTGCGAAGAGATCGAGCAGGTAGTCGGGCCGTTGGAGCAATACCTCCGAGTACGAACAGAAATCCTCGTTGATGCTGTGCTTTGCCCACGGGACAAGAAAGCCGTCGTTGAGCAGTTCGAGCGTTGGCGAGTCGTTGCCCGGTGCAAATGGTTCTTGCTCGGCGACGGGGTTCTGATCGGCCACGTAGGTGAATCCCGTCGGGAGCAGTTCGCGGAACCGCTTTGCGTCGAACTTGTCGCCATGGACGTCCAGCAATGAGTGGGCGATTTCGTGGTGGAGCGCACGCACCACGTGTGCATCGGTGAGCGCACCCGCATCCTGGTCGCCAGCGGCGATGAACACCATCCCCAGCATGTGTGCCGCACCGACGGAACGCCCAGTGTGCGTAAGCGTGCCGCCGATCGTGATCGCATCAGGCATGCCCTGCAGGTCTGCGGGGTACCGGGAGAGTTCGGCCACGAGGAGTCGCCGCAGTCGCTCCTGGACCTTTCTGCCTGCAGTAAATCGGGAGAGTTCGAGGAACCCGGGTGGGTTGGCATCTGGGGCATAGTCAAGACGCAAGGCGTACTGCGGTGGCCAAGGCCGAACGAAGTCAACCTTCGGCAACCCGCGTGCAGGGCTTGCGGCCCCACCGTCTGCTGAACGGGCAACGGAAGTGGCAGGCATCTTCGCCGTCGGCTGCTTTCCTGAGAGCGGTTCCGACACAGTCGGCACTGGCACCACGGCCTCTGGTTTGTTTGGACCGCCGCTACGGTCGCCAGCACAGCCCGTGATGGGCAAGACGGCAAGCACTGTTGTGGCTGCTGAAAACGCCACAGCACCTGCCCAAACTCGAAGGGTGCGGTGGCCCAGGTTTGCGTTGTTTGCCGCTGTCACAGAGTCACCGCCTCTTCCCGACGGTTGCTACAGATCGCCTTCGATCGCAGAACGCAGTCCGCATCGGGCTCATGAGCAGTCGTCGGGTTTCTGCACATGAGGCACACCAGAGTGTTGGGCTCTCGCTGCGAACGCATGGTTCATCCAAAGGCTCCGCGCAGGGTACGGGTGGCGGACCTATGTGTCGAGTGAACGGGACGACAGCAGTGCTGGCGGCGGCTGGGGTGGCATGGCAGGATTTGCTGCGATAGCACGCACCCCCGCGATCACCTCACCACGGCAGCCCCGTCCCATCCGTATTCAGATACGCCCCCGTCTGCTCGGGCTTGAGTCCATCGATCGTCTTGATGATCGTCGTCGCGGCCTGCTGCACCGTCAGCGGGGCCTGCGGCCCGCCCATATCCGTCTGCACCCAGCCCGGGTGCAGGGCCACCGTGCACGAGCCCGGCAGTTCCGCCGCCAGTTCGTCCGACAGCTTCTGCGTCAGCATGTTCAGCGCGGCCTTGCTGGCGCAGTAGCCGTAGCTGAAGCCCCGATGGTGCATCGCCATCGAGCCCAGCACGCTGGTGATGTTCACGACCCTCACCCCCGAGCCCGCGGCCGCCAGCCCCGGGTGCGCCGCCCGCAGGCACGCTCGCACCTCACGCGTCACCGCCACGGGCGCAAAGCTGTTGGTCACAAAAACCTCTGAAAGCGCCGCAAAGCTGCACGCCTCCATTGTCGAGGTCTTGCTGCTGATCCCCGCGTTGTTGATCAGCACATCCACGCTGCGCCCGCCGAGCCCCGCCGCCATCTCCCGGATCGACGCCTCACTGGCCACATCCAGCTTCAGCACCGTCACCCCCGCAATCGCCCGCAACTCCGCCGCATCCTCCGGCCTCCGCGCCGTCCCCAGCACCGTCTCACCGCGCCCCGCCAGCTGCCTGACCAGCTCCAACCCAATCCCACGCGATGCACCAGTGATCAGATACGTCTTTGCCATAAGTCAGAGTGTACCCGCCCACCCACCCACATCCGTCCCTCACCACACCCGACGCACCCCATCGGAGCCCGAAGCACCCGATTGGAGCCCGAAGCGGAAGCGCCCGGGCCGGTGAACCAAGGCACTTACTCAATCCCACCCACCCGCACGAAGGTACTTGTGCTCTCCAAGCACTGCAACCTCCCTTCCCGCGATCACTTGAACGAACGCATCCACACCTCCCCGTCCCACCACTCCCGCTCCGCGCTCCAATCACGCCTTCATCCTGCCCATCCTGTCCATCCATGTTCCCTTCGTCCTCCTCCTGTCTTCCTCCGCGCCTCTGGTGCTCTGCGTGACCCCGTCTCCCGCCTTCCCCTCCCGTCTCCCGTTCCCCTGCCTTCCCTCCGTTTCCTCCTCCCCCTCTGCGTCCTCCGCGTTGATTCACAGCACCCCACGCTTCATCGCCTCACCCCGGCCCCTTCCCCAGCTTCCGCAACGCCGCCAAAACCCGGAAGTACTCCCGCCCCGCCATCGCCGGCAGCCCCGCCCACGTCTGCCCCGCCGGGATGTCATTCATCACCGCCGACTTGGCCGCAATCTTCACGCCCGAGCCGATCTGCAGGTTGTCACCGATGCCCACACCGCCGCCCACCTGCACCCAGTCGCCCAGCGTGACCGACCCCGCCATCCCCGCCTGACCGCAGATCACGCAGCACTTGCCGATGCGGCAGTTGTGCCCGATCTGCACCAGATTGTCCAGCTTCGTCCCATCGCCGATCGTTGTCGAGCCCAGCCGCCCGCGGTCCACGCACGTGCCCGAGCCGATCTCCACCTCATCGCCGATCACCACATTGCCAATGTGCGGCAGCTTCGCCAGCTTCATCCCGCCCGGCCACGCCTTGTCCGGCGCAGGCCGATACGCAAAGCCGTCCCCGCCGATGACTACGCCCGGCTGCATGATGCACCGTGAACCGATGATGCACCGGTCCATCACCGTCACGTGCGCGTGCAGCACCGTTCCCGCACCAATGCTCGCATCCGGCCCGACATAGCAGAACGGCCCGATCCGCGCCGTCGGGTCCACATGCGCTGTGGGGTGCACCACCGCCGTCGGGTGCACACCAACCTCGGCGTGCAGGTCCGCCGCACCCGGGTGCAGCAGCTCCAGGCACGTCGCCAGCGCCAAGTCCGCTTCCTTGACAAACAGCAGCGCACGGCTCTGTTCATCATGATCCGCAATCGTCAGCCCCTCAACCACCACCGCCGCCGATGCGCCCGATGTCGCCCACTGCTTGGCGTACTTCTCGTCGCGGATGAACGTCAGGCACCCCGCCGCAGCCGTTTCGATCGTTGCAATCGCGGTGATCGGCAGGTCGCCACGTCCCACCAGCCGCGCTGACAGCGTGGCGGCAAGGGACCCGGTTGTGTGTGTTGAACTGGCCACGTGTGCAGAAACTCTCGGAAGAACAGGGCGGGCGTTTTCAGCCCGCCCTGTCATGGTTTTCACTCGGCAGTGCAGCCGCGCCGCACCGCTCGCAAACCCCTCCCGCTCGTGCTCGATCACTTCACCGGGGCAGCAGCCGGGGCCGCGGCCGGAGCAGCCGCAGGTGCCGGTGCGGGTGCCGGTGCGGGAACCGGCGTCGCCGCGGGCGGTGCCACCGGGGCCCGGCCGCCAGCAGCGCTGTACTCGTTGTTCATGAACGTCACCAGCTCGTTGCTGATGTCGTGGCCGGCCTCGGCGAACATGATCCGCTTGCTGCTGATGGCCTTCTGCGTATCAGCCGTGTTCATCCCGCCGGGGATCGTGTTCGTCTCGTCGTTGGTCAGCACAAGCGTGTACTTGTTCTGCGCCGCCAGGCGGCGGCAGGCGTCGGCGATCTTGGCGTGCAGAATCCGGAACGTGTCGGCGCGACGCTGATCCAGCTTCGCCTCAAACAGCTCCTTCTTCATGCGCACCTGCATCTGCATCTCCGTCAGCCGGTCGATCGCCATCGACTTCTCGGGGCCATCGGCCATCACCTCGGCCTTCTGGGCCTCGCTCTTGCCGGCTGCCAGCAGGTCGTCAAGTTCCTTCTGCATCGTGGAGCCCATCGTCTCCAGCTCCTGCTGCCGCGCCATGCGCTCAGTCAGCCCGCCGAAGATCTTCTGCATGTCAATCGTCACGATCACCGGCGTCGGCGGCGCGAACATCCCCGCCAGCGACTCGGCGTTGCGGGCCACGGCGTAGGTGCCAAGCCCAAGCGCCGCAACCGCGGCAAGGGTCATCGTCGAGCGGGAGATACGGGAGGCAGACTGCGTCATAGTGGTTTCCTTAACGAGGAAGGTGTTTTCAGGCGGGCAGATCCATCAGCGGTACCGGGTACGGCCTTTGTTTGTCGGTGCTAACTTCTGCGCCGTCATAATACGCACAGCGTCTGCACCCTCCCTGCCTTCGCAGCTTTTTGCCCGCGCGATTCGCCCCGTTCCCTCCCCGCGCCACCCTCGCATCAACCCCGGCTGGCCGCACCCCTCCCGTCCACCTCCACACCACTTTGGCGTACTCGCTCCCGGTTCTCGCTTTCGGAGGGTGCCCCGCCCGCCGACCCACCGGCCCCGGCGTGACGCCCAGGAGTGTTCCGCGATGCTTGCCAGCCATACCGCCCCCGCCACCCGTTTCCTCCCCGCCGCGCTGCTCATCCTCGCCGGCGCTCTGGGCACCCACTCGGCCTCCGCCCAGTCCATGCCCTCCGCGTTCAACTACCGCGGCCAGCTCCAAGTCTCCGGCCAGCCGGCAAACGGCGCGTACGACTTCCGCTTCCGCCTCCGCGACACCGCCGGCAACTTCTACGGCAACGAGGTCTGCCTCGACAACGTCGCCGTATCCGCCGGCGAGTTCACCGTCTCGCTGGATTTCCCCAGCGCCTTTGGCGATCGCTCCTACCTGCTGGAGATCCGCGTCCGCGACGGCGCGACCGGTGATTGCTCGGTCTCCACCGGCTACACCCAGCTCGCCCCCGATCAGCCCATCAGCCCGGTGCCCCAGGCCCTCTATGCCCAGGCCGCCGGCGCACTGCTTGGCCCGCTGTACAACTCCGCGCTCGTCGGTACCTACTCAAACGCGATCAGTCTCAGCAATACCAACAACACCATCTCCGGCGGCTTCCAAGGAACCTTCTCCGGTGACGGTTCGTCGATCACATCCCTCTACGCCAACAACATCACCGGCGGCACAATCTCGGATCTCCGCCTCAGCGAAAACGTCCCGCTCAAGGATGTCGACAACATCTTCGCCGGAAACAACCGCTTCACCGGTGTCAACAACTTCGAGGGCTTCACCGGCATCGGCCGTACCACGCAGATCACCTCCGCCGAACGCTTCGGCATCCAGGGAACCAGCCAGTTCGACTTCGACGGCATGTACATCAGCGATGTCGGCGCCGATGCACGGCCCTTCTACGGCTACAAAACCCCCAACGCCGTCGCGTACAACTGGATCGACGATTCCGGTGTCTTCCAGTTCTTCCTCAGCGGCCCCGGTGCCAGCGCCACCCCGCTGACCATGCGGCCGACCGGATACGTCGGCATCAACCGCGCCTCCCCCAGCATGCAGTTCTCCCCGTTGGTCGCCACCGAGACCATGGCCATCACGCCCGCCAGCAACGGCCCGGCGTTCCTGGACATCTCCGCCCGCGGCAACAACGAAGCCGGCCTCGCCCTCCGCGCGCCGGATTCCAACCGCCACGCCGCCCTCACGCTCTATCAAAACGGCATCCTCCTCCAGCTCCGCCGCCCCTCCCTGCCCACCGCCTACTTCACCTTCGACAGTGGCCTGACCATCGGCAACGCCAACCCCGGCGGCCAGATGCTCAACCTCTGGAGCCCCGCCACCGGCGCGGGCGCCCTCGCCCGCTTCTCCAGCTTCGTCGCCTTCGATGGCAGCCGCCGCGAGTTTGACTTCGGCGTCACCCTCGATGACGGCTCCGCCGGCGGCGGCAACTTCGCCATCGCCGATGTCACCGCCGGCCGCTCCCTGGCCACAAACCCCAACTTCGCCATCCAAAAGGGCACCGGCAACGTCGGTATCGGCACCAGCAGTCCCACCCAGGCCCTCGACGTCGCCGGCAACATCCGCAGCCGCGGGGCCGACTTCATCCTCGACGGCCGCGGCGGCGGCCAGGGCAACGCCGGTAACTCCGCCCGCGCACTGGTCGATGGTGGCTGGGCAGGCAACGCCATCAACGGCGGCGGCCTCATCCTCAACTTCAACAACGACTTCGGCCGCGTCCGCATCGACAGCGGCCTCTCCGTCGGCGGCACCCTCTCCAAGGCCGGCGGCTCGTTCCTCATCGATCACCCCACCGACCCGGAGAACAAGGTCCTCTACCACTCCTTCGTCGAGTCGCCCGACATGAAGAACATCTACGACGGCACCATCACCACCGATGACCAGGGCTACGCCACCGTCATCATGCCCGAATGGTTCAGCGCCCTCAACCGCGACTTCCGCTACCAGCTCACCGTCATCGACACCCCCGGCATGGGCGAGTCCTTCGTCATGGCCCGCATCGTCCGCAAGATGGAAAACAACAGCTTCACCATCAAAACCACCCACCCCGGTGTCGAGGTCTCCTGGCAGGTCACCGGCACCCGCCAGGACGCCTGGGCCAACGCCAACCGCATCCCCGTCGAGGCCGACAAGTCCCCCAGCGAGAAGGGCAAGCTCCTCTACCCCGAGGCCTACGGCAAGCCCGCCTCCGACGGCATCCACTCCGCCTCCCCCCGCTCTGGCCCCGCCATCGTCAAGTAACCCGCACCGCACGCCAGCCCGCTGCCATCCCGCGCCGCTCCACGCCTCGCTCCCCGCCTCACTACGGCGCGTGGACGTCGATATTGCCGTACCCCGCCGCCAGCAGCGTGCCCCGGATCCAGTCCAGCGCGGCCTCGCACTGTTCCTTTGACTTCGATGTATACAGCAGCACATCGTCTCTGCCCGTCTGCCGCACCCACAGCTCGTACTTTGCTTCCGGCGGCACACGCACCGTCCGCTCCCCCATCTCCACCCATCGCTCATCACTTGTGTACACCTCGCGCAGCCGCAGCCGGTAGATCTGATCCAGCATCGCAATCTCCCGCTCCCTGCCCACCCGCTTCGGCCCCACCAGCAGCCGCCGCTTCGGGTCAATGATGATCTCCATCTCCGCCAGCGCCAGTTGCCGCTTCCGCCACAAATACGCCCCCGCCGCGGCAAACAGCCCCGCCGCCGGCGCAACCAGCAGCATCCAGTGCAGCTCGCCCGGCCCCGGGTCAATCCCCGGCGGAATGCTCGTCTGCCCGCTCCACAGTGGGGCAAGCCGCGTCATCGCCGCCGCCGCCACCCACCACGCCCCGCTGACTCCCGCCCCGATCAGCAGCCCCAGTTCAGCCGCGGAGCGCTCCACCAGCACCAGCCGCGGCAGCGGTTTCTCAAACGCCACAAACGGCCCGATCAGCCGCGCCCCCGGTTGCTCGCTCAGCGAACCGGCCAGCACCACACCCAGCAGGCACACCGCAGGAACCAGCAACAGCAGCGGGGCCAGGTGCACCGTCCGCCAGCCCGCCTGCAAGTACGCCTCGCGCGGATCGGCCGGGTTCACCGCAACCTCCGGCCTGCTCCCGGCCGCAAACCGCTTCACCAGTTCATCCTGCTGGGCAATCCCGCTCCACAGCCCAAACCGGCTGATCTCCCGCCCCTTGTACCGCTGCCCGTTGATCTCGTACTCGTACTCCAGCCGCGCCAGCCCATCCGGCGGCACCAGCTCCGCCCGCACCATCGTCGCCGTCACCCGCGGCCAGCCGGCCGTCACCGCCGCCCGCCACACCTGCACCAGCAGCACGCCCAGCAGCACCGCCACCACCAGCAGCCACAGTCCTGCCATCACCGCTCGAGGATGTCTGTCCGTCAGCGCCTTGCCCATATCGTCCTCACGCTCCCTTCAGCACCCTGCGGCACTCAGTCGTTATCAACGAAGCTGTGCTCCGGCGCTGCAAATCCCCCGGCCGCCATCGTCTCGGAGATCCAGCCCACAATCTCGTCGGCTTCAAGCGAGGTTGAGCACTTGACGATCAGCTTGCTCGGGCCTTCGGCCGTCACCACCCACACCTCGTACTTCGTCGTCTTGCTCTTGCTCGTCCGCGTCACCACCTTGCGCGTCTGCAGCCCCTGCACCGCCGACAGCGCCATCGTCGGCCGCGCTCCAAACGCCGGCTTGGCAAAGACCATCAGGTCATGCCCGGCATCGATCACCATCTCCTTGTCGTGGCTCGCTTCCTGCTTGCTCCGCCACAGCCAGCCCACCACCGCCGCCGCCGCAGTCACCGCCGGCACCACCAGCAGCAGCACCGGCATGTCCCCCGCTCCGGGGTTGATCCCCGCCGGAATCATCGTGCGTCCGCCCCACTCGGGCGTGAGGCTCTCTGTCACAAACAGCCCCGCAACGCCCACACCGCTGGCAATCAGCGCCCAGATCATCCCCATCTGAATCGCCGAGGTCTGCAGCAGCACCAGCCGCGGCAGCGGCTGGCTGAACGCAAAGTACGAGCCGACGACCTTCGCCCCCGGCGGCAGTTGCCGCAGCCCGCCGGCCAGCGCAGCACCCAGCATCGCCAGAGCGGGCAGAAACGCCATCACCGTCGAGCCATACGCCCAGCGGAACCCGGTCTGCACGTACGCCTCCATCGGATCGTCCGGGTTCACCGCCACCGGAACATCCGCCCCCAGCGGGAACCGCGCCACCACTTCCCTGGGGCTGCCCTCGCGGCTCCAGTTGTCAAACGCCGACAGCATCGTGCCCGTCTGCTTCACCCCGCCGGCGTCATACGCAAACTCAACGGCCGCAACCTCATACGTCGACCGCTTCCGCTTCTTCTTGACCAGCTCCGACCGCACAACCCGCGCCGTCCCCTGCTGCCACCCGTCCGCCGCCACCGCAGTAAACAGCGCCTGCCCCGCCAGCACCGCCACCACCAGCAGGCCGATCAGCCAGCAGATGCCGAACCACATCCAGAAACTCCGATGCGGGATTGTCTCGCCGGTTGCCATGGTGGGATTATGGCAGGGTTTCCCGATCACAGCGGTAGCCCGCACGGTGACTCCGCCCCGGCTTCCCCGCCCGCCGCAGGCATCGCCTCCCCGGCCCGCCCCTTCCCCCTCGCCCCTACCCTCCGCCCCATGCTCGCTTCTGCCCGTCTGCTCAACTCGTTCCTCACGCCTGGTGATCTCCCCGCCGCCGAGATCGAGCGGGCGCTGACCTTCGCCGGCTTCCCCATCGAGAACGCCGAGCCGCTCGCTGGCGAGCTCACCGGTGACACGCGCCTGGATGTCGAGCTCACCAGCAACCGGGGCGACTGTTTCAGCCATCTGGGCCTGGCTCGCGAGCTTGCCGCCGTGACTGGCCGCACCTTCACCGCGCCGGCCCCGCGCCTGCCCGAGGCCGCTGGCCCCGGCATCCACGCCAGCGTCACCCTCGACTCGGCCGACACCGCCGCCTGCCCGCTGTTCACCCTCGCCCACATCACCGGCGTCAAGGTCGGCCCCAGCCCCGACTGGCTCCGCCTGGCGCTGGAGGCCTGCGGCCACCGCTCCATCAACAACATCGTTGATGTCAGCAACTACGTCCTGCTGGAAATGGGCATCCCCAACCACGCCTTCGATCTGGCCAAACTCGCCAAGGTCGGCACCAGCACCAGCGTCGTCGTCCGCTCGGCCAAAGTTGGTGAGAAGCTCACGCTGCTTGACGGCAAGACCGTCGACCTCAAGCCCTCGGACATGGTCATCGCCGATGCCCACGTGCCCAAGTCCCTCGCCGGCATCATGGGCGGGGCCGAGTCCGGTGTCTCCACTGCCACCACCGATGTCCTGCTGGAAGTCGCCACCTGGGACCCCGTCCGCGTGCGCACCACCGCCCGGCGGCTGAACCTCCGCACCGATGCCAGCTACCGCTACGAGCGCACCGTCCCGCCCGAGACCCTCGCCGCCGCCCGCGACCGGCTGATCGAACTGGTCATCAAGGTCGCCGGTGGCACGCTCCGCGAGGGCGTGCTCTCCGCCGGTCGCCCCGCGGCCAAGGCCCGCCAGATCACCCTGCGCATCCCGCGCCTCCAGCAGGTCCTCGGCGTCGACACCGCCGACTTCAACGCCGCCCACGCGGAAAAGGCCCTGGCCCGTCAGGGCTTTGATGTCGCCCTGGGCAGCCCCGGTGAGCTAAACGTCACCGTGCCCCACGCCCGGCCAGATGTAAAGCTCGAGATCGACCTGATCGAGGAAGTCGCCCGCACCGTCGGCTACGACAAGATCCCCGTGCTCACCCGCCTTGGCGTCGCCGCCCAGCCGCTGCAGGGGCGCGAGGCCGCCACCGCCGAGCTCTGTCGCATCCTGTCCTCCTGCGGCATGTTCGAGGCCGTTTCCTTCAGCTTCACCGGCGCCAAGAAGGCCAAGGCCTTCCTGCCCGCCGGCCTGGCCACCGCCGCAGTCAGTGAGGAGCGTCGTGCCGCCGACAACATCCTTCGCCCATCGCCCATCTGCGGCCTGCTCGATGTCCGCCGCGTCAATCAGGACGGCAAGGTCCGTCAGCCCGGCGGTGTGCGGCTGTTCGAACTGGCCAGCGCGTTCTCGCAGGATGCCAAGCCCGATGCCACCACCGGCCTGCCCATCAGCCGCGAGGCCCCGCGGCTGTGCCTGACCATCGACCTGCCCGAGAAGTCCCCCGCCGGCAACACCGGTGCGCTGGATCGTCGCCAGGCCGGCGTCTCCCTGCTCCGCGGCATTCTCGAGCAGGCCGTCGCCGCCACACTCGGCCCGGCCGCCACGCTCAAGCTCGTGCCCGAGAGCGCCCCGCCCATCGCCGCGCTCGATCCCTCGGCCTGCGCCCGCGTGCTCATCAACGGTGCGCCCGTCGGCCACCTGGGCATCATCACGGCCGATGTGCAGCGGCTCTTTGAGCTCGAGCAGCCCGTGGTCGTCGCCGAGATCGATGTGCTCGCCCTCGTCAGCTCCTGGCCGCCCAAGGCCACGGCCCGCGAACTGCCCACGTTCCCCGCCACCGACCGCGACGTCTCGGTCATCGTCAGCGAGACGGTGCTGTGGGACGACATCGCCGGGGCCATCATCGCCGCCGCACCGGCCAAGCTCGAGAGCCTCCGCTTCGTGACCACCTACCGCGGCAAGCCGCTGGAGGCAGGCAAGAAGTCCGTCACCTTCCGCATGACCTTCCGTGACCCCGCCGCCACGCTGACCGATGATGCCGTCAACCCGCAGGTTGACAAGCTCATCAGCCACCTCGGCTCGGCAGTCGGCGCGGTCGTCCGCACGGTGTGAGTGTGCCCCGCGGCCAGCGGCGGCCAGCCGGCTCGGCTTACTTCGGCTTGTGCTCGCGCCGCGTCCAGTAGCTGACGCGGGAGAGTTCCTTCATCAGCGAGCCCGGCGTCTTAAGCTCCCGCTCGTGCGGCAGGATCTTGATGCGGTGAACCGCGGACCGGCCATCAAGCTTGATGTTCCGCAGCCCCATCGGCACCAGCAGCCCGTCCAGGAAGCCGTACTGAACACCCTCCTGCACCTGCTCGAGCATCCACTTCATGTACGTGACCCCCTCGCGGGTCATCGTCCGGTCCTTCTCCCACCCGCGGCCGACTAAGTCGCGCTCCACAATCTCCGCCAGTGGCGTATTGACCGGCACCGCCTTGGCGTACGTGAACGCCTTGCCGCAGAAGACACACATAAACAGCCACCCGCAGCCGCACCACGGGCAGTCGAGCTGGTCCGGCACCGCTACCAGTGCCCGCTTGCACTTGCAAAAGCAGATGCCTTCGGAGCTCGCCCGCTCCAGGTGCAGGTACGGCTTCTTGCGTCCGGTGATGTCAAAGACCTTCTTCCACGAGCTCCAGCTTTCGCGCGTTCCCATCGGCCTGCTCCTGTGATAGTCCGTGCTTCGTCCCGCCGCTCGCGGGGCCTTACACCTTCGGTGCGCTCGTCTCGATCGCCTTGAGCTGCTCGGCGTACTGCCGCCGAAGCGGCTCGACGACATCGCGGATGAAGCGTTCGGTCTGCTCCACGCTGCGGCCGACGTACTTCATCGGGTCCAGCACGCCTTCCCAGTCCAGCTCGGCGGAAAGGGTGCCGCCGCGGGCGGTGCTCTGGAAGTGCTTGTCGGCCTTGAGGCGGTCGAGCAGGTCGTTGTCCTGGCCTTCCTGCTTGACGCGCAGGCCCGCGGTCTGGGCGTGAGCGCGGATGTGCTCGTGGTATTCCTGACGATCGCCGCCGAGCTTCACGCACGCCATCAGGATGTTCTCGGTGGCCATGAACGGCAGCTCGGCCATCAGGTTCTTGCGCACCATCGCCTCGTGGACGATCAGCCCCGAGGCAACGTTGTGCATCAGGTCCAGCGAGCCGTCAAGGGCCAGGAACGCCTCGGGCAGCGAGAGGCGGCGGTTGCTGCTGTCATCGAGCGTGCGCTCCAGCCACTGCGTGGCGGCGGTGTCGTAGGCGTTGCCGACGAGGTTCATCACAAACCGCGTCAGCCCGCAGATGCGCTCGCATCGCATCGGGTTGCGCTTGTACGGCATCGCGCTGGAGCCGATCTGCTTGGACTCAAAGGGCTCATCAATCTCCTTGCGGTTGCACAGCAGGCGGATGTCGGTGGCGATCTTGTGCAGCACGCTGGCGGTGGAGGCGAGATCGGCGAGGATGAACGAGTCATACACACGCGGATAAGTCTGGCCGGTCCACAAGAAACAAGATTCTTTCCGCGAGTCGGTGCCGAAGAACCTCCGCATGAAGAGTTCATTGATGTCATCAACCTTGTTGCTGTTGCCATCACACAAGGCCAGAAGGGCCGCTTCCGTGCCAGTTGCCCCGCGCAGGCCACGCATCATCAGTCCGGGGTATCCTCCTTCAGCAGTGTTTTGAACACGCTCAAAAACGATGTTCAGATCACTGGCCCACAAGGTGAGCCGCTTGCCAATCGTCAGCGGCTGTGCTGGCTGATAATGCGTAAATGCAAGTGTCGGAATACCGATCGTCTGCTTCGCCTTCTCCGAAAACCCAAGGACTGTGCGTACGAGCTTCGCTCGTACAACCCAGAGCGCATCCTGAAGGATGAACAGGTCCGCGTTGCACACCACATCCTGGCTCGTCATGCCCAGGTGGATGATGCCCTTGGCCTTCGGGCAACTGTCACCGAGTGCGTGTACGTGGGCCATCACATCGTGCCGCAGCTCGCGCTCGTACTTCTCGGCCGCCTTCATCTCCGCATCGGTGATGCCGCCGGGGCGGGTGACCACGGCCCGCAGTTCCTCGACCTGCTCCTTGCTCACCGGCAGGCCCATCTCGTGCTGGGCCTCGGCCACGGCCAGCCAGATCCGCCGCCACGTGTTGAACTTGTGCCGGGGCGACCACAGCGTCAGCATCTGCTGGCTGGCGTTGCGTGCGGCAAGGGGGCTCGTGTACGTGTCGTAGGGGCTGTCAGATGGCATACTGGCAGGATACCTCCGCAATCCGCTGTTTCCCACCGGGGCAGGCCTCGCCGGCCTTACCGCTTGCCAAACAGCACCGTCAGCACCACCGCCGGCAGCAGCCCCACAAACGCCGCGGCCACAATGTCCGAAGCATGGTGCTGCCCGGCCAGCAGCCGCGTTGTGCCGCAGCCGATGGCCAGCAGCAGCCCCACCGGCAGCGTCCGCGGGTGCAGTTTGCCCACCGCCCACGCCGCGGCAAAGGCCACGGCCGCATGGCTGCTGGGCAGGGCCAGGTCGCCGGTGTTCACGCCCTCGGCCGCCCAACTGATCCAGCGGTAGAGCTCATCGGGGTTGGCTACATCGGGCCGTGCCCGCCGGGTCAGCAGCTTCACGCCCTCGGCCAGCAGCCCGGCCACCACCACGCAGGCCAGCACGAACGGCCCACGCTCCCAGGTCAGCGGCCGCCCGTTGGGCAGCCCACCCTCCCGCCGGCCCGAGTCAATCAGCGTGATGGCCAGCCCCACGGCCAGCCACGTCGGGGCATAGCCCATGATGCGAAGCAGCTTGTACCAATCCGTCCGCTCCGCCGCGGCAAGCCCGTCCGAACTGAGCGCGACATGCCGAACCACCCACGCATCCGCCAGCACCATGCACAACCCGGTCGCCGCCGCGCCAAGCAGCACAATGCCAAGGGCTGACATGATGGAAAGGCCGGTTCGGTTCACAGGAAGGAGGATAGTGCGGCGGGTGGGAGGAGGGAGAAGTCGCGAGTCACGAGACTCGAGTCGCGAGGGAACGGCGGGAACATCGATGGACAGGATCGACAGGATGAAGGCGGCGACGCGTCAATAGGAGCCCGAGCGGTAGCGAAGGGATGGTGGACGTGGTTGCGTGAGTGGAATTGATCGCGGGCACGAAGGTGGTTGTGCTTGCTGGGCACAAGAACCTTCGTGCGAGTGGGGAGATTGGTGGGAGGGCCTGTGTTTCACTGTCCCTTCGCTTCCGCTCGGGCTCCTATTGGCTCTTGTCATTCGAGCTTGTGGCCCAGTTGGGCGAGGCGCTGGCTGATGGTGTATTGGCGGATGACGGTGGGGTCGAGCTTTTCGCGGACGCAGCGGTCGAACAGGTCCTGGGCCTGGGCGGCCCAGGCGGGGGTGTGGGACTCGTGACGCTTGCGACGCTGCAGCGCGGCCAGTTCGTTGCCGATGCCGAAACGGAGATCCTCGAGTGTGGCCCACTCCTCTTTCAGGGTGGCGACTTCGCGGGCGGTGGCCTCGGGGTCGGCGGGCGCGGTGGGGACTGCGGGCTCGGGGTTGGGTGATTGGGTGGGCGCGGGCTCTGCTCCGGCTGGCGCAGTGGCGGGCGCGGGGGTGGTGTTGGTTGGTGCGGCGGTGGTCGCGGTGGCGACGGGCGCGGCTGCGTTGATGGCAGTTGTGGCGGGCTCGGTCGTTGCGGGC
>CAILKP010000127.1 GCA_903834785.1 uncultured bacterium
ATGCACTTGCCGCTGATGCGGATGGCAAGCACGGCGATCTTCAGCAGGAGGGACTCGTCGGCGATCTGGTCCGGCGTGAGCTTGGTCATGCTCCTCATCTACGCGCCAGAGCTGACACGGTTGCGTGGTTTTCTACAGAGCGCCCCAACAACGCCCATTCCGATGATTCGAAGGGGATTGAGCGAATCCCTGGCACCCTGAAGAATCTGGGTGTTTTGCACAATGGTCTCGCTGGTTGCACCGATAGCAAGACCGGTCAGCAACACGCCGCCGCGAGTGGCGATTACTTCGGGGGCCACTGCACCGGCGGTCGCGATGATCGTAACAGCGGTGCCGACGCCTACCCCCACACCATACGTAGCGGAACGGCTATCGACAGCGTCATTCAGCCCGGTTGCCTGCCGGATCAGAGTTGTTAGGCCGAGGCTCATCCCGTCCCCGATGCCTGCCCCTAGATTTACAATGCTGTCGAACCAGTCAAGGCCAGACGGGTCCACCCGCGCCAGCGGATCCCCGCCGCAGTATTCGTGCAGGTTCCACCCGCCGGCGTAGCCGATCGGGTCGGGCTGCATCCAGATCCCCAGCCGCGGGTTGAGCACGCGGTGGCGGACGTGGTACATCTGCAGGAACGGGTCCCAGACGTACCCGGCGTAGCCCAGGCGGTTGTCGAGCTGGACCATGCCGCGGAGCTTGTGAAGATCGCGCGGACCTGGTTGGCTGGCTGTTCCGGCATCCAAGGGCTCGCCGGTCGGCTTCATCCCGACCGGGTGTGGCCGGGAGAGCTGGCCCAGTGTTGACCAGCCATCGATTGCCTCATCACTGTTTGCGGCGATCTGGTCGATGTTGATCAGCGTCCATGCCGTCTGCTGCTGGGCGAAGCGGAGCTGGTCCCAGCTTGAGATGATGCCATCGCCATCGACATCCGCCCGCAAGTCGCCGCGGAGGCCGTCGGTGCCGATGTAGTCGATGGACCAGCTGAACACCTCCGCGTGCTTGTCGATCGCATCCTGCGAGACCAGGAGGTTCGTCCGGGCCGTATCCACGAACGCCTGGGTGTCGGGATCCCCGTAGAGGCCGTAGCTGTAGCGCTCAACGACCATGCCGCGACCGGGGACATCGAGCGGGGGCAGCGTTGTGCCGCCGGCGGCCTCGAGCACCGACAGCTTGTACCCCTGACGTATTCGTAACCGCCTTCGCGGTAAGCCGGCACTCGACGCACTCGCCGTACTCGACCACTGCTGCCCTGACTCTGCGTCTCGCCTGCGTCTCCCCTCGTCCCGCTTCCGTCCCGTCCCCGCCTCGCCTCCCGCTTCGCTCCCCAAAAAAACCAACCGGCCCGGTGTGCCTTCGCACACCGGGCCGTTGAATGGTCAACACATCAATCCGCGTTCAACCCATCCATCCCCTCAATCAACCCTCACTTGCTCGCCGCATCCACCACGGCCTTGAGTGCATCCACGCTCGGGATGCTCTCAAAGAACGCCGCGATCTTGCCTTCCTTGTTCAGCACCGCGACCGACGGGAACCCGCGGACGTTAAAGCCCGTCGCCGCCGTATCACCGTTCAGTGCCGAGCGGATCGTCAGCTTGTTGTCCGCGATGAACTTCTGCACGCGGGGCTCTTCATCGCTGCCCTCGCGGCAGGCAATCGCGAAGATCTTCACGCTCTTGGCGTCAACCTTGCCGCTGAGGCCCTGCAGGCTCTTGGCCATCTCTGAGGACGCCGGCACCAGCGGGCTCCAGAAGCCCAGCACCGTCACGCTGCCCGCCGTCGTCGTGGCGTTCAGGTCGCCGCCACCAGCAAGCTTCAGGTCCAGCGCGGGGGCAACCGTGCCCACCGCCAGCCCGCCCTGGGCCATCGTCGGGGTCGCCGGCGCCTTGGGGGCCGTCGCCGCGGTCTCAACCGGCTTGGCCTCTTCCTTGACAAACTTGAACCCGTCCGGGGTCTTCAGCGTGATGTCCTTGGCCGTCGCGGCCGCGTTGATCTTCACGTTGCTCACTTCCCAGCGGCGAACCAGCGACTGGTTGTTGCCCACCGGGCGGCTGATCTGATACACGCGCGGCAGCTTGTCCTTCTGGCTGATCGCCACCGTGTGCTCGGACTTGTTGTCCGTGATGATCTTCACCACATCGCACGCCTCGCCGCCGATCATCTGCGGCTCATCAATGCTGATCTTCGTTGCACGCAGCTCCTTCTCAAAGGGCTCGGCTTCCAGCACCGGCGGCGGGAACAGCACGGTCCGCACGCGGTTGACGAACTTGTCGCCATCAGTCTTGGGCATCAGCGGCTTCTGGAACACCGTCTTGGCCGCTTCGTCAATCCACGTCACCATCTGGTTCTCAACCAGCGCCACGCGAATGTTCAGCTTGCCCTCGGTGGCAACTTCCGACATGCCCTCAGCCATGAACGTCGGCGAGGCCAGGTTCACCGGCGTGGCCGAGCCCGGCGTGTGGGCGATGCTCGCCGGACGCAGATACGTGATCGTCGCGTTGCCGCCCAGCGTCATCCCGCCGGCACCCTGCGTGTTGGCCGTCACCGTGAAGGTCACGCCCTTGAGCGACTTGATCGCCGCGCCCGACTCCTTGAGCAGCGTCTTGGCCTGGTCGTCAACCTGGGCAAACAGCGGGGCGGCGGCGATGCACACAATGGCGGGGGCAATGTATCGAAGCATGTCGTGGTCCTACTCGGTGGGAAAGAGCGGCTAAGTCCTGATAACTCGCCGCGGTTCGTGGGGCGTAATCGTACCTGCCTCACCCCCCTTCGGTTGCCGGCGATTTCGACGGTTTGGCCGCGCTGGATGAACCTTCGTCTTCGGTTTGTACCGCCCGTTGGTTCGCCCAAATGCCGCCCGCCCGCTCCCTTTCGGCTATCGATCGGGTCCCCGCATCCCATTTGCCCGCAAATCCGCGCGGCTGACTCCGAATCGATCAGGGCTGCGAATCCATACCCGGTACAGTTATGCGTGTGGGTGCGGCAGCCGGAACCACGGCCCGTCGCAATCAGGGGGGCAGGTGGCTGGAGTCTCCTATGTTCAGCAGATTCGACTCGGATTCGTCGGACGCCTCAAACCAGCTCGGCTCGGCCCAGCTCGGTTCGGGCACCAGCTCCGCTCCGTCGCGCACGCTGGCCAGGTCCGGGTTCCTCCCCGCCGCCATCATCGCCGCCGTCGGCCTCATGTCCGCGGCGTCCACCGCCCAGGCCGGCGTCTCCGTGGGCTTCTCCTTCGGCGTCACCTTCCGCGACGGCTGCGACCCCTGCGTGCCCACCTGGTGGAGCCCGCCCGTCGCCTCCAGCGTCACCATCACCACCGTCAGCGGCTACGACCACTGCGGCTGGGACAGCTGGGTTCCCGTCCACCGCCGCTACGTCAGCAGCCGCTACATCTACCGCCCGTACTGCGGCCCGGTCTACGCCCCCGTGTTCGACCCCTGCTGGCCCAGCTACAGCTACCACTATTGGAACCGCCCGGTCTACCCCGTCTATCCCGCGCCGGTCTATGTCACGCCGTACGTTGATTATGTCCCCAGCTACGTCGTGCCCGCTCCGTGTGATGGGTACTACAGCTCCTACGGCTCGCTCTACGGCAGCAGCTTTTTCTCGCTGAGCCTGGGTTTCGGTGGCCACCACCATCGCTACCGCGATCGTGACTGGCACCGGCCCATCGTGGTTGTGCCGCCGCCGGTCGTTGTGGTCACGCCGCCGCCGGTCGTGGTCCGTCCCCCGCGCGGCCCGCTGGTTCCCGTGGCCTACGGCTCGCCGTCCCCGGTCGGCCCTCAGCCCTTCGTGGTTCCCCAGCAGCCGGTGGTGGTCCCGCAGCAGCCCGTCGTCCCCGGCGTCGGCATCGGTGGCCCCACACCCAGCGGCCCCAGTGATCCCAACTTCGGCACGCCCGTCAATGGCGGCCCGGTCCTGGTCGCGCCAGATGCCAAGCCCCGCCTCGGCTCACCCCTGGTCAAGCCCGCGCCGGCCAAGCCCGCTCCCGTCTACGGCCCGGTCAACGGCCCCGCGCCCGCGGCCAAGCCCGCCCCGGTGATTCAGCCCGGCCCGTTGCCCGCCCCCACACCCGGCAAGCTGCCCGAGCGCATCCGCGAAACCACCGGCAAGCCGGTTCCCGCGAGCCCCCAGCCCGCGCCGGCTCGCGCTCCGGCCCCGGTGACCAAGCCCGCTCCTGCACCGGCACCAGCCCCGGCTCCGGCCCCCGCGCCGGCCAAGCCGCAGGATCGCAGGCCCGCTCCGGCCCCCGCGGCCAAGCCCGCGCCGTCGGCGGCAGCCCCCGCGCCCGCTCCGGCCAAGCCCGTCGTCCAGGCTCCCGCACCTCAGCAGCCCGCGCCGTCCAAGCCCTTCATCCAGCAGCCCTCACGCCAGATGGAAGCCAAGGCCCCGGCACCGCTGCCCCAGCGCGAGCGCGTGACCGGCCCTTCCCCGGCACCGAGTGCCAAGCCCGCTCCTTCACCCAAGCCCGTGCAGGCCGCCCCCTCCCCGGCCCCGTCCCCCAAGCCGTCTCCCGCGCCCCGGCCCATGCCCGCCGCTCCGGCTGGTAAACCCGGTCAGGGCGGCGAGTCCGGCGGTAGTCCGGCAGGTCCCATGCCCGGCAAGCGCCTGTAAGTCGAATCGCCCGTTCTCCACCCCAACTGCAACTCCCACCGCCCCGGGCCCATGCCCGGGGCGGTTGTTCTTTTGCCCCGCCCGCGCGGGCGGGAGGGGCAAGGCGGAGGGGCGTACGGTCGCGTTCTCAATGTCCGACCGCCCGAACACCTCGAACTCCGCCTTAGTAGAACTCACCGACTCGCTCATCCGCGCCGGCGGCTGTCCGCTCACCCACGGCGGTGTCCCGCTCGTTCTGCTCGCCGGGCGCGTGGTGTGGTGGGAACGCACCGCCACGCTGCTCGTTGCCGATCTGCACCTGGGCAAAGTCACCGCCTTCGCAGCCGGCGGCCTGCCGATGGATGCCGAGCTTGGCCTTCGCGTGGCGCGGGCTGATCTTGATCGCCTCGGCACGCTGCTGGCCGCAACCGCCGCTCGCCGGCTCATCATCTTGGGTGATCTGCTCCACGCCCGCGGCTCGCGTGATGCCGCACTGTTCCAGGTCGTTGGCTCATGGCGCCAGCAGTGGTCGCACATCGAAATGCTCCTCATCCGCGGCAATCATGACGAGCGCGCCGGTGACCCGCCGCCGGACTGGGCCATGCCCGCGGTCAATGAAGGCATCATCGAGTCCGGGCTTGAACTGCGGCACATCCCGCGCCAAGCCGGCGGGCGGAACGCACCTGCCCCGGCAGTCCCTTCAGTCTGCGGCCATCTTCACCCCGTTGTCGCACTGGCCGACCTTCCCGGCTGCGGCAGCTCGCGCGAGCGCACCGGGTGCTTCGCGCTCGATGCCCAGACGCGGGAACTCATACTCCCGGCCTTCGGCAGTTTCACCGGCGGTGCACGCATGGCGCCGCGCGCCGGTCAGCGGCTGTTCGTCATCGCCGGCCAGCGCGTGCTGCCCATCGCCTGATGCACCGGCTCACCGCTGCTCGCCGCCCGCTTCTTCATCGCCCTCGTCATCATCGTCCGGGGCGTTGAACACCTCGGCATCAAAGAGTTCGAAGCGGCCGCCGAAGGGCCGGACGAACTTGGTCAGCTCGGTGGCCAGGCCCTTGATGGTCTCAACTTCCAGGTCGCTCTGGAGGACAAAGCCCAGCATCGGCCGGCCGTACTCGTTCTCATCGGGCACGGTGCGGCGGCCGTCTTTCATCGCCGCGTTGTGGGCCTTGTCGCGCTCGTTGATGGACTTGAAGGCAAAGAACATCACCACCTCCCGCTCAACCGACAGGTCCTCCTCCAGCGCAAACAGCGGGGCGTAGCAGGCAACCTGCCGGGCCGCGAGCTCCTCATCATCCGTCGGGTTGAGTTCTCCCGCGAACACCTCCCACCCCGGGTCGCCCTTGGTGGCAAAGGTAAACGGCGACACCGTCTTGACCGACTGCACCAGCGACTCGACCTCGCCCACGGGCATGTCCGCCGGGAAGTACAGGTACACCGTCGAGCCCGTCGGGCGCGTCGTCTCACCGGCCA
>CAILKP010000128.1 GCA_903834785.1 uncultured bacterium
GCTCGCGCAGCCGAAGGTGCTGGAGGACATTGCCGAAAGGTTGAATGAGGGCGACATGCCGCCGAAGAAATCTCCGCAGCCGAGTTTGGCTGAGCGAGATCAGTTGCTGGGCTGGATCGGGGCGGCGGTGGATGAGGCGGCAGCGGCGCACGCGGGCGACCCTGGGCCGGTGACGCTGCGTCGGCTGACCAATGCCGAGTATGATCATGCGGTGCGTGATCTCACGGGCGTGGACATGCAGCCGACGCGGGCCGGTGAGTTCGCGCCCGATAGCGTCGGCGGCGAGGGCTTTGCCAATGTTGGTGAAGCGATGCCGATGACGCCGGGGCTGGTGGAGCGCTATCATCAGGCCGCGCGCTATGTCGCGGCGCGGGCGGTGCTGCTGCCCACGGGCTTTCGGTTTTCGCCTTCTCCTGATGGTCCGGATTGGACGACAGAGGCGGAGAAATCGCTACGCAGTTTTCACTCGCGCTACGCCGGGCCCAATGGGGAACCGCCGCTTGCTGCGCATCTCGCAGCGACGTTGAAGCATCGCGAGCGACTCACTCGCGGCGGTCCCGCTGCCATCGCGGAAGTCGCGGCGGAGGAGAAACTCAACGAGACTTACCTAGCCGCGCTTTGGGCCGGACTCAGCGGCAAGCTAGGCGCATCATTGCCAGCAGCGGAACTCGATGCGCAAACGAAGCAATGGGAGGAAAAAGCAGCCCAAGTGGAAGCCGAGAGGAAACAGCGGCAGTCGGCTCTCGACTCGGCGCGTCAGAAAATCGAGTCGCGCTGGACGGCGTCGAAACGAGTGCTCGTGGAGTCGAAGGTTGCGGAAGCGGGCTCGGTGCCCTTTGAGCACAAGGTGTCGGTTCGGCGCGGCGAGTTGCTGCTTCTGACCGTGCTGCCCAACCAAAGCCACGGAGCCGACAGCACGCTCATCGAATGGACGATCCGCGAAACGACCGGCGATCAACGAAGCTGGAGCATCGCCGATTTGATTCCCGATCTGTTGAAGAGCAACCCCAGGCCGGACAAGCACGGGGCCAGTTGGAGCTTCCTGGAGACGACATCCGCTCCGGTGTTCCTCACTGAAGCGCGCGACAGCAACGCAGGGCGAACCGAGGTGAAATCGTGGAGCCTCGGCTCTGAGCCCTCGGTCTTCGTGAACACCGCCGCCGAGCCCTTGCAGGTCTGGACGAAGTTGCCCGCACGGTCTGTCTTCGTGCATCCGGGACCCAAGCGCCCGGTCACGGTCGGCTGGACAAGCCCTATCGATGCCGACTTCGTGGTCTCGGGCCGTGTCGCCGATGCCCATCCCTCCGGGGGCGACGGCGTTTCCTTCGAACTCTCGCAGGTCGCGGCACCGGAGCTGGGTCAGACGCTGGCCGGGCTGGGAGTAAAGCCCGCCCCCCTGTCAGCTGTCGGCCTCCCGCCGGACATCATGGGCTTGGTCCGAGAAAAATGGCGCACGGCTATGACCGATCCCGCCCCCGTGCTCGCAGCGATCAAGGCCATGCAGGACAGGTTGTTCTGGAACAACTACCGCCGGCATAATGTGCTGGCGGTCGGCAACGGCGTCCCTGCCTGGGTGGACATGCTCCGCGTGGTCGCCCGTGAGCAGGTCCAGGGTGCGGCCCGCGAACCGATTTTCCGGCTGGTCGCGCGGCAGGTGGCCCCGGCGCCGCCCGGCACCTTCGTGGTCTGGGACCGTCTGCGGTTGGAGAGCGGCGACGGGCCAACGCTGGTGTTGGCGGAGCACCCGGAACTGCGGGCAGCCGTCGAGGCGGCGTGCGGACTCCGGTTTGGCCATCATCCGCAAGGCCGGCTCGTGCCACCGGCCGCCCTGGTCACGGAGGCAGGTTCCGAGGTCCGCATCGACCTGCGGAAGCTGCCAGCGCCGCTTTTGAAGTCGCTCACGCTGCCTCGGTTCCTCCGCGCCGATGTGAGCCTCGAGGCCGGCAGCCCGGAGACGGCCACGGTCCAGGCTTTGCTGCTCGCTGAGCCGGACCTCATGGACGCCAAGCAGACAAGAGAAGGGCGGATCAACCCAACTTCATGGCGGTCCGGAGACCCACTCATCGCGGACGA
>CAILKP010000129.1 GCA_903834785.1 uncultured bacterium
CGGCGGCGGCGGCGGCGGTGGTGGCGGCGGCGGCGGCGGCCGTGGCCGCGGCGGCTGGTAAGTTCGGCTTCGGCCGACCTTCCTCCCCCACTTCAATCTGTAACTGACTTGTCAGTTCAACCAAGCCGGAACCGAAAGGTTCCGGCTTGTCTTTTTGCCCTCGCGCTGCCCCCCCGTCGCATGCTCACGACCCAACCCTCGCCCCATCCGGCGCTACGGTCACCCGTGAGCGAACCTCGCATCAGGCCCGCAACCCATCGCGACATCGGCGCGATCCTGCCGATGGTCGAGGCGATCTGCGCCTACCACGAATCCCTCGATACCGCCAAGTTCGGCTTCCTGCCCGACGTAGTCCAGCGATACGAACGCTGGCTGCCCGAGCGGGCGACGGACCCGCAGAGCGTGCTGCTCATCGCCGAAGTCGGCAGCATCGCCACCGGGTTCCTCGTCGGCGAGGTTCTCGATGAGATCCCCATCTACCGCATCACCCGCTACGGCTTCATCCACGACTTCTGGGTTGAGCCCGCCTTCCGCCGCCGCGGCATCGGCCGCATGCTCGTCCAGACCGCCGTCGAGCGCTTCACCGCCATGGGCGTGGCCCAGGTCCGCGGCGACACCGCCGAAGCAAATCCCGATGCACGGTCCACGCTCGAGAAAATCGGCTTCCGCCCCAGCACGCGGGAAATGCTGCTGATGCTGCGGCCCGCGTAAGTCTCGGCCAAGGTTTCAGATGATCCTCGCCCCGCAGCCGGGCCGCGCCTGCCCCCGGCAATAATCGGCCATGGCAACCCCTGCATCATCCCCCACTTCATCAGCACTGAACACCGGCAAGGTGCAGGGCCGGCGGAAGCTGAACTTCAGCCGGCCGGAAGACGCCATCGCCGATGCCCGGGCGCTCGCCGCGGCCGAGGCCGCGGGCAAACTCGAACGCCTGGGAAACTGGTCCCCGGGTCAGTGCTTCGGCCACGTGGCCGCGTTCATCGACTACGCCTTCGACGGCTATCCGCCGAACATGCCCACGCCGCCGTGGTTCATCGTCATCATGGCCCGGCTCTTTAAGAGGCGGCTGCTCAAGGGCTTTCCGGCCGGAATGCGACTCAAGGGAGTCGAGGGCGGCACGCTCGGCATCGAGCCCATCAGCACCGCCGAGGGCCTGACCAGACTCGAGTCCGCGTTCGCCCGGCTCGCCCGCTCGGCCCCGACCAAGCCAAACCTGATCTTCGGTGTCATGACCCACGACGAGTGGCTGGTCATGCACCTGCGGCACGCAGAACTGCACCAGAGCTTCCTCCGCGTGCGGGCCTGAGCGACCAGCTTCCGGCAGCCGCGCACCCCGCCGATCAGTGCCCGTCGGGCGTTGCCGGACTGCACCAGAACTTGTTGCGGCCCGCGGCATCACGCAGAGCAAAGAAGTCGGCCTTGTTCAGCGTCACAGTGGCCCCGCCGATGGAGGCGCACGTCACGGCCTCGCCGTGGTGACCGGGCACAATTTCATGCGGGAAGCTCGCCCCGTCGTTGTACGGCGGGCCGAACTCCGGCTGCTCGTTGCCATCCCACAGAATCACGCTGCCCGCATCAAACCGGCTCACGCGAAACGGCACCGGCGAGCGTCCGTAACCGTTGACCGCCCCGTTCATGATGAACGATGTCATACGCGCCGTGCCCTCAAAAGGCCCCTGGTGGCTCGGGCAGCGGTAGACGCCCTCGTGCTCCAGATAGTTCCAGAGCGACCCGGTCTTGCGATCATCAGGCGTGCACACGGCCGTGTCCACGCCGGGCCCGTACAGCCAGCCCGGTGCCGCCGCAGCAGGTCCCCAGTTCGGCAGCGGCAGCGACTCCTTGTAGTCGTTGCTGTACACCACCAGCGCCAGCGTCATCTGCCGCATGTCGCTCAGGCAGCCGGTCTGCCGCGCCGCGGCACGCGCCCCGGCCAGCGTGGGCAGCAACAGGCCGATCAGCAGCGCGATGATGGAGATCACAACCAGCAGTTCGACGAGCGTAAAGCCCCGCCGCCGCCGACCGCTGTCCCGCCAATCGCCACTGATGCCCGGAGCAGGATGAATCGCGGAGTCACATCGACGCGTCATGGGACACTCCTTCACTGCGTGCATGAAACAGCAACGGCTGCCCGCGCGGTCAGCCGATCAAACCAAGCACCATCGGGCCCGTGCCACATCACCGCCAAGGCACGAGCACCTGCGGGTGACCAGTACGGGCAACAGCATGAACAGTCAATCAACGGGAATCGGACCGGATCGCCGGCCCAGCACCTCAAGCACTTCCGCACCCTTGGCGGACCGTGGGTGTAGTGCGCCGGATTCGAATTGGTTTCACTGCCTGTCAGAAGAATTGTCAAGACCATGCGAAGGCGGCCGGCTGCTCGGGGAGATCCTGATGCACCCAACCGCGCGTTCCAGTTCTGCGGCGGAAACATCCACCGTTACTCCACCAACCCCGCCACCGCGGGCATCAAGAGGCACTTCCCGGGTGCGGTGCCATACGCTCGATCCATGTCCCGACCAGACACCGCCACGCACCCCGCATCAACCATCGGTACTGCCCCGGCAATCCCGGTGCACCTCCGCCACACCAACGAGGCCGACCTTGATGCTGTCGCACGCATGATGTCCCTTGCCTTCGGCGCCCCGGTCGACGGCTGCCGCGAGTGGATCAACCCGCTCCGCGAGCACAACCGCGTCCTCGCCCCCGAAAGCGGGCCGCCCGTGGCCAACGCCCTGACCATTCCCATGGGTCAGTACTTCGGCGGCAAGAGCGTGCCGATGACCGGCATCGCCGGAGTCGCCGTTTCACCCGAACACCGCGGCGGCGGCCTGGCCCAGCAACTCATGCGTGAGGTCCTGACGGAGTTACACGCCAGCGGCATTTCACTCTCCACGCTCTACGCCTCCACGCAGAGTCTCTACCGCAAAGTCGGTTACGAGCAGGCCGGTCTCCGTGCCAACTACAAGCTCGACCTGCGGCGGCTGACACCCCGGCGTGACCACGCTGGCGGACACGCCGATCCCGCGGCATCCGCTGTACCCGTCGGATCCTGGCGCGAACTGACTGAGGGCGATCATCCCGCGGTGGTCGACTGCTACCGCACGTTCGCCCGCCGCGAGAACGGCCTGCTCGACCGCGGCGAGTACATCTGGGGCCGCGTGCGGGTCTTCCGCGACAAGGAGCAGACTGGCTTCGGCCTCTGGTCCGCCGACAACACCTCACTGCTGGCTTATGTGTACCTGTATCAGGAACGCGGGCAGTACGGTCACTTCAACATGTCGCTGCAGGATCTCGCCTTCCGCGATGCCCCGGCCGGACGGGAGCTGATGAAGTTCCTGACCTCCTTCTCCACGACAGGCACCGAGCTCACCTTCGCCGGTGGTGCCACCCACCCGCTGCTCATGCTCGCCGAACTGCAGTTGGCGCAGCAGACCAGCGCGGAAGTCTGGATGACCCGCATCGTGCACCTGCAAAACGCCCTGACCGCCCGCGGCTACGCGGCCGCGGCCACCGGTCAATCGCTCGAACTCGCGCTTGATGTCCAGGATGCAGTACTGCCCGGCAACAACGGGCGGTGGCTGCTGCAAGTCGCCAGCACCGGGGCTACCTGCACGAAACTGGACTCACCCTCACCGAAGGTCCCCACCCTCAGCTGCACCATCGGCGGACTGGTCCCCGTCTACAGCGGATGGCAAACCGCCCGCCAAGCCGCGGCAGCCGGCCTCGTCTGGGGCGATGACCGAGCTCTTTCAATGGCCGATGCAGTCTTCGCCGGCGGCGGCTCGTCATGGTGTGTGGACTTCTTCTGACCCCCGCCCCAGCCCGCCGTTTCGGAGTCCATCGCCATGACCTTTGTTCCACCCAAGCCAGTCACGCTCCAGGGTTGTGGCATCCAGCTCGAGCCGCTGACGGTGGCCCACGCGCCTGAGCTGTTTGCCATCACCCCGCCCGGCACGTTTGACTACTACCTCTCCTGGCCGCTGGAGTGGACCGTCGCCGGAATGGAAGCGTGGCTGGCCAAACTCATCGCCAACCCCAAGAATGTGTGCTTTGCCATCCGCCGCATGAAACCGGACGGCACCGCCGGTGACATCGTCGGCTCCTCAAGCTACATGGACATCGACCCGCCCAACGCCTGCGTCGAGATCGGCGCAACCTGGTACACCCCCGCCGCCCGCGGCACCACCATCAATCCCGCCTGCAAACTCCTCCTGCTCCGCCACGCCTTCGAAACCCTCGGCTGCGTCCGCGTCACACTCAAGTGCGACGGCCGCAACCTCCACAGCCAGCGGGCCATCACCAAGCTCGGAGCCACCCGCGAAGGCACCTTGCGCAAGCACCGCATCCAGCAGAACGGCTTCGTCCGCGACACCGTGATGTTCAGCGTGATCCGCGACGAGTGGCCCACAGTCCTCGCCGGGCTCGAGGCACGAACCCGCTGACCCGCGGCGACCACTTTTCTTTCATGGCGATTGCATATAGATCGTTCGTTGCCAGGTCCACTCGGCAGGGGCCCGTCACACTCCGCCCCGCTCGCCGCGCGACCCCGAACCCAATGGCCTAGCCCCCGCCCGAGCCCCGCCCCAGGCCCCGCGAAAACAAAATCGAGCAACAGAATCGGATTACGTTAGGATAAATCCGCCACGAACTAAGAGCTGTAAATTATGAAATGAAGAGCACTTCCAACACAAACGGGCCTTGCGGCCCGTGGGGTGTACTCTCGGAATGAGCGATACTGGACTCGAACCAGTGACCTCTTCCATGTCAAGGAAGCGCGCTAGCCAACTGCGCCAATCGCCCGAGGTTGGAGGGGAGTATAGCCCCCCACTGCCCGACTGGCCAACCTCCGACTGGCTCGACGCTCGATTGCAGCCCCAACAAGATGACCAAACCCCCTTCGGAAGGGGAAGTTCCAACGCCGCCGGGTGCTGGCGGTCCGATACTCTGTGACATGATTGATGCTCGCTTGCTGTGCGGATCGGCCACTTCGGCCGCTGAGTCTGTGGTCCGGTTCCTGGCCGGGGGATGCTCGCTTTCCAGTTCGGCCCGGGCGGCATCCGTGCTGCTCATGGTCGTCGGCACCTCCGCAATCGCCAAACCCCCCGCCCCTCCAACCTCCCCTGCCTCCCCCGCACCAGCAATCACCCCCGCCGCCGCTGCCACCACCCCGCGCCCGGCGGCGGATGCCAAGGTCACCGCCATCCTGGCGGACCAGCTCGCCAACGTCGCACTGGTTGATCTGCGACTCAACCCCGCTCCGGAGCGACGTGATTTCGCGGTCGCGCTCGTCCTGCTGCAGTCCGCCGCGGACCTGCGGCCGGATGATGCTGTGCTCCTTCGACTGGCAATCGATGCCGCGGCAGCGGCCGAGGATCGTGCGGCACTCGATGTGCTGCTGCGCCGACTCGTCAAGCTCGATCCCGCCGATACCTCGGCCCAGCTGGCACTGATCAACCGGCAGATTCAAAACGCCCAGACCGTCAAGGAGCGTCAGGAGCTCTACGAGCGTTTCCTCGGTCCGCGCGGCCAGTCGCTCGATCCCGCCATCCGCTCGCGCCTCGCGTTCGATGCGGCACTGCTGGCCCGCGAACGCGGCGACAACGACGGGTTCCTCAGCCGCCTGCTCATGGCCACGCAGCTCGATGAAACCAACGCGGAGGCCGCCGGGCTTTACGCCGACGTGCTGATCCCCACCCTCAACGATGCCGGGCCTCAGTTCGAACTGCTCACCAACGTGCTGATGGCCGACCCGCTGGACTACCGAGTGCACATGCGCCTCGGACGCTTCCTGGCCGGCTACGGCGCACCGGCTGAGGCGGTGAAGTTCTTCGAACTCGCCGACACGCTCTCCCGCGTCGACGGAAGCCCTGGTCTGTACCCGGCGGAATCGGCGGAAATCGAGGTCCAGCGCTGGCTGAGCGGCGGAGCCGAGGGCGTGGCCAACGCGCTGGCAGCCAGGGTCGACAAGCAGCGCAAGGATGCCGATCTGGCACGAGCAAAGCTCACCGCGCTCAATCTGCCGACGAACACGATCCCCGCCGCAGCAGACCTCCAGCTTCCGCTTGAGCTGCAGATCATCCGCCTGACCGCCCACCTTGCTCTTCAGCAGGCCGACTCGATCAAGAGCTGCCTGAAGGACCTGAGCGACTCCAAAGCAACCTACGACAAGATCATCGAGAGCGACAAAGCCCCCGATGGCCTGACAATCGAATCAGTCAAGCAGGACCGTCACCTGTGCAAGATGCAGCATCTTGCCTTTTCCTTGTGGGCCGGTGAGCCAGACATGGACAAGGACAAGGAGAAGGACACGGAGAAGGTGAAGGGCAAGGAGAACGAGAAGAAGGAGGAGAACGACAAGGACAAGTCGCTGTCGCAGAGAGTCAGCGAGCTGCCCGATGATGAGCCGCTCAAGCCCCGGCTGATGGCCATGGTGCGCTCAGCGACGGACATGCCCGGGGCTCTGGCGGATCTTGACGCACTGGGCACCGGTGACTCGCTGGCGATGGTCACCAAAGGCTGGCTGCTGGAGCGAGCAGCGGCAGCCGCCGCGGGCGAGAACAAGCCCGATCACGCCGCCGCGATCGAAGCGTACAAGACCGTCTGCCGTCAGCACACCGGCACGCTCAGCGCCGCCTTCGCTGAAACGCGCCTCAAGCGGCTGGGTGCCCCGCCCGTGACCTACCCGGCGGCCAGATCGCTCGCCAGTCTGGTCACCAAGGTCCCCGCGTACGTGCCCGACATGATCAAGAACCCGCGTCGCCGGGCATCGATCATCTTGGATGCGACATCCCAGCAGCTCGGGCCGCTGGACCGCGCCATGGTTCGCATCCGGCTCAAGAACGCCTCACAGATGCCGCTGGCTGTCGGTCCCGACCGCACGCTGAGCAGCCGGGCGCTGCTGGCACCCTCGATCCGGACCAGCAAGGCAAGTCTCTCAGAGTTCGCCGAGACGACGCCTGTGAGCATGGATCGCAAACCTCGCCTGCGGCAAGGCGAAGAAATGGTCATCGACGTCTGGGCGGACGCAGGATTCACCTCGTGGGCAGTGGGCAATCAGTCGTCAGAGTCGCAGCGGCTCGCCTTCCGGCTTCTGCAGGGATTCCGGATCGCCGGCGATGAACTGCCCCGCGACTCTGACCTCGGCTTCTCTGGCGATGTCGGCGGCGTCGTCCGCAGCCCGGCCCCGGCCGCCCTGCTCAGCGCCGAGACCGCCGCAGCGGAGATTGCAAAGGCAACAGGTGCCGACCTGCTGCTGGCAGCAGCAGCGGTTCGTCCGCTGCTCGTCGCCGCGGGCGACTCGCCCAATCGTTTCGTCGTCGAAACGGTCGCCGCACTTCTGGCGCGGTACAAGACCGCAGCACCCGCCGAGCGTGCAGCCCTGCTCTGCCTCCTGCCAAACAAGCTGCTGGCCCCCGCGTGTCGCCCATTCGATGAGGCGGTGCTCGTCGCCGACGACCCCGACCCGACCGTCCGCGTGCTGACCATCGTGACCCGATGCAACGCGCTCACGGACCGTCCTTTGGCCATGCCCGCTCCGGATAGCGATGCAGCCGTCCGTGCAGTGGCGACGCTGCAGCGCCAGCGGATTGAAACCAAGGCTCGGGTACTGGCCACAACGTTGTCGACCACCAAGACCAAGGTCGAGATGAGGCCGAGAGATCGCGACCAATCGGCCCCCCGCCAGCCGCTGACACCCAACCGCGCCGTCGACGATGCTCGGCCAGCTCGGCCGACCCGACCCGCCGGCCCCACACCCCGGTAAGCCGGCAACGGCAGGCGACTCTGACGCATGACCGATGTCCCGAGGCCAGCACCGTTTCACAAGCAGCACCGGCGCACGATCAGCGTCGGCCTGTCCGTGCTGGGCCTCGCGCTGCTGGCACTGGCGATCTACTTCTCCCTGGGCACCGCCCGAGGCCTGGCTCAGGCCAGCGATGCCATCTCCCGCCTGACGTGGTGGCACATCGTCGTTGCCTGCGGCGTTCCGCTCATCAACTTCTTTCTCACCTCGCTGATCTTCTGGCTCCTGACCGCCCGCGGTCTCCGCGGCATCACCCCGGTGCCGCGAGGCATCACCTACAGCGAGATGCTCGCCCTGATCACCAGCGGCACGCTGCTTAACCAGTTGCCCGGTAAGCCGGGCATCGTCGGCCGCACGCTGTATCACAAGTTCGTCACCGGCATCCCCATCCGCTACACGCTGCTGGTCATGATCCAGGCCATCGCCTGCGGCGGCGCGGGCGTGGTGCTGTGCATGGCGGCAGGTGTTGCTTGGGCCTGGCAGGGGCCGGCCGCCGGTGCTGTCGTGCTCGGCCTCATCATCGCAGGTTCACTGGTCGGGGCGGTCGGAATCGCTCGCTCCGGCCTGGCCAGCGCAACACTCCTGCACGTGGGCCTGGTGACCATGGGCATCCGTGCCGCCGAGACCATGCTCTGGTCGCTTCGCTACTGGGTCATGCTGGCCGTGGCCGGACGGCCGGTGGGCATCGCCGAGGCAGGCATCATTGCCGCCGCCAGCCAGATGGCCATCCTGCTGCCGATCCAGATCGGACTTCGCGAGTGGACGGTGGGACTCGTCGCCGGCCTCCTGGCGGCAATCAGTTCCGGCGGCTCAGCCGCGCTCGGCAACTGGGAGCCTGTCGGAGAAGCCGCACGCCCCGGCGTGCTGGCCGACCTCCTCTGCCGCGGCGCAGACTTGGCAGTAATGATCCCCGCCGGCCTGCTGGCTTCGTGGCTCGTCTCTCGCAGCATCGCCAAATCGCAGTCGGGCGCAGCAGCATCACCAGCCACAACGGCCGACTGACACCCGCTGGAACACCTCGGCCGCTCAGCCCCGCTGCAGGAACGCAAGCATCGGACGCACGCTGCCGGCAACCAGCGTGGACTCGCAGTCCACCACCACCGCCGAGCCCGCCGCCGCAAACTTGTGCTTCAGCATCGCCAGGCAGATCGGCTTGTTACCCAGCATCGGGCTGAGCGTCGCACTGGTCACCGCGCCGATCGGCTCGGCCGCGGCCATCGTCTCGGCCGTCGTGCCGCCGGGGTACACAAAGCTACCGGTGATCGGCTGCCGGGGCAGTTCGCCTTCGGCCTCCGCCGTGCCATCGGCACCGGCAAACTTCTGTTCCGCCACTGGCAGATCGATCGAAACCAGTTCCTGCTTGGGATGGCCCAGCGACTTCATCCGGGCCACAATCTCCTGGCCCAGGTAGCAGCCCTTGGTGAAGCTCACACGATCAGCGAGCAACCCGGTCTCAGCCGGCAGCGAGTCAGGCCCGAAATCCAGCATGTACCGGGGCGTGCCCGCCTCGATGCGCGCGATGTTGTACGCCGCCCAGCCCGCGGGCCGCAGCACCGCCTTCTCACCGGCGGGCGGATGGCTGCCACGCTCTAGAACCGCCATATACACCACCTCGGCATGCTCGGTGCGGCACGTCAGTTCCAGCCCGATTTCGCCGCAGGCGTCAACACGATCAACGAACACCACATGCCCGGCGATGGCAACCTGGGCAATCTGCCCCGGCGCAATCTCCGCTACCGCTGTCCCGGCCTGAGGCACCGAAGCCGCGGCCAGCAGCCGCGCAGATGCCGGCCCATGCAGCGCCAGCCGGTGCCAGGCCGCCGAAACGTCCTTGATCGCCACATCCTCCATGATCGCGTAGCTGCTCAGCGTCTCCGCAGCGCGGGCCGCCGCATGAATGTCCACATCCATCAGCACCGAGTCGGGCAACTGCATCAGCCGAAGGTCCGCATCAATCCGACCCTTGCGGCTGAGCCAGAACGACTGGCGGCTGGTCAGTGCCGGCCAGTTCTTCAGCTCTTGGGTCACCATGCGATTGAGGAACTCAACCCGGTCCGGGCCGGTCACCTCCACCGTGCCGCGCAACGGCCAGTCAAACAACGCCGCACCCTTGCGGATCGCCGCGTACTCGATCTCGACATAGCCATAGGTCTGCACGACCGTCACACCGGCTTCGGGCGGGCCATAACTCTCGGTCATGGCATCGGCTCGTTCGTGAAGGCGAAGAATGGGGCTCTGGGCGGCCAAATCGGGCTCCGGCTGACGGGCGACTCCGCAGGACAACCCCGCGGCAGGCCTGACTTTACACCGCACAGCAGTCCGAAGCGGTCAGTCGTTGTGCTTCTGCCGCAGCCGCGGCGAAAGCCGGCAGATCAGGGCCGCCCGCTCACACTCACCGAGCCACTCGGCAATGACCGCATCCTTCTCATCGGCTGGCAGTGGTGCCCCCGGCAGCGGACATGACGGGCCCAGCTGCCTGGCGGCCATGCCGCGGTATCGCGTCAGCGTCCGGTCACCGAGCAGCGAGAGAAACTCGAACTCCTCATTGAGCCAGATCGCCGTCGGCACCCGCTGGCCGCCGCAGATCTTAAAGGGCTTGACGAACTCGGCCTCGATATCACGGTCGATGAATCGCACATCCACGCCTGACGCGGTCTCAGAGTCGACCGGCGCAGGAAACGCCTCCGCGATGCGTGCCAGAATCGGGCACTGCTGCACGCAGTCGCCGCACCACGTGCCGGAGATCACCAGCACGTTCACCCTCCGTGCAAATGAACGGACCAACGAAACCTGCGTCTCGCTCAACTGCGTGGAGTTGTAGATCTTGTCCCAGTTGGCCCGCTCATTGGCCTTGGCTGATTCGATGTAACGGCCATACGGCAGGGCGCTGGAAAAGACACTTCGGAAGGCTTCGGGCGAGTGCATAGTGTCAGTGTACGGACGCCGGTGCGAGCCGGTTCGTCCGTCGGCCCGACGCCACCATCGCTCAGGAGGCCGGAGCAGCCCCGCCGTCGTCAGTCCGAGGCGAGATCCACCGCAATACAACCTCGCTGATCACAGGCGAGGAGTACCACAGCCCTCGCGCAACCATGAGGGTCGGCCGAGCCGTTGATGCGACAAAGACGTCCAGCGTACCCGATATCCAGTTGCGCTCGACAACGAGCACCGAATCCGCCACCGAGTACTCAAGACTCTCCCGCCCGCGGAGCAGCGTGATCCGGCCAGGCTCGATCACCCGCCCGATCACGCCGACGTGCGCGAGGATCGCCCTCCCGTAGAAGACGGCCAGCCCGCCGAGCGCGACCAGCGTTGCCGCGATCGCTCCAGCCACCAGCATGTGCACAGCGATCGCGGCCATGATGATCATCGACAGCGGAATCAGGATCAGCACACCTAGAAAGAGTGCGGCAATGATCACAGCGGCCGGGGGCACGAGTTGCTCGTCGACGTTGATCGGCTCCCCCACGGCCACATCACGCGTTTTCAGCCGGTAGTTCGCGTTGATGAACACGACCCGCGGGGCCGATGGCCCCAGTTCAGCCAGCCAGCGGCCGACATCAAAGCCATGGCACTGCCTGCCCCCGGGATTGAGCCTGGCCGCGACAGCAGTCCAGCCAAGCCACGTCGCATCGTCCACCGTGGCTGAATCAGCGCCCCGGGCAACTCCAGCCGTACCGGCACTCCGGCGTTGCTCGATCGCGCGAACCGCCGCGACTCGACACGCCTCGGCCTCCTGACGCGCACCCTCGGCCCGCCTGCGTCGCATCCGCCACACAACGAGCACAACCAGGAGCCCCAGCAGGATCAGGCCGATCGCAACAGCCGGGTTCTGCAGGACCCACTGACGGTGGCCGATCAGCTGCGAGGCAAGATTGAACAGAATCACGGCCGTTACCGCGGCGGGAACATCGACCGCGCGAAGGCTGAGCAACCGTGAAGCAACGGTCAGTGACGCAACACCGGCAAGCGGCCCCGGTTCAACCAGCAACGGTACCTTCCGCCCCGTTGCGGGATCAATCACCGCGCGGCCCGTGCCTGGGAGCTCAACGAGCGACGGCGCCGCCGCGACGGCGACTTCCTGCTCGGCGTATGCAGCCGTTCCCGGGGCGGCCGGTTTCACCGCCGCCGGTCTCCGTGCTGAGGTTGACGGTCCTGTCATTTCGCTCCGAGTCCAGCAGTACCGCCTGCATCAGCGGCGGCCGGGCTCGCCTTACGAGCTCCCCTCGGCCATCCGCGTCACACCTTCAGGGAACGGGTAGTTCGGGAACACGCCGACGTGCCCCAGGTTCCACATCGTCGGGGCGGCATAGACATCGCCGCGGAACCCAGCTTCAAACATCGTCTTAAGCACGGCCTCGAAGCTCGGCTCCTTGCCGCCGGGCCCCTGCAGCTTGTTGGCCCGGGCGTTCAGGAACGAAACACTGGCCACCGGCAGCCGGTCCTTGCGGTCACGCAGCATCTTGCTGATGGTCGAGAATCCACGCTTGAGATCGTCCAGCGTGAAGTGATCCCGCCCGTGCGGACGCAGCAGACCCAGCACCAGCACGCTGTCAAGATCAAACTTCAGGACGTACGGCTCCTTGTCCCGCGCGGCGTGGATCGACACCGACTCCTGGAACATCTTGGCGTAGCTGGTCACGGCTCCGCTGGTCCACTGTGAGGTTGTCACCAGTTGAACCAGCTGGGCCACGATGCCGCGCGTGTTGTCCTCATCGTTCACACCGACGACGATCGCACGGTACCGGCCATCAAGCACATCACGCAGCATGTCCTGGCCCCACATCACACGGATCCGCTCGCTGGCGGACACCGTCCCCGCAGCACCAGCCCCCGCACCGGAGTTGGGCAGCAGCGTCAGCCGCTCAGGTGCCAGCTCGGCCGGCACAAGATGATCCGTCTCGTCCTCGTACAAACGAACACTGGGCTTGGCCGCTGCCGGGCGGGTTGGTCCACCTTTGCCGTGACTGCTCATATCGATCACTCCATCGCGGTGAGCCGCCGGCAAGAAGGCCGGCGGGAGACTGACAAGCCGTGACCGCCGCCGGGAGGCGGCATCCAGTTGCGAGTCAGGGTATCGACCCAATGCCCCCGAAACGGTGAACATCGCTCCGGCTCCCCGCCTCCATCGCGTTGACTGAACTGCCCCCAGAATCAGGGGCCGCCCCCACTCCCCCGCTTCCCCTTCGGATGCTGAGCTCATCCCGCCGATGCCGCGAACTCCGCGTACGTCGTAAACCGCCCCTGCCCGGCCAGCCAGCGGATGTGCGTCGCCAGCCGGTCGGTCATCTGCTTGCCGCAGCATCGCCGCACCGGCCCTGGCACACGGAACCCGTCCATCTCACACAACTCCCACGGGTGAAAGTACAGCACCACCGCCGGATCGCGCCACAGCACCGCCCTGGTCGCCAGCCGGTTCACCCACAGCGGAAACGCCTTTAGCGACAGCCAGAACAGCGGAAACCGTACCACCGGCGTCGCCGACGCCGGGATGTTCAGCAGCTCGCCCGTGCGATACGGCAGCCGCGGCTTGAACATGCGGTTGTACCGGCCCGGCAGCCACGTCGGATTCTCCGACGAGTTGTACCGGTACCCCGCCGCGGCAATGGCTCCGCGATCCGTCTCCGCCAGCCGCGAGCGCCGGAAGCCGGCCACCGGCCGCCCGGTGATCCGCTCCAGCTCGAGTCTCGAGGCCAGTAAGTCGGCATTGTCCCACCCCGTATGCCGCCAGCCGTGGCTGGCGATCTCATGCCCTGCCGCGGCAGCTCGAAGGATCAACTCCGGGCAGTGCTGGGCAAACGTGGCGGTGCAGAAGAACGTCGAAATCACCGGCGTGCCAAGCTCCGTGCCCAGCGCATCGAGCAGATCCAG
>CAILKP010000130.1 GCA_903834785.1 uncultured bacterium
CGGGCGGCGGTGTTCGACTACATTGAGGTGTTCTACAACCGTCAGCGTCTTCATGCATCGCTCGGCTATGTCAGCCCCGAACAGTTCGAGGCGAGCCGAGTCTGACAACAACGGTGTGTCCACCGTTGCTGGGTCAGGTCATTTCGCACGCACAGCGCCCACCGCTCCTGCGCCTTCATCCTGCGCATCCTGTCCATCCATGTTCCTCTTCTTCCCCCCGCCTTCCTCCGGTCCTTTGGTCCTCTGCGTGAGCCTGTCTTTCCCGCCTTGGTGTCTTTCCCCTTTCCTCTTTTATCTTGTCTCTTTCACCTCTTCTTCCCCCGCCTCCCTCCGCGTCCTCCCCATCCTCCGTTTCCTCCGCGTTGAATCACCCAGCCACCCGGCCAAACATCCTCCCCTCCGCTCTCCCCTCGCCTCCCTTGCTTTAATCTCCCATGGACTCCTCCGCCTCAACCCACTCCCCGGCCGTGCAGCACCTTCTCAGCGTGACGGGCATTCCGACTGCCGCGGGGCGTGAGTGGCGGGTGGTGGCGCACATTCGGCGGTGGTGTCAGGGCCATGGCTCGGCGCTGGTGCTCAGTGAGGATGCGTCGGGCAACCTGGTTGTTCGTCTCGCTCGCCACGCTGCCGCCGGGCCGCGGCCGCTGTACATCACGGCGCATCTGGATCATCCGGGGTTCGTCATCGAGAGCATCGGCGGGCCGGATCAACTGGTGCTGTCGTTCCGTGGCGGCGTGATGGCGGAGTACTTCGTCGAGGCGCCGATCACGCTGTTTACCGCGGATGACCGGGCCGTGGAGGCCGTGCTGACCGGCCAGCTCGCCGCGGCAGCGGTTCCGGCCGGCTCCGCGGGGTTTGGTGACCACTACACCGCCCGCCTGACCGGCCCCGCCAGCACCGCCGCCGCGCTCCGCCCCGGTGATGTCGGCCGCTTTGCGATGCCCGGGCCGGAGGTTGATGCCGGCGGCATTCTCCACACGCCGGCGTGTGATGACCTGTCGGCGGTTGCCGCGGCACTGGCCGCGATGGATGAACTGGTTGCCCGTGCAGCGCGGGGCGAGGCGGTGCCCGACACGCGGCTGCTGTTTACGCGGGCCGAGGAGATCGGCTTCATCGGGGCCATCGCGGCGTGCCGGCATGTGACGATGGCCAAGGACGCGATCGTGATTGCCCTGGAAAACAGCCGCAGCTTTGCGGATTCGCCCATCGGCGGCGGCCCGATTGTGCGCGTGGGTGATCGCATCTCCATCTTCACCCCGTCGGTCACCGCGGCGTGTGCCGACCGGGCGGAGAAGCTCTTCGGCGGTGCCTCGGTGGTGCGGGCCCAGCAGAAGGCCGGTGAAGGGGCCAAGCGGCCGTGGCAGCGCAAGCTGATGGCCGGGGGTGCGTGCGAGGCGACGGTCTTCTGCACCGAGGGGTACAACGCCACGTGCGTGTGCCTGCCCTTGGGCAACTACCACAACATGGCGAACCTGGCCGAGGTGCAGGCCGGCACGTACGACGCGGCCCGCATGGGCCCGCCGCGGGCAGCGCGGGAGTTCATCTCCGTGGCTGATTATCTGGGCATGGTGGACCTGCTGATCTCACTGGGCAGCGAGCACCCGGTGGAGCCGACGGGCCCCCGCGGCAGCTTCGCCGGGCGGATTGACTCGCTGTGGGCCAAATCGGGCAGTGTGCTGGCCTGAGCTGAGAAAGTGGGCAAGGGCGGGGTGCCGCGGGCGAGGTTTTGGCGTGAGTGTGAGGCGGTTTTCGCACTCATGGGCACCATGAGTCCTCGCTTGCTGATGCCGTGTGGTTCGCTGCTGCTCGCCTGTGCTATCGCCCCGGCCTGGGGGCAATCAGGCGTGGATACGTCCAATAAGTTTGCCTGGTCGGAGAACACGGGCTGGCTGAACTTCCGCGATGCCGGCGAGCCCGCCGGCCAGCAGGGCGTGCGGGCGGAGGCCGGCGTGCTGGCTGGCTTTGCCTGGGGTGAGAACATCGGCTGGATCAACTTTGGTGATGGCACACCCGGCACCGCGCTGGGCTACGGCAACCTGACGGGCAGCGACTTTGGCGTGAACATCGACTCGGCCACCGGCAACCTCGCTGGCCTGGCGTGGGGTGAGAATGTCGGCTGGATCAACTTTGGCTGGGCCGCCGGCGCGGTGCCGGCGACCCCGCAGCGGCCGCGGATCGAGGCCGGTCGCTTCCGCGGCTTTGCCTGGGGCGAGAACATCGGGTGGATCAATCTGGATCTGGCCGCGGCCGGTCAGTTCGTGGGCATTGATCTGGGGCCATCGTGCCTGGCGGATATCGCCGGCGGCGGGGCCGATGGTCTGTCGCCCGATGGCACGATTGACGGGACCGACTTCATCGCGTTTATCAACAGCTTCGGCATCGGCGATGCGGCGGTTGATCCGCTGGCGGATGTGGCCGGTGCGGGCGATGATGGCCTGCAGCCCGACGGCACGATTGACGGCTCGGACTTCATCGCGTTCATCAACGCGTTTGCGGCTGGATGCTGAGTTGGCGGGCGCGGTGTGCGGCCCTTGGGCCGCGGAGGATCAGCGTTTGCCCCACACGCCGATGGCGGTGGCGTTGTCGGGCACGTGGTCGAGCACGATGGCACCTGCCGCGACCGTGGCGTGCCGGCCCACGGTGACGTGCGGCAGGATGCGTGAGCCCATGCCGATGAGCGTGTCCTCACCAACGGTGACGCCGCCGCCGAGGATGGCGCCGGGTGCGATGTGTGCGTTCTCGCCGACGGCGCAGTCGTGCTCGATGATCGCCCCGGTGTTGATGATGGCGTGATCGCCGATGCGGGCGCGGCTGTGGATGACCGCCAGCGGCCCGATGTAGATGCCGCGGCCGAGGGTGGCGGTGGGGGAGATGGATGCGGCGGGGTGTGCGATGGTGACCGGGCAGAGCAGCGGGTTGAGCGATGCCTGGGCATTGCCCGGGGCCGAGGCGGTGGCCAGCGGCGTGGCCCCGGCGGCGGGGAGCTTGCGGAGGGCGCTGAGGATGGTGCGGCGGAAGGAGACCTGGCCGATGGCGATGATCATCGGCGAGCCGAGGACGAGCTCCAGCCGCTCCAGCGTGCCCAGGCACGGGGGCGGGGTGTGGAGCTGCGGCTGATTGAGCAGGGTGGCCGCCAGTGCCGCGGCGGGGTTGTCATCGAGGAACCCGCGCAGGGTGGAGCCGGCCAGGACGGCGGCCTCGGCCACGACCACGGCGTGCCCGCCGCCACCGATGAGGGTGAGGCCGGTGACGGCCGGGGCCGGACCGCGGGCGCCCGGGCCGGAGGTGGCTGGGGTGGGGAGCACTTGGGGGACAGATCCGGGATGGCTGGCAGGGGCGTCCATGGTCAGGTTACCGCGACATTATCGGTACAACCGGTGCCAAGGTTTGGTTCTTCTTGTCCCGGGTCGATGTCAGGGGGGTGGTTGGCCGATAACCTCCTCACCGGCTGGGCCGGCGCCTTCCGCCCAGCCGGCGGCGGGCGATGGCCTCTGTTCCGCCTGCGGCGACGACCGCCGATTTGCCTGCTTTGCCCTCCGGGTTCATCCGGATCGAGAACCGACATGACACTGCTCTGGCTGGTATCCCTGGTTCTGTTGCTGCTGACGGTGCTTCTGCTGGCACTGGCGTATTCCCGTGACCGGATGGACCTGTTTAGCTACCAGTCGGCGTTCCAGCTGGGCATGATGGTGTTCTTCTACGGCCCGCTGCTGCTGGTGCCGATGTTCCCCGAGCTGCGCTGGCCCTACGTGCCCTCGGGCGAGGGATTTACGACCATGGCTATCGCCATGATCGTGTTCAACATCGTGTATCTGATGTTCTTCTCGCTGGGCAGCAAGATGGAGTGGCCCGAGCGGGTTGTGCCGAACTACGCGTTCCTGCCGGTCAGTATGCTGGGTCTGTCGATCATGACCGCGGGCATGCTCACCGCGTCGGTGGCGATTTACCTGGTGGCCTTCACGCCGGGTGCGATGAACCTCTTTGAGGCCGTGCTGCTGGTGCTGATTCCCTCGCTGGGTGCCTATGCCACGGGGCTGGCAACGGTGCTGGTGCTGCGGCAGTGGTATAACGCCGTGTGGTACGTGCTGCTGGCGGCGGTGTTCACCGTCGCGCTGCTGGCCTCCGTCGGCTTCTCGGCCGACCGCCGGTACGCCCTGGGCGTGCTGATCATGATCCCGTGGATGCTGTACTACGGGTGGCTCCGCTACAAGAAGAAGAGCTTCACGCTGATGGTCGCCGGCATCGGTGCCGCGGTGGCGTTCAGCTTCGTGCTGATCTACAGCACCTTCCGGCACGACAGCGGCGTGGCGGGTACGTCGGTGGCCATCCGTCTGGAGCAGGCCGGCTCGGCCGACCTGCGCAAGGCCTTTGACCCGCAGAACGCGCTGGGCCTGTTCCTGCAGGACACGGCGTACAACTCGATCTACTGCATTGAGAACTACCCCAACAACAAAGAATACATGCCCCTGCACGGGCTGTTTTATGTGATCACCAACCCGATCCCGCGGGCGGTGTTCCCGGCCAAGCCCAACGCGCTGGGCATCATGATGGCCGACACGGTCGGTGCCGTCGGCAACCTGGGGCCGGGCATCATCGGCCACGGCTGGGCTGAGGCGCACTGGATCGGTATTCTGTATTATGCCGCGGCGTTCGGTGTGCTCATCGCCATCGCCGACCGCTTGATCCGCACGCGGGCCAATAACCCGTACTTCCTGGCTGCCATGGGTGCCAACATGGGCAACGCGATCGCGCTGCCGCGTGGCGAGGTGGCGCTGTTCGTCGTGCAGATCGGCTACGGGCTGATCGGAACGCTGGTCGTCAGCTGGATCATCGCCCGCACCGCCGGTTCGCTGGCCATCGGCTCGGAGGAGTTCGCCTTCGGCTCCGACACGCAGATTGATGAGGACGAGGACAACCCGGCCGAGGAGTACACGCCGGATGCGCTGCCCACCGCTGTGCAGCCGTCGCTGAAGGCGGCGGATGGACCCGCCGGACTCGGCGGCTCGCAGCATGCCTGAGCGAGCCTGGGACCGTCCTGACCATTGCGGGCCTGCCGATTGACACGCCACTGATGCCGTAGCCGACCACCGTGAGCCAAGCCTCAAAACTCTTCATCAACACCGGCCTGACGTACGCACGCATGGGCGTGTCGATCGTCATCGGTCTGGTCGCGACGCGGATCGCCTTCCGGTACCTAGGTGAGGAGCAGTTCGGCCTCTACGGTGTGCTGGCGGCGGCGGTGGCGGTGGTCACGGCGTTTTCTGACGGCCTTGCCGCGGCGTGCGAGCGGAACTTTGCGTACGCGATCGGCCTGCGCGATGATGGCGACCTGCAGCGGCTGTTTGTCACGGCGGTGATGATGGTCGGCGGGATTGCGGCGGTGCTGATGGCCGGTGCCGCGCTGCTGGGCGGGGTTGCGGCGCAGCTGGCGGGGGTTGAGGCGGCGCAGATCGGTGAGGCGCATCTGGCCATCGTGTGCATCACCTTCGGTGCGGCGGCGACCGGGCTGGGCTATCCGGCGCGGGCGCTGCTGACGGCCCACCAGAACTTCCTGCAGACCACGCTGCTGGACCTGGGTGAGGCGGGGCTGCGGCTGGCCGTGGTGTTGACGCTGCTGCTGCTGCCGGGGGGCAAGATTGTCTATTACGCCGGGCTGCTGGCGCTGGTGGCGGCGGCCAACACGCTGGCGCACATCATCATCGTGCGCTCGCTGTATGCCTCGCCGCGGTTTAGCTTTGGTGCCGGCAGCCGCGGGGCGGCGGGCGTGCTGCTGCAGTATGCGGGGTGGGAAACGGTCAACAGTCTGGGCTCGCGCATCCGGCTGGGCGGGTCGCAACTGGTGCTGACGGGCTTCCGCCTGCCGCGGGCGGAGAACGCTGGGTTTTCGCTGGGCCAGCAGGCCAGTTCGTACGTGGCGACGCTGGGCTTTGCCATCCGGCGGGCGATTGCCCCGGCGATGGTGACGCTGCACGCCCGGGGCCAGCGTGAGCAGTTCGGGCTGCTGGTCTCGGCGGCGAGCAAGCTGCCGATGCTGGTGGCCGTGCTGGCGGTGGTGCCCTTCCTGCTGGAGACTGAGTACCTGCTGAAGCTGTGGCTGGGCGAGGTGCCGGCCGGTGCGGCGCTGCTGGTGCGGCTGTTTGTGATCATGATCGCCACCGATGACCTGACACGCGGGCACCAGATTGCGCTGTCGGCGGTGGGCCGGCCGGGCATCATGGCCACGGCGTACTGCGTCTCGCAGGGCGCGGGGCTGCTCATCGGCGGGCTGGTGATGTGGCTGTGGCGGCCGGAGGCGTGGATTGTGCTGGCCTCGCTGACTGGCGCGTGGATTGTGGCCGCGGTGGTGGTGGTGCTGATGTACGCCGGGCTGACAGGGCTGCGAGCCGGGCAGTGGGCCCGGGACGTGGTGGGTCGCGTGCTGCTGGTGTACGCCGGGACGGTGGGCCTGGCGCTGGTGCCGCTGCTGATGCTGCCCCAGGGGCCGGTGCGGCTGGTGCTTGTGGGCGTGGCCACGGCCGTAGTGCTGGCGGGCATGGGCTGGGTGTTCGGTCTTTCGGGTGCGGAGCGGTCGCAGGTGCGGGCGTTTGCCGGGCGGATCACCGGCAGGTTCAAGGGCCGCTTTGCGCGGCAGGGTGCGGAGTGATGGGAATGTGTGACCCGTTCGGCGCGGTGCGGCGTCCGGCGGGGTTTGTGCCTTGGACTTCTATACTCCGGATATGCCCATGATTCAGCAGATGACCCTTGCACAGATCCACGCCTCGAGCCCGCGCGCGACCGTGGTGATCACGACGAAGAACCGCAAGGAGGATCTGCGCCTGGCCGTTGCCTCGTGCTTCACGCAGACGGTGGTGCCCGAGGTGCTGGTGGTTGATGACGGCTCGACGGACGGGACCGCGGAGATGATCACCGCGGAGTTCCCCAAGGCCACGCTGATCCGCTTTGAGCAGTCGGCGGGGTACATCGCCCGGCGCAACCTGGGGGCGGAGCGTGCCAAGGCGCCGATCATCTTCTCGATTGATGATGATGCGATCCTGGAGCATCCGCGGATCATCGAGGACACGCTGGCGGAGTTTGATGATGAACGGATCGGTGCGGTGGCGATCCCGCATGTCAACACACCGTACGGCCCGCAGGTGGAGGATCGTGCTCCGGACAAGACCACGCGCTGGGCATCGTTCATGTTCCGCGGCACGGCGCACGCGGTGCGGCGCGATGTGTTCCTCAACTGCGGCGCGTACGAGGCCAACCTGACGCACCAGGGTGAGGAGATTGACTTCTGCATCCGCATGTTCCGTGCGGGGTATCTGGTGCGGCTGGGTTCATCGGACCCGATCACGCACAACGAGTCGCCCCGTCGCGACCTGACGCGCATGCTGTTTCACAACGCGCGGAACCACCTGATCTACGCGTGGCAGAACATCCCGATGCCGTACTACGTGCCGCGGGCTGCGGTGATGTGCCTGAAGCTGTCGATCTACGGGGTCAAGAAGCGGTACATCAAGGCGACGACGCGCGGGCTGTGGCAGGGCTTTGTCAAGAGCTTCTCAGGCACGTTCCCGCGGCAGCCGCTGCCAGGTCCGGTGTACGGGGCGTATCGCAAGCTGCAGACGAGCCAGAGGCTGCGCTGGGATGAGGCGCTGAAGCTGGTGCCGCCGGTGAGCCGGTGAGCGCGCCAGCAGGCGGCAGTGGGGGAGCTGCAGGAGCGTGGAGCGTTACTTGACCGGTGCGGCGCCGATGCCGGTGCCAACCCCGGCGCCAACCCCGGATTCGACCGCGGCCTTGGCCTCGGCGATGATCGCGTCGCCGTGCTCGGCGAGGTACTTAAGCAGCTTGGGGTTGTCTTCCGGATCGTGGCCGAACGTGCGGGCCTCATCGAGGGACTGCTCGAAGGGCACGTTCTGGAAGGCCTTGCGGTAGAGCATCACCGCGGCGCTGGTACGCTGGGCGCCGGCGGCGCAGTGGACCAGCAGCGGGTGGTTGGCAGGGTCAGCCATGATCTTCAGGGCGTTGACGTAGTCCGCCGGGTTGCCGGTGGCATCGCCGGACAGTGAGAAACGCACGCGGCGGGCACCGAGGGCTTCGGCCGTGCGGCGCTCGAGCACATCGGGGACCGAGCCTTCCTCGTACGCGCCAAGATCGATGACGGTGCGGATGTTGTTGTCGCGGACGATGCGTTCCATCGTCGCGGGGGTCAGGCGGCCGGAGCGGTAGATCTGGCCCTGATCAACGGTGCCGAAGTTGCGGGGGATGAGGTGATCCCGGATGCCGTAGCGGTAGCCGTAGCCGGCGAGCGCGCAGAACATCGCCACAAGAAGGACGATCTTGAGCCCCCGGTTGGATCTGCGGCCCGGCAGGGCGGCGGGGCCGGTGCTGGTGGTCGGACCGGCTTCGGGTTGGCTGGACGTGGTGTTCATGTGGGCGTCGGACGGCGGAGGTCAGGATCGGTCCGGCGGGCACGCTAAGGTTAGGTCGGAAGCGGCGGGGGTCGGTTCGGTACGACCCGGCGGCGAGATCATGAGTGAGCAGCACGGACAAAACGAGCGGCAGCAGCCGGCGGTTCGGAAGAACGCCTCGGATTCTGCGCCAAAAACGCCGGTCCCGGCTGCGGTGGTGCCACCGGCACCGGGGCCGAAGAAGAAGCCCCGGCCTACCGGCTTGCCCGTCCGCTCGCTGGCGTATCCCGAGCCGGTAGAGCGGATGATCGCTGAGTTTGCATCGCTGCCGGGCATCGGCCCGCGGGCTGCCGAGCGGATGGCCCTGCACATTCTGCGGGCCCCGCCGCAGGCGGCCAGCGAACTGGCCAGCGCGGTGATGGCGATGCGGCAGCAGATCGGGCACTGTGCCAAGTGCTTTAACCTGGCGGCCAAGGGCACGGTGACGGGCGTTGCGGTGGCCACCGGTGAGGGTGAGGCGGCGGTGTTGTGCGCGGTGTGTTCCGAGCCGAGCCGCGATGACCAGCAGATGCTGGTTGTTGAGCAGCCGCGGGATGTGCTGGCCTTGGAGCAGCTCAAGCTGTACAACGGCCTGTATCACGTGCTGCTGGGGCGGCTGAGTCCGCTGGACGGGATCGGGCCCGAGTCGCTGACGCTGGGGTTCATGATGGACCGGCTTGCCGCGGCGGCGACGGCGGGTCGCCCGGTGCGGGAGGTGATCCTGGGGCTGAGCCCGACGCTGGAGGGTGACGCGACGATGCTGCACATCGGGGAGATGCTTGAGCCGCTGGGGGTGCACATCAGCCGGCTGTCGCGCGGGTTGCCGGCGGGGCAGGCACTGGAGTATGCCAATAAAACCGCGCTTGCTGATGCGCTGGAGGGGCGGCGGCGGGTGTGAGCGGGGTGGCGGGCAGAGAACTGTGAAGATTCGGTCGGGCGCGGCGGGTGCGGCGTGCGCTTGAAGGGTTGGAAGGCCGCCGTGATCGGCACGGGCGGTCAACAATGCGAGTCCGGCGCCGCCAGTGATTCGTAATGCAGCCCGACCATGGACCCATCTGCCGCCAAATCGCTGTCCGCGTTCCTTGAGCGGGTTGACCAGCCCCGGCGGGAGAGTCTCAGCCAGCTGTTCCCGCTGATCTACGAGGATCTGCGGAAGGTGGCCCACCGGTACATGGCCGCTGAGAAGTCCGACCACACGCTGCAGCCGACGGCGCTGGTCAACGAGGCGTTTGTGCGGGTGCGCAGCGGCGGGGCGGCCATCAGCGATGAGCACCATGCGCTGGCCCTGGCTGCGATTGCCATGCGCCACATTCTGGTGGACCACGCGCGGCGGCGGACGAGCCTCAAGCGTGGCGGCGGGGCGCGGGAGTTTGCACTCAGCGGTGATGAGGCGGTGACGAGCCGCGAGGTGGAGATTCTCGAGCTCGATGAGCTGATCAAGAAGCTTGGCGAGCTGGACCCGCGGCGGGCCCGCGTGGTAGAGCTGCGGTTCTTTGCCGGGATGACCAACGAGGAGATCGCCTCGGCCATCGGCATCGCACGCTCGACGGTGGTGGAGGACTGGAAGGTGGCCAGCGCGTGGCTGCGGGCACAGCTGCGCGGCGGCATGGCCCAGCCGGATGTTCAACCGGTTGTTCAGCCGGGGCAGCGAGCGGGCCGGGCGGCCAGCACTGAAGGATGATGATGACCCCACGCGAGCGATTTCAGCGGGCAGCCGAGCTGTTTCTTGAGGCCTCATCACTGCCGGCGGCGGGGGTGGATGCATTTTTGAAGTCGAGCTGCGGCGATGACCCGCAGCTGCAGCAGCAGGTGCGCGACCTGCTCGGCTCACGGACGGATGAGAGCGTGTTTCAGACGCTGGCCGGCCAGTTGCACTCGGTCCACGGGCGGCTGCGCGAGCAGGTGGGTGGTGATGAGACGCTCGTCGGGCATGCGTCGTTTGCGCCGGGAATGCCAGATGAGAAGCCGGGCGATGAGATCGGCGGTTTCCGGCTGCTGGAGCTGATCGGCGAGGGCGGCTTCGGGCGGGTGTGGGCGGCCGAGCAGCGTCAGCCGGTGGAGCGTCGCGTTGCGCTGAAGGTGATCAAGGCGGGCATGGACACGCGCCAGGTGGTGGCGCGGTTCGAACAGGAACGCCAGGCGCTGGCGATGATGGACCACCCCAACATCGCCAAGGTCTTTGAGGCCGGCGCGACCGCCAGCGGGCGGCCTTACTTTGTGATGGAGCTGTGCAAGGGCGAGCCGATCAGCACGTTCTGCGATCTGCACCAGCTGACGATCGCCCAGCGGCTGGAGCTGTTCCTGCAGGTGTGCGGCGCGGTGCAGCATGCCCACACCAAGGGCGTGATTCACCGCGACATCAAGCCCAGCAACGTGCTGGTGAGCACGCAGGACGGCAAGCCGTACGTGCGCGTCATTGACTTCGGCATCGCCAAGGCCACCAGCTCGCGACTGACGGAAAAGACCGTGTACACCGAGCATCGCCAGTTCATCGGCACGCCGGAGTACATGAGCCCCGAGCAGGCCGATGGCTCGCTGGACATTGACACGCGGACCGATGTGTACTCGCTCGGTGTGCTGCTGTACGAACTGCTGACGGGCACGACACCGTTCTCCGGCCGTGAGCTGCGCAGCGCGGCGTACGGCGAGCTGCAGCGGATCATCCGTGAGGTGGACCCGCCCAGGCCCAGCACGCGCCTGAGTGAGAGCCGCGACACGCTGGCGAGCGTGGCGGCCACGCGGCGGACCGAGCCGAGGCGGCTGGGCACGCTGATCCGCGGCGAACTGGACTGGATCGTGATGAAGGCGCTGGAGAAGGACCGCGGGCGGCGGTTTGCAACCGCGGCGGGCCTGGCCGAGGATGTGCGACGGCACCTGGATGGCGTCGCCGTCACGGCGGCCCCGCCGAGCAGGCTGTACCAGACCCGCAAGTTTGTCCGGCGGCACCGCGGGCTGGTTGCCGCGGCGGGTGCTGTGACGCTGGCGCTCATGCTCGGCGTTGCGGGCTTTGCCTGGCAGGCCAGTGTGGCCAGCAGGCAGCGCGATGAGGCCATCACGGCGCGGCAGGGCGAATCGCTGGAGCGTCAGCGGGCCGGGGCGATCAACCAGTTCCTGCTGGACATGCTCGACTCGGCCAGTCTCATGTCGATGGGGCGCGACGTGCGCGTGGTTGATGCGCTCGACAGCGCGGCGGCGAAAGTCGGCACGGCCTTTACGGCCACCCCGTCGGTGGAGGCGGCGGTGCGCCGGATTCTGGGCCAGACGTACCTCTCGCTGAGCCAGCTGGACAAGGCCGAGCCGCAGCTGATTGCGGCGCTGGAACTCAGCCGCAAGCACGACGGCGAGGTCTCCGCCGAGTACATCCGGGTGCTGGGCAACTCGGCGATGCTCAGCCAGCTGCGCGGGCGCATGGACGAGGCGACTGAGCGGTACCGCCGCGTTCTGGATCTGTCGCGGAAGCTGGCCGGTGATGACCGTGCCGCCCTGGTTCAGCCGTTGATGCAGCTGGGCAACGTGCTTTCCGGCAGCGGCCAGCACGCCGAGGCCGAGAAGCTGCTGACGGAGGCGAGGGAACTGTGCGGGACAGTCAGCGGGGTATCGGCAGAGGACAAGGTGCGGGTGGCAAACTCACTTGCGGTGACGCTGCACCGGCAGGGCAAGCTGGACCCGGCCGATGCGCTGTACCGTGAATCGGCCGAGCTGAGCCGCAAGCTCTTCGGCGCCGAGCACCCCGACACGCTCACCGCCGAGATCAACGTCGGGGCGATGCAGATGCAACGGGGCAAGCTTGATGAGGCCGAGGCGACGATGCTGCGGACGTATGAGCAGTTCCGTCGGGTGTGTGGCGAGACGCATGACAAGACGGGCACCGCGGCGTATCTGCTCGGGATGCTCTACATGCAGCAGGGGCGGTTCAAGGACGCGGTGCCGTACTACGAGGCGTGCGTGGCGATCCGCCGGGCCAACGAGGGCGATGGGTCGGCGGGGGTTGCAGGTGCGAAGGTGGAGCTTTCGCGGCCGCTGCGCGAGCTAGGTGAGTTTGACCGCGCGATCACGCTGCTGCAGGAAGCGGTGGCGGCGTTCAGTACCACGCTGGGGCCGGAGCATTCGCGGACGCTCAATGCCCGCGTTGACCTGGCCAACGTGTACCGGGCGGGCCGGCGCATTGCTGAGGCGGAACGGTTGTTCCGTGAGCTGCTTGAGTCGGTGCCGCGGGTCAAGGGGCCGGACGATCCGCTGGCGATCATCGTGAGCAACTCGTATGGCCTGATGCTGATGCAGGCTGACCGTGCGGCCGAAGGGGAGCCGTACATCCGCGCTGCGCTGGAGAAGGGGCGTCGTGTGGAAGGCCCGGACGCACGCAACACGATCATCACCCAGCACAACCTGGCGGCCGCGATGCGCGAGAGCGGGCGGTACGCTGATGCCGAGGCGATGTCGGCTGACACCATTGAGCGGATGTCGCGAACCGCCGGGCCGCGTCACGGGGCCGTGGCCACGATGCGGTCGGCGCGGGCCGAGGCACTGATGAAGCTCAATCGGTACGACGAGGCCGAGCGTGAGCTGCGGAAGGCGATCGAGATCGCCAAGGGCGCCTACGGCGAGCAGAATCACGCAGTGGCCAACCTTGTCGGGGTGCTGGCGGGCGTGCTGAGTGAGACCGGGCGTGCCGCGGAGGCCGAGCCGCTGCTGCGTGACGCGCTGCCGGTGCTGGTTGCGGCCAACGGGCCGACCGACTTGACGACGACACGGGCCCGCGTGGAGCTGGGGCGGAGCCTGTTGGGGCTCGGAAAGTTCGCAGAGGCCGAGACGGAACTGCGCGGCGTTGAGTTGCTCTTTGCCGGTGACTCGAGCGTGAAGGTCAGCCGGCGGCGTGCGCTGCTGACGGCGATGGTGGAGCTGTACACAGCGTGGCATGCCGCGGTGCCGGGTGCGGGACATGATGCCCGCATCAAGGATCTGCAGTTGCAGCTCGAGAAGCTGCCGGTGCCGGTGGCGGCACCCGCGGCGGAGTCTGAGCGGCGGTGATCGGCAAAGGGCGGGTGAGCGGGTGGCGTGATCGGGCAGATCGGGGGGAGATTCTTCGATTGTGCGCGGAGCGATCGGGCGCGCGGACCGGGCGTGCTGAACCTCTCGCAGACGGCGACGTGCCTGACACCCCAGGTCGTCGCCAGCCCGCTGAATGTGGTGACCTGCCGCGCGGCGGGAGACGCGGAGGCAGGGTGAGTGCGTGGCATCTGTGCATCCGGAGCCGCGCGAGCCCACGCCGCGGCTTCGGGCGTTTTTGGAAACGTCGCTCAGGACGGGCTCATGTCGCGTTCAAAGAGGATGGCGCAGGGAATGGGCGGGTACGCGACTTTGATGCGATAGGCCTGGAAGTCGGAGAGCTGGACACCCAGGCGTGTGCACAGATCGGCCAGGGCCTGACCGTACTTGGGCAGTCCGGGCACGGTCATGCCGGAGATGTCGCTGCCGTGGGACTCGAACTGGTGGGCACCGTGGATGGTCAGGCGCTGGGCATCGGGCGTGAAGGCGGCGCTGATGCCGCCGAGTTCCGAGGCCAGCCCGGCGCGGATGGCACCCATGGGGGGCAGGTCGCGATGGAACAGCACATCGACGACTTGCAGCCCGATGGGGGTGTGCGAGGATGTGGCGAGTTTGAGGACGGGGTGGTTGGGATCACCGGGTTTGGCGAGGCCGGGGCGGATGGTCTCGGCCAGGAAGTAGGTGAAGCGAGAGCCCTTGCCGACGGGGCCGCCGAGGATGCGATCGATGGAGGTGCCGTCCGGCAGATAGGAGCGTTCGACGGGCGGGATCTCACCGCAGCTGAGCAGGCGGACCAGCGGCACGCCGCCGCACTCGGCGGCGGTTTCGGGATCAACGGGCGTCAGCCGGGGCTGGCCGTAGGCCTGGCCGCGCTCGTCGGTGCGTCGACCTTTGCCGATGATCCAGCTGACATCGGCGCGAAGGCGCGAGAAGCCCACGAGGCCGCGGAGGATGGCCGCGGCACTGGATGGCTGACCCTGGGCGTCGCGCTCGGGCCAGAAGATGTATGCGGCCAGCTGGGTTTCGGCCTGCACACCGACGATGGATGAGTTGGCGCGATAGGCGGCGCGGCGGATGGCCAGGTCCTCGCCGCTGGCGGTGCCGGAGGCGTGGATGAGCAGCGATTCCAGCGAGGCGCGGTCACCGGCGTGCTTGTCGACGAGACGCTGATAGTCGGTGAAGGCCTGGGACAGGCGTGCGATGGTCGAGTCGGAGACGCCTTTGCTTGCCGCGGCCTGGAGGAGGATGCGGATGCCGCCGGGACCGGGCACGCGGCGGAGGGCCTCGGTGGCGCCTTCATCGGTCGCGGCGGGGCGGGCCAGGACCAGAAGCTTCCACGCCAGGTTGATGTCGATCTCCAGCACGCGGGCGACCTCGGTGCCGGTGCGAGAGGTGCCGGGGAGTACATCGAGCAGTTCGGCGGTGGCCAGGCGCAGCGAGCGGGCCACCGTTGATGCGGCGGTGGAGAAGTCGACGGCGGCCACATCGGCGGCGGGGTCGGATCCGGGTTGCGCGGGCCTGCTGCGCATCGGCTGGGTGCGGGGTGCGGCGAGAGAGAGTGGGGGTATCAGGGGTGCGTCGCAGTGGACGCCGGTGGCAATAGTGTCAGTCTAACCGCGCCGGGAGGGAATGCACAGCTCTTTTAAGTTATTTCAAAAGAACTTTTAAAAGTGCTGGCGGGCTGGACGGGACGCTGTACACTGATTCGGGCGGTCGGCCTCGGGGGTTCCCGAGTTTCCGATGCGCCCGTCGGTGGTACCGGTGCCTGGTGCGCCGGATGGCCGGGTCGAGTTTTCACAGTCGTGGGCGGAACACTTGGAGCTGAGAATGAAGAACGTGCGTTGCGGAATGTCGTGTCGGTCGGTGGTGGCGGTTCTGGCGGTGAGCGGGCTGTGGGCCAGTACTGCATCGGCGCAGCTGCAGGACTGGAGCAACGTTGGTGGCAACGGACGGACCAACGGCATGGTGGATGTGGTGGGGCCGGATGGTGCTGAGGGCAACAACGTGCTGTGGCAGGGCGGCGACCTGTCGTTCATCGCGTGGCATCCGGTGATCGAGGGGCGGCGGGTGTTCATGGTGCGGCAGATTGATTTCCCGCCCAACCCGGTGCCGAACGATGCGACGATTGTGGCGCATGACCTGGATACCGGCGCGGTGCTGTGGCGGGCGGACCTGCCCTATGAGCCGGGGGACTGGACGACGTGGATCGCCGGGGTGAAGAACGGACGCGTGTTTGCAGCGCGATCAGGAAATGGCGGGAGTGTCAGCTCGCCGCTGTACTGCCTGGATGCGGCAACGGGTCAGGTGCTGTGGAGCACGGCGGGAACGCCGCCGCTGTTTGAGGACCGCTACGAGGTGACGGGTGGCCCGTACGCCGGCGCGGTGTTTGCCGATGATGGGGACATCATCATCCCCAGCCCGCGGTTCATCGACCGCGTTGACGGGCAGACGGGAGCGCGGGTGTGGAGCGTGCCGCGGGTTGAGCAGGTCTCGAACTCCTCGGGCATCGCGATCAACGGCGACGCGTTGTACGTTGTTGACCTGAAGATTGGCGCGGGCAACCGGCTGACGGTGCGACGGTTCAATGCAGCGACGGGTGCGTTCCTTTACGACGGGCCGCTGATGGCGGGCGGACTGCTGGAGAACGCGCCGTTCATCGGTCCTGACGGGCGGATCTATGTGCCGTTTGCGCAGAACTTCAACGTGCAGGCGGACTACCTGTACTCGTTTACGGATACCGGGAGCGGCATCGTGCAGAACTGGCGGACCTCGGCGAACGGTGGAGGCGCGTTCTCACGCTGGAGTGTGGGGCGCGATGGCTCGGTGTACTCCATGGCGTGGACGGGCACCCAGGACTTTGCGGCCGAAGGGCGGCTGCAGCGGCTGGACCCGAGCACCGGCGAGGTCATCGGCGAATCGGCGGAACCGATCACTGCCGACTACATGCAGATTCACATGGCCGTGGACCAGCGCGGCGTGCTGTACGTCTCCAACGGCAACGCCGGTGGGCTGGGCGGCGGACGTCTGTATTCGTTTAATCCGGATCTGTCGCTGCGGTGGTCGATCCCCATGCCGGGGAACCTCAACCAGGGCGGCCCGGCGCTGGGCACCGACGGCACGCTGGTGGTTGCCAGCACGGAGAACAACGTGTGGGCGTTCCGCACGCCGCGCTCGGTGCGGTGCTCGCTTGCGGATGTCTTCGGCGGCAGCGAGCCGGGGCTGAGTCCCGATGGCACGGTGGATGGCTCGGACTTCATCGCGTTTATCAACAGCTTTGCCATCGGCGACGCCTCGGTGGATGCGCTGGCCGATGTGGCCGGTGCCGGTGATGACGGGCTGCAGCCCGACGGCACCATCGACGGCAGCGACTTCATCGCGTTCATTAACGCGTTTGCTGTCGGCTGCTGACACAGCAACCGGTCGTGGACGCTGTTATCGGTCGTCAACTGCCCGCCTTCATGCTCTCCGGGGCGGCTGGTGGCAGCGGCCGGAGTATGCAAAGCACGCGTTAGACATCTCAGTCACTCTCTCCGATGACGCCCGTTTGGAACTAACCTCGTATGAGTGTCGCGAGAATCCGGACGGGCGTTGTCATTGAGGCCTGTAACGTCTGGTGTTGCCGCGGCGGTTGGAACAGGAGCGGTTCATGGCTGCTGAGTTTCCCGCGTCGGGTCGTTCTGTGAGCGTGTGTCTGGCCGCGGCTGCCGCTGCGGTGGCGGTGGGGCTGGCCGGTGGCGTGGCCCGCGGCGATGTTCGCACGTTTGCGCCGGTGGCCGACAACACGATCTTCCGCAACGCGTTCTCGCCGGATTCGCTGCTGAGCAGCGGCAGCGGCGACGGGATCTACACGGGGCGCACGCTCTCGCACGCGGACTATCGCCAGCGGGGGCTGGTGCGGTTTGATCTCTCGGTGATTCCCTGCGGCGCGACGGTGACGCGGGCGCAGCTGACGATGTACATGGAGCGCGGGCCATCGGCCCAGCCGCCGACGCCGGTGCGGCTGCACCGGCTGCTGGGGGCGTGGGGTGAGGGTGCGTCAGTGTCCTTCGGCGGCGCGGGGTCGGAGAGCCTGGCCGGTGATGCCAACTGGCTGGAGCGGCAGAGCCCGGGCGTGATGTGGACCGCGCCCGGCGGGGACTATGTGGCCACGTCCAGCGCGACGGCCTCGGTGTCCATTTCGCCCGGTGCGGTGACGTGGGCATCGAACCCGGCGATGATCGCGGATGTGACCGGATGGATCAGCAATCCGTCGAGCAACAACGGGTGGATCATCATCAACAACGAGGTGAATCAGGGCACGGCCCGGAAGTTTGGCAGCCGCGAGTCAACCACGGCGAGCCACCGGCCGGCGTTGCTGGTGGAGTACACCCTGCCGCTGGCGCTGGGGATTACCCAGCAACCGGCGGCGGTGACGATCTGCCCCGGCGGCCGGGCACCGATGAGTGTGACGGCACAAGGCGGCGGAACGCTGAGCTACACCTGGCAGGTGGAGACGGCACCTGGGGTGTGGATGCCACTGGGCGGCGAGCCTGCGCCGTACGTGTGCCAGGGTGGCGGTGCGGGGGTTGCATCCGCGCTGCCGCGCGGCGCGGCCAGCGTGCAGGTTGCTGTGACCGGGTGTGCGGCGGTGAGCAGCTATCGCGTTCGGGTGATTGTCTCCAGCGCGTGCGGCAGTGTGACGAGCCAGCCGGCGGCGGTGACCGTGGCGGCTGGATGCTCACTGGCCGATGTGGCCGGCACGGTGCCCGCCGGCAGCGGCAGCACGTGCGGCGACGGCACGGTGGACGGCACGGATTTCATCGCGTTTATCAACAGCTTTGGCATCGGTGATGCCGCGACCGACCCGGTGGCCGATGTCGCCGGCGGCGGGGCCGATGGCTTGCAGCCCGACGGGACGATCGACGGCAGCGACTTCATCGCGTTTATCAACGCGTTTGCACTTGGGTGCTGAGGCGGGCGTGCGGCCTACGGCCAGGGTTCAGCGGCGCTGGGCCCGCATCGCGGCGGATTCGCCGACGCGCAGGCCGTTGGTCAGCAAGGTGGTGTCGGCCGCATCGGTCACACCGTTGGCGCTGATGTCCGCGGGGGTGATGTTCTGGCGGTAGAGGTCCTCGATGTTGCTCTGACCGTCCTGGGTCGCATCAGCCGGGTCCGTGGCGGGCACCGTCGCCAGTTGCAGGAAGATCGCGCGGTCGAGCGCATCAACCACGCCGTCGCCGTTGAAGTCAAACAGATGGCGGCGCGTGCTGGTGCCCTGGGTGGCGCCCAGGCACTGGAAGAAGGCGTTGTACGACCGCTGGTCGATCACGCCCGCTTCACCGAAGCGCCAGCGGGCGAACTCGGACTTGAACAGCGTCCAGTCGGCCTCGTTGATCACGCCGTCGCCGTTGTAATCCAACCGGGTGGTGGCGGGGGTGACCGTCACCGGCGATCCGCTGTAGATGGCGCGAAATGCTGACCAGTCGGCTGCATCGAGATAGGCGTCGTTGTTCAGATCGCCGCGTTGCTTGGGCTGTGAAGTGTTGAGGATGTAGGTGTTGAGGGTCTCGCGGTTGGCGGCATCGGCAAAGGTCGGCCCGCTGAAGAAAGACCAGTCGTTGACGCCGCGGCTGGCGCAGGTGGCCAGTTGGTCGATCATCGTCGGGTGGTTGACCGTTGAGTCGGTGTAGAGACCAGCGACCACCCGCCTGCCGGCGGCGGCGGCGTTGGTGATGTTCAGGTCGTTGGAGATGGAACTGGTCAGCTGGCCGTAGGCCATCGGCACGAGCCAGTCGATGATTCCCGCGGTGGCCCAGTTCGGCCAGTCCTGGCACTTGGCGGTGGCGGGCACGGCGAACATCGCCGCGGAGAACTCGATTCGGGGGGCGACGGAGTCGATGCCGAGTTTGAGCTGGCGTGCGGCCTCGGTGAGCTGGGCCTTACGCCATGTGAGGAAACGGCTGTACTGCGTGCCCGATGAGCCGGAGGTGGAGATGGCCTTGAGCAGCGGATCGTTGGCGGTGCCGTAGAGGGCCATGTATGCGTTACGGCTGTAGGTGTCAAAGGACCAGGGGGCGGGGTTGGAATCGGTGGTGTTGTCGTCGAGCGGGTAGCGGTGGTAGTCGGTCTGGATGCCCCAGAGGCCCTGATAGCTGGCGAGCTCGACCATGTAGTTGCGGAGCTTGTTCTGCACGCCGGGGTGGGCGAGGTTGGCAAAGTACCACTCGGCCTGGTCGCCGCCGCTCTGGCCCGTGGCCGAGGAGATCACACGCCACTCGGGGTTGCCCTCGCTCTCACCGGGCGGGTTGATGGTGAAGTTGTACGTGCCGAGGCCATTGGCACCGAACTGCCAGAAGCCGGACTCAACCCAGGCGTGAACGCGGATGCCGTAGCGTGCCGAGAGCACGATGGCCTCCTGCAGGTAGTCGTAGCTGAAGCGGGCCCGGAACACCCCGGGGCGGCCGGTGCTGACACCTTCGTAGAAGGTTTCAAGGAACAAGTCCGTCACGCCCGCGGCGGCAAAGTTCTTGAGGTTCGTCTCCAGCGAGGTCGTTCCGCGCAGGAACACCGGCGGCCGGAGCCACACGCCGCGGATCTGGCGGGTCGTGCGATACGTCTGCCCGAGGGCAACATCGGCCAGCGGGCCGAGCAGCGCCGCACAGCTCAGAGCCAGGGTGGTGAATGTTGCGGGCTTCATGTTCACAACTGTAACCGGCGGCTGGCGTGCGGCCGCATCCAAAGCAGGATGCATCGGTGCCGGTTGTCCGCGTGATGGTTATGGGATGTGGCGTCCGCCCCGCCGCATTCAATATGGCGTGTGGTGAGCGGGTCCGCGCGGCAGCGGGAAAGAGAAACGGCCGCGGAACAGGGGTTCCGCGGCCGTTGGTTTTGTGTTGCGTGATGTCGCCCCGGCTTCAGCGGGTGGCGTTGCCCGGGGCCGAGAGCTCGGGCAGGAGCTTCTTGGTGATGCCGATGAGGTCGCGGACGTGGCTGACGGACTCGTCCATGGACTTCTTCTCGTCGGCGTTCATGTTGAAGGTGATGACCTTCTCGACGCCGCGGCTGCCGAGCACGCAGGGCACGCCGACGAACATGCCGTCACCGGCGGGGCAGCTGATGCCGAACTCGCTCTCGCAGTAGGCGGCGGAGGCGATGACGCGCTTCTTGTCGCGGACGATGGCCTCGACCATCTCGATGGTGCCGGCGGACGGGGCGTACCAGGCGCTGGTGCCCATGAGCTTGACGATCTCGCCGCCGCCGACCTTGGCGCGGTCGACGCAGGCCTGGATCTTCTCGGCCGGGAGCAGGTCGGAAACGGGGATGCCGTTGACGCTGGTCAGGCGGGGCAGCGGGACCATGTCGTCACCGTGGCCGCCGAGCAGGATGCCCTGGATGTCCTCGACCGAGCAGCCGAGTTCGAAGGCCAGGAAGGTCTTGTAACGGGCGACGTCCAGCGCGCCGGCCTGGCCGATGATGCGGTGGGCCGGGAAGCCGGTGACCTTCCACATCACGTACACCATGGCGTCCAGCGGGTTGGAAACCACGATGACGATCGCGTTGGGGGCGTACTTCTTGATGTTCTCGGCAACGTTCTTGACGATTCCGGCGTTGATGGCGACGAGGTCGTCGCGGCTCTGGCCGGGTTTGCGGGGCACGCCAGCGGTGACGACGATGACGTCGGAGTCCTTGATGTCGCTGTAGTCGAAGGTGCCGGTGAGCTTGGCGTCGAACTTCTCAACGGGGCCGCAGCAGGCCAGGTCCAGGGCCTTGCCCTTGGGCATGTGCAGCTCGGGCTTGTCCTTGTTGGGGATGTCCAGCAGGACGACGTCGCCGAGTTCCTTCATGGCGATGGAGCGAGCGCACTCGCCGCCGATGTTGCCTGCACCAATAACGCTGATCTTTGCACGACGCATGGGGTGGTCCTTGGAAGTGAACGAGTGATGAGACAGGAAGGGAGAGAGTGTAGGAAAAAGGGGGCGGGAAGGCCAAAGTCGGGCCGGGATTGATAGGTTTCTACCGGCACATGACCGAATTCATGGCGATCAGTGGTTACCCGGGACCATGGGCACGGGATGGCGGGAGGATCCGAGCGGCTCCCGAACTTGGGGTGGGCTGGCTCGGTGGGGTCAGTCCTCGAGCGGACAGACGTCCTCTCTCGGCAATCAAAGCTGGGATTGAACATCGATGGACAGGATGAACAGGATGGGAAGGCAGGGCACTGGGTCGGCTCGGACCGGCGTGTGATCCGGTCTTGATCCTGTCCATCCTGTCTATCCATGTTCCCTTCTTCCGGGAGTCATGGGTTGAACATCGATGGACAGGATGAACAGGATGGGAAGGCAGGGCACTGGGTCGGCTCGGACCGGCGTGTGATCCGGTCTTGATCCTGTCCATCCTGTCTATCCATGTTCC
>CAILKP010000131.1 GCA_903834785.1 uncultured bacterium
CCCCCCCGCTGGCGCTGCAGCGCCCGCGAACAACTCAGCAATCGATTCCTTTTCAGTCTCTCCGGTCTGTGTGCATACTCCAGAAGGTCCATCATGCGTACCAAACTCTCGTTCGCGCTTACCGCTGCAATGTGCTTGCTTTCCGCGGGCACGGTGCATGCTCAGACGCCCCTCACCACCGCGTTTACCTATACAGGGCGAACTCACCTCCGCCGGCTCCCCCGCTGCGGGTACCTATGACATCCGTTTCCGCCTCTTCGATGCCCCCTCCGGCGGCAACCAGATCGGCTCCACCCTCTGCTCCGACAACCTCGCCGTCACCAGCGGCCGCTTCGCCGCCACGCTCGACTTCGGTGCTACCGCCTTTAGCGGCCAGCAACGCTACCTCGAGATCGAAGTCCGCCAGGACTCAGGCCTCGACTGCTCCGACGACTCCGGCTACACACCCCTCACCCCGCGGCAGGAACTCACCGCCGCCCCATACGCCACCTTCGCCGCCTCCGCCGCCACGCTCGACGGTCAGCCCCCGGCCTTCTACCGCGATGCGGCCAACCTCCAGGGCACGCTCTCCGGCACAACGCTGCCAACCAACATCGCACGTCTGGACGGCAATCAGACCTTCACCGGTCAGCTCATCTTCTCCAACCCGACAAACCTCTTCACCGGCAACGGCGCTGGCCTGACCAGCCTCACCGGGTATGCCATCGCCGCCGGCTCCGTAACAAGGGCCTCACTCAGCGGCGACACACGCCTCAGCCTCGGTGCGCTCACCGGTGATTGGAGCGCAACGCCCTACGTTCTGCACGGCGGCACTCAGCTCGATTCCCCCGGCCGCGCCATCGCTGCCTCCGGCACCATCGCCTGTGTCGCCACCGGCAACAGTCTTCAGGTCTTCGATACCAGCGACTTCACCCGCCCTCGCCTCATCGGTTCCGCACCGATCGTTTCGGGCGCCAACGCGATCACCATCTCGGGCACTCGCGCGTTCGTTGTCTCCAGCAGCAGCATACTGCAGATCTTCGACATCAGCGTCCCCTCCGCGCCGGTCGAACTCAGTCGCACAAGCACTCTGCTGCCCGGGAGCTCAATCGCTGTTTCCGGAGCGCTCGCCTTTGTGCTGGTCAACTCCGACGCCGTGAATGCCCCGGGCGGCCTCCAGGTCTTCGACATCACGATTCCCGCTCTGCCGACCCGCGTCGCCAGCGTCGGCACGGGCGGTCTGGCCAAGTCAGTCGCGGTCTCCGGCTCCCTCGCATATGTCGTCAATGAGAGGTCCAACACATTTCAGGCCTACAACATCGCCAACCCTGCCCAGCCCACGCTCGTCGGCAGCACATCCTTCAGCCGCGCCCCGCAGAACATCGCGGTCGTCGGCTCCGTCGCCTACGTCACTCTCACCGGCACCGGTCAGGTCCCCTCCAACTCGCTCAACGTCTACAACGTCAGCAACCCCGCGACACCAACCCTCATCGGCAGCGCCATCACCGCGACCGTTCCGACCGGCCTGGTCGTCTCGGGCAACTACGCGTTCGTCACGGGTTTCGGCACCGGTCTGCAGGTCTTTAACATCGCCACCCCCGCGTCCCCCACCCTCATCAGCAGCATCCCCACGGCACCCGCCGCGGCAGGCGTCGCAGTCTCCGACTTCGCCTTCGTCATCAGCGACTCCGCACAACTTCAGAGCATCGGCGGAAGGCCCGGCATCTCGTTTCAGCACCCCCTGACCGCGGACGTGAACGGGAATGCGACCAGCGCCACCAACGCCTCCCGACTCGGTGGCCAGCCCGCCAGCTTCTACAGCGATGCCGCCAATCTCAACTCCGGCACCTTGGCCAACGCCCGGACCACCGGCACCTCCGCGCCCTCCCCAAACACGCTCGTGCTTCGCGATGCCTCGGGCAACTTCGCCGCAAGCACCATCACCGCCGCACTCAACGGCAACGCGGCGACCGCGACTACCGCAGCAACCGCCACCAACGCCACCCAACTCGGCGGCCAGCCCGCTTCCTTCTACACCAGCGCCTCCAACCTCTCCTCGGGCACCCTGCCCGATGCCCGCCTCGCCGCCAACATCCCGCGCCTGAACACAAACAACGCGTTCACAAGCTCCCAGAACTCCTTCGTCGGCCGCGTCGGCGTCAACACCCCCGCCGGCGCACTCGAGCTCGATGTCAACGGCCGCATCAACGTGGCCTCCGGTGTCATCCAGAAGGACCTCTCCGCCGGTGTCGTCACCGCGACCACCGACCTTGGCCTCTATTCCCAGGTCGCCGGCGGCTGGGTCCGCTTCGTCACCAACAACGCCCAGTTCGCCTGGTTCACCGACTCCGGTGCGGGCACCACGCCCCGCATGGTCCTCAGCCCTACCGGCAACCTCAACGTCTCCGGCTCACTGGCCAAGGCCGGCGGCTCCTTCAAGATCGACCACCCCCTCGACCCCGAGAACAAGTACCTCTACCACTCATTCGTCGAATCCCCCGACATGATGAACATCTACAACGGCAACGTCACCACCGACGCGAGTGGTTACGCCGTCATCACCCTCCCCGACTACTTCGAAGCCCTCAACCGCGACTTCCGCTACCAACTCACCGTGCTCGACGACAGCGAGAACGACTTCATCCTCGCCAAGGTCTACTGCAAAATCGGCGTCGATGCCCCGCGCCAGTTCACCATCAAGAGTTCGATGCCCAACATCGAAGTCTCATGGCAGGTCACCGGCATCCGCCAGGACGCCTGGGCCCAGAAGAACCGAATCCCCAACTCCATCGACAAACCCGCCGCCGAAAAGGGCACCCTCCTCCACCCCGAGGCCTTCGGCAAGCCCGCGTCCCCCGCGGCAGCCGACCTCCAGCCCGCCACTCGCTAACCCCGCCCCCCGCTTCCTCACCCCCGCACGCCTACATCCCAAGCCTTCGGGCAGCGTGCCCCGATCAGGACTGGCCCGGACGGCGGAGTCCGGCCGGCGCCCGCAGGAATTTTCGAATAATCCGTGCGCGGATCGGTCCGGATTGCGTTTTGGAGATAGCGGCAGCCCATTTTCCCTGCCGTAGTTCACTCCGGACCTGATCGGCGTTGCACACACTGCGCCGCGAACGACACAAACGCCGCGGGGCTGAACGACCCGCGGCGTTTGTGCATCTTCACTTCTTTGAACTTCCGTCACTCAGCGGCGGCGACGCATGCCCACCAGCGTGCCCAGAGCCAGCACCAGCCCGGCTGAAGGTGTCGGGATGCAGTGGGTGTGCACGTAGATGTTGTCGATGCCGACGCCCCCGCCGGTCGGATCGCTGGTGATCGCGAACCGGAAAAACTCAAAGCTCGGCTGCGGCGTGATCACGAACGTCTGCGTCACGCGTTCCCAGCCATTGGCCAGTTGCACGATCGCCGTCTGAATGTTCGAGATCTGCGAGTTCGGGTCCGTCCCCTGCGTGTGCCCCACGCCGGTGCCGCCAGTCACCAGACGGTCGTACTGCAGGAACACTTCCTTGAACAACGACGGATTGCGAAGGTTGCCGATCGTCAGTTCCAGCGTCCCCAGGCCATTTGCACCCGGCCCGAAGCCGATCACGCCGGACCGCCCGTTCAGCGCTGCGATCCATGACGTGTTGCCAGTCAGCACCATCTGCCCACCGGTCCAGCCCGGGAAACCCACCGACAACTCCGGTACCGGCGGGTGGACGTCGCCGTTGAACAGGAAGGTCAGACTCGTCGAGACGCCATCGTCAATACCCCACGTCGGCGGCGGGTCAACCGGCTGAGCGTGGGACATGGTCGCAAGACCAGCGATCAGGACGATCGACGGGACAATGCAGACGCCAAGGAACTGCGTACGGATACTCATCACTATCTCCTTGCAAGGACTTTGAAGTTGATCGGGTTGCACCACGAGGTGAGACGTCAACTCCCATAACCTACATCACCGCTAGTGCCACGGCATCGGGAAAGGTTCCTGCATCGCAGGCCGAAACCGGGCCAAAACTGCGGAGAAACCCTCGCTTCGCAGTCATTGGCACCGGTCATCGAGTTCATCTCGATCCCCGCGTGACCCCGCCCAAGGACCCCGCCGCGGCACGGGGGTGCTTGCCCGCCTATACTCCTGCTCGCAACCAGTAGACCTTGTGTAGTTGATCGTCGGCCCGTAAATCACCGGCCGCATCCTCGCCCTGGGAAATCTGCTGGCAGCGTGAACCATCGCCCGGCCGTGTGTGCCGGATCCGACTCACGCTGAAGCACCCAGTACGGCTTTGGTTGTCCTCTCCCACACCCTTCCGGGTGGACCACTGACGCCCGAACTTCACGGCCCGCTTCGCGGCCGCTGAGACCTGTCCCTGCCACGCGGCGGGCGATGGTGATCTGTCCTTCCTCGGCAGTTTCTGCCGGTGGCGGTTCGGCTCTCCCTCTCCTCCTCCCCGTGTCAGCCCGGCGTGTCATCGGCGAACCGCAGCCGCGGGCAGGAGATGCCTCGCTTTGGAAACTGCCTCACCTATGAACTCTGACCACAACACGACCGCCGATTCCTCCTTTGCTGCTGATATGACCAACGACATGACCTCCGCTATGACCTCTGACACGACTTCCATGACCGACATGCCCACCCGCACCAGCCGCATGGTTGATGAGCCCGAGGGCGAAACCTACTCCCCCACTCCCGCCGCTGCTGCGGCTCCGGCGATCGTCACCAAGACGGTCGATCCGACTTCGCTGGCCGCGGTTGCCGCTGCCACGATGGCCGGCACCGACTTCGCCTCGCTGGGCCTGATGCCGCAGCTTCTGGCCACGCTCGCCCACGAGGGGTACACCACGCCGACTCCGATTCAGGCCAAGAGCATCCCCATCATTCTGGCCGGCAAGGACGTCCTGGGCTGCGCCCAGACCGGCACCGGCAAGACGGCCGCGTTCGCGCTGCCGATCATCCAGCGGCTGCTGACACACACCGAGGACACGCGTCCCGCGCCCGATGCGCCGGTCAATGGTCGCGTTGAGAACAATCCGCCCAAGACCAAGTTCCGCGGCAGCCACAAGACGCCGCGCGTGCTTGTGCTGGCCCCGACCCGCGAGCTTGCCCAGCAGATCGCCGACAGCTTCGGCACCTACGGCAAGGGCTCGGGCCTGAAGCACACCGTCATTTACGGCGGCGTGAGCCAGTTCCACCAGGTCAACGCGCTGAAGAACGGCCTGGACATTCTGGTGGCCACCCCCGGCCGCCTGATCGACCTGATGGAGCAGCGCCACGTTGACCTGCGTTCGGTCACCACCTTCATCCTTGATGAGGCCGATCGCATGCTGGACATGGGCTTCATCCAGCCCATCCGCCGCATCGCCGGCACGCTGCCGGCCGGCCGCCAGACGCTGCTGTTCTCCGCGACGATGCCCAAGGAAGTTCAGCACCTGGCTGACTCGCTGCTGAGCCACCCCGAGAAGGTGGCCACCAGCCGCGTTTCGTCGGCGGCGACCACAGTTGAGCAGCGGCTGTACCACGTTGACAAGGACACCAAGCAGGCTCTGCTGCGTTACCTGTGCGACAGCGACGAGTGCTCCCGCGCCGTCGTGTTCACCAAGACCAAGCACGCGGCTGACCGCGTGGCCAAGCGTCTGGAGCGGGCCGGGATCTCCGTTGAGGCGATCCACGGTGACCGCAACCAGAACCAGCGCCTTCGCGCCCTGGCCAAGCTCAAGAGCGGCGAGGTTCGCGTGCTGGTGGCGACGGATGTTGCCGCCCGCGGCCTGGATGTTGACAACGTCTCGCACGTGATCAACTACGAGCTGCCGCTGGACCCTGAGGCGTACGTGCACCGGATCGGCCGCACCGGCCGCGCGGGGCAGACGGGCATCGCCATCAGCTTCTGCGGCAGTGAGGAGCGCGGGCTGCTTCGCGCCATCGAGAAGCTGACGGGCAAGCAGATTCCCGTTGTCCGCGAGCTGCCGGACCTGAGCGAGGCCATCACGGCCGAGCGTCAGGCCAACGCCGATGCGAAGCGCCGCTTTGAGGCCCACATCGCCGCTGGTGGTGACCCGGATCGTGACTCGAGCTTTGGTGCCGATCGCGGCGAGGGCTCCGGCCGCTCGGGCCGTGGTGACCGCGGGATGCGCGGTGGCCGCGACAGCCGCGGCGGTGGTGATCGTTCGTACGGCCGCAAGGACCGCGGGCAGGATCGCTCGTACGGCCCGGGCACCGGCGCGGGCAGCACTGCTCCGTACGCCAGCAATGACCGTGCACCGGCCGGACCGGCCCATCCGTTTAAGAAGTCCCGCCCCGGCACGTTCCGTCGTGATGAGGGTGGCCCGGCGTTCTCGCCGCGGCCGGCGTTTGCCGGTTCGGGCGAGCCGCCGATGGATCCGCAGGTTGCGATGGAGCGTCGCGTGATGCGAGAGGGCTTCGATGTCGCAGCACAGGAGCGGAGCCAGCCCGGCGTCCGCCCCGGCTTTAAGAAGCCGTTTGGCGCGGGACCGGCCAACCCCAACAACAAGCCGGTTCGCGGCAATGGCTACTACGGCGACCAGGGTGCGCCGCAGGGCGGGTACAACGCCCGTCCGGCGTACAACGACCGGCCCGCGTTTAATGATCGTCCCGCGTACAACGACGGCCCGCGGGGCGGGCCGGCTGGCCCGGGCCCGGGCGGCCCCGGCGCGGGTAAGTTCGGCAAGCCGGCCTTCGGCGCCAAGCCGGGGTACCCGGCCAAGCCCGGCTATCCGGCGAAGCCCGGGTATGCTGGCAAGTCCGGTGCACCGGTGGGCAGCAAGTTCGGCGGGCCGGGCGCGGGTGCTGGTGCGGGCACCAAGTTTGGCAACAAGTTCGGCGGTCCGGCCGGTGGGCCGGGCGGGAACAAGTTTGGTGGCAAGAGCTTTGGCGGCAAACCTGCTGGGCCGAGCCGCCGCAACAGCGGGTACTAAAACGCCCGATTCAAAGTGAATATCTCCCCCACCGCCGCGGATGAAACCGCGGCGGTTTTCTTTTTGCGTTTTGCTTTTGTGCGTGTGGGCTCGGCGGCGGGTCAGGCCGTGGGGCCGGCCAGGGCGGTGGCGGCGGCGGAGCCGGCGATGAAGCCGCTGGCCCAGGCCCACTGGAAGTTGAAGCCACCGATGCGGCCGTCGACATCGCAGACCTCGCCGCAGAGGTGGAGGCCGGGGCAGAGGCGGCTTTCCATGGTGTCGAGGTGGATTTCGGCGAGCGGGATGCCGCCGGCGGTGACCTCGGCATGGGTGAAGCCGCGGTCGCCGGAGATGGGGGCTTCGGTTTCGACGATGAGGCGGACGAGTTCGCGGCGGGCATCACGCGTGAGGGCGTGGCCGTGCATGGAGGGGTCGACGCGGGCGGCGGCGCAGATGCCATCGACGAGGCGGTCGGGCAGGCCGCACTCGCGGAGGTAGCGGCCGGGGCTGATCTTGCCCAGGGCCAGTAGGTCGGCATCGATGAGTTCGCGGGTGGAACCGGGGAGCCAGTTGATGAAGAGGCCAGCGCCGGGGTCCTCATGCTTTGCCGCGGCGAGGTAGCGGGAGATGTCGAGCGGGCCGGGGCCGGAGAGGCCGAAGTGCGTGAGGAGGGTGGAGTTGGTGAAGCTGGTCAGCCGCTTGGTGGTTGAGGCGCGGAGCTCGAGGGTGGTTTGGAGTGTGATGCCAGAGAGGCGGCAGATCCAGTGATCACTGGGCATGGTCAGGGGGACCAGGGCGGGGAAGATCCGCGGGGTCATGGTGTGACCGAGGGCCTTGGCGAAGCGGTAGCCGGCACCATCGGAACCGGTTTTGGGAAGGGCCATGCCGCCGGTGGCGAGGATGATGCGGCGGGCGGTGACGGTGGGCGCGGGGGCGGCGGCGGAGGGATCATCGGGGCCGGAGATCACGAAGCCGGATTCGCTGCGGTGGATCGCGCTGACGCGCCAGGGGTGCTGGAGGTGGAGGTGGGCGTGGTGTGCCGCGGCGAGGAGGGCATCGAGGACGGTGTGGGCATCATCGGTTGTGGGGAAGAGCTTGCCGGTATCTTCGCGTTTGAGGGTGACGCCGAGCTGCTGGAAGAACTCGATGGTGCGGGGGACATCGAAGCGGCGGAGGACCTTGCGGATGGCGTTGCGGCTGCTGCCGGCGTATTGCTGCTCATCAACGGCGTGGTGGGTGACGTTGCAGCGGCCGCCGCCGGCGACGAGGATTTTGGCACCGAGCTTTTTGGCACCGTCGAAGGCGATGATGCGGGCGCTGGTGCCGCCGGGCTGCTGCTGGAGCGTGCGGCCGGCCCAGATGCCGGCGAAGAGGCCTGCAGCACCGGCGCCGATGATCGCGATGTCGACGGAGTGGTCCAAGTGTGGAGGGTACACAATTGGGAGCGACCACCGGGCGAAGGCGGACCTGCGCAAACCTTCAAATGATTTGAGGGTTTGTGCAGGGACGGCGGAGGAGGGAACGGCATGACTTTCCGGCGGTGAGGCCGGAAGAGGTGGAGTGCGGAGAAGTGTCTGGAGTTGGGGCCGGGTGGTGCCGGCCGCGATGAATCATGCCGCGGCGGAGGGGGAGTTGGGGGTGGGGTCGGCGTTGGGGCGGAGCTCGGCGGGGATGAGGTCGGAGCCGAGGGCGACGAGGCGGTGGACCAGGGGCATGAGGCGGTCGGACTCGAACTCGCTGAGGCGGCGCTGGTGGTAGAGGGTGTCGGTCTGGGTTTTGGCGTTGTTGCGGCGGGCGACGAGTTCCTCGTAGCGCGGCATGAGACTGGAGAGTTTGGATTCAAGCTGGGCACGTTCGGCGGCGGCCTCGGGCGAGAGGGCCGGGGCGGCGGCAGGCGCGGGCCTGGCTGGGGCGGGGGCGGTGCGGGGGAGGCGCGGAGCATCAGCCGCGGGGCCGGAGTTGGAACCGGGGCCGGAACCGGCGGAGGAGGAGGACGGGCCGGAAGCGGCGGAAGTTTGGGAGGGGCGGGAGAGGCCGGATGGACCTGAGTAGTCGGAGGGTTGGGAGGGGCGCGTGGGCTTGGACGGGCGGGCGGGCGGCGGCGGGGTGGGGAAGAAGTCCTCATCGTCCATATCGGCGGAGCGGCGGGGGCGGGCCGGGCGCGGCATGGTCAGGAAGCGGCAGCGGGAGCCGATGAGTGCGTCCTTGAGGCGGTCGGGGCAGAGCGGGGCGCGGCCCTGGGCGACATCGACGAAGTAGCGGCGGCAGTCGCGGACGGTGCGGGCGATGAAGCGGTTGGTGCGGGCGATGGACTCGAGGTGGAGCTGGTAGAGCTCCTCATGGGTGAGGCGGGGGAGTTCGTGCTGAGGGGACTGGGGGTGAGCCGCCGCGGGGGATGGGCGCGGGGCCGGGTTTGGAGCCGGCATTTGGGCGGCGGCGGGAGATGGCTGGAGGGAGGCGGTGGACATTGCGGTACCCCGAAGACGGTTTTTGATAGGGTACCACAAGGACGGGTGGCGTCAAGGTGTTTGTTTGGTTTTTGATAGTTGAGTATGCGGTCCCGGTGGAATGACGGGGGTACGGGCACGGCGGCGGCATCGCATACGCTCGGGTGAGTCGCGGATGGCGACGAGAGCTCAAGGGTGGCGACAGCAATGAACCAACGGGACGATTCGAGACTTGCGACTGCGAAACAGCTTCACGGGCTGCAGGCGGATCGCGCCGAGTCTGCCGCGGCAGGGCTGCGAGAAGGAGCGTGCGGTGGATAAGAAGCCGCTTACTGAAACGGACATCCGCAGCACGTTCATCACGCCCGCGATCGCGCAAACGGTGGGGTGGGGCGTGCGCACGCGGAATCTAGAAAAGCGGTGCCTGGCCGTGAAGCGTGCAGCCCGAGGAGTAACCCCATGAGATCACGGACGTTGCTGGTCGGCATTACCGCCGCTTTGGCCTGCATGGCCACCACTTGCATTTGCAGCTGTGGCCGTCACGAATCTCCAGGTGCCGAAGCGAAGACCCCCGTGAGTTTTCCCGTTGGATCGCGGGTTGACCTGACCCAGCAACGGTGGACACACCGTTGTTGTCAGACTCGGCTCGCCTCGAACTGTTCGGGGCTGACATAGCCGAGCGATGCATGAAGACGCTGACGGTTGTAGAACACCTCAATGTAGTCGAACACCGCCGCCCG
>CAILKP010000132.1 GCA_903834785.1 uncultured bacterium
CGCCACCGGCGGCTACACCCTGACCCTGGCCACCAGCGGCTTTGCCGTCGGCTCCAACCGCGTCTTCACCCAGGTCACCGACTCCGATGGTGACGTCTCGGCCCCCGTCCAGACCGCCGTGGTCGTCAACGCCGCCCCCACTATTACCGGACTGGTCGCCAACCCGTCGCCCATCGTCCGCACCGCTACCTACACCCTGACCGCGACCAGCCCGCTGGACAGCGACGGCACCATCACCCGCGTCGAGTTCTACCGCGACCGCGGCACGCTCGGCACGTTCGAGGCCTCCGTCGATCAGCTGATGGGCGCAGCCACCTTCACCGGCGGCGTCTGGCGCCTGACCCTCGCGGGCTCGGGGCTGACCGCCGGAACCCACACGTTCTTTGCCCGGGCCCAGGACAACAACGGGAGCTGGAGCAACGTGGTCAGCATTACCGTGACCGCGGCGTAAGTCGTAGACAAGCCCTCAGCCCGAGTTGTCTCGCTGAGAACCCCAGTTGCCCGCCGGCCGTACCTACGGCCGGCGGGCTTGTTTTTGCACGAGACCCAATTATCCGGACCTTAGAGATCAAGAGAAGGGACAAAAACAGTTATAGGACTACAGCACTGGGTACCCTAGCTTATTGCCCTTCATCGCCGTTGGCTGGTTGCCGTCTATCATTTGGCCTAGAGAATCCCTACCAGAATCCTCACCGTTCTTTCCTTTGTCGCCCCGTCCGCGCGGCGACCACCCGAACCACTTGTTTTGCCGCGGCAGATTTGCCGCTAGAAGTTCATGCCCTCCCCGGTTGATTCCCAACCCAGTGCACCCGCCCGACCGTGGCTTGCCGCGGCTGGGAAGTGGTTTGTGCTGCGGACGCGGAGCCGTCAGGAGAAAGCCTTAACCGAGGACCTGACGGCACGCAAGATTGCGTGCTATTTGCCGCTGTGCACCGTGGTGCGGTACTACGGCAAGCGGAAGGCCAAGGCGGTGCTGCCGCTGTTCTCCGGGTACGTGTTCCTCAAGGGGGATCGCGATCAGGCGTTAATCGCTGATAGAACCGGAAGAATCGCACAAATTTTGGACGTTACCGAGCAGGAGCGGCTCGAACGCGAGCTGGTTGCCATCGCCGATGCCCTGGATCGTGAAGGTTCGCTGACCCCTTGCGAGCCCCTGACCCGCGGGACGGAGGTCGAGGTAACATCCGGACCATTCAAGGGCATCCGCGGGCAGGTTGATGTGGCGACGAGAGATAACCGATTGATCCTCCACGTCGATCTTATCGGCGGAGCTGCTGCTTTGGAGATCGATCGCGATCTGCTCCACCCTGTCACCGAGTGATAGGACGGAACAGGCGGGACCCGAGGTCCCCCCCAACGCCGCGGCTGGCTTTCTCAGGTTTTCCGCCGACTCATCTGGCCATCGGGCGCAGTTGACGGGGACGGAGTCCGGTCACAGAAAATGCATCGGTTATCAGACGAACTCTGTGAAGTGCCGCGGGGTATGCCATTGGGGCTTGAGAGCAGCAGATCATGCCTTCGAGCCTTGCTGGCCCATTTCTTCGCCAACAATTGAACACTACTAACTCTCACTGCGGTGACCGGAGGAGCAGTTCCATGGACAAGTCCCAGCGATCTTTCATAACAGCGGCCGCATTCGCGGTGTGCATCTCGGCAGTCTCGGTGTCGAGTGCCCTGGCGTGGCTGCAACCCGGGAGCCCGCCAAGCCGGCCCGCCAAGACGGCTTGGACGATTGACGATAACACGTTGACGGAGGGAACGATCCGCGAGGGCCTTGCCGCTCCGACGACGCTTCGCGTTCTGGATGCCGGGAACGATGCGGATGCGCTGGTCAGCTGGACGTGTGCAGACCAGCAGGTCACCGAGTTTATCATCCAGCGGCAGCGGTCGATCGCCGGACGATGGCTGGACTTCGGGAAACTGCGGCTGCTTGGCCGCCAGCTCTCGCTGCAGGACACACCGGGCCTGGGCACGTTCCGATATCGGGTGGCCTCGGCCACACCGACGGGCAACTCGGCGTTCACGGACTGGGCGGCGGTGGATGTGCAGCGAAACTGGACGGTGTTTACTCCGAGTCCTGACACCCGGACCATTTATGTCAGCAGTTCATCGGGCAATGATGCGAACTCGGGTCTGACGGAGAGTTCCCCGAAGCGGACGATTGCTGCCGGTTATGGATTGGCGAGAGACGGGTTTCCTGACTGGGTTCTGCTGAAGCGGGGAGACACGTGGAACGAGACGCTGAACCCCAGGAAGAGCGGGCGCTCGGAGTCACAGCGACTGATTCTCGGCAGCTATGGCACATCACCTAACCGGCCGGTGCTGCAGTCCGGCACGGCCACCGCGATCACCCTGGGAAGCATCCGCCATGTGGCCTTCATCGGATTGTCACTGGTGCCCCACACCTACGACGGCCGGAACACGCCGCCGTCAGGAATCTTCGGGTACGGCGATTTTCTGAACATCCTCATCGAAGACTGCAAGATCGCGTCGTTCAAGGATGGAGTTGTGCTGCAGGCCGACCGGCGGGTCAACACGGCAGCGGCGGTGCGCAACCTGGTGCTCAGGAGGTCGGTCATCATCGACAGCCACTGCGCCACCTCCCACGCCCAGGGGATCTTTGTAGACGGATACGACGGGGTGACCATCGAAGAGTGCATCTTCGACTCCAACGGTTTCAAGGACGGGGTTGCCGCACCCACCATTTTTAACCACAACATCTATGCGAACTCAGGTGGCACGAACCTTGTTGTCCGCAGCAGCATTCTCAGCCGCCCTTCCTCGCACTCGCTGCAGGCCCGTGCGGGTGGCATCATCGAGAACAACCTGGTGCTTCGTGCACCGATCGGGATCCTGATTGGCGGCGGCGATTCACCCGTCGCTGGCGGCGTTACCGGAAACGTAACGGGCAACGTCATTCTGATGGGAACCAACATCGATGCCAACAACCCGCGAGGGTTCGGAATCGACCTGAAAAACCTTCGCTCGGCGGTGGTGAACCGAAACATCATCGCCGATAAGTTCTCAACCGGCAACCACGCAGCGATTGGCTCCTACGTCAGCGGCGGGCCGAACGGGGTGGGTGTCCAGAACACGCGGGTCGAGGACAACGTCATCAGCAACTGGTCCGGCAACCTCGCATTCGGCAACTTCTCGGGAGAGTACTACGCCGGGACGATCTTCCAGCGGAATCGATTTGTTTTTGACGGATCGAAGTTTGACAACCGCTACGTCTTCTGGACCGGCGCCGCGCTGCCCACATTCGCCGGGAACATGTACCAAGGCCAGCGGACCACCCAGCTTGTGTTTGCGAACTTCACAACACTCCTGAACTTCTCGGGGTGGCAAGCTCGTGTCGGGGATGTCGGCGCGGTGATGGAAACCACCCCCATCGCCTCACCGTTTGTCTTCAATGACTACTGCGTGCAGCAGAACATCGGTGCTGACGTGTTCGCCTATCTGGCGACCGTGCGGAACATGAGCCGCAGCACATGGCGGGCTGACCTGATGCCCGGGGTCATCAATGCTGCGGCCCGCAGTGCCTACGGAGTGCCGGAGCGCTGATCGGACCCGGATGAAGGTTTATAAGGGACATCTAGCACGCCAGTACGCCGGCAACAGCCAGTACCGCGCTTGGCAGTGCGATCTGGCCAGATTTCGAAAGGCCGGATACTCGGGCTGGGGATCAGAGGGGTTCTGGGCACTGACGATCTACCGATCCCAGCGGGGATGCCGGACGCTGCCGACGCCGATGCGTCAGATCTGCCGCCTCGGTCTGGGAGCGGCCAAGAAACTGTTGACACTGGTCACGCACATCAACTTGCACCCCGATGCCGTCATCGGGCCGGGCACACTGATCCCCCATGTGGGGTCGATTCAAGTGTTTCCGTGGGCGACAATTGGCGCTGACTGCGCGATCCATCAGGTGTGCACCATCGGCGCAGGACCCAAGCCGGGCGGGCCAACCCTGGGTGACCATGTGTACCTCGGCGCCCATGTGTGCATTCTGGGGGGCATCACCATTGGTGACGGTGCCGTCATCGGCGCCGGTGCGGTTGTGGTGACCGACATTCCGGCCTGGGCCACCGCTGTAGGAGTGCCGGCCAAAGTGGTTCGCATCGGTACACCCCGCACCGGTGATGATGCGGATCCTGCCGCAGTTGCTGAGAATCGACCATGAGCTCCCCGACCGCACCCGTCCATGAAGTGATCATCCAACCCCGCCGCGGCTGGGTGCCGATCGACTGGCGCGAGCTCTGGGAGCACCGGGAACTGCTGGGCTTCATGGTGCAGCGTGATCTGAAGGTGCGGTACAAGCAGACGGTGCTTGGACTGGCCTGGGCTGTCCTGCAACCGACGTTCAGTGTCCTGATCTTCTCGGTGATCTTCGGTGCCTTTGCCAAGATTCCGTCTGATGGCGTTCCGTACCCCGTCTTTGCGTTTGCCGGCATGCTGCCGTGGATGCTCTTTTCAACCGCGGTCACCGCCGGCGGGCAAAGTCTGATCAACCAGCAGCACCTGCTGACGAAGGTGTACATGCCGCGGATGTTCATTCCGGCGGCAAGCATCGGCACGGCCGTGGCGGACTTTGCCATCGCCTTTGTGGTCTTTTTGCTGCTCATGCTCGCCTATGGGCGGATCCCGGGTCCCAGCATCGCCGCCGTACCACTGCTCGTGGGCATCGCGGTCACCGCGGCACTGGGGGCATCACTGCTGCTGTCATCACTGACGGTCAGCTATCGAGACTTCCGGTTCGTCCTGCCGTTCATGATGCAGGTGTGGATGTACCTGAGTCCGGTCATCTACCCCGTCAGCATGGTGCCCGAGAAGTACCAGTGGATACTGGCGATCAACCCGATGGTTGGCGTGATCGACGGATTCCGCTCGGCCTGCCTGGGCCAGCCCTGGAACTGGGACACGCTGGGCATCTCGGCGGGCACGGCGGTGGGCATGCTTGCAATCGGCCTGTTCTACTTCCGCCGCACCGAGCGTCGGTTTGCGGACATCGCATGAGCTCGACCGCACCAGAAACATCAAACGCGGCTCACACGCCGGCGCCGATCGCGGCCGCGAGCGGACACCTGGGCGTCCTGGATGGCTGGAGAGCGATCAGCATTCTGCTGGTGCTGGGTTGCCACATGCTCCCGCTGGGACCGAAGTCCCTGCGTCTGAATGAAACGGCCGGACCGGCGGGGATGTCGCTGTTCTTCACGCTTTCGGGATTCCTGATCTGCCACACCCTCTGGAAGAACCCGGATGTGGTTTCGTTTTTCATCAGACGAATCGCCAGGATCATGCCGCTGGCGGTTGCCGCATCAACAACGTTTCTGCTTATTCAGGGTAAGTCGCTCGAGTTTTTCGTGCCGCACTGGCTGCTGTACACCAACTACGACCACGAGCACACCACCAAGATCACGTCGCACTTCTGGAGTTTGTGCGTCGAGATGCACTTCTACCTGTTCATCGGCTCCCTGGTGGCACTGACAGGCCGGCGGGGCATGGTGCTGATCCCGATTCTGGCCCTGGGCATCACCGGGCTGCGGGTTGCCTCGGGTGCGACGATCAACATTATGACGCACCTGCGGGTTGATGAGATCCTGACAGGGGTCACGCTGGCACTGGTGTGGCTTGGCGAGCTGGGTGCTGTGGGAAGGCTGCTTCGCACGGCGATGCTTCGCATTCCTACGGCGGTGTGGATCCTGCTGTTTGCAGCCTCCTGCCACCCGTTGTCGGGGCCGCTGCAGTATCTGCGGCCGTATCTCGGCACGGCAGTGGTCGGCTCGACGCTCCTGCGGACGACGAACCTTACGGGCATCCTTTCGATCCGCCCGCTGAAGTACATCGCGGAAGTCTCGTACGCGTTGTACGTGATCCACCCGGCGACGATGTACGGCTGGCTCGGCTCCGGAGAGGGCATCGAGAAGTACCTGAAGCGTCCGCTTAGCTTCGGGCTCACCTTCGTTCTGGCTCATCTCTCCACGTTCGGCTTCGAGCATCGCTTCACGGACTGGGCACGTCGACTCACGACCAAACGTGCCACCCCCGTCCGTGCCGAACGAACTTCCCCCTGAAGCCGCGGTCCTCCCACATGGCCGACAACGTCATCACTGTCGACAATCTCTCCAAGCTCTACCGGCTGGATCATCAGAGCCGGAGGCCAGACTCGTTCCGTGAACTACTCTCAAATGCCGTGACGGCACCGTTTCAACGACTGCGGGCGATGCACGGGAAAGCAACACGGTCCACCGAGGACTTCTGGGCGCTGAAAGATGTTTCGTTCAGTGTACCCCGCGGATCGGTTGTCGGTCTGATCGGCCGCAACGGTGCTGGCAAGAGCACACTTCTGAAGATCCTCTCGCGCATCGTTGAGCCGACTCAAGGCAGCATTCGCCTGCGAGGTCGCGTGGCCAGTCTCCTTGAGGTAGGCACTGGCTTCCATCCAGAACTCACGGGCCGGGAGAACATCTTCATGAATGGCTCCATCCTCGGGATGAAGCGAAGGGAGATCGAGCGACAGTTTGATGCGATCGTCTCGTTCGCCGAGATCGAACGATTCCTCGACACTCCGGTCAAGCGGTATAGCAGCGGCATGTACGTCAGGCTCGCCTTCGCTGTCGCTGCGCATCTTGACCCTGAGATTCTCATCGTCGATGAGGTGCTCGCCGTAGGCGACTCCGAGTTCCAGAAGAAATGCCTTGGCAAAATGCAAGAAGTTGCTCAAGGCGGAGCTGGGCGGACGGTGGTTTTTGTCAGCCATAACATGGCCGCAGTCCGGTCACTGTGCAACACAGCAATCATGCTCAAAAGCGGCACACTCTACGCGCAGGGTGGCGTGGAGAAGATCGTCGCCGAGTATCTTGCCAGCGCTCGTCACACTGCCGAACCGCAAGTCACTTTCCGACGCCCGGATAAGGCAAAGCTGTGGATGGCTTCGGCGGAGCTGCTCATCAACGGGCAGACTTCCGCGAACGCGGAGATGGGGGACACCCTCAGCGTTCGAGTTCGATTTCAAAGCGACTTCCCAACCAAGCATCCTCGCCTTGGACTGGTAGTGACCAATGCCGCGGGTGATAAGCTCATCAATACCAACAATCACTTCCAGCCAGCCAAGGAACTGAGCACTGCGCTTCAGGACGGAACAATTACCTGCCATCTCGGGCAGCTCCCCCTCGTAGCAGGCCTCTACTCGGTATCTCTCTGGTTCGGCGACCTCACGACAGATCATCACGTGGCCAGCGACGCGTTGAGCTTTGCACTGACCGAGAAAGACATTTGGGGATCTGGTAGGGTTCCGAACGCGGAGTCATCCCTGTTGTGGTGGCCAAGTTCCTTTGCGGTTGAACCCGTTCAACCCACAGCCGCAAGCTAAGCGTGACGACTCGCCCCTTCTCAGCTACGAAACTCGCGTCCGAACACGGACCCACAGCGATCGACACCACCGTCATCGTTCCGATGCGCAACGCCGGCAGGTACATCACTCCGGCCTTGCAGTCGATCCTGGGCCAGCAAACAACCGCGACCTTCGAGATCGTCGTCGTCAATGATGCATCCACAGACGGATGCGATCAGGTTGTCGCGGCGTGGCCTGATCCTCGCGTCCGGATGATTCAGGGCGGCGGGAAGGGGGAGGCGAACGCGGTGAATCTTGCCGTAGCGGAGGCCAGGGGTGAGTATGTGATGCGATGTGACGCCGACGACGAGTGGACGCCGGACAGGATGGAGTTCCAGATCCCACTGCTTCGAGCGCACCCGGAGTTTCAGGCCGTGTGCGGTGCCATGGGGATGATGAGTCCCGACGGGCGCATCCGAGCGGCGGCGACCGACACCGGCGGGTTCCGCGAGATCACTGATGAGATCAGGAGCGGGATCACCCGAGCCAGCCTGTGCACATATGCGATGCGCACAGAAGCGTTCCGCGCCATCGAGGGCTGCCGGACGTGGTTTGCGGTAGCACCGGATATCGATCTTCAGTATCGATTTGCGGAGCGGTTTCGAGTCGGATATCACCCGCGGATGGTGTATTGGTATCGCCTTCACGCCACCTCGGTGACACACACGGTCTCGAATGCACGTCGCATTTTCTTTGACGAATCCGCCCGGGCCTTCCAGCTTCAGCGGCAGGCAGGCCGTAAGGACGACCTTGAACTCGGCAACCCGGGGGAACCCCCAGCGCACGCCGCCGGGGCCGGCGGAGCCGGCCACAGTCAGCAGGCCGTCGACCCGCGTGCCCAGCTTCAGGGACACCTTCTGGGTGCCGCCTGGCGACTGCACGCTCGCGGCGATCTGCCAGGGGCATTTCGAACCAGTCTCTCGGCGATTCGGATGAGATGGTGGCACTGGACCGGCTGGTGGAGCGGACTTGCACTTGCGGCCCGCGCCCTTCGGGGTGGTGGATGACAATGAGTTAGATGAGTAAACTCTTCGGCTATCGCCGACGACCGGCGGCGCATGGAGGGTGCACAGGGTGCACTCGGTGTTCCCGGTTCCTGCCCATGACTGCCGGGAGTCGATTTGTTTCTTGCGGAGCTGATTCTTCTTACTCTTGTCGTAGCCGCCGTTCTGGGGCCGGTTGTACTCCGGCGTGTTCGACAGCGTGTCTTTCGGCCGAACGGAGATGTTCTCATCGTCGCCTCGCATCAGGACGACTGCCTGATACTCGGCGGCGAGCTGGCGCTAGCGGCCATTGAGGGCGGCCATACTGTGACTATCGCGTACCTGACGTGCGGCGATACTGAGCCCGGGACACCAAGAGCTGAGCAGCGAGCGGCCGAGGCAAGGCGTGTATGGACCGAGGCAGGCGCTCGTGAGACGGACCTGCATTTTTTCGGTCTGCCTCAGACCGAACTTGGCCAGCCGAGCCGATGGACGCCTGCGGAATGCAACCGGGCCGCGGAGGAACTCAAGGGACTGTTCGCCGCCGCACGCCTGGGGACTACGGTTGTCCTACCGGCGGCGTATGAGTCCCACATCGACCACAGGACGACGCGGGTCGCCGCCCTCACGGCACTGGCAGCGGTGGACCGCAGAAGCCTTCAAGCTCTGGAGCGGGCGGAGTACAACACGTTGTATCACGCCATTGACAACCCTTACAAGGTGCTGCGGCTGATCTGCGACAGACTTCCGCTCGTGCCTCGCATAACGAGAAGGATGATCAGCCGGTCTGATGGCGGCTTCAGCACCGTTTCGGTTAACTACCGCCTCAAAGCAGATCCGGAGCGTGCGCGTCGGAAGCAAAGGCTGATGAGCCTGTTCTCTTCGGAGTACAACCTGAATCTTGCCAGCTTGGCGGAGCAGCCGGAGATCTACCGCCGCGTGACTGATCACATAAACCCGAAGCACGGGACGATCGATGTTGTGCCGCCCAGATGGCTTACCGTCGGTGGTAGGGCCTACCACTGGAGCACGTGTACCGCCGTCGGACTCGCTCTGGTGACGTCGGCCTTGTTCACGATGGAGCTCATGGAGCACGTGCGAATCGCCACCGGGGCCGGACACACGGCACTTGCGGGATTGGCGGGCGCACTGGCTGTCGGCGAGATGCTCAGACGACGCCGATCGCTGGGTCGTGTTCTCTTGCTTGCGGCGTTCCTTACCGGGCTTGCACTGTCACTGCGGTGACAGCACAAGCGCCCGAATGAAACGAACCGTGGGGGCCGGTGAAAGTTGGCTGCAGCTGCCCGTTCAGTAAAGCAACTATGACTGACCAACGGAGAAAGGCGCCCCGGGCCCGCGGAGTGCACGACTGGATACCAGCACTGAACCCGTTGCTCGCGAACTGAAGGCCCACCGAACCACAAATGGATTCGCATTCCGACAACTCGTCACTCCGCATTGCGTGCGTGCAGCACGGCTCCTATAGAGATGCTTACGACATGGTGGATCGAGGCCTTCCGGAACCATACTTCGGGATGACGAGTTCGGTAAACACGTACCGAAAACACCTCGGCCCGTTTCAGCACCTTGTCATCAGTCTCAATGCTGCTGCCGGGAAGACTGTCAGAGGAACGTGTACTGAAGTAGGCATTCCAGCTTCGAAGTCGCCGATCAGGATTCCAGGAATGGGAACAATGACGGCCATTCGTTGGTCGAGCCGGGTTCTGGCAGAAGTGAAAGGATTCAGGCCCAACGCTCTTCTTATACGTACCGCACACTTTTGGACCTGCTCACGACTCCTGTCGCTCGCGATCCGCTGCAACATGCCGACGCTTGTGCTGTTCGCAAACACCTTTCCCGATAACGATGCACTCGGGGTGTTGCAGCAACACTTCCGTCGGAGGCTAGTCAAACAGCTGAATCACGCGGTTGTGCACAAGATCGGCAACCACCGCTCAATCGCGGCCGCATCTTGTGTCGCCGCAGGCGTGGCGGCCGAGAAGGTCGTTTCTTATGACTGGCCCGGTGCTGCCGATCCGCAGTCACACGCACCGAAACAGCCGCCAAACGTCCGCACCCCTCTTAGGATCGTTTACGCAGGGGTCATCTCCGCCGAAAAAGGCTTCTACGATTTCACCGCTGCAATGGAACTGCTTAACGGGCGTGGCGTGTCGCTCGCTGTTGAAGCCTTCGGTTCCGGAGGTGACGATGAAGCCCTGCACAACTGGGCGCAGAACAGGCCGTGGTTCTCATTCCGAGGCCGCCGCAGCAACGCTGAGGTGTTCCAGGCGATGCTTGCCTCACACGTAGTCGTTGTGCCGACACAGCACCGCTTCACCGAAGGAATGCCTTTCACGTTGACGGAAGCGCTTGCCAGCCGCACTCCGGTAGTGGCTTCCGATCACCCTGTGTTCACAAGCGCTTTCAGAGACGGCGAGGGTGTTCATTTCTTCAAAGCTGGCGATCCGCGACATCTGTCCGAGGCCGTCGAGCAAGTAGCCACAGCACCGGCACTCTACCGGTCGCTATCGCAGTCCACTGCGGCCGCGTACCGCAGGGTCAGTTCAGCGGATACGTTTGAGTCCCTCGTTGAAGACTGGTTAAGGCACATTTGCCGCACGTGACAAGCAAGTAGTTCGTGAAGAACATGTGAAAGCACGGTCGCCACCCCTTTGAGGCAAGTCGAACGGCTTCCCAGTCTCGACTCCGCCGTGTTCCGACAGGGCCCCCGTCCGCCACAACGACTTTCTCCTCCGACACCACTTCGTAGCTCCTTGATGAGAATCACTTTCGTACTGCCTTATGCACACTTCAATGGCGGTGTTCGGGTCATTGCGATCTACGCCGCCGAGCTCTTCCGACGTGGTCATGAACTCACCGTGGTCTCGCTGCCCCCTCGGCAGCACGGTCGGCGAAAGCAGCTTCTCTGGCAGCTTAGGTCATTGCTTGGCCTGGCACAGCCTGCCACCGGGCCATCACACCTTGACGGCTGTCGGTTCAAACATCGGCTGCTGAGCACGTACCGTCCGGTTCGCGACGCAGACCTGCCTGATGCCGACGTGGTGATCGCAACCTGGTGGGAGACTGCGGAGTGGGTCAGCCGGCTCTCGGACTCCAAGGGGGCTAAGGCGTACTTCATTCAAGGTTACGAAGCGTTCCCGGAGCAGCCCAAGGAGCGAGTTGACGCAACCTGGCGGCTTGCCCTGCACAAGATCACGATTGCCAACTGGCTGGTGCGAAAGGCGCGGGATGAGTTCGGGGACGCGGATGTTTCATTCGTGCCGAACAGCGTTGACCTGACGCAGTTCCGTGCGCCACCGCGAACCAAGCAGGCTGTGCCGACCGTGGGCTATTTGTACTCGCATCCGGCGTTTAAGGGATCACAGGAGGTCGCAAGCGCGGTGGCGATGCTGAGGCAGCGGGTTCCGCAGTTGAGGGTCGTTTCATTCGGAGCACACCAGCCGACGGAGGAGTTGCCGCTGGCCGCGGGGTGCGAGTTCACCTACAAGCCGCCGCAGGAACGGATCGCCGACTTGTACGCCTCGGCGGACGTCTGGCTGTGCGGCAGCCGAAGCGAGGGCTTCCATCTCGCGCTGCTGGAGGCAATGGCGTGCCGCACACCGGTGGTCTCCACGGCGATTGGGGGCGCTGAGGAGTCGATCGCTCCCGGGATCAACGGGGCGATTGTGCCAATCGGTGATGTTGAGGCGCTTGCCGAACGGGCGTACGAGGTGCTGGCCTTGGATCCGGCCGAATGGGAGCGATGGTCATTGGCGGCCCGGCAGCGGGCGGAGTCGTACACATGGAGCGATGCGACGGATCGCTTTGAAGCGGTGCTGACGCGACTGAGCGCCGGGCGCGGCGTTGCTTCGGGCGGAATGAACGCCGGAGCGGCGCGGAACTGACGTGGATGGAACGCTTCCAACACTGATCCTGCTGGCCTGGCCGGTGGTGGTGCTCGTCTTGTTCCTGAGCATCCCGGCCTCGCGGGCGGTGCTGGTCGCGCTGTTTGCCGCGTGGCTGTTTCTTCCGGTGGCCAACATCAAGCTGCCGGGCATCCCGGACTACAACAAGATGTCCGCGACGATGCTGGGCATCGTCATCGGCACTGCCTTTGCGGATCCGGGACGACTGGCCAGTCTTCGACCGAGGTGGTATGACGTTCCGCTGCTGATGCTGATCGTGAGCCCGTTTTTCTCATCGGTTGAGAACGGATTCGGGTATTACGAGGGGCTGAGCTGGAGCTTTCGTTATGCGGTAACGTGGGGGCTGCCGTACCTGGTGGGCCGATGCTATTTCTCGACTGCCGCGGAGATGACCACCTTTGTCAAGGCGATGGTGATCGCGGCGTTGATCTATACACCCCTGGTGCTGTTTGAGGCCAGGTTCAGCCCGCAACTGCACCGCTGGGTGTACGGGTACTTTCCTGGGAGCTTCTACGACGCCAAGCGGATGGGAGGATTCCGGCCGTTTGTGTTCATGGAACACGGCATGATGCTGGGGATGTTCATGTGCAGTGCCGCACTTGCGGCGGTCTGGCTGCTGCGGGCGAAGCTGCTGCCGGTGGTGATGGGAATCCCGGCTGGCGCCGTGGCGGCGCTGATGGTGCTGACCGGGCTGCTGTGTCGCTCGGCGGGGGCGCTGATGCTGTGCATGTACGGGTGGGCGTTGCTCGTGATGACCGCGATCATCCCGCTGCGGCTGTGGCTGGCGACGGCTATTGCGCTGCCGGTCGGGTATATTCTGGTCCGGACACTGGGCGGCTGGCGTGGGCAGGAGCTGATCGACCTTTCGGCGAAGCTGTTCGGGGAGGAGCGTGCGGACTCGCTGTGGACACGGCTGAACAGCGAATCGCAGTTGTGGCAACTGGCCCAGCCGCGGCTGCTGTTCGGTGCGGGCCGATTCGAGTTTGTGGGCATGCAGCTGGAGGGCAGCAACAAGGGCATCCTGGCCGACGGGCTGTGGATCATCTTTCTGGGGAGGAACGGGGTGTTCGGGCTGGTGGCGATGTTCACGCTGCTGCTGCTGCCGCCACTGCTGCTCGTGCTGCGGGTTCCCGCAGACCGCTGGAAGACCAGTGAGTATGCGGCGCCGGCTGTTGCCGCGGCGATGTGCACGGTGTACGCGTACGACTGCGTGCTCAACGCGATGATCAACCCGATCTTCATCGTGGCACTCGGCGGGCTGGCGGCTGTCGGCCTGTCGCGGGTGAGCCGCCCTGCTGGCGCGGCAATGCCGACACCGGTGAGCGCATGAGCAACGGTGGCGGGAGATTGAGCGGCGAGCGAGCGGAGCCGGGCGAGGCTCTGGTCACGGTGATTGTGAACTACAACTCCGGTAAGCTGGTGTGTGACTGCCTGGACAGCATCCGCCGCGTGTGCGTGGTGCCGCCCGCGGTGATTGTGGTCGACAACGCATCGCCGGACGGGTCGGCAGATGTCATCGAGTCTCATGTCCGGACGGCGGGACTTGCGGGGTTCGTGTCGGTGGTTCGTGCGGAACGGAACGGCGGGTTCGGGGCGGGGAACAACGTGGGCATCAGCCTTGCGATGCGGCGGGGTGCCAGGCTGATCTGGCTGCTGAACCCCGACACCGTGCTGACGATGTGCCCGCTGAAGGTGTTTACTGCGTTCTTCGAAGCCAACCGACGGGCCGGTGCCGCTGGTACGGCAATGCGCGACGAGGCGGGCATCCGGCAGCGTGCGGCCCACTTCGGCCCCTCGCTGGGAGCGGAGTTCCGCCGGGCTGCCCGAATGGCGCCGGCGTCACCGGACTGCCAAGGAACTGACCCGGTGGCGTGCGACTGGGTCTCGGGGGCCAGTTTCGTTGTTCGCCGCGAGGTCTTCGAGCAGATCGGCGGGTTTGACGAAGGGTTCTTCCTGTACTTTGAGGAAGTGGATCTGTGCCTTCGGATGCTCCGCCAGGGATGGACGGTGTGGCATCTTCCGACGATCGACGTGGTGCACCTGGAGGGTGCCAGCACGGGAATTCAAGCCGCGGCCAGACGCCGGCCGCGCTACTGGTTCGAGTCGCGGAGGCGGTGTCTGGCAAGGCACCGGGGTAAGCTGACAGTTCCGGCTTTTGATCTCGCGTGGCTCGGCGGTCGTGCTCTGCGCGTGCTCAAGACGCTGGCAGGCCGGACGCCCGTGGCGGATCCGCCGCGGTTTTGGGCGGACATGATCGGTGGGGACCTGCTGTGGATGGTGCGCGGTACGCGGACCAGCACCCGTGAAGCCAACGCGATGAACCCGCTGCCGCCGAAGCATGTCGCCTGAAGCGAGCATTTTGATTGGAGCGCACGATGCGCAGCGTGACGTGCTTGCGAGCCGCAACGATGTCGGCGTGGTTGTCATCGGCCGCAACGAGGGGGAGCGATTGGTCCGCTGTCTTCGCTCGATCCTTGCCGCGGGTACTCCGGCGGGACGAGTTGTCTATGTCGACTCAGGGAGCACGGACGGCAGCGTGGAAGCAGCCGGTGCGCTGGGCACGAGCGTTATCTCGCTGGATATGTCGATGCCGTTTACGGCGGCTCGGGCCCGGAACCGCGGCCTTGATGCGCTGCTTGCAGCGGTACCGGAGGTGTCGCTCGTGCAGTTCATCGACGGGGACTGCGAACTGGAGGCGGGCTGGCTCGCGGCGGCCGCTGAGGCCTTTGCACACAGTGACGCGCTGGCGGCCCTGTGCGGCGACCTGCGTGAACGCCGTCCCGAGGCGTCAGTTTACAATCGCCTTGCGGACATGGAATGGAAGCGGCCCGCCGGTGATGTGCGACACTGCGGGGGCATCTTCGCCGCACGATGCATGGCGTTCAGATCGGTGGGCGGCTTCGACGAGAGAATCGCCGCCGGTGAGGAGCCCGAGCTGTGCGAGCGGCTCCGTGCGGCCGGTTGGAAGGTGCAGAAAACAAACGTGGCGATGGCAACCCATGATCTGGCGATGACGAGGTTCGCGCAGTGGTGGACTCGCGCAGTGCGCGGAGGCTATGGCGCTTCGAAGTTGACGTTGTTCGGACCACAGTCCGGGCGAAGGATCTTTCGATCTCAGGTGCGCAGCGCAGTTATCTGGGCGGCCGGGGTGCCGATGGCGGGAGTTGCTGGCGGGGCCTTCCTTTTGATGCTCGGCCAGCCAACAACGGGCGTTGCGGCAGCGATGGCTTCTCTGACGCTTCTGGGACTCCAGTCTTTCCGCCTCGCTGCCGGGGGCGCACGGGCCGGGCTGAGTACGGCCGACGCGACCTGCTTTGGCCTCCTTTCAATGCTGGCGAAGTTCGCGGCAATACAGGGCCTGATTCAATGCCTTGCAGACCATGTATCTGTCACGAGGCGCGATATCGCTTCGCCGAAGCTGCGAAGATTCGATAAGCCCGCAGCCGGAACCGCTGGCGGTGAGCGTGCTTAACCATGCTGTTTGACACCCGCTTCCACGATGATCTCGCCCGATACCCTGCCCGACCCTGGCTCCGGGAGCAGTCAATCTGGGCCGTTGCAGTCATGCGATTCGGCCAGCGCAACGACCAGCGGCCTACCGGCCTGCTGCGGCGGGTACTTGACCGGGTCTATTGGCTTGCATTCCGGGTGGTGGAGACAGCCACAGGCATCACGCTCCCGAAATCGACCCGGATCGGCGGCGGGCTGCGGATCCATCACTTCGGCTGCGTCATAGTCCACCCTGACGCGGTGCTCGGACGGAACTGCACGCTGCGACAAGGAAACACGATCGGCAACCGCCGCCCCGGCGGACCGGTGCCGCAGCTTGGGAACGGAGTCGAACTCGGTGCGTACGCGCAGGTGCTCGGAGACGTGAAGGTTGGAGACAACGCACTGATCGGCGCGATGAGCGTTGTTCTGCACGATGTGCCGCCCGGTGCTACAGCTGTCGGATCGCCCGCGCGAGTCATCGAGCGAACTGCAGTTGCTTCCGACTCAGCCGCCGCAGGCGGTACCCCGTCCGCAAGTAAATGAACACGCCTATCAACAGCAAGGCCCCAGAGCGTTCGCAACGCCCGGCTCTACCGATCACGGATCAGGTGCTCTACGTTACAGCCAGCTTCCCAACACTCTCAGAGACTTTTGTGTGGAACGAAGTACTCGAGCTCCGAAGGCAGGGTGTGCAGGTCCGTGTCGCCGGACTCCGAGCCGGTCCGACGACGGCGGACTCACTGCTGCAGAGCCTCCATGCGGAGACAATGGTCGTCTACTGCGATCTGCTGACGAATGTCAAGTCGATCGCCGCAGAAGTGATCTCACATCCGGTCCGCTCACTCCGGACGCTGGAAATGTCGGTTGCAGATGCCTTCACATCTGATCAGCATCGCGCGGCGGATCGCGCACGCAAACCGGTGCAGGCACTGGCGGCGATCGGATTTGCCGCCAGGCTTCGCTCGCTGCAGATCCGTCACATCCACGCTCACATGGCCAACACGCCCACGACGATCGCGATGTACGCCGCCAGGCAACTGGGCATTCCGTTCAGCTTCACCGGACATGCCAACGATTTGTTTGTCCACCGTTCCCTGCTGAGCCAGAAACTCCGCCGTTGCAAGTTCGTCGCGTGCATCAGCCGGTGGCATCAGGATCTGTACCGTGAGATCCTGCCCGTTTCCGAGGACAAACTTCCAGTCGTCCGATGCGGCGTGAACACGTCACGCGCAGTCACCGCGGGGCGACCACACAGTTCGTCAATGCGTCTGCTGAGCGTCGGCCGGCTGGTCCCGAAGAAGGGCTTTGACGTACTGATCAACGCACTGGCACAACTGCCAGCGGAGCCCGCGTGGACCTGCCGGATCATCGGCGACGGGCCGGAATTAAGCAATCTGGGGTCGCTGATCGAATCGCACGGACTCGGAGAGCGGATCACTCTCTCGGGGCCGGCGAGCAACGATCAGGTGCTTGCCGCGCTCGACGAGGCGGATGTGTTCGCCCTTCCGTGCCGCGTTGATCCGAAGACCGGCGATAAGGATGGCATCCCGGTGGTTCTGATGGAAGCGATGGCAGCCGCGCGGTCAGTTATCTCGGGAGATCTGCCCGCAATCCGAGAGCTTGTCAGGCCCTTGGAGACGGGCTTGCTCGTCGAACCCGGATCCGCCGATTCGCTCGCAACGGCCTTGAGGCTGATGATGTCCGATAACGAGCTACGTCGTCGGCTGGCGGACCAAGGCCGGCAGCATGTGGTGAAGGAGTTTGATCGGACCGACAACGCCAGCCGCCTGGCCAAGCTCTTTGCGACCTGACCTGCGCCTCGAGCATTTCCGCCGACAGCCGTTCCGGATCCGGTCCTTTTCAATCCAGCCATGTCTCCGCCCCCAATCCAGCAAGATTCCACCGAGGCACGTACGAGCACCAGCCCGTCAGCTTCAACATCAACCCGCTATGCCATCATCGCACCCTGCCGCAATGAAGTGAAGTACATGCGGAGGACGCTAGACAGCCTTGTGAGACAGTCGGTACGACCATCGATTGTCGTGATCGTCGACGACGGCTCGACAGACTCGACTCCGGCCATCCTCGCCGAGTACGCCGCGGCTCACCCCTGGATCCGGATTGTCACGCGTAAGGACCGCGGAGTCCGCTCCGTCGGCCCCGGCGTAATCGAGGCTTTCTATGCGGGCCTCGATACAATCGATCTCAACGACTTCGACTTCATCTGCAAGCTCGATCTTGATCTTGTGCTACCCGATCGTTACTTCGAGTTGCTTATGGCACGCATGGCGGCCGAACCGCGGCTGGGAACCTGCTCTGGCAAAGCGTACTACCCGGCTCCATCCAACACCGCCGAGGACTTTAACGGCGAACTCATCAACGAGGGCATCGGCGACGAGGTTTCGGTCGGAGCAAGCAAGTTTTATCGGGTTTCCTGTTTCCGCCAGATCGGCGGCTTTGTCCGTCAGGTCATGTGGGACGGAATCGACTGCCAGCGCTGCCGACTGCTCGGCTGGATCACAGCGAGTTGGGACGATCCCGAGATCCGGTTCATTCACCTTCGTCCTATGGGATCCAGTCACAAGGGCATATGGACTGGCCGCAAGCGGCACGGCTACGGCCAGTACTTCATGGGCACCGGGCTCGCGTACATCACCGCCAGTTCGATTTACCGACTCTTTCATCCTCCCGTCATTGTCGGGGCGCTGGGCATCTGGTACGGCTTTGTTGAGTCAGCCATTACGCGGAAGCCCAGGTATGACGATCTTGCATTCCGGAAGTTCCTCCGGCGTTACCAGTGGGAAGCCCTGGTTCTAGGAAAAGCGAAGGCCGCCGCCCGCTCCTGCCGGCGTCAGTCACACGTTTGGGACCCCAAACGCCCAGTTTCCACCATCTGACCTCACGGACCCATCATCGTCCTCGTTCGGAGATAACATGTCACAGTTCGAAGCCCACAAGCAGAAGCTTTCCACCGACAACTACGTTGTCGGTATCATCGGTCTTGGTTACGTCGGCCTGCCCCTCGCGCACGCTTTCCACCAATCCGGGGTTCGCGTGCTCGGCTTTGACATCGACCCGTACAAGATTGAGTGTCTGGCACGAGGCGAGAACTACCTCAAGCATCTTGGGAGCGAAATGGTCACCGCTCTCTCCGGAAGCAAGCGCTTCGAAGCGACAACGGACTTCTCCCGCCTGGCTGAACCGGACGCGATCCTGATCTGCGTTCCGACACCCCTTGGCACCCATCGCGAACCCGATCTCTCGTACGTCGTCAACTCCGGGCGCGACATCGGTCGGACGCTTCGCCGCGGCCAACTGATCGTACTTGAGTCGACAACCTACCCAGGAACCACCCGAGGCGACCTTCTGCCGGCGATGCTCGCCGCACGTCCCTCCGGTGCTGAAAAGCTGGAGCTTGGCAAGGACTTCTTTGTTGCGTTCTCGCCCGAGCGTGAGGATCCGGGGCGCAAGACTCACAACACCAAGAGCACCCCGAAACTCACGGGCGGACTGGATGCGGCCTCGGGAGAACTCTCGGCACTGCTCTATCAGAGAGCGATCGAGAAGGTCATCCATGTCTCGACCGCCGAAGTCGCCGAGGCGGCCAAGATCCTCGAGAACACCTTCCGTGCCGTGAATATCGCGATGGTCAACGAGCTCAAGGTGCTTCTGACGGAGATGGGGATCGACGTCTGGGAAGTCATCGACGCAGCTGCAACCAAGCCGTTCGGTTTCATGCCGTTCTACCCGGGCCCCGGACTCGGCGGTCACTGCATCCCGATCGACCCGTTCTATCTGACCTGGAAGGCGCGTGAAGTCGGCAAGCCGACCCGATTCATCGAGCTCGCAGGTGAGATCAACCACACCATGCCGGATTACGTCGTGAGCCGAACCGTCTCGGCACTCAATGACCGCAGCAAATCACTCCGAGGATCGCGGATCCTCGTCCTCGGGCTCGCGTACAAGCCCGATATCGACGATGTCCGCGAGAGTCCGAGCTTCGAACTCATCGAGAAGTACAGCGACCTGGGCGCACACGTCGACTACAACGATCCGCTCGTCGCCCACACGCGTCGCATGAGACGCCACGACCTGAAGATGCACAGCGTGCCGCTGTCAGCAGAATCACTGGCGAGCTACGACGCTGTCGTCGTCAGCACCAATCACTCCAGCTACGACTGGCAGATGATCGCTGACAACAGCAAGCTGATCATTGATTCCCGCAACGCGATGCGTCGGATCAAGGGGAAACGGGATCACATCGTCTCCGCGTGAGTTCACCCAACCAGCCGATGACTTCAACGATGCCGGAGTTGCCCCCCCCCACCATCCCCATCCTGGGCATCCCCGTTCACTCGACGACGCTCGAGCAGGCGGCCGAGCACGTGGTCCGTTCGTCCGTCGGTGGGACGGGCGGGTGGGTCATCACACCGAATCTGGACATTCTCCGCCGCACCGCGAGAGATCCGGGCTTCCGGGCGCTGTACGACCAGAGCACGTTGAGGCTGGCCGACGGGATGCCGCTGGTCTGGGCCAGTCGCCTTCGCCGCACGCCGCTGCCCGAGCGTGTCGCGGGATCAGATCTGATCTTCCGGCTTGTGGCCAAGGCTGCCGAGCAGGGCGCCTCCATCTTCCTGCTCGGCGGCAACCCCGGTGCGGCAGAGAAAACCGCTGAGATCCTGACAGCCAAGCACCCGAAGCTCAGGATCGCTGGCATCGCTTGTCCGGAATTTGGTTTCGAGAAAGACCCGGAGAAGCTTGAGTTGCTCACGCGGTCCCTTATCGCCGCACGGCCCAACATCGTACTCGTCGCCCTGGGCTCTCCCAAGCAAGAGCACCTCATCTTGCACCTTCGCAATCAGCTCCCGGCGGCATGGTTTCTGGGCATCGGCATCACGTTCAGCTTCGTCGCCGGTGAGGTTCAGCGAGCACCGGTCTGGATGCGGCGTGTCGGACTGGAGTGGTCCCACCGGCTCTTCCAAGAACCGCGTCGACTTGCCAAGCGTTACCTGATCGACGGCCTTCCCTTTGCCGCGTACCTGTTTGCCAAGTCTGCTGTGGAGGGCCTCCGAAGGGCTGACGGCCCCGCCGCCGCTACCGTCAGTCCGTCGACCACTCCTCCGCGATAGTCCCTCAGCGCAGCCATGCCCCTTGAACCTGCCTTCCCAAGCACCGCGAGTTCCGCCACCTTGCCCCCGCTCACCAACGAAAACCTATGCCCGGCCGCTCTGGTGATCCTCGCCGGCTCGGTCCGACAGACCGAACTTGCCCGCACCGCCAGCCGTCCGCTGGTTGATCTGCCGCTCCGCCCGGATTACACGCTCGCAAGCGCCTGGCGCGAAGCCGCGGAGGAGCTGCGTTCCGATCTAAGCACACCAGCACTCCCGCTGCTGGTGACCGCCAACTCCATTGCCGGTCAGCCCAAGAGCTTCGCGGCCGATTCCACCACATCCATTCGCATGGATGTCAACGAGCCCCGAGGCTCCGGCGGTGCTCTCCGCGATGCTCTGCTGGGTTTCGCGCCCGAGAGTCACGTCCTCATCGCTCCCGGCCATGCCCTGCCCCGCGGCAAGCTCTCCGACGTGCTCAAGCTCCTGAGCTCGCCCGGGGCAGACATCGTGATCCACGCCGATGCCGCAGGAGCACCGACCGGCTTCCTGCTCCTGCGCTGCGGCGTGCTCGCCAGCGTCAGCCACAACGGCTTTGCCGACCTGAAGGAACAGGTCCTCCCGCAGCTTGCCAAGAAGTTCGATGTTCGCGTCATCCGCGGCGGCCTCTCCACCCCGGCGTCCATCCGGTCTCTGGCCAGCTACATCCACGCCCTTCGCGCTGCCGCCAGCCCTTCGCCACTGCCCCGCAATGCCGAGGACTGGCGGTCCACCTTTGTCATTACCGAGGCTGGCGCACAAGTGCACGAAACCGCCCGCCTCCACGATTCGGTTGTCCTGGCCGGTGGCCGCGTCGGTGCGGGTGCCGTCGTTGTCCGTTGCCTGGTAGGCCCCTCGGGCGTGGTCGATGCCGGCGAGTCGGTCTTCGATCGTCTGATCGGATCTGAAAACGAGTAATCACATGTCCTCCGCTCCTCCTCTATCGCGACCTCGAGCCGGCACGATCTTCACGAGCCCGGTCATGCTCTCGCTCTGGGTGGTGCTGGTCCTGCTAACGATCCTCACCACCCGTGAGATCTGGGCCGACATCTTCGCCATCGGCATGGGTGATGAGGAACAGAGCCACATCCTGCTCGTCACAGTTGTCGCGCCGTGGATGGCGTGGGTCCGCCGCAGCCGGCTCCGCCACCTCAACCCGACGGGCACACTGTTCGGGCCGGCCATCATGCTCCTTGGCTGGGGAATGTCCTATTACGGATTCCACCACACAACGCAGTCCGCCTGGCACGCCGGCGCCGTCGTGTGTCTGGTCGGCGCCATTGTGTCGGGCTTCGGCATCAACACCCTGCTGCGGCTCTTTCCCGCATTCGCGGTGCTGGCGTTCCTCATCCCCGTTCCCGGCACCATCCGCCACATGATCTCCGGTCCGCTTCAGACCGCCACCGCCTACTCCACCCAGATTGTGCTTGAAACAATCGGCATCCCGATCGATCGTGCCACGAACCTGCTGAGCATCAACGGCCGCGATGTCGCCGTCGCCGAGGCCTGCAACGGCATGCGCATGGTCCTCGCCCTGGTGCTGGTCTCCTATGCATTTGCGTTCAGCATTCCCTTGAAAAACTACGCCCGCGCCCTCGTGCTGATCGGCAGCCCGCTGGCCGCCCTGCTGTGCAACGTTATCCGTCTGGTCCCCACGGTTCTGCTCTACGGTTACTCCACCACAGACGTCGCTGACTTCTTCCACGATGTCAGCGGCTGGCTCATGGTCCCCATCGCTTTCGGCCTGCTCCTGGCCCTCTCCTCGGTCCTGAGATGGGCGCTCATCCCGGTCACGCGCTTCACACTTGCCTACCAATAGGTTGGAGGAGTCCACTTGCTCAAGATTCAACGATACCTGTCCCTGGTCAGTGGCATGGCCATCGTCGGTCTCATGGCCACGGAGTTCGCCTACAGGCCCTCCGCAGCGGATGCTTCACCCTTCCACGCTGAGGCCGCCAATGCGATCCGCTCGATCCCGAGCCAGTTCGGCCCGTGGCAGGGCTCCGACATCGCCGTTCCGACCAGCGCGCAGGCCCTGCTCAAGCCCAATGCGATCGTTTCTCGGTCCTACTCCAACCGCGAAACCGGTCAACAAGCCAGCCTCGTGGTCGTTCAGTGTCGTGACACCCGCGACATGGCCGGCCACTACCCCCCCATCTGCTACCCCGGTCAGGGCTGGACCGAGTCTGCCGATGAACGCCGCATCGTCACGCTCACCGTCGCCGATCGCCCGCTCCGAGCTACCCGGTACGAGTTTAAACGCTCCGGGTTTGACCGCGAGCGGACACTGGTCGTTTACAACTTCTTTGCCATGCCGGGCAAGGGCTTGCCGACCGATATGGACGCCATCCGACGTGCCGCGGCGGATTACACCGCCCGTCCGTTCGGTGCCGCCCAGTTCCAGGTCGTACTGACCAACCCGTCCAGCCGCTACACCGCGGAACAGGAGGCCGTGATCGTTCAAAGCCTCCTCGACCCGTTGTCCCCGGTGGTCGATCTGCTCTCCGACCCGAAATGGAGCCGCTGATGTCCACTGATCGCGCAATTCCGGCCGAACAGGTCCCTGTCCCGAGGTTTCCCGGGCTGGAGACCGCCGCGCCTGCCGACCAGCAGCAGGTCAACATCGTCAAGCTCATTCACCGCAATCTCCGCGGCCGCTATCTGCTTGCCGGCATTCTCGCCGGAGTTTTCGGACTCGGAGGTGCCGCTGCGGGTTATCTTTTCCCGACTCCCAAGTATCGCTCCGAAGGCTGGCTGGATGTCCGCTCCACAATCGTCACTGCAACCAGCGACCAGACCAACATCATGCCCATGTTCACGAACTTCGTGAACAAGCAGGTCCGACTGCTGCAGGATGATCGGGTGATCCAGCAGGCCATGAACTCTGAGGAATGGCGGGCCTTCAAGCGGCCACGCACGCCCGAGGCAATGCTGGACTTCAAGTCCAGCATCACCGTCACAACCGCCCCCGGCGCTCAGGATCTGATCCTGGTCTCGTTCACCGACGAAAAGGCAGAGGCCGCCCTGCAGGGTCTGCGTCAGACGGTGATCGCCTATCAGAACATCTACGGTGATCAGGGAACCGAGAAAGCCAAACTCGCCCAGACGCAGGTCCTCCGAGATAAGCAGGCCAAACTGACCGAAGACAAACGCAAGCTCCAGACCAACATCGATTTCGCCCGCAAGGAATTCGCCCGCGACCACGGAAGCGATGACTTCCTCCAGCTCAGCGACCGGTTGAGCAAGCAGCATTTCGACCTCAAGGACCGCCTCGCCGTCATGCGCTTTGCGCTGCTCGAACGCGGCGTCGATCCGGAGAAGAAGGATGCCGCCGAGGACCAGCAGCCCGGAACCGCCCCGGCCCCGGCGGCCCAGCCCAAGACCGCTGAGGAGCTCGCCCTCCTCGACCGAGACATCGCTCAGATTTTCGAGACCCGCAACCGCGCAGCTCGAAACCTGGACCTGCTGATCGCCAAAGGCCGCCTGCCTCAGCACCCCGAGCGTGTCCGTGCCGAGATCGAACTCGATGCCGTGGAGAAGGAACTCTCCGCCCGAGTTGAGGCGTGGAACGCCAACCCCAAAGCCGCCACCGCCGCCGCACCCGCACCCGGCGCCGCGGCACCGGTCCAGACGGTCGCCGAGCAGAAGCTCGCCTTCCGAAATCTCAGTACACAGGCCGAAACGCTCGCCGCGGCCCTGGCACGCGTCAACAGCGACCGTGACCGCATCGTGCTGATGCAGACACAGCTCAAGGACGCCGACACTGAACTGGAAGCTGTCAACAGCCGCCTCGAGAAGATGGCACTCGACACCGCCGTCGAGAAGCAGATCGGCCGCGTTGAAGCGAACATTCCCGACAAGGGAGAAGTTCCCCAGATTCTCAACGCCGATCCGCGAAAGAAGTTCGCCGCACTCGGCCTGATCGCCGGCGGCGGGCTTCCTGTCGCCATTCTCTTCCTGCTCGGTCTGCTTGATCGCCGCTTCCGCTATGCCGATCAGGCCGACGACGAACTTGGCACTTCGCGGCTGCTCGGCATCCTGCCCGACCTGCCCACCACCACCGATGACCCCGAGCAGGTCGCTGCCGCTGTCCACTCCGTTCACCACATCCGCTCCCGCCTCCAGCTCTCCAACGCGCCCCACCAGATCTACCTTGTCACCAGCCCCACCTCCGGCGACGGCAAGACAAGTCTCTCTCTTTCGCTCGCGGTCTCGTTCACGGCTTCCGGTGCTCGCGTCCTCCTGGTTGACTTTGATCTTATCGGCCACGGTCTGACCTCGCAGCTCGGCCTTTCCCGCTCACGCGGCATCGGGCACAAGCTCGTCGATGGCGACCTCACCGATCTGATCGTGGACACCGCCGTCAGCGGCCTGAGTCTCATTCCCGCCGGGAACGACGACGCCAGTTGTGCCCCCCGCATATCTCGCAAATCGCTGGACAACCTCTTGGGGTCGCTCCGCACCCAATTCGACACCATTATCGTCGATACCGGGCCGATCCTCGGCAGCCTCGAAGCCAACCTTGCCGCTACGCTCGCCGATGGTGTCGTCATCGTCGTCGGCCGCGGCCAGCAGGGCTCCTACATGCAGGAAACCTCACGTCACCTTCAGCAGATCGGTGCCCGTATCGCCGGTGTCGTCTTCAACCGCGCACACACCACCGACTTCAAGCGCTCCACCACCGTCAACGCGTCCTTCCGCTCCATCCGCTCCGCCGCCGAGGCCGCTGCCAAGAGCCCGCCCCCCGAGGCAGCCCCCGGCTTTGAACGACTCGGTACCCTTGCGCGACGCGTCGCCATCGATGCACGCAGGTGAGAATCTCCTTGACCGACACTGAAACTAGCACCCAACCCTCTCCGCAGGCAGCCCCTCCATCGACGATCTGGGGGCTGACCCCGACGGATCTTCACGACCGCTTCTGGGCCTCCCGCGGCGTGCAGGTCGTCCGCCCGGGTGAACCCTCCGCCATCGTGCCCCACGCAGAGCTCTATCTGCTGACCAGCCACGGCGCACTGACTATTTTCCGTCCCGCTTCCCTGCTGGACACCATCAGTTGGCTCACGCCGGATCTGGTCGCCGTCCGCCTGGTCGACCCCAGCAAGGACGAGTTCTCCGAGGTCGTCCATTCCTCGCCTGATGGCCGCTTCGAGCGGTTCGAGCGGATCTATGGCGGCACCGGCGCTCGCACCCTCCGCGTCGGTCTGACCAGTGACCCCGAGATCGTCCGCGTCTGGCAGGCCGCACCCGACGACACCACGGCGTGGCAGCGGCTCCGCGGCATCCTCAAACCGTCCGCCCGCTACGCCGCCCGCCTGACCGGACGTATCTTCAGTGCCGATTCCCCCGAGGACTCCGCACTGTTCCTTCGCGAACTCGTCCGCCGCTGGCGCCGCCCGGATACCACCATCAGCGGCATCACCAGCATCGGCACCGACATCTGGTCTGTCCAGGGACCCGAGAGCGCCGTCCCTGCGGCAGCAAGCGGTCCGCTCTGGATCGGTGCAGGCCGCTCACTGCCAGCTGATCAACCCGCCGTCGGTCCTGCCGTGCTCTGGGATGACCCCACCAAGACCCCCACACCCGCGCCCGTCGAATGGCTCACCCTCGAGCCGATCGCCGAGTCACTGGCAGCGGTCCAGCAGGCCAAGGTCGTCAGCCGCCCCTTCAAGCGTGCCTTCGACATCGCCTTTGCCCTGTTCGTGCTCCTCTTCACACTGCCTCTGTACCCCATCATCGCCTTTGCCGTCTGGATCGAGGACGGCCTGCCGATCTTCTTCAGCCACCAGCGCGAAACCATCGGCGGCAGGCGATTCGGCTGCCTGAAGTTCCGCTCCATGCGACGGGACGCCGAGAAGATCAAGGCACAACTCGCTTCGGCCAACAAGGCCGACGGTCCTCAGTTCTTCATCCCCGACGATCCTCGACTCACCCGCGTCGGCCGCGTGCTGCGAGACTTCCAGTTCGATGAACTCCCCCAGTTCATCAACGTGCTCAAGGGCGACATGTCCATCGTCGGCCCCCGCCCGAGCCCGTTCAAGGAAAACCAGTACTGCCCCGCCTGGCGCGAAGCGCGTCTGAGCGTCCGCCCCGGCGTCACCGGTCTCTGGCAGATCCGCCGGACCCGCGCCGAAGGCACGGACTTTCAGGAGTGGATCAAGTACGACATAGAATACGTTGAGAACGAGTCGATCCTGCTGGATCTCTGGATCATCTGGAAGACGGTCCTGCTCGTGCTCAAGAGGGTTATGCGCTCATGAAACTCAAACCCAAGACAGCCCGCCGCCTGCTCCTTCTGGCGGTGGTCGTCGTGCTTCTGGTCGTCTCGGCCTTTTCATTCCTCTTTGTCCGCTCATGGCAGAAGGAGCGTCGCACCCAGCAGCTCCGGGCCGACGGCATGGGCGCTTTCAAGCAGGCCGACTACGCCGCAGCACTCGAACCGCTCGCAGGCTACCTCCGCCGCAATGACAAGGACCGCGAGGCCTGGCTGGCGTTCGCCGAAACCCGTGAGAAGGTGGAAGAACCCAACGGTCGGCACATCGTCGCCGCCGCGGACTTCTACAACCGCGCACTGACCCTTGATGAGAAGGATCCGGTAACCGCCCTCAAGCTCGTCCGGCTCTGGAACACAATCGGCAAGTTCCCCGAAGCGCGGGACCTCTGCACTCGCCAGCGACCGGCCGATCCTGCCGCGGCCACAGCCTCACACCTGGAGTTCATGCTTGAGGAGATCGTTGCCCGCGCCGCAGCAAAGGACACCAAGCAGGCGGCGATCATCGACTCGCTGAGCAAGCGAGTGGCGGAACTCGATCCCGAGAACTATCGCGTCACACTGATTCGCGTCTCAAGTCTGCTCGATGCTGGGCGAAACCAGGAAGCCGCCGATCTCGCTTCTGCGATGGCCGCTCGCAAATCTGGTGACGGCCGTTTCGCTCTCCTTGAGCAGACCGCCCTCGCCCGTGCGGGCAAACAGGTCGCACCGGCAACTTTCATGAACGTCCTCGGCTCGGCCGCAGGCATCGACATCAATGCCGCCAAGCGAGTCGCTGAGCCAACCTACACAGAAACTCAGTTCGCCGGACAGCTTGTCTCCGCCTTTGACACCTTCGGCATGCCTCGCCATGCCATCCTGGTCCTTCAGGACGCCGCCACACGCCTCAAGGACGCCGATGCCCGCCGCCTCCTGGCCCGCCGCCTCTGGATGACCGGCCGCAGTGCAGAGTTACTCACCAGCTTCCCGATGGCCGACGCCGCGACCTCCAAGGAGCCCAGCGACATCCTCGGCTTCATCGCCCTGTCGCTGCGCGACTCCGGCAAGCTCGATCAGGCCAAGGCCATCCTCGCAACCCTCAGCACCCGCAACCGCGACTACCTCGCCCGCGGCTGGTCCAAGCTGCTTACCGCCGAACTCCAGACTCCAGAGCCTAAGGCGGCTCTCCTCGAGGTCGACAATGCCCTCAAGGAGTTCAACTCTCCCAAGGACGTCGCCGTCGAGCCCGTTTTCACGTACTTCCGCGGCGAAACGCTCCTCCGCCTCGCCCGTCGTGACGAAGCTCGTGAAACGTGGCGATCCATCGAGAAGTCGCCTCTGGCCGCGGGGTGGGCGATCCCGACCGTGCGCCTCGCTGAGACGCTGCTCGATGAGGGTCAACTCGATCAGGCCAGCACGGTCCTGAGCCAAGCCCTGCCGCGCATGATCGATTCCCCAGCGTTCCAACTCGCGCTGCTTCGCACCAACGCCGCCATCATCGAGGCGGGCCGCAGTGTTTCCATCCCCGATGCGTCCGGCCAGAAGCTCCTGAGCAGTCCGGCGGACATCCTCGCACGACTTGACCAGATCGCCACCTCGCTCGACCAGGCAGCACAGAAGCCGCAGGACAAGCTGGCCCTGCGCCGGCTCCTGGCCCCGACACGCGTCGCCCTGCTCGTCGCCGGCAACCAGCGCACCGAAGCGGTCGCCTTGGCCAATGAGATCATCCGCGAACCAGGCCTGCTCGATGCCGATCTGGCGCGCCGGCTCAGCGCGATCAACCTCCGCACATCGCTGGGTATCGAGTCCGCGCTCGCCGCCACCGCTGGCAAGGTCGGAGGCGATGCCGCCTCCATCTTCGAGCAGGCTGTCCGCTTGGACACCGGGGGCAAGGGTCGCGCCGCGGCACTCAAGCTGCTCGATGACAACCTGGCGGCCAGCCCGGTTGATCGCAAACCCGAAGCCGCCGCGGTTCGCGCCCAGTTCCTCGACTCGGTCGGTGCACCCGAGGCCCTGACCGCCTGGAAAACGGCCCTCAAAGACTATCCGAACTCACTGCCCCTGCACATCGGTGCCATCCAGGCCTACGCGCCACTCGCCGATGCTGCGTTCGTCGATCAGATCGCCGCTCGCCTGATCGAGCTCGGTGGCTCGGATGCCGAGAAGCCCTCAGTTGCCATTCGCTTTACCAAAGCACGCGCTCTGACATTCCGCTCCGAAACCCGCTCCCCTTCAGCCCGCGACAAGTCCGAGGCTACCGCCCTCCTGCGAGGCCTGATCACTGAAGCACCCAATCGGCTTGATATTCGTCTTGCCTTGGTGGAAACGCTTCTGCTGGAATCCTCACCCACCGCCACCGTCAAGTACGCGGCGGATTACACCGGTGCAATCGAACAGCTCAAGGCCGCTGCACCGCTGGCCCCCAATCAGGGGCCGATCGTCCTGCGACTGGCCGACATTCTCCGTCGGCAGGGCCAGCTCCCGGAAGCCACGGCCGAGCTGACCAAGCTCACCCTGGACCAGAAGGCCGCCGCGGCCGACCGCAGCGCAGCGATTGACCAGCTTGCCTCGGTCCGCCAGTTCGAGGCCGCCCTTCGCGGTATCGACATTCTTCTGCCGGAAGTCCGGTCCGCGCAGGACACCGCCGCCTTCACCTCACTGCTCAGCCGAAGGGGCAGCCTGCTCCGCTCGCTCCGTCGCGACCGCGAAGCCCTGGAAACCTACCAGCTCCTGACGCAGCAGCCGCTGAACAACCCCAATCTCATCCTCTCCACCGCTTTGGCGCTCCAGCAGCTTGGCGATAACGCTGGCGTCGCCTCGGTCCTCAGCAAGCTCCAATCGCCGGAGATCTCCGAGGCTGATCGGGCACTGACTCTCGGCGCATTCGCCTCGTCGAACCCCGACCCGAAGGTCGCACTCGATCAATACACCGCCGCGGCAGGCGCCGCCCCCGATGACCCGCGAACTTCGCTGGCACTCGCCCGCTTCCACTTCTCCCGTCCCGGCGAAGCGCCCAAGGCCGAGGCTGTCGTCCGCGACGCTCTCAAACGCCACCCGGCGAACCCTGACCTGGAAGTCTTGCTCCAGCAGATCCGCCTGGCCGGTCAGGACGAGTCAACCGCCAACCTCCTGCCGCTGGCGGATGCCCTCGCCAAGCACCCCAGCCCCGTCCTCGCTCAGCGGGCTGAGGTCCTCCGCGGCCTGATGAAGGCCCGCGAGAACAAGTCGCTCGACTCGGCCGAGTCGCTTCGCAAACTCGCCGCCGAGTTCGTCGATGACTCAGCCACTCAGCTTCTGGTTGCCCGCCGGCTCCTTGAACTCAAGCCCGAGCCACGGGTCGACATGGCCGCTCAGATCCTCAAAGCCGCCGCTGATCGCTTTCCCGGTGATGTAGCTGTCCAGGAACAGGCAACCCGTGTTCTCATGCGGGCTGGCCGGATCGACGACGCGCTGCTCACCGCTACAGCGTGGAGCACGCTCTCCCGTCAACCCGCGGCGGATCTCGCCCTGGCCGAAGCCCAGCTCACCCGCGGTCGGCCCTCGCTCGCGGTTGATTCGGTTCGCTACTACCAGCTTCCAGCATCCATACCCGACGATGATTCGCTTTCTCTAGGTGTGCTGAACATCCGCGTCCGCGCGGGGATCACGCAGAACGAGGGCGCCGGCGCACTCCGCCTTGTTGCACCCTATCTCTCCACGTCGGCAGTCGTTCGCACGCGGATCGCACTCCCCGCGGTCGCTTCGCTGATTGCAGATGCCAAGCAGGCCGAAACCTGGATGACCGAGATCATCTCCAAGAGCGACCCCACTTCCACCGCTGATCAGCTCGCCGTTGCCGACACCTGGGCCGAACTCGCCAGCCGTCTGAACAATGAGCCCGCAACGCTTGCCAACCGTTCCGCCGCTGCTGCCGAGTCCGTGCTGCAGCGTGAGCCGGCCTCAATCCCGGGCCAGCTGATCAAGCTTCGTGCGCAGACTATCGCCACAGAGTCAGCCGACCGCAAGGGGAACACGGCCGGCCGCGACAGTGCCCGAGCCGAAGCGGCCTCCACCCTTGCCCGTCTGGTTACTACCAAGGATCTCCCCGCCGGCGCCGTCATCGACACCGCCTCACTCGCCGAGCGGCTCGGGGATCTTGAAAGTGCCGCAAAGCTCTACGAGCAGCACCTCGCATCACCCCAGGTGCCCACGGGCTTCGGCCTCGCGGTTGTCAAGAACAACCTCGCGTTCATTCTGCTTCAGCAGTCTGTTGTGACCGGCAAGGCCGACTCGCTCCCGCGAGCCAAGGCACTGGCCGAGGATGCGGTCAAAGCCGCCGAGCTCGTCGCGTTCATCGAAACGCTTGGTGCCGTCAGTGCCGGCATGAAGGATCAGAAGTCGGCGGTTGACGCCTACCGCAGGGCGCTGAAGCTCGACCCCGAGTCCATCAACTCCAAGATCGGCCTCGCCGCGGCACTCGCCCAGGGCTCACCCGAGGAACGCAAGGAAGCCGCCCGCCTGGCCTCGGATGCCGATGCCGCTGCCAAACTCGCGGGCAACGTCTCAGCCAAGCGGCTCAAGCAGCTGGCCGACACCTTGGAAATCCTGATGGCAGGAAAGTAGCGACCGCTCCGGCCCACAGGGGCAGGAGCCGCGCCCAGGCCGATCAAACTGCGAACCTAGAATCGAAAGAGGGCCGCTTCCAGCGGCCCTCTTTCGTTTTTGCGCCTCTTCGGCACACAGTGAGCGATCGGTTCAGGTTATAGGACTATGTATTTCCCTAGTTCTTTGCCGAATTCTGCAATCCGAACCCAAGGAGATGAAATCACGAGTTGAGCTCCGGATACTTGTTAGTGGAAAGCTCGGAGCCTTGGTCACTCAGAGACCCTCCAGGCAGGGATGTTTAGCCACAACAGCTTCAGAGATCTTTTTGGGGGACGGACTACACCATGAACCGCACACTCAGCATCGCCTCACTGACCATCCTTGCCACAGCATCCCTATCCACGGCGGATTCCACATCGCTCAGTCGAGAGGAATCGAGCCGCGTGCCGCAATCGGTTATCGGATCTATCCCAGCGTTCGCCACCGAGGCCGACACTCCTGTTGCGATTTTCTCAACTGGCAATGGTCACCCTCTGCCGTCCAACCTGACGGAGCCGCCCGCGGGCTTCAGCCCCGGGTTTCGGGATTCGTTACCATCAGGCCGCCCGTTTTCGCTGACCGGCATGGATGAGCACACTCTTGGCAACCTGCCGCTTTTGTCGAGCAAGCAGCCGTGGATCAACACCGTGAACCCATCATCCGGCTCAGGCGAGAGCGCTGACCCGACCTCGGTTCCGCTCCCGGCGCCGGTTCTCGCTGGTCTTCTTGGCCTGGCATCCGCCGCAGCCGCCCGTCGCTTCTCGCGTCGGTAAGTCTGGACGGGCGACGGCTCGAAAGCACTACACCTAAGACATGAAATCGACTCCTCCCCGGTTGGGCAGACGGAAGTGACCGTCACTTCCGCTTGTCAGCTTTTTGCCCACCGACCACACTCCGGATCGGACGCTGACGTCTGCCGCCCCCCCCGAAGCGGGCCAGGACATTTCAGCGGTTGGCCAGTAAAAACCACAGGTTTAGGACAAATACGTAAATGTACTGGGGTTTAACTTGACAGATGTTGCGAAAATGTGGTAATATGGATACGATGAGAGTGCGTATTGGACGGGATCGAGAGATCGCCAGTATCCACATCTCAGGTTTTCTTCCCACGTTCCCAGGCAGGGAGTGTCCTGCTGTTTTTGGTCCTTCCTTTTTAGGAGAATGATGATGACCCACAAGTTTGGTTCGATCGCATGTATGGCCGTTCTGGCCCTCGCCGGTCAGGCGATGGCTGACGGTGTTGTCTCTGCCAGCTACAGCCCGTCCGGCTACGGCAATGGCGCCAATGGTGGCGGCGGCTTCCTCTTCACGTACGTCAGCGGCACTGTTGGCCTAATGGGCTCACAGACGCACACGCTTGGCGCGAACAACGCGGATAACAACCGCCTGACCAACGGCTTTGTCTCGTTCTGCATTGAGCGCACGGAGAACCTGCCGACGGGTAACTCCTTTGCTCAGATTTCCGGTTCCTCCAACGGTGGTGGCTTCAGCGGTCAGCAGGGCGGTGTCGACCCGATCAGCAATGCCACCGCACTCCTCTATCGCACGTTCCGCGCCGGAACGGCCATGAACCTGGGTGGCAGCTTCGGCAGTGTGGTCGTTGATAGCGCCGCAGAGGCGACTGACCTCCAGCTCGCGATCTGGTCGATCGAGGGCGAGATCACTCCCGCCAACCCGCTCACCATCACCGCTCGGGCTCAGGCCATGATCAACTGGGCCACCACCAACCAGACCGGCCTCGGCGGCGTTCGCGTGCTTCGCCTCTGGTCCAACTACAACGCTCAGACCGGCGTCTACAGCGGCTTCCGTCAGGACCAGCTCACGATCGTTCCCCTCCCCCCGGCCGCCTTCGCCGGCTTGGGCACCCTCGCTGGCGTCATCGGTCTCGGCTATATCCGTCGCCGTCGCCTCGCCAACGCCTGATCTCTGACGCGGTCTTCAAGGGCCGTCCAATGATCTCCCCGAACGCAGGCCCCAACGGGCCTGCGTTTTTCTTTGCACGCTTCCTGTCACCATTGAAACCGTCCCACCCGTAATCGGACCTGCCCGCCCGGATGTGTCGCCCTGCACTGATCCACCCAGACCTTCACATCACCGCCGCGGCGGCAATCAGCCGAGATTACCCGGGCACACGCTCTACCGCAACCTTCAGATTCCGCTCACACAGCACGCGGGTTATCGGTTCCTAACCTCTCGCCCGTACTGTCTCCCTTGGTTCGCAGTCTTTGCTCTCCCGGAGTTTTCCATGAAAGGCATCATCCTCGCCGGCGGCCTCGGCTCTCGCCTTCGCCCGCTCACATTGGTCACCAACAAGCACCTGCTCCCGGTCTACGACCGGCCGATGATCTACTACCCGATCCAGTGCATGGTCAACGCGGGCATCACCGACGTGCTCATCGTCACCGGCGGCACCTACGCCGGCGACTTCCTCAACCTGCTCAAGAACGGCAAGCACCTCGGTCTGCAGCACCTTGAGTACGCCTACCAGGAAGGCGAGGGCGGCATCGCTGATGCCCTCAAGCTCGCCGAGGACTTCGCTGATGGCGAGAAGATCTGCGTCATCCTGGGCGACAACATCGTTGAGGGAAACATCCGCCGCGCTGCCGGTGACTTCTTCACTCAGAAGGCCGGCGCCAAGATCCTGCTCAAGGAAGTTCCCGATCCCCAGCGTTTCGGCGTCGTGGCACTCGATGGCGACGGGCCGACCGCCCGGATCACCGGCATCATTGAGAAACCGGAGAACCCGCCGAGCAACTACGCCGTCACCGGCATCTACTTCTACGACAACCGGGTGTTTGACATCTGCAAGACGCTGCAGCCCAGCAAACGCGGCGAGCTCGAGATCACCGACGTCAATAACGAGTACCTCTCCCGCGGCGAGCTCACGCACGACATTCTCGAGGGCTGGTGGACCGATGCGGGCACCTTTGAGAGCCTGCATCGCGCCAGCACCTTCGTCGCACAGGGTGGTGCCAATCACGCTGATCTGGCCGCCGCACGAGCCGCCGCGAAGCACTAAGCCAGCCTGCCCCCCCACTGCCCTGTACCAATCCGCCTCCGCCAGCCCTTCCGCCTGTCCTCCTTGACGGATCCCGCATGCAGCCCCAGACTCCTCGCACCATGACCGGTTCGCTCGCCGCTGCCCACGCCGCCGCGATCGAGGCCAATGAGCCCATCTTCGTTCCCGCCACCGTCCACGCCGACGACCGCGGCTGGTCGCTGATGAACCAGTTGCAGGGCGTGATGACGCATCAGGGTCAGGTCAACTTCTCAGTGCAGTACCCCGGCGTCGTCAAGGCATGGCACCGCCACCAGCTTCAGACCGATTTTTGGATCGGGCTGGTCGGCCACCTCAAGGCCGGCATCTTTCGCGAGACCGACGGCAAGGCCTGGCTGCAGATCATCGGTGAGAAGAAGCCGGGCGTGCTGATCATCCCGCCGCCGCTCTGGCACGGCGTTGCAACCGTGGGCGACACCCAGGCCGGATTGCTCTACTACGTCACCCACGCGTACAACCCGGCCCAACCCGATGAAGATCGCCGGGCCCATGACAGCGTGACCGGCTTCCCGTGGGGCGTCCGCCACGGCTGACGGCGAGTCGCTGCCCTGCACACACGGAGACACGGCGTGGACAACTCCACCATCCTGATCATCGGTGCCGGCGGCATGCTGGGCCGCGCTATGAGGCAGGCCCTTGCCGCCCGCGGGATGGCGTTTCGCGCGCCACCCCGGGCTGAACTCGACCTGCTCCGGCCCGACTCCGTCCGCGCCCATCTCGGCGGCATCTCAACGGTCATCAACTGCGCGGCCTGGACAGATGTCGACGGTGCTGAGGCGAGCGAAGCAGCCGCAACGGCACTCAACGGGACCGGAGTTGGCGAACTGGCCGCACTGTGCCGTGGTGCCGGGTCCCGCCTGGTCCACTACAGCACCGACTACGTCTTTGCCGGCAACGGCACCACCCCGTACCGGACCGATGCACCGCTGGCACCGCTCAACGCCTATGGCCGGAGCAAGGCCGCCGGTGAAGCTGCCATCGCAGCTGAAGCGAGCCGCGGGCTCGATGCGCTCGTCCTTCGCACAAGCTGGCTCTATGCCCCTTGGGCGAAGAACTTCGTTCGCACCATCGCCGGTGCGGCAAAGACCCGCCCCACGCTCCGGGTCGTCGATGATCAGCGCGGACGACCGACCTCGGCTGAGCATCTGGCTGAAGTCACCCTTCGCCTGCTCGCCACCCCGGCCCGCGGCGTACTCCACGCCACCGACGGCGGCGAAGCAACCTGGTTCGACTTCGCTACCCGGATCGCCGCGTTTGCATCTCCCGCCTGCCGCGTTGAGCCCTGCACGACCGCCGAGTTCCCCAGACCCGCGGTGCGTCCCGCGTACAGTGTTCTGGACCTTGGTCCGACAGAACAGATCATCGGCCCGATGACCGACTGGCGGACCAATCTTGATTCCGTTCTCTCCCGGCTTGAGCCCTGATCACCGACAACCGCAAACAGGACAGCCAGCAATGCATCTCCTCATCACCGGCGGCGCCGGATTCATCGGTACCAACTTCATCCGCTTCGTCCGGCGGAACCGTCCGGGCTGGAAGGTCACCAACCTCGATGTGCTGAGCTACTCGGGCAACCTCGAGAACCTCCGCGATCTGGAGTCTGACCCTCGCTACACCTTCGTCAAGGGGGATATCTGCGATGCGGCAACGGTTGGTCCGCTGGTCGAGAAGGCCGATGGCGTCATTCACATGGCGGCCGAGAGCCACGTGGATCGCTCGATCCTGGACTCCCGCCCGTTCGTGGTCAGCAACACGCTGGGCACGCAAACCATGCTGGATGCCTGCCGCCGCGCCCGCCGCGGCGACAAACCTTGGCCCGGCCGCATGGTGTATGTGTCGACCGATGAGGTTTACGGCTCGCTCCCGCTGGAGCGGCCCGAGATCCGCTTCCGGGAGGACATGCCGCTGGAGCCCAACAGCCCCTACGCCTCCAGCAAGGCCGGTGGCGATCTGCTCGTCCGAGCTTACTTCCACACCTTCGGCCAGAACGTCGTGACCACCCGCTGCTCGAACAACTTCGGCCCCTATCAGTTTCCGGAGAAGGTGATCCCGCTGTTTGTGACCAACCTGCTTGAGGGCAAGCAAGTCCCGCTCTATGGCGACGGGAAGAACGTCCGCGACTGGATCCACGTCGACGACCACGCCGAGGCCGTGCTGACCGTTCTGGAGCGTGGACAAGCCGGAGAGGTTTACAACATCGGCGGCAACAACGAACGCTCCAACCTGGAGCTCACCCACACCATTCTCAAGCTCATGGGCAAGGGCACCGAGTCGATCCGCTACGTGCAGGACCGCCTCGGCCATGACCGCCGTTACGCGATCGACGGATCCAAGATCGAACGCGAACTCGGTTGGAAGCCAACCCGCTCGTCGTGGCCCGAAGCCCTGGAAGCCACGATCGATTGGTATCGCACCAACACCGAGTGGTGGAACCGTGTCAAGAGCGGCCAGTACCGCGAGTACTACGACAAGCAGTACGGTTCGCGGTAAGCCAGACCATCCGACGATCAGCGACCACTGGAAACCGCCATTGAGTTGTACTCGGAGTTGAACGCCTGCAGGTCGGCCGTGGTCACACGGCCGTCACGCTGCATGCCGGTCACACCCGTTACATCAGCGAAAACGCTGCCCGCAGAGAACGCCGAGATGAACGCGGCCAGGTCGTGCTGATCGACGACGCCGTCGGCTCCACGACCGGCGGGACCGGCGATGTCAGCGAAGCTCGCCGGGAGCGTGGTCCGCACCATAATGGAAGCCTCGGCGGTTCGCACCAAGTAGACCAGCATGCCCGCCTGCGTAAGGCAGTTCGGACGCGAGTCGCTGCCGATCATCGTCGAGAGCTGGACCGGGATCCGGGTCGCACCACCGATCTGCATCGGGCGGCCGGTGCGTGCCACAGTCAGCAGCCCTGTACGCGCATGCCAGGCGAACAGCGCGGTGTTATTGCTCGTGGTGATACCCGTGCCACGCAGTGTTGCGCTGAACACAGCGTGCCCGGAGGCCGAGACGGTCGGCTGGCTGATCGTGTCAAAGAATGCGTCGGTCGTCCCCGGAACCGCCCCGCCGGTACGCGCAACGAGCGTGAGGCCGGTACCACTGCTGGCCCACAGTCCAAGGTCGTTCGTACCCGCGGTCACGCCCTCGCCGGCCATCGTCGCGAGGAACGCCACTCGCCCTCCCGCAGCCAGCGCGGGCTGGCCAAACATGAACCACGTCGCCGCCGAATCCATCGACGGGTCGGACTGCTCGGTTCGGGCTACGACCGACAGCGTGCCGTCAGACTCACTGAGAACGCCAAACTCACCGAGTTCCGCACCGGCACCATCGAAGCCGGCCACGAACCCGATGGTGCCACCGGTGATCGACGGAGGACTGAAGGTCCGCAGGGTGAAGGCAGTGCCGGGCAGCGGGCTTCCTGTCCGGGCCACGATGCGACCAGCACCAGTCCAGATCACCGCGTCGTTGGTGCCGTCGATGCCGGCGCCCTGCATGAATCCGAGCATCACCAGTTCACCAGTCGGGCTCAGCACGGGTGTGGCAAAGTTCGCCCAAACCACACCGTCGGCCATACCGGCAACCTGACCGCCCTGCCGCACGGCGACTTGGGGCACGGCCACACCGGACGGGGCCATGGTGTAGACTGCTCTGTTGTTCGCACTCGTGTAGCCCGTACCCGTGACTGCGACCGTAAATGCCAGATGGCCCGAGGCCGCGATCATGGGGGACTGGATATCGGCGATGGTGGTTCCGGCGGGCATTCCCAGAGCCGCCGCACCCGTCCGTGCGAGCACGCGGGTCGAGCGCGAGTCACTGATCATCAGCACGCGGTTGTTGATGCTTGTGACATTCCGTCCGGCCAGCGTCGCGGTGTACAACGCAGCGCCGGATGCGTTGATCACCGGCGCATCGACTGAGGCGATCGTCAGACCCGCCGCCATACCGGCCGGGCGAGTACCGATCCGCGCAAGCAGACGCGGTGACATGCCCGGGCCAACTCCACCGGCAAATACAGCGCGGTTGTTTGCCCCGTTGACTCCAAGCCCTGAAAGACCCGCGATGTAGCCGATGCGGCCGTTGCCGGTCACCGCTGGTGCCGAGAGCGAACTGACGCGAACGCCCGATGGCGCACCTGCCGCCTGCGTACCCGTGCTCGCGATGGGCTGCTGACTCAGCTGTGCCAAGGCACCAGTCGTGCCCGAAAGCACCAGCAGAACAGCGCCGCACCGAGCGGCAGTGGCCTTGGCGGAAAACAGTGGCATACAGAACTCCAATGCGGGCGGCCCATGCCGTTGCCGCGAGGTGCGACACGTCGATCAAAACTCACTTCCTGCGTCGCGTCTGCATGCCCGGCGGCCTAATCGGCCACCTGCACGCTAAATGTTCGTATTCGATCACACCGCCTGCAAACCCGGCAAGCCGGGAAACGCCGGCAGCCGCGGCAAGCCCTGCGGCCTGCAACGGTCAGTCAATAACACACACGATCAAGGCACCCTCACAGGTCAACACCGGAGCACAATAACCCACCTCAGCGAGAGGAAAGCCCGTCGCCCCCACCACGTCCTGCCAATGAAAACGTAACAAGTCGTCCCAGAGTCGCGGCGGCGGCAATGCCAGCACGACCGAAGTCAGCGATCACGCCGCGGCGGTCACCTGCAGCCGTTTGTTCATCAACTTCCGCAGAGCCGGATGACGTTCCAGGACTGTGCGGGGCACGGCGAGTTGTGCCGCTCGCAGGATCGGTTCAACGTCCGATTCGGTGAGCACCCCGGCGGGTCGTTCAGCACTGTCGCGTCGGCAGAGTTCCAGATACAGAGCCACGGCGGCTGCCAGGGCGGCCGTTCGCTGCGGACCGACTCCCGTAGTCGCATGCCACAGGTCGACCGCTCGCCTCGCGATAATGTGGATATCGGACGTTGGCGCGAAGGCGAGCTCGCAGAGCCTCGTCAGGCCAGCAATCGAGCTCCCGAGCAGATCACTCTGGTTCCGATTTTCGGTCGGATCGCTCGCTGTTGCTCGCTGGTGCCTGTCTCTGGCCGGCAGGAGGCCCCCACCAAGGAGTTGTCTCGGGCTGCCACCCGATCCGCGATTGTGCTGGAGGTCAAACAACCGCCCTTCTGAGGCAAGCACTGAGATGCGGCTGGTCTTGATCATGTTCAACTCCCACTACCAAACTGATCTATACACGCCAACACGGTAAGTGTACGGTACAATTCGATTCCGTCAAGTGTTTGTTCGGAAATTTGTTTTTGAGTCTGGTCTCCGACCGTTGGTTATGAGGCTTAGTCCGGAATGCGGCCCCCAAACCGATCTCGACCATCGTGTCAATTCTGCCGGATTGCCCCCGCCAAGCTGCCTTGACCGCGTGCACTCCGGCACGCCGGCGGTAAACTCTACACGACTTCTCAACTGCCCAGGCCGCCCCCGAGCCGGGTTGGCGACGCTGGCCTGCTTCCAACTTCGGTTCGAGTTTGTTCATGCCCACGCCCGAAGCATCAACCTCGACTTCCTCAGCAGCCACGACGGCTGCCGGGCACGCTGACCCTCACCCGGACGGCGGTGGAACTGCCCATCCAAACAGTGCATCCGCACACCTCGACGAGAGACCCGTCTCACCCGGCAAGCCGCGGATGAGGATCTGCGTCATCGACATCGGGTCCAACTCC
>CAILKP010000133.1 GCA_903834785.1 uncultured bacterium
CGAGATCTACGTGGGCTACCGCTGGAACCGCCAGGAAGCCGGCAACCACGCCAAGGGCTCCAACGCCGACTGGTACAACCAGAACGCCATCAGCATCTGCCTTGTGGGCGACGGCGACCGCAAGGGCTTCGACGGCAAGCATATGGAGCGCACGGCCGAACTCGTCTGCGCCCTGTGCCGCCAGCTGAACATCCCGGCCAAGAACGTGGTCCTGCACCGCGACATCGCCAAGGTCACCGACCCGGGTCGGGCCTTCCCCGAAGCCTGGCTGCGTGAGCAGCTCGGGAGCCGGTGAGGCGGACGGGCGGGGCTGACGGACGGCAGGCTCTCAACGAAATTACCAAACACACGGCGTGTGAAGTCCCGATGGGCTGAGCACGCCGTTTTCGGTTTTTGGTCGGACAAGGCGAGCCAGCGGCTTCCGGTGCTACCGCAGATTGTTCAGCCGGTCACGCCGGGTCTGCCAGTCCGGTACCACCCGCCCGAGCAGCCGGTAGAACCGCTGGTCGTGCTTCATGACCTTCCGGTGGCACAGTTCGTGCGCCACCACGTACTCGATACACGACGGGTGGGCGGATACCAGAGCCGGATTCAGCGTGATGACACCGGATGCCGAGCAGCTGCCCCATCGGCAAGCCATTGTCCGCACCCGCAGCGTCTCCGGTCGCGGCCCAAGCCACGGGCACCGCATGACGATCGCTTCGACATGCTCGGCAAACACAGCCGCGGCACGGGCGCGTCGCCAGCGATCGATCATCTTCCCCACCTCCGCGTGGTCCCGAACGTCCGGCACAACAACCCGCAGGTATGGGCGGCTCAGCACCACCCGCGGCTCACTGCCCTCGTCGAGCTTTAGTCGGTACTGCCGCCCGAGATACCGAAAGGTCTCCCCCGCCACAAATCGCGGCTCGGTCGGGAGCGGATGGAGATCCTGAAACCGCAGCTGCTGGCGAAGGATCCAGGGCGCCTTGCGAAGCACCACCGCATCAACTGCCACCGGCGACCGCCCCGCCGGGCACAGCACCGTCACACGCAGGTCCGGGTGAACGGTGATCTCCACATCCCGCCGCTCGCGCCACGCCGGCTCATACGCAATCACCGCGCTGCCGAACCGCACCGCGCGCTCGCCGCTCAGTGTGTGCACGCTCACTCCGGCACCTTCTTCCCCGCAACACCAAGCACAAGCTCCAGCATCGCATCGATCTCATCGAAACTCAGCGTGACGCCGTTCTTGCCCGCAAGTTCGATCAGCATGTCCTCAATCTCAGTCTCCATCCGGTTCTTGACATCGTCGTTCTTCTTCCAGTTGACGATCCGCAGACGGTGGATGATCTCATCGGCACGCTGTGCGGCCTCCGCAGCCACACCACGGGCAACAGCCGCTGCCAGGCCGTGCTTGACCAGCCCGTCACGCAGGATGCCGAAATACGACCGCTGCAGTTCGTTGTGTCGCACCGACTCCGGCGTGTCATCCCCGGTATGCGCCACCACATGGCCCTGAATCTGCTGCACGCGGCGAAGGTACTCAAGGTCGGAGACCCGCTCTGCCTTGTACTCCGCGATCGCATCCTCCAGCATCGTCGAAAACTTCTTGTAAAACGCCGGGTCCTCATCCATCCGGGCTTTGATCGTCGCCTTCGTGCGGTACGCAATCGTGTCCGCCTTGGATGATGGCGTCTCCAGCTTCTCCACCTCCTTGGCAAACGCATCCACATCAAAGATGTTCACCAGCGGCGTCAGCACCTGGGCATCAACCGCGCCCACATGCGCATCCAGTAGCTTCTGGATCTTGCCCTCATACTCCTTGAAGTCGACCTTCTCGGCGTACCGCCGCCCCACCGCCGACCGAAGCGCTATGAAGAACCTCAGATCCGCCTTGTACTTGGTGATCTTGGCCTCCGGCGTATTGGTGATGAACTCCACCGTCGACAGCGCTACAGCAAGCGACCGGCCAAAGTCGCGGAGCCGCTCATAGAACCGCACCCGCTCGGCCTCATCGGCCAGGTACCGCTCATACGCCTCCTGATCCCGCTTGTTGGCGACCGTCTTAAACACGTCCCACAAGTCCGAATGCCGCTGCGGCAGCCGCCGCACCTCATCGGTCACGTCCGCCACCACTCCCTCAACGTCCGCCTCGCTGAACTCCTCGAGGCTGCTGTACAGATCCAGCGCATCATCCAGCCGCTTGAGCACGCCGCAGTAGTCGATGATGTACCCGAAGTCCTTGCCCTCATACAGCCGGTTGACGCGCGCAATAGTCTGCAGCAGCTCGTGACCCTGCATCCCGCGGCACAGATACAGCACGGTGTTGCGCGGCGCATCAAAGCCCGTCGTCAGCTTGCTGACGACAATGATGATCTCCGGCGTCTCGGAGTACTTAAACGCGTTGATGACCTGGCGGTTGTACTCCTTCTCGGTGCCGTACTTGGCCATCTGGGCCTTCCAGAACTTCTGCACCGCCTCGACACTCTCCGCGTGAACATCCTCTTCACCGTCCCGCTCATCAGGCCCGGAGATCAGCACCTCCGATGTCACCTCCCCGAACTCGTCCAGGAACTCCTTGTACCGCAGCGCGGTGGCCTTGTCCGGGGCAACAAGCTGGGCCTTAAACGGTGTGCCTTTCCAGTTGTCAGCAAAGTGCCTTCCGATGTCCCAGGCAATCACCCGGACCCGCTGCAGCGCCTTGTTGAGCTGCTGCCGGCGGCTGAACTTCTTCTTCAGGTCAAGGGCCTGCTCATCGGTCAGATTCGCCGTGTACCGGTTGAACCACGCATCAATGGCGTCCTGATCAACATCCTGGTCAATGTGCCGGCCCTCGTACAGCAGCGGCACAACCGCCTTGTCATTGACCGCATCGCGGATCGTGTACGTCGGCTCAATAATGCCGCCGAACTTCTCCACCGTGTTGCGGTCCTTCTTCATCACCGGTGTGCCGGTAAAGCCGATGAAGCACGCGTTGGGCAGCGCCTTGCGCATGTTGGCATGAAGGGTGCCGTACTGCGTGCGGTGGCTCTCATCAACCAGCACGAAGATATTGGGGTTCTCGTTGCACACGCCGCGCGCGGCAACCGCCGCCTCAAACTTGTCGATCACCGTCGTGATGATCCGCGACTTCTCGCCCTCCAGCAGCGTCAGCAGGTGCCGCCCGGTCGTCGCCTGCATCGGCTCGCCGCCGCAATGCTCGAAGGTCTTGTAAATCTGCTCATCCAGGTCGACCCGATCCGTCACCAGCACGATCTTGTACTGATCGAGCCCCTCCATCGCGATCGCCTCGCCCAGCATGACCATGGTCAGGGACTTGCCGCTGCCCTGGGTGTGCCAGACCACACCGCCCGCCCGCCTCCCTTCACCGTCGGTGCGGCGGATCCGGTCGATGATCGTCCGCACAGTGAAGTACTGCTGATACCGGGCAACCTTCCGCTCCCCGGCATCAAACACCGTGAAGCGCAGCGTCAGCTCCAGCAGCCGTTCCGGGCGGCACAGCGCAACCAGTGCCCGATCCTGCTCGGTGGGCTCCCGCCCCGCACCTTCCAGTGCATCAAAGTGCTCACGCACGTAGCCGAACCGCCCTGCAAACAACCGGTCCTTCTGCTCGGCCGTCAGCGGCCGGTTGATGATCCGTCGCAGTTCCTGGTCATCAACCGCTTCCTTCCACCACGCCCAGAACTTCGCCGGTGTCCCGGTCGTGGCGTACTTGGCATCCCCGCGTGAGAGCGCCAGCAGCAACTGGGCGAACACGAACAGCCGCGGGATCTCATCTTCCTTTTGATTGCGGATCTGCTGCGAAATCGCCTGGTCCAGCGGGTCCTTCTCCGGCTTGCCGCTCGGGTCCACATGCCGCTTGCACTCAATCACGGCAAAGGGAATGCCGTTGACAAACAGCACCAGATCCGGCCGCCTCGTGTCGCTGCTGCCGGTGCGGTCAACCGGGAACTCCTCCGTCACGTGGAACACGTTGTTCCGCCAGTCGTTCCAGTCAACGTAGTTGAACTGAAAACTCTTCATGTCACCATCAATGACCTGCGTCAGGCTTCGTCCCAGCGTCAGCAGGTCGTACACCTTCTCATTGGTGCGAATGAGTCCCTCAAACACCTGACCCTTGAGGTCTTGAATTGCCGACTGAATATTCCCCTCGGAAAACGGGTAGGTCTGGCCCTTGAAGCGGATGCGGTTGATCGCCCGCAGTTGCTCGGCAAGCACGCCCTCCAGCAACACCGAGGATGTGCGGCGACCGCGATACTCCATCGCCTCTTCGGGCGAGAGATACCGATACCCCAGATTCTGGAGCAACTGGAGTGCGGGGACCTGCGAGATGTGGTCCTCCAGCAGCAGGGGAATGTGGTTAGTGGTTTCGGGCATGTTCAAGTCAACCTGTTGTCGAGGTGTCCGGGCAGCCAGCCGACCACCACCAGCCGCCTGTCCTCATCCCAGAAGAAGTAGATCGCGAGACACAACTTGTCGTCCTTGGTCTTGCCCTTACGGAGATGCATGTCAAGGAATCGGTTCGTCCCTGATCCGAGCGGATACTTCACGAAGTACATCTCCCCCTGCTCGCCTGCCCGCTCCCGGGTGATGGAGCCCTCGTACTTAAGCTCCAGTTCACCGAGCTTCCTTTCCCAAGCGACCTTGGGTGCCTCATCGTCGGCGGTGCGGAGCCGCATGCTCCGGTACTCGTTGGCAAGGGCGAGCAGGGCCTTGTACACGAGCTCGACGTCTTCATAGCTCGCGTCCTTGAGCCCGCGAACAGCACGCGCGTGAAGCAACAACCGGCCCGTGAGATTTTTATCAACCCATTGCGGGAGGTCGTCGTAGTTATCGGGGAAGGTCACCGCGGCGTCAGGCGACTGACCGTTCTTGGCCTCCAACTGCGCGCGAAGCGTGTCGATGTAGACACTCAGCTTGTGGTTCTCCTCATTCGCCCCCTCGAGCTGATTGGTGATCGCGTCCACATCCTGCGCGTAGCTTGTGGCCAACCCTTCAGCTTCTTCCGCTCGCTCCTTCAGTGCAGCGATCTCCCGCTCATAAAGCTGCTTCCAATCCCCATCGTCCTTCGCACGCGAGCGGGCAAGCTCCGCGTCACGCTGCAACGCGTCCGCATAGAAAAGGCACGGCCGCCAGTCAACCACCTTGGTTGCTGCGTACACGTAAGCCTGCTCAACGAGAAACGCCGTAAATCCATCCTCCGCGATCACGCCATCCCGATCGAACGCGAGAACACGCTCAGCCAGCGCCAGCGGATGGTTTGTGGGCGAATCCTGCTCAAAGTTCAACCGCGGCCGGTAGGTTCGAACCGCACCCATGAACGCGGACCAGGTCTTTCCGACCATCTTGGTCCACAGCGAGTTCAACGCCTTGGGCATCGTCGCAACAACCCCAAACCCTTGGAGTTTTTGCGCCAGTTGCTCGGCATCAAGCAGGTACTCCTTCACATTGATCCCGAGCCGGTACGAGTCCGGTTGGGTCAACAGGTACACGGGAACCGTCCGTCGCGGATCAACCAGGATTGCGTACAGCTTGGTCAGGTCTGCCTCGGTCTGCAGTGCCCAAGGCATTCCGTCCAGCGGTCGCACATCAGTCACGGTGAAGCGGCTGGCAAGATCCAGCAGCACGCGGGGGCGGGTCATCGCGATCGGGGCATTGCCATACGGAAGCGATGCACAAAGGACGCGGAGCGCGCACCTGACGCTTCCGCCGTCACGCGCCAACGCGATCTCGGTTGTCCATGTGCGCCCGGGAACTGCACTCCTGGCCTTGTAAGGGGCATCGGGTTGAACCAGTCGCGCACTCCAGCGCCCGTCCTCAGGGATCGTCACAATGTCAATCGCCTGACCGTGCTCCTCAGCGGTGAAAGTACGATTCGATGCTGTCAACGCCGCCGGACTGACTGGATACTTCTTGGAGAGCCACGCGGCAACGACACCGACCGCGTCGGCGAGCGTCTCCGCCGCGGAACGCCCCGGCGGCGGAAGAACCGTGCTGACGCTCTGAAAGGTTGTTCGCACGGTCGGGCGACCGAGGCGGATCACGCCCGATGCGGAGTAACTAATAGCTGATGTTGTGCCGCTGCTTGCCATGTATTGCTCCTGCTCCTGTAAGTATTACATTTCCGTTGTTCGTGGATTTGTCCCAGAACCCTCGCCACATCAACCCGCTGCCTTGTCTTATCGTTCCTGCTATTTCGCTTTAGCCGTGCACTGCCCTTCCAGCATCGCCGCCGGCACGCGGATCTGGCCCGTCAGCAGCTTCTGCATCAGGCCCTTCTGCTGCTCCTTCAGCGCGTCGTGCAGTGCGATGAGCGTCGCGATCTCGTCGTCCAGCGTTTCGAGCACATCCGCGATTCTGGACTGTTCCTCGATCGTCGGCGGCAGCAGCAGCTTGCGGCGCATGAAGTCGCGGGGGTCAAAGTTCAGTCGCAGCCGCTCCGCAAAGAAGCCGTTGCTCGAGAGGTACGCATTATGCCGGAACTCCTTGCGCTGCGACAGGTAGTTGACGAAACGCATGTCGATTGAACCCGTCGTCTTTGGCGTCAGCACCGTGTACATATCCGAGACCTTTGCCCCGTCGAACTCCTTCGGAACGAGCCCCATCGCGCCATACGCCGCCTGGATGTGCGAGATCAGGAAGTCGTTCGCCCGGATGGTGCTGAGCTTCTTGACCTTGATCTGTCGGCCGAAAAGGCTTCCGCGGTCAAACAGTCCCTTGGAGCTGCGACGGATGCTGGCGAGCCGGTACTCGGTGTCGTCGTTCCAAGTCACCGGGTGAAACGTTTCTTGAAGCACTTCGTTCACACGCCGCTCGACCCACGGCTGCTTGCGGAACTCGGGAAACCGGCGCTGGCCGGTCAGCAACTGCTGCAGCAGCCCACGCTTGAGTTTGCGGCGACGCCGATAGAGTGCCTCGACGCCGTGAATCACCTCGTCCCACTCCAGAAGCCGTGAAGCGAGCTGTTTCTGAAGTCGCTCAGGAGGCGCGATAATCTGCATGCGCTTAAAGAAGCCCATCCCGATCGTCTTGATCGTTGAGCCGTTGGCGATCCGCTCAAACTCGGGCTTCAAGAACTGCAGCCAGTAGTACAGGTAAAGATTGTGGAGTCGTTCCCCGCACTCCCAGGTGACAAAGTGCTGGCTCACGGCCATCGGACACTTGGTAATGGTGCTCTTGCCGACGCCCGCGTCGCGAGAGAGCACCACAATGCCCGGCGGATGAAGAACCGCAGAGGAGTTGTCGATACCCGCTTGCGAGATGCTCCGATCCGTGTCCTCGATGAACACCCGATCGAGTCGGGGCGAGTCTGTAAGCGAGATCCACTTGATGTCACCATTCCAGTAGTGGCGCTTCTTCTTGTCGGGCGTGTGGCCGGTGCCTCGTTTCGCAACCCGATCCACCAAGTGGACATCCCAGCCCGCGGGGACTTTTCCGCCGCAATATCGCTCAAGAACGCGCCGGACGACCTGTGTCAGATTGGTGTCAGGCGTTGGCAAGGCCGAGCTCCTTCAAATAGGCATCCATCTTCTTGCGCGTCTCGACGAGCTGGCCCTCCAGCCGCTTGATGTCTTTCTGCACCGCGGCGATGTCCACTTCCTTCTCCGGCTCAAACGTGTCCACATACCGCGGGATGTTCAAGTTGAACTCGTTTTCTTCCAGTTCCGCCAGCGTGGCGATGTGGCTGTACTTCTCAACCTCCTTGCGGGCGCGGTGGGTGTTGACGACCGTCTCGATGTCCTCCGCACGAAGGCGGTTCTGCCGCTTGTTCTGCTCAAAGCCGCCGCTGGCATCGATGAACACCACATCCTTCTTCTTCCGCCCCTTCTCAAAGACCAGGATCGCCGCAGGAATGCCCGTGCCGAAGAACAGGTTCACCGGCAGGCCGATGACCGCGTCCAGCAGGTTCTCCCGGATGAACTTCTCACGGATCTTGCCCTCCGCCCCCCCTCGGAACAGCACACCGTGCGGCACAATCACGCCGATGCGGCCGCCATCCTCAAGTGCCGACTCAACCATGTGGCTGATGAAGGCGTAGTCACCCTTGCTCTTGGGCGGCAATCCACGGTGATACCGATTGAAGCGGTCCTGCCCGGCCTGCTCCTGCCCCCACTTATCCAGCGAAAAGGGCGGGTTGGCGACAACGATGTCAAACTTCATGAGCCGGTCGGGGTTGTCCGGGTCAACCAGCTTGGGCCTGCTCAGCGTATTGCACCACTCGATCCGGGCCGAGTCCATGCCGTGCAGGAACATGTTCATGCGGCACAGCGCCCACGTCTGGCCGTTCACTTCCTGGCCATAAAGCTGGAAGTTCTCCGAGCCAACCTCCTTGGCCACCCGAATCAGCAGCGAGCCCGAGCCGCACGCGGGGTCACAAATGGTGTTGCCCGGCTGCGGATTGACGAGCTTGGCCAGCAGCGTCGAGACCTCGGGCGGCGTGTAGAACTCGCCACCCTTCTTGCCGGCACCGGCAGCAAACAGACCGATGAGGTACTCATACACATCCCCAAACACATCGCGGTGCCCGATGCGCGATGGCCGCATGTCCAGCCGCGGATCATTGAAATCCTCCAGCAGGTGCTTGAGCCGGGCGTTGCGGTCCTTGGTCTGGCCAAGGTTGGGTTCGCTGTTAAAGTCGATGTTTCGGAAGACGCCTTCGAGCTTCGACCGGTTGGCGTCTTCGATGTTCTCCAGGGCGATGTTGATCAGCTCGCCGGTGTTGGTGGCGTCGCGCTTGGAGTACAGGAAGTCGAAGTTCGACTCCTTGGGCATGACGAACCGCTCGCGGTCCAGTGCCCGCTTCACCCGGTCCTGATCGCCGTTGTACTTCTTCTCGTACTCGGCGACCTTGTCCTTGTGGAGGTCGCTGAGGTACTTGATGAAGAGCATGACGAGGATGTAGTCCTTGTACTGGGAGGCATCGATGGTGCCGCGGAAGGTGTCGCAGGCCCGCCACACGGCGGCGTTGATCTCGGTCTGGGCGTTCGCGCCCTGGGCTGGGGTGGTACTCATGGTGTGTTTCCGTTAAGTCGCGGCGGGAAGTGACATCCCGGCCGCAGTAAGGCAGGTGGTTTGAATGAGATTGGCACGCTTGCTGGCGATCTGGGTGAGGATGGTCTGTTCTTCCTCAGCCAGTGCCGCCAGGGCGACGATGCGCTGCTGGGTTGCCAGCGGCGGGGTTGGGATGTCGAGCTCGCAGAAGTCCGCCATCGACACGAACGGCATATGCGTCCCCTTGGCCAGTTGCTTGAACTGCTCCTGCATCGGCGGCTGATTCAGGTACCACGCCAGGAAGTCCGGGCGTACTCGCTCATCCTGCAACCGAACGATGTAAAAGTAGCCGGAGGCGATCACCGGGCCGAGGTCACGCTCAATGGCCACCGCGAACGGCCTGTGGCCCCTGGACAGGAACAACACATCGCCCGGGCAGACCAGATACCTGGCATAGGACTTCTCAAACGCAATCCGGTCGATCGTCTCCGGTGTGAGCCAGCGGCGATCAACAATGTCCTTGATCTGGATGACGCCAACGGTGCCGCTCGGGTCGGTCTCAACCTTCCCGCGGAACTGGTGGCCCGACTGGATTTCAGCGATCTGGGAGATTCGCATGGTTGCACTCTAAGGGCGGGCGGCCGCCGGGGCCCCGCGTGCGCTGGGAACCCCGGCAGCTCACCGCCGCTGAAACTACTCGCGGGTGTTGCTGGTGATGAGGTACGCGTAGATGAAGCGAGTGGTGTAGTCACCACCACCATCGCCGCCGCTGCAGCCCAGGTCCAGGAAGTGCTTCTCGATGGCACGGGCGACAGCGTCGGTGCCGGCGTCATCATGAATCCAGGCACCAATATGCTGCGACACGTTGTGGTCGATGAACAGGCGCCGCCGCGGCTCGGAGGCGATACCGACGTACCAGGCGGCATAAGGCTTGCCGTACTTGGCCATATAGGCCCGGAAGTCAGAGACGATCTGCGAAGCTGATTTAGCGATTGACATAGAATGAGTCTCAACGCTGTCGGTCGGAAGTGAATCCGGTAGAAGCTGCGGGGCTCCACGCGGAGCCAGCGTCACAGCGAACCGGCGGGGCGGGCCACTGATTTGGACCCAATCTCCTTTCAGAACTGCAGCAGCGCGTTGACCGGAAGCGGGAGACCATCCACAATGTGGGGCTACTGGCCTTCGCTCTTGGCAACACTGCCAGAACGGAGCTCGTTGGTCGCGTGTTGACGCACGAGGCCAACGCTTCAGCTGGGAGACCAACTCCCAAGACACCTGAAAGTTATGGCGTACTCCATCGCCATACTGCACAGATTCTAACACAGTCTGCTGCGAAAGCAAGGGGTACGTACAGAAATTTGTAGTATTTCTTATACTGTGCCACTTTGTGCACAAAATTCCCCCTCTCGCTTCTTCAGGTCCGAATAAAAAGCGGTTTCAACGATTCTGCGACGGCCTAACACCTGCTCCCAGCCACTGGCAGCCTAGAACCCGACCCGCAGCCCAAGCCATCCCCGGGCGGCTATGGCTTCTCCAGTCCGAATAATTACGTCGTTTACTAGCCGTAAGCTACTCTGCCCCCCTCACCCATACGGCCTCAGACTCAGCAGCGTGCCGTCGGGGAGGCGGCGCATCCAGCGGGTGGGGCTGCCGGTGCGCGGGGAGTGGTCGCGGGCGAGTTTGCGGACATCGAGCAGGTTGGTTTGGCGGGCCAGGGTCAGCAGCAGCCGCACGGCTTTGATGCTGGTGCAGCAGTGCAGCAGGAGGCCGAGGGTGGGGATGTGGAGGGTTGTGGTCGCGGCGGCGGTGTTCGGAACCCGGTGTGCGCCGGGGGTCGGGGTGGGTGCGGGTGCGGGCGTGGGCTCAGGTGCCGCGGCGGTCGTCACTCGCAAGCTTGCGACCATCTCCCTGGCATCAGCCAGCGACTCGCCGGTGCCGACGTCGTAGAGCATCTCGAGGATCGCCCGCTCGGGGACTGAGCGGCGTACGCCGGGGCTCGCGCCGTCAGCGACATCAGCGCCATCGCCGGCGGGAGCGACACCGGCCGCGGAATGCCCATCCACCACCGTCTGCTTGGCAAGCTCAGCCCCGGCTTCTGGCGAGAGGCCGGCCAACGACCAGTCAAACAGCCGCGGGTTGGTGTAGCGGGCGGGCTGGCGCATCGTGAACCACTCGGGCAGCTCGGCCCGCGCTTCGCCCATCAGCACCAGTTCACCGCCGCCCAGCCCCTTCACCGGTGCCACCAGCGCACTGCGGCCGGCCAGGTGCAGGCCGGCGATGCGGTCCTGCAACAGCATCAGCATGCCGGGGGTGTTCAGCGTGTCACCGGGGAGTGCGTAGATGCCGTGGGCCAGCCGGGTCAGCCAGCCGGTGCGGGCGTAGTACGC
>CAILKP010000134.1 GCA_903834785.1 uncultured bacterium
CGCTGCCGCCATTAGAACCCCAGGCCGGCGGGCCGGGGTCGGCACGCGCCGGAGTTGTCCGCCAGTCCACTCCCTCGCACGAAGGCACCTGTGTCAATCAAGCACAACGCACTTCGGTGGTCGGCGTCAACTCCACACCCGCAACGCCGCTCCCCTTCCCGTCGCATCCGCTCGGGCTCCAATGAGTTTCATCCGCTTCACAGGGCGTCCCGCCAGCTCCGAACTACACCGGCTGCTCGGCCCTGTTCGCCTCGGCGACGGAGAATCTGCGGGTGCGCTGGCCGCGGGACTGCGCAGGTGATCTGTGCGTCAATGGGTTCGCTGCAGACCTCGATCGTCCGTAGAATGCGTTGACCATTCATGAAGCGGTTCACGCGACAAGACGCTCTTGCGGCAGTTGGGAAAGCCCTTCGCGAGCATGGCTATGCGCCACGGCGTGGTGTCTGGAAGTGGCCGATGCGAGACGGTGTCTGGGGGTGGCTTGGCCTCAATACCGGCCAGGGTTATGACGAGGGTTCATGGTTGATCAATCCGGTGGTAGGTGTTCGACATGATCAGATTGAGGACCTTGTCATGTCGTTTCTTCCTCCAACACGGACGGTCGCGTTCACCCCCACCTTGAGTTCAAACTACGGTCATTACCGCCAGCCGCCTAAGTACTTGGAGTTCACTCTTCGCGGGCAGCCGACAGATGAGTCGGTCGTCAGACTGCTCGCCGAGACCATCGATGCTGAGGGGAAAGCGGCAGTGACTCCGATGCAGGATCTCAGCGTGCTGCGAGCGAGGATGAAAGCAAATCTCGTCGGCATTCCACATGAGATTCAGCTGAGATACCCGATCGTGTGCGTGCTGTGTGGAGATGGCGATGAGGCCGACCGAACCGTTTCGGAGTTGCTCAAGGGGTGCACGGATCCGAGCAACCCGTACCATGTACACGTGCGTAAGTACTTTGAAATGTTTCAACGGTGGAGAGTTGTGTACACGCCGTAGTCGTAGCTTGCAGCGTGTCTGCGAGAAGCACATGAACAACGAAGAGCCCGCGCACGGAGAATCCAAAGCGGCTCTGCTGCGAGAAACTTGCTGGTCTGTTCTGGCCCCAGGAATTGCGTCGCTGCAAGTGGATTCTGGCTGGCCGTCCGATACGGGGCCCTGCCGCACCGCCAAAGTGACGGCGGTACAGGAGGAGAGCCAATGAGTGCTACAGGTGTTTTTCGGCCACGTGCATTCTGGTTCGCTGTCAGCGTGGTGTTCCTTCTGGTTCCATGCTGGCTGTTGCTGCTGGCGGTGACCGTCAGCGTCGTTCATCCGGTGTATGTCGTCCCGGGGCCGGGAGTGTCGGTGTGGTTCTTTGACGCGTGTGCCGGGGTGAGCTGGTTTCGCTACGCACCGGCGTTGGTTGGCTCGGAGGCGTATCCCCCCGATCTGGTCGGGCTCAGTGGCTTTCAGTGGCTCTCGGTCCGCGCTGGGACGTTTGTTCAAGTGCCGGGGTGGATGCTGCTCCCAGCGTGGGCTGCCGCACATGGGGTGAGCTACCTTTTGTTCCGTTCATGGCGGCGTCCGCCCGACCCGAGACGATGTGCGATGTGCGGGTACCTGGCAGATGGACTGCCGCAGTGCCCGGAGTGCGGCACACGCCGGCGTGTAGTCAAGGAGGTGACTGGTGATGACCCAAGCGCAGTACACTGAACCAAGGCAGCCCCCGGCAGCATCGTCGGCAACCGAGCCGCTCGAGACGGCTGGGTACGTCGTGGCGGCGTCGGTGGCGATCAACTTTGTCTGGCTGTTCGCCTCAGTCGGCGGCATGGCCATCTCGCTGATGCTGATGGTCGTTCCGATCGCGCTCATCGCCGGGCTGCTGGCCTACACCGCGCGGGCCAAGCGGAGGTCGTACGGGTTTGTGATCCTGGCGATTGCCGCCGGCGTCGCGACGCGACTGCTCGGCGGCGTGGATGCCATGTATCTGGCGGTGATGGCGTACTTCGTGGTCCTCTGCGGCGGGCTGGCGGCGGATGTTGTGGTGCAGTCGATCGTGGCGGCGAGGCGGATGAAGGCAGGGCGTGCGACCATGCGAGGATGACCGCGGAGTGGGGCAGCGGCGACAAAAGCGCGGAAAGCGAAAGGCAGAAGAATCGCTCACGCAGAGCACCAGAGGACCGGAGAAAGGCGGGAGGGGAGAAGTCGCGAGTCGCATGTGGTGAGTCGCGAAGGAAAGGCAGAAGCAGGGAACACGGATGGGCAGGATGGACAAGATGAAGGCAGGGATGATTTCATTGGAGCCCGAAGCGGAAGCGCCCGGGCCGGTGGAGCGAAGGCACTTCCCCAAACTTCCCGCTCGCACGAAGGTGCTGGTGCACTCGCCGCACAACCACCTCCGTGCCCGAGATCAATTCCACTCGCGCAACCACGTCCACCGTCCCTTCGCTGCCGCTCGGGCTCCTATCCCCATCTTCTCTCTTCTTCTCCGGTCCTCTGGTGCTCTGCGTGAGCCCCTTCTTCCTGCTTCCTTCTCCCACTTAAAGCTCAATCGCATTCCCGCGCATCGGCAGTTCGGCGTTGATGCGCCAGCGGTCGGCGATCTTGCCGGCCAGGGCCTTGCGGGGCATGTCTTCACCGTGGGTCAGGGCAATGCGGGGCTGGCGGCGTTTGGTGGCCAGTGAGTTCAGCCAGTGCAGCAGGTCGGTCTGGCCGGCGTGGGCGCTGAAGCCGCCGAGGGTGTGGATGTTGGCGCGGACGGCGATGCGGGTCCGCTGGATGAAGACTTCGCGGGCACCATCGACAAGTTTGCGGCCGAGTGTGCCGCTGCCCATGTAGCCGACGAGCACGATGGCCACGCCCTTTTTCCAGAGGTTGTGTTTGAGGTGGTGGACGATGCGGCCGCCCTCGCACATGCCCGATGAGGCGATGATGATGCCGGGGTCCCACGAATCGTTGAGCACGCGGCTCTCGGCAACGGTGTTCAGGATCGTCAGCTCGGGCAGTAGCTTGGTAAAGTCGCCGCCGAAGCCGGTGGCCTTGGCGTACTTGTCCAGGAGGTACGAGTGGGTGCGATAGAGCTCGGTAGCCTTGCTGGCCATGGGGCTGTCCAGATACACCGGCACGCGCGGGCAGCGGCCGGAGTTGTGCAGTTCGGCGATGTGGTACATGATCTGCTGGGCCCGGCCCACGGCGAAGCTGGGGATGAGGACCTTCTTCTTTTCCCAGGCGGTCTTCTCGAGGATGCCGCGGAACTCCTCGACGGTCTGGTCCAGCCCGCGGTGGTCCCGGTCGCCGTAGGTGCTCTCGCAGAAGACCAGGTCGGCACTCTCGATGACCTCGCCGATGTGCTGGAAGTCGCGCAGCAGCGGCGTGTTCAGCGGGCCGACATCGCCGGAGAAGACGACGACCTTCTCAACCCCGGCGTGGCGGAGCGTCATGCTGACACTCGCCGAGCCCAGGATGTGGCCGGACTCATGGAACTGGATGGTGATGCCCGGGGCGATTTCCTGCTTGGTCGTCAGTTCCAGCGGGGCGAAGAGCTCCATGGTGCGTTCGGCATCGGCCACGGTGTAGAGCGGCTGGACCTGGCCGGGCTCGCCGCTGCGCTCGCGCTGGAGGTTCTCGCGCTCGGCATCGGCCTCCTGAATGTTGGCCGAGTCGAGCAGGATGATGCGGGTGAGGTCGACGGTGGCGGGCGTGGCCCAGATTTTCTGCTTGAAGCCGCCGGCGATGCCGCAGACCCCGTCGCACTTGACGAGAATGGGCAGGCGGCCGCAGTGGTCGAGGTGGGCGTGGGTCAGGACCACCGCATCAAGTGCGGCGGGGTTGATGCCGGTGCACTCAAGGTTGCGGGCATCGGCCTCGGGCTCACCCTGGAACATGCCGCAGTCGACCAGGACGCGCGAGGGGCCGCACTCGACGAGGTAGCACGAGCCCGTGACGCCGCCTGCCGCACCGAGTGGGGTAATTCGCATGCCTCGAGCGTAGCGGGACGGAGCGGTGCCCAGCGCGGATCAGGACTGCGGGCCGTCGGCGGCGGGGGGCGGCGATTGCTGAGCCGGCGGGGCAGGAGGGGAAGGGTTCTGGTTTTGCGCGCCCTGCGCGGGGGCGGGGCCGGGAGTGGGGCCAGCGTTTGGCGCGAAGTCGCTGGGCGGGATCATCTTGCGCATGCGGTCGCGCTCCTGCGGCGACATCGGCTGGCGCGGGCCCTGCGGGTTCTGCTGGTTCGGCTGGTTCGGCTGGCCCTGCTCGGGCTGCTCGCCGGGGTTTGTGTTGGGGCCCGCGCTCGGGTTGTTGGAGGGCGGGCGGCCGCGGAACTGGCCACCGGGCTGCTGGCCGCGGGGGCGGGGCTGGTTGCCGCCGGGGTTGTTGGCGTTGTTGGGTCCGCCACCTTGCGGGCGGCCTCCGCCCCCTCCGCCGCCGCCGCCACGGTTGCCGTCGTTACGGTTGTTCGGCTGGTTGCCGGGCTGGTTGCCTTGGGGGCGGTCGCCACGAGGTTCGTTTCGATTGTCGGGCCGGCCATCGCGGCGGGGTTCGTTGCCGCGACCGTCGCGATTGTCGCGGCGGGGCTCGCCACCGCGGTTGCCGGGCTGGTTGCCTCCGCCACCGCCGCCCCCACCACCGTCGCGGCGTGGGGCCTGGCCTTGGGGGTTCTGGCCGCGGTCGCCGCCGCGGTTGTCGCGGTTGTCGCGGTTCCCGCCGCCGGGCTGGTTGCCGGGTTGGCGATTGTCGCGGCGGGTGATGTTGGCACCGGCGCTGCCGGGGTTCTGCGTGCCCGGGGCCTGAGCGCCAGGAGCCTGTGCACCGGGGGCTTGTGCTGCGGGGCCAGCCGGGGAGGGAGGGGCGTCATCATCCTCACCGGCCGGCTGCGGGGCCGGGCCTTCGTACTTCTTGAGGGACTCAACCGGGTACGCGGCCTGCTCATCGCTGTTGTCCAGCAGCACGAGGGCGAGCTGGGTGAGGATCTGCGTGTCCATGACCAGGCCGGGGCCATCGGGGGTCAGCACGCGGGTCTTTTTCTTGGGCAGGTTGGCGCGGAGCTCGTCGTAGCTGGCTTCCTCGTAGCGCAGGCAGCACATCAGCCGGCCGCAGCGGCCGGAGATCTTCAGCGGATCCAGCGTGGCCTTCTGGATCTTGGCGTTGCGCATGGAGACGGGCTTGAGGACCTTGAGGAACTGCTTGCAGCAGCAGTGCTGGCCGCACTTTTCGTAGTCGGCGGTGATGCGTGCCTCATCGCGAGCGCCGACCTGCTTCATCTCGATGCGGCAGTGGCGGATGGCGGCCAGTTCCATGACCAGCGGGCGGAAGTCGATGCGCTCCTCGCTGGCGTAGTAGTAGGTGATCTTCTCGCCGCCGAGGATGGGCTCGGCCTCGACGAGCTTCATGCCAAGGCCGAGCTTGTCGTTGAGCTGGCGGGCTTCCTTGAGCAGCTCGGTCTTGGAGGAGTCGAGGGCGGCCTGCTTGTTGAGGTCGTCGACGGTGGCGACGCGGAGGACGCGGCCGTCGGTGAAGAAGGGGTAGTCCTTGCCGCCGGAGTTCTCGATGTAGCCCAGCATGTCCTTGCGCGTGACGGCGTGATCGCAGCCGGCGTTGGGGCAGGTGCTGGTGAGCATCTCGGTGAGTTCGGTGCCGCGGTGGGTGCGGCAGACGAGCTTGCTGCCACAGCCGGGTTTGGCGTCCCCGTCGTAGGGGTACTCGCCGATGAACTTGAGGGTGCCGAAGCGGACGACGATGCTCTTGGGGGCCTTGAGCTTCTCTTCGTAGAGCTTGCGGTCGGCCTCGAGATCGGCCTCAAACTGGGGCAGTGGAAAAATCGGCATATCCCAAGGGTATGGTGGGGCGGTGCCGGGGGCGGGCGGGGAATGGATGGGAAGCCGGGAGGGGAAAGCAGGAGGCGGGAGGGGGCTGGGGGCAAGCCGGGGGGCTTACTTGCGGATGGCGATGACCGTGCCCTTGCCGCCGAGGCGGGTGAGCATGGCCTGGGCGGCCTCGCGGGTGGGGTACTGGCCGATGCGGACGGCGTACAGGGTGCGGCCGTCGGGCGCGGTGGTGGTGACCACGGCCGGTGCGGGTGCGCTGGCCTTGGTCGCGCCGGGGGTGGCCTGGGCGGCGAGTTTCTGGGCGGATTCGATCTTCTCGAACGCGCCGAGCTGGACGGTAAAGCCGCTGGAGGTGTCGGTGGTGGCGGAGCCGGGCTTGGTGCCCGTGCCGCCGGTGGTGGTCCCGGGCGGGGTGCCGCCGGTGGTGAGGGGGACGCCGCCGGTGCCGGGCTTGCTGATGGCCGGTGGGGCCTGGCCGCCGAGGCGGGCATCGACCATGGATTTGACGCCGGGGTCGACGGCGCGGACGCTGGCCTTCTCGTAGAACTCGCGGGCCTGGGAGGCCATCTTCAGCCGGGCGTAGCAGTCACCGGCCAGGAGGTAGGCGCGGGCGGAGTCGTCGCTGTCGAGCTCGGTGCCGGCGGTGGTGAGGTACTTGGCGGCTTCGACGTGGTTGCCGCGTTCGGCCTCGATCTGGCCGAGCGTCCAGTTGGCGCGGCCGGCGACCTGCTTGTCGGTGCTGGTGACCAGCGGGCGCATGTAGCTGGAGGCAACGGACTGCTTGCCCAGGGCGTAGGCCGAGAGGCCGGCGACGAGGGCGGCACGCTCGCGGTCACCGGCGGGGGCATCGGTGTCGCGGGTGCGGGCCTCGGCCAGCTTCAGGGCCTGGTCGTAGCGGCGGGCCTGATAGGCCTGGGTGTAGGTTTCTTCGGCGAGCTTCTCACCGGGTGACTGGCAGCCGGCGAGGATGGGGAGCAGAACGAGCGAGGCGGTGAGCCCCAGGGCAGTCAGGCGACGCATGCGACCTCCGTGTCGGCGCGGGTGGGAATACGGCGGCGGGCGGCTGAGTGCAGTCAGCCGGGGCGGCCACCGGCAGCAAGCGTAGAAGCGTCGTACGCTCGGGCGGAGAAGGGGCGGTGCGGGACTGGAACTGCTGCCGCCGGGGGATTGGTTCTGGTTGGGTCTGGAGGGGTCTGGTTGGGTCCGGCGTCTGGTTGTCAATCTTTCCTGCCTGGGAACACACCTTGAGCATCCACTGGCCGATCATCCGCCGCCTTGCCACGCACCCCATGCGGCCGTTCATTGTTGATGACACGCGGACCTATACCGGTGCGCGGCTGCTGATCGGCGCGCTGGTGCTGGCCGATGCGATTGACCGGGTGAGCACGAGCCGGCACATTGCTGTGGCGCTGCCCAGCAGCGGGGCGTTTCCGATTGCTGCGCTGGCGGGGTGGATCACCGGTCGCGTGGTGGTGCCGGTGAACTTCCTGCTCAAGAAGGAGGAGCTGCAGTACATCCTGGATGATGCGGAGGTTGACACGCTGGTGACGGCGCAGGGTGTGCTGGACTTCATGGGATACACCCCCGACCGGGTGAAGGTGCTGCGGGCGGAGGATGTGAACTGGCACGTGGTGCCCGAGCCGCGGTGGCCGGCGCAGGCGGCCGATGATGATCTGGGCGTGCTGCTGTACACCTCCGGCACATCGGGCCGGCCCAAGGGCGTCATGCTGACCCACGGGAACATCACGGCGAACATCCGCCAGTGCCAGCAGCATGTGGGGTTTGATGCTTCGGAGGTGATGCTGGGCATCCTGCCGCAGTTTCATACCTTCGGGCTGACGGTGCTGACGCTGATGCCGCTGACGATCGGCGCGCGGGCGGTGTTCATGCGGCGGTTTATGCCGGGCAAGGTCATTGAGGCGATGCGGGAGCACAAGGTGACGGCGTTCATCGGGATCCCCAGCATGTACAACGCGCTGGCGCAGGTGCGGTCGGGCAAGCCGGAGGACCTGGCGACGCTGCGGTACGCGGTCTCCGGCGGTGAGCCGCTGCCGGCGGCGGTGGCCGAGGCGTTCATGGCCAGGTATAACGTGCGGATCAACGAGGGCTACGGGATGACCGAGCTTTCACCGGTGACCAACTGGTGCCGGCCGCAGGAGTATCGGGCGGGTTCGGTGGGGCCCGCGCTGCCGGAGATGTCGGTGCGGGTTGTGGACATTGAAACCGGGCACGACCTGGGGCCGGGGCTGGATGGGGAGATCCGGCTGCGCGGGCCGAACCTGATGCGCGGGTACTTCAAACTGCCGGAGGCGACTGCCGCGGCGTTTGATCAGCGGGGGCACCTGCGATCCGGCGACATCGGGCGAACCGATCGCGACGGGCACCTGTACATCACCGGGCGGCTGAAGGAGATGCTGATCATCGCCGGTGAGAACGTGTTTCCGCGGGAGATTGAAGAGGCGCTCAACAGCCACCCGGCGATCAAGGACTCCGGCGTGGTCGGTGCGGCGGACCCGATGCGCGGCGAAGTGGCCGCGGCGTTTGTGGAGCTGAAGGAGAACGCGGTGTACGACGAGCAGAGCGTGTACGACCACCTGCGTGCGCGGATCGCGGGGTTCAAGCTGCCCAAGACCATCCGCGTGCTGGAGGCGCTGCCGCGGAACGCGACGGGGAAGGTGATGCGGCGCGAGCTGAAGAAGATGGTGTGAGGGGAGTGGGGAAGCCAGTTGCACGTTCCAGGACATGGGTTACACAACGTGCTCAGGACATAGGTAACACTTTTCCTCGACCAACGTAGCCCGGCGACACGCTCGCTGGGGGCTTCGATGGTTCCCCGTCTCCTCCTCTGTCCTTCACCCCAGCCCTGTC
>CAILKP010000135.1 GCA_903834785.1 uncultured bacterium
AGCATGGCATCGGCCTCACGCAGCTTCGAGATGATCTGTTCGGGTGTGTGTCGTGTCCGCTTCATCGAGAATCTCCTGGCCGCTTCCGGCGGCCTTCGGGACTCTCATAGTTGGTGGATCAGGATTCTGGGAGCAGGTCACGAGGAAATACAGTCAATCGTTGAGCAGGAGGGTGGCGAGATGATCTACGAGAAAGCGGGCCACGGCCAAGGTGGTGCGTGGGTTATCACACTTCGCGGCAAGACAACCGTGTTTCAATCCAACGGGGCGGGATTCCCGCCGATGGACCGGCTCTACGTGCCCAAAGTGAAGGAGCCGTCCCACTACCGCGACTACAGCAATGCTCTCATCGTTGGAGCACGAGAGAAATGGCTCGCGATGCTCGGATCGGGTTCCGGTGACGGTCAGCCGGTGCCAACGGCTGACCGCAGTGCGGCAACTGCTGCCCACGCCACTGAAACCACGATCGTCCCGCCGTTTGACGGCGCTGGCGAGTATCTCGAGCGGATCAAGTCGTCGCGCGGCCTTCCCGAGCGAAACATGGAGGACCTCGTCAAAGAACTGCTGGTACGGCTGGGGCATTCGCCAGCGGCCGTTGTGTTTCAGATCGGGCACATTGACGTTCTCGTGCGCGGCGGCGACGGAAAGCCCAGCTTCGTCATCGAGGTCAAGACGACCCTGCGCTCAAGGACCGACCGCGACTCGGCGCTCCGCCAAGCATTTGATTACGCCAGCCGCAACGGCGCCCCGCTCGTGATCATCACCGATGCGGATGCCTACGAGATCTACGACCGTCGGGCTGGTCTGGACCACGCGTCGATGCTGCGGGCCAAGTTCCGGCTGACCGCCTTTCGAGAAGAGGACAGGGGCGGATTGGACATCCTCAAATCATAACAGGTGACGCGTTTTTCCCGATTCGGTCAGGTAAAGGTGTGTGGTCCGGCCGTCCGGCAGCGGCCAGCGAGGCGGCTTCCGGGGCGTAGATGCCACTCTCCTTGGCCGAAGAATCGCCGAAACGCTCCCCGAAGTGACTCCGTTTCGAGAGATCCATCCGATCGGAGTCGCGGCGGAATTGGGGCGGCTCAGGCGGGCTTGACAACCAGTACACCGTCGGCGTTGACGCGGGTGACCTGCACGCGCGTGTGACGGTCGATAGCGCCGGTCTCGGCCACGGCGGTGTAGAAGCGGGCCCGCTCCTGGAGGATGAGGCGGACCTTGCCCTGTTGGCCGGCGGGGATCTCGACGTAGACCTCACCGACGGTGCCGACGGCCTTGCGGAGATCGATGTTGCCGGAGGCCTGCAGGCCGATGGCACTGCGGAGGAGCCAGATGAGCAGGCCGGCAATGCCAAAGCCGCCGACCGTGCCCAGGGCCATGGAGGGGGTGAAGTCCCAGTCGAGCCCGCGCTGGGCGGCGAAGGCGGTCCAGCCGAAGCCCATGACGAAGGCGGCGACGGACTGCACGCTGATGAGTTTGAACGAGTCGGCCGAGTGGGTGTGGCCATCGGCGGCGAGGGCGGAGGCATCGGCGTGGCCCGCGTGCGTGGCCTCGGCCATGCTGTCCATGCCGGAGTCATGATCAGCCCCGAAGCCCAGGAGCAGGAGGACGAGGCGGATGACGAACAACGCGGTGCCGATGAGTGCCGGCACCGTGAACCACGCGGACCCCGAAGCGAAGAGCGTGTCGAGCATGGATGAATCGTACGCGGGCACGCGGCGGGGGCAGACCACGCCGCGGCGGAAGTGGAGGCGGGATTGTCGCGGGCAGGGGCCGCTGATACGCTGCGGGTTGCGTTATTGAACTGAGCGTTTGTGTGAACCCCTTTCTGATTGCCGCACCGAACCATGAACCGCCTGCCCTGCGATGTCGCCCGTCTCTCCCGCCTGCTGATGCTTGCCACCCCCCTGCTGCTGTGCACTCTGGGTGCTGCCGGGCAGAGCGTTGAGTATGTGCTGGACAACGGGGTCGGCAATATCAACTCCGGCCCGGGGACGACGCCGCCGAACGGACAGATGCTGTGGGGCAACGTGTTTACCGCTCAGCCCGGTGGCGAGCGGATCACGGGGATTTCGGTGGCGTTTGGCACGGCGGTGGCGGGCACACCGGTGACGGCGGTGCTGCTGGAGGACCCGAACGATGACGGGAACCCGGCCGATGGTGTGCTGCTGGCTTCCGGCCACGGGCAGGTGGCCAGTCCGCGGACGAACATCTTCACGCGGATTGAGATTCCGCCGGCGGTGGTCTCGGGCCGGTTCTTTGTGGGCATTGTGATGGACTACACGCAGGCCGACCGGCCGGCGCGGCAGAGCACTGCGGTGGCCAACGCGAACTGGTCGTGGCTGTTTGTCGCTCCGCAGATCAACCTGGGTGACCTGGCCAGCAGCCCGATCATTCGCTCGCAGGGTGCGATTCCGGGGACGTGGATGGTCCGCGCGGTCGGGGAGGCACCGGTGCCGGCGGGCTGCTCGCTGGCGGATGTGAACGCCGACGGATCGCTGGACGGGACGGACTTCATCTTGTTTATCAACTCGTTTGCCATCGGTGATGCGGGGATTGATCCGGTGGCGGATGTTGACGAGGACGGTACGATTGACGGCAACGACTTCGTGTCGTTCATCAACGCGTTTGCCGCGGGCTGCGACTGAGCATCGATGCTGCCATTTCCGATCATCTACGGTCCGACGGCGAGTGGAAAATCGGCCATGGCGCTGGCGGTGGCCGATGCGCTGGCAGCGCGGGGGCATGCCGCGGAGCTGGTGACGGCCGATGCGTTTCAGATCTACCGGGGGATGGACATCGGCACGGCCAAGCCGACGGCGGCGGAGCTGGCGCGGGTGCGGCATCATCTGATTGATCTGGTGGACCCGCACACGGCTGGGGAAGTGTTCTCTGTCGAGAACTGGCTGTCGGCGGCGGAGGCGGTTATCGGGCAGATTCGCAGCGGCGGCGTGGTGCCGGTGGTTGTTGGTGGCACGTCGCTGTACATCCAGTCGCTGCTGTTCGGGCTGTTTGAGGGTCCGCCGGCGGATGAGCGGCTGCGGGAGGAACTGCGGGAGATGGAGCCACAGGCGCGGTGGGAGCTGCTGCAGCAGGTGGATGCTGCCGCGGCGGCGAAGCTGCACCCGGCCGATGAACGGCGGACGGTCCGGGCCATTGAGGTGTTCCGGCTGACGGGCGTGCCGATCAGCGTGCATCAGGCGCAGTGGAGCGGCAAGCCGGCGCGGGCGGATGCGCGGCTGTACATCGTCAACTGGGAGAAGGAGGCGCTGAACCGAAGGATCAACGCGCGGGTGAAGGCGATGGTGACGGAGGGCCTGGTGGAGGAAGTGCGCACGCTTTGCGCTATCGGGCCTTTGAACGCGCAGGCGCGAGAGGCGATCGGGTACAAGCAGTTGCTCCATCTCTTTGCACCGCGCGCGGGGGAGGCGAGCGGGCTGCGCGTGCCGCGGCAGCGGGAGATTGACGAGGCGGTGGAGCAGATCAAGATCACGACGCGGCACTTTGGCAAGAACCAGCGGACGTGGATCAAGCGGATCGCATCGACGGCGGGACCAACGTTATTGGACGGCGATGTAAGTGCGTCAGCGCATGCGCAACTCATTGTTGAGCAACTGCTTAGCGCATCGACGGGTGGGTAGTGCGGACGTGAGAACTTGCCGCGGACGTTGAGGTTCGCGAAGCGTGTTTCAGACGCGCCGGGAGTTATCCCGGAGCGACTGAGGAGGCGTTTGAAGTGTGGTACGTATGGGGCGGGGAGGAGGATCGGCAGGCGGTGGGATGTGGGGTGAAGTGGGTGCGGCGAGTGAGGGTGCGGGCGGGCTCGGGGGGGGTGTCAATGGGCAGCGGAGCGGAGGAGGCGGGCAGCTGGATTGGGGGAGGCGGGAACGCATACAACTTGCATAATCTATGTGCGTTGGTGGTGCATAGCGGGGATTCCTTGAACATTCCAAGCTTTTGATCCGGTATGGCCGACAGTCCCGGGGCATCGGAGTGCCTAAACCTCCCTCCGTCCCGATTTTTTGGTTCCCCCGTCCGCGTCGATTTCCCCCGTCCCCTCCCGTCCCCCCTCCCGGCGTCGCCGCCTCCCGGATCTTTGCCGGGGCCTGCCGGGATGAGTTCCGAGCTTCGCAGCACCAGCATGGCAAAGGCCAAGAGCACCAAGTCGTCGTCCTCCCCGTCAGCCACCAAGGCGCGTCCGAAGCGTGGTGCGGCCAAATCCAGCCGCGGACGGTCGGCGGTGATGGCAGATGCCCCGTTTGACGCGCTGGAATCGGGGGTTGAGGAGATTGATGACGGCGGGACGGCCGGCGGCGGGAGCGGCAAGGCCCTGGTGATCGTGGAATCACCGGCGAAGGCCAAGACTATTAATAAGTATCTGGGCACGGGGTACCGGGTGCTGGCATCGGTCGGCCATGTGCGGGACCTGCCTGCGAGCAACCCCAAGGGCGTGAAGGCGCCGGTGCCGGGTGTGGACCTGGAGCACGACTTTGCCCCGACGTACGTGGTGTCGGAGGACAAGAGCAAGGTTGTCAGCGATCTGAAGAAGGCGGCCAAGAACGCCCGGGAGATCTGGTTTGCAACCGACCCGGATCGCGAGGGCGAGGCGATTGCGTGGCACATTGCCTGCGAGCTGGGCGTGGACCCCAACACGGCCAAGCGGGTGATGTTCAACGCCATTACGAAGGATGAGATCAACCGGGCGTTTACCAACCCGCACCCGATCAATATGGACCGGGTCAATGCGCAGCAGGCGCGGCGCATTGTGGACCGGATTGTGGGCTATCAGGTCTCGCCGCTGCTGTGGAAGAAGGTGGCACGCGGGCTGTCGGCCGGGCGTGTGCAGTCAGTCGCGGTGCGGCTGATTGTGGACCGGGAGCGGGAGATCCGGGCGTTTATTCCTGACGAGTTGTGGAGCATCACGGCGAACTTCACGCCGCGGACGGCTGAGGCGGCCAAGCTTGCCAATGAGTGGATCGAACTGCTGGCGACGCGTGATGAGAAGGGCGAGGGCCCAACGATCAAGACGATGACGGAGTGGCTGGGGACGGTGGGCGCGGTGAAGGCCGAGCTTGTTGAGGTGGGCGGCAAGAAGTTTGAGATGATCGTCAAGGCCGAGGAGCTGGAGGAGCAGGGCGATGAGGCGGCCAAGTCGCTGGCGGACCGCTGCATGAAGGTGGTTGCCGCCGCGGGGCTGCTGGATGCGAAGCTGACGGTGACGAATGACGCCAAGGGCCGCGGCCCGGCGAAGTTTGTGCGGAACATCAGCGGGCGGGTCGACCCGACGGCGCCGTACAAGGTGACATCGATCGAGACCTCGCCGATGACGCGGCGGCCTGCGCCGCCGTTTATCACCAGCACGCTGCAGCAGACGGCCAGCAGCTACCTGGGCTTTGGCGCCCAGCGGACGATGTCGACAGCGCAGCAGCTGTACATGGGCGTGGACATCCCTGGTGAAGGGCCGGTGGCGCTGATTACGTACATGCGTACGGACTCGACGCACCTGTCGGCTGATGCGCTGAAGATGGCGCGGGACTTCATCCCGCAGGCGTACGGGCCGAAGTACCTGCCGGAGAAGCCGAACTTCTATGCCAGCAGCAACAAGGATGCGCAGGAGGCCCACGAGGCGATCCGGCCGACATCGCTGGACCCGAAGTATCACCCGTCGCGGCTGCGCAATGTGCTCAAGCCCGATCAGTTCCGGCTCTACGAGCTGATCTGGAAGCGGTTTGTGGCCTGCCAGATGACGCCGGCGGAGTGGGACTCGACTGCGGTGCTGATTACCGGCGGCAAGAACGCGGCGATGCCGCTGACGTTCAAGGCGACGGGCCGCGTGCTGCGGTTCGACGGCTTCTACAAGGTGATGGGCGTGCCGAAGGCCTCCGACGAGCAGACGCTGCCGGCGGTGGCGCAGGGCCAGGCGGTGGCGCCGTTTGCCATCGAGCCACGGCAGCGGTTCAGCTCGGCACCGGAGCGGTACACCGAAGCGTCGCTGATCAAGAAGCTTGAGCAGGAGGGCATCGGCCGTCCCAGCACGTACGCATCGATCATCTCGGTGATTCAGGACCGCAAGTACGTGGAGCTCGAGAGCCGGCGCTTCTTTGCCAACGCGCTGGGCGAGGCGGTGACGGACAAGCTGATCGAGGCGTTCCCGGATCTGATGGATCTGGGGTACACGCGCGACATGGAAGCGGACCTGGACAAGGTTGAAGATGAGCATCTGGACTGGATCCAGATGCTGCACCGCTTCTACGACCCGTTTGCCAAGCGGCTGGGCGAGGTGGAGAACACGCTGACGCACGCCAAGGCGGAGACGACGCCCGCGCCGCACACGTGCCCCACGTGCGGATCTGGCACGGTGTACCGGCTGGGCAAGAACGGGCGGTTCCTGTCGTGCGCGACGTACCCCAAGTGCAAGTACGCGGCGCCGGTGGACCGTGAGGGCGAGCCGCGGACGGCGGAGCTGTCGAACATCGCGTGCCCGAAGTGCGGGGCGGCGCTGATCAAGCGGACGGGCAAGTTCGGGCCGTTCCTTGGGTGCAGCAAGTACAGCGACAAGGATGCGCCGTGCGCGACGATTGTGAAGATCGACAAGAAGGGCTTTGCGGTGGCCAAGGGTTCGGAGCCCTTTGCACCGTCGCCCGAACTGCCGTGCCCGAAGTGCCAGGCGGCGATGTACCTGCGGCCGGGCAAGTACGGGCCGTGGCTGGGCTGCAGCAAGTTCCCCAAGTGCCGCGGACGCGGGGACTTTAAAAAGCTGCCCGAGGAGCAGCGCAACGCGCTGACGTTGCAGCTTGAGGCGCATCAGCTGGCCCACCCGGTGGACATCATCAAGACGATTGATGGTGAGCCGGTGACTGGGACTGATGGCAAGCCGCTGGCTGGTGCGAAACTGCCGACGCTGCAGGGTGACATGCACGCGACGCGGGCGGCGGAGTCATTTGAAGCCGTGGCGGATGAAGTCGGCCTGTAAGTCAGTGGTTCAGACAGTTCCAGCAGTTCCAGCGGTTCGGGCGGCCCGGCTGCCGGAACGCGCCAACTGTTGAGCGTGGAATCTGCTCCGCAACAGCCCGATCAGGCGGGAGCCGGCAGCGTTGCATCCTTTGCACCGCGGGTATTCAGCGTGGTTGTGCTGACGGTGATCATCGGGGTGCTGTGGTTTGCTGCCGCGGGGCGGGTGCCGCGGCAGGAGCGGGCGGAGACGGTGGACCTGAGGGTGAACATCAACACGGCCAGTGTGGCGGAGCTTGAGTTGCTGCCAGGTGTTGGGCCGCAACTGGCGGCGCGGATTGTGGCGTACCGGACGGAGCACGGGGCGCTTGGCGGGCCGGCGGATCTGGACAAGGTCCGGGGCATCGGGCCCAAGTCGATGGAGGCACTGCTGCCGCTGGTTCGCTTCCGGTGATGGGCCGGATTACTTGCGGAACTCGCTGAGGCGATCGTTCATTTCCGGGGAGCGTGCGGTGGCCAGGGAGACGGCCAGGCCGGCGGCGACGCGGGCGGGGTCGCTCGCACCGTCGAGCTCACGGAGGAGCTGCTTGGTTGCGGCGAAGGCGTGGCGGGGCTTGGCGGCCATGGCGCGGACGAGCTTCATGGACTTGGGGATGACATCCTCGGGCCAGTCCACGGCGTGGGTGAGCAGGCCGGCGGCGACGGCGTCCTCACCTTTGAGCAGGCCGACATCCAGCAGGCGCTGGCGGGCGTGGCCATCGCCGGCCTTGGGCATGAGGAACGGGGCGGAGACTGCGGGCGAGAGGCCGAGGCGGAGCACGGGGTAGCCGTAGAGGCCCTCGCGATCACCAACGGCACAATCGGCCCCGCCGCAGAGTGCGGCTGCGCCGGCGATGGCGTTGCCGGTGGCGGCGATGACGGTGGGCGCATCGAGCCGGCGGAGGGCGACGATGCAGCGGCTGAGCAGGTTCAGCAGCGTTTCGGCGGTGCCGGGCTGGGTGGCGCAGAGTTTGAGATCGAAGCCGGAGCAGAAGCTGCGGCCCTCGCCGCCGATGAGCAGGGCCCATCCCTGCTCGCTGCCGCGTTCGACCTCGAAGCGCTCGATCTCGGCGAGGAGCTGCTCGAGCATCGCCGGGGTCATGGCGTTGCGTTTGTCGGGCCGGGCGAGGAACAGGAGGCGGACGCCCATCTGTTCATCGCGGCTGATGAGGCGTTCGGGGGAGGCGGAGCCGGCGGGTGCTGCATCAGCGGATTGGCTCACGAGACACCCCCCGCTGCTGCCGCGGCGCGGGCTTTGGTGACGGTGCTGCGGGCGAATGAGGCGGCTTCGGCGAGGCGGGCGGGGCGGACACCGGTGGTGTAGCCGGCGTCGTGGATGATGCGGACGAGCAGTTCGGTGGCGATGTTGCCGGGGGCGGGCTTGCCGGGTGTGCCGGCGTAGGGGCAGCCGCCGAGACCGGCGACGGAGGCGTCGAACGAGCGGATGCCGCAGTCCAGAGCGGCACGGACGCATTCACCGGCGCGGCCGAAGGTGTCGTGGAGGTGCAGGACGACCACGGGCTGGCCGAGACGGTTAAGCCGCAGGCCGCCGAGGCGCTGGCTGACGGCCTGGATCATGGTGGTGACGGTTTCGGGCGTGCCAGCGCCGATGGTGTCGCCAAGGTCGATCTCATCGCAGCCCATTTCGGCGAGCTTGGCGGCGACATCGGCCACGCGCTGGGGAGCGATGGGGCCTTCGAACGGGCAGGCGATGACGCAGGAGATATAACCGCGGACGGAGAGTAGATGCTGCTGGGCACGGCTGATGACGGGGACGAAACGCTCGAGGGTTTCGGCGATGGTGGCGTTGGTGTTGCGCTTGGAGAATGTCTCGCTGGCGGCGGTGAAGACGGCGATCTTCTGCACCAGCGGCGGGGCCTCCATCGGCCGGGCGGGGTTGACGTTGGCGTCAAGGAAGGACTCCATGCCTTTTTCGTTGGGCACGAGCACGGAGAACTCGCAGGGGGAGTCGCCAGCGAGATACTCGGCCCACTCGGGGGTAGGGTCAACCTGCTCGAGTGAGGCGGGGCCGGCGCCGCCCAGGGCGTTGATGCGGGTGACGAGGGCGGCGGAATCGGCGAGCTGGGGGACCCACTTGGGGCTGACGAAACTGGTGCACTCGACCTCGTCAACACCTGCCGCGGCGAGCATGCCGACGAGCCGGAACTTGTCATCGGTGCTGACCTGTCCGGCCTCGTTCTGCAGGCCGTCGCGCGGGGAGACATCGGTGATTCGGACTTGCTTGGCGGTGGTCACGAGCAAGTAAAGCAGGGCAAACCCGCTGGCGTGGGGCGGATCGGCAGGCGGGCGGTGGAATCAGGCGGTGGCGGCCCGGCTGAGCCCGACGAGCGGAAGGCCGTCGGGAGCGTTCCAGCAGCGGACGATGCGAAATCCGCGTGATTCGTAGAGCGCGATGGCGGGTTGATTGGCCGCGGCGGTCTGGACGATGACGCGGCGGCTGGGGCCGGCGCGGTCCAGCACGGCGGCGAGCAGCGCGCGGCCGAGCCCGCGGCGGTGAGCGGGCGGATCAACCATCAGCTTGTGGATGTCCACTTCTTCCGGGGAGTCGGAAATGGCAATGGCCGCGAGCAGGCTGCCGCCCGACTGCAGACCGAGATAATGCAGCCCGTCGGCGGCGAGGTCGTCGCGGCTCTGGGTCAGCGGCGGGATGTTGTGCGAACCGATGAGGCGGGCCTCGGCCTGATAGGCGGCGTGCTGGAGCGTGAGCAGCGCATCGAGCACGGCGGGGTCACGGAGGTTGAGCTGACACGGCGGCGGGAGCATGCGGTGGGCTGATCGGCAGAGGCGGGTTCGGCCGATGCTACGCTGAAGTGAGGTTGCATGGTCCTGCTGATCGCACTGGTGCTCATCGGTTCGCCGATCGCCGGATTTCTCGGCGTGATCTTTCTGTTTGACGGGTTGACGCGGCGGACGGCGACGGGCTTTGCCTGCGGCAACTGTCAGTACGAACTCACGGCGATCATGCTGGCGATGAAGCACCCGATGTGCCGCGGCGATGCGGAGCCACGACCGGAGCTGCGGGGGCACGGGCTGCCGGAGGCGGAAGTGGCTGGCGAGAAGCGAGCCGATGACCACGCGGAGGAGCCGTTTCTGGCGGTGCGATGCCCGGAGTGCGGCACCGTGCTGAACCGATCCGGTGCGATTCTGCCCGGGCGGCTGCACGTGAGCCCCGCGCGGGTGTGGACGGGCGTGGCGCTGATTGTGGCAGCGGTGGGCTCGGTGGGGCTGTTTGTGCTATGGTGGAAGCCGTGAGGGGTGAGGTCCTCAAGCGGTTATGTGAGGGTTTGGGCGACTTTGTTGGCGGGGGGCGTTGCGTTCACGGACAACAGTCGGTCCTTGAGGGCTGAGTTCGCGGCCCGAATGTGGAGCACCTGTCGGATTGCAAAGCTCGGGGATGTCGATACTTCTGCGGCCTGCGTTGCGGGCCAGTGGCAGCGGCAGAGACATGAAGACGCTTTTTACATCCACGACACCGACGACCGGTGCGGCCACTGCCGCGGCGGGGTTGGGTGCGCTGGTGCCGGCGCAGCCGGTGGCGGTTTCTGCCAAGGCGGGCGGGCGGGCGCTGGGGCGTGGGGTGCTGTCGCGCTGGGTGCTTCGCGGAACAGAGTCCGGAACAACTGCGAGCGAGGGCGAGTCGCCGAGTGGGCAGGCGGAGGGCGACCTGGTGGCACGCGTGCTGGCGGCACGCGGCGTTGGCGACCCGAACTTTCTGCAGCCGATGCTGACCGGCCTGCATGACCCGGGATTGATGCCGGACATCGACAAGGCGGCCGTGCGGATTCTTGATGCGCTGAAGCGCCGCGAGCCGGTGGTAATTTTCGGTGATTACGACGTTGACGGGGTGACGGCCACGGCGATTCTGTACCACATGATGCTGGCGCTGGAGCCGGAGGCGGAGGTACGGACGTACGTGCCGCACCGTGTGGAGGAGGGCTACGGGCTGGCGACGGCGGCGATTGAGCAACTGGCGGCGGAGGGGGCGAAGGTGATCGTGAGCGTGGACTGCGGCGTGACGGCTGTTGAGCCGGCGGCGCGGGCCAAGGCGCTGGGAGTGGACCTGATCATCACCGATCACCACAATCCGCCAGCGCGGATGGAGGACCTGCCCGATGCGTACGCGGTGGTGCATCCGCGGCGTCCGGACTCGCAGTATCCGTTTGGCGAGCTTTCGGGAGCGGGTGTTGCGTACAAGCTGGCCTGGCGCATGGCGACGACGCACTTTGGTGCGCCAAGGCTGCCGCAGCCGCTGCGGGAGTTGCTCGTGGAACTGCTGGCGTTTGCCGCGCTGGGGGCGGTGGCTGATGTGGTGCCGCTGGTCGGTGAGAATCGGGTGCTGACGAAGTTCGGCATGCAGCGGATGAAGACGACGCGGTTTGTGGGGCTGCGGGCACTGATCCATGCCGCGCGGCTGGACAATGAGAAGGTCAGCACGTTTGATGTGGGCTTCAAGCTGGGGCCGCGGCTGAATGCCAGCGGGCGGATGGCCCATGCCGAGGAAGCGGTGCACCTGTTTACCCGGGCGACGGCGGCCGAGGCCGAGCGGATCGCGGTGAAACTGGAAGCACTGAATGTGGAGCGCCGGGCCGAGGAGAAGCGGATCATCGAGCAGGCCATCGCGATGGCGGTGCAGCGGAAGCTGGACTCACCTTCGGTGCGGGGCATTGTGCTGGCCGACCCGAGCTGGCACGTGGGCGTTGTCGGCATTGCCTGCTCACGCATGGTTGAGAAGTTCTGCAAGCCGACGATCCTGATGGGCGAAAAGGACGGGCACTGGCACGGATCGGGCAGGTCGATCGAGGGCGTGAGCCTGCACGCGGCGATCGAGGAAGCGGCGGCGCACACGGTGCGGTTCGGCGGCCACGACATGGCGGCCGGGCTGGCGGTGGAGCACGAGAAGCTGGAGGCGTTCACCGAGGCGTTCCAGATTGCGTGCGCCAGCCGGGTGAGCGATGAGCAGCTGATCCCGCGGATCACGGTGGATGCGATCAGCGACGGGCGTGACCTGACGATGCAGACCGCCCAGCGGCTGGAGATGATCGAGCCGTGCGGGGCGGGCAACCCGCACGTGCGGGTGCTGGTGCAGGGGCTGACGCTGTACGGCAACCCGCGGCCGCTGGGGAAGACGGGCGAGCACGTGAAGCTGGTCTTCCGCACGGCGGGCGGCACAGCCGCCGGTTCGGGCGGCGGGAGTATGGGGCTGGTGACGGTGACGGCCTGGTCCTGGGCACGCCGGGCCGAACTGCTGCGGCAGGGCTCACGCTATGACGTGGTGATCAGGCCGGGCATCAGCCGGTGGAACGGCAACGAGAGCATCGAGTGCACGCTGGACGACCTGTGCGAGGCGGAGTGAGCGCGGTGAAAGCGGGGCGAAAGCGGGGCGATCGCAGATTGAGAGCCACGCCGGGGCTGCGTTTCCGCGGCCTGCGACGGTTGCTCTTAAACTCAATGGATACGACTCAGCGGCCTTCGAAGAGGCGGTCGGCCAGCCAGTCGTGGAGCTGGGGGATGGCCTTGATCTTCGTGGCGGTGGCCTGAATGTTGTAGGGCACGCGAACGAACTGGATGCCGCCCATGGGGCCCACGGTCACGCTTGCACCGCCATCGGTCTTGGCGGTGGTGTTGGGCTCGTGCATGATGACGTAGCTGGCCCGCGGGTCCAGGTCGCGCGGCTGGCCGACGGAGCCGACGTTGACGATGGCCTTCTCACTGTCGGTCAGCTGGTAGAGCTGGTCGGTCAGTTCGCTGGGCGGGTAGAAGTCGGGCTCATCGGTAAAGACACCCGGGACGTGGGTGTGGCCGCAGAAGGCGATGCGCTGGACCTTCTCGAAGATGGTGCCGAGCTTGTCGGGCGAGTTGACCACATCGTCGGGGAAGATGTACTCGTTGATCGGCCGGCGGGGGGAGCCGTGGACGAAGAGGATCGGCGTGCGGCCGTCGGGGCCGGTCTCCACCAGGCGGACCTTGAGCTTGCCGAGGAACTCGTAGCGCTGGGCGCGGAGGGTTTCGTCGGGCTCGGCATCCATGGCGTCGCGGGTCCAGTACGCGGCGGACTCGGCCTGGGGATTGAAGTTGGTCGGCTCGTAGAGCACGCCGAAGTCATGGTTGCCCATGAGCGACCAGGCGCAGTGCTGGCGGACGAGGTCGATGGAGCGGAGGGGCTCGGGGCCGTAGCCGATGATGTCGCCGAGCGACACAACCCGAGTGACCCCGCGGCTGGCGATATCGGCCAGTACGGCCTGCAACGCCTCAGCGTTTCCGTGGACATCAGAGAGAATGGCGGTCGGCACGGGGCAATGGCTCCAGCGGAACGGGCGGGGCGTACAGGATAGACGCGGTACCGGCCTGAGAGTTCCAAACGCCACCCTTGGGAGGACAGCAAAATCCCCCAGTCGCATCCCCAGAACATGCACTTTCGCTGCCGCGGGCCGTACCCTTCCTGATCGGGTCCGCCGTCTTACCGCCGCCGGGCGGCCGCTGCCGTGTTCTCCTTGACCGTTCTGAGTGCTCGCTGGCACCCCCTTGAGTTTCCTGCACCCCAGTCTGCTGCTTGCCGGCCTCGCCTCGGTGGCGATTCCGATCCTTATCCACTTGCTGATGCGGCGGCGGCGGAAGCCGATGCCGTGGGCGGCGATGCGGTTTGTGCAGGAGGCTTTTAAAAAGCTTCGGCGGCGGCTGCTGATTCAGCAGTGGCTGCTGCTGGCGGCCAGGTGCCTGCTGGTGTGCCTGATTGCCCTGGCGGTGGGGCGGCCGGTGTGGGATGCGGCCTCGGTCGGCGGATCCGGGCACAAGCTGGTGGTGCTGCTGATTGATGACTCGCTGACTGATGCCGCGGCGACGGAGCCGGAGGGCCAGCCGGTACTGGCACGCTCGGCCAAGGCCGCGGCGGAGTTGGTGCGTTCGTTGCGGGAGGGCGACCGGGTTTCGGTGATCACACTGGCGGCACCTGCGGCGGGGCTGATCTCGCCGCCATCATCGGACCTGCCGGCGGTGGCCAGCGCGATTGAGCGGCTGACCAGCAAGGACAGCCGGGCGGACATTGCCGGGGGCATGGCACTGGCGGGCGCGGTGATTGCCGAGCAGCGGGCCAAGTCATCGGCGGATCCCTCCGGCCCGGGGGCGACGATTGCCGGGACCGAGCGGGTTGTGCTGTACTCGGGCCTGCGTGCGGGCTCGCTGCTGCCCGATGCGCGGATCGGCAAGTTGCCGGGACCGGTGACGCTGGAGCTTGCGGCGCCGGCGGCGACGATCAACAACACCGCACTGGCGGCGATCAACCTGCAGCGTGGGCTGGTGCTGCGGCAGGACCATGCCGCGGGGCGGACGGCGACGGTGCGGCTGACACGCTCGGGCGACCGGGCGGCGGAGCAGAACGTGACGGTGCGGCTGCTGGGAACGACCTCCAGCGGCAGTGACAGCACGGCGGCGAGCTTTGAACTGCCGGTGACGGCGAGGTTCGCGGCTGGCGCGGCGGAGGCCTCGGCCTCGATCACGCTGCCGACCCTGACCAGCGGAGGGGCTGATGCACGTGGCGCGGATGCGGCCGGCGCGGGGCTGTTTACGGTGGCGGGGCAGATTCCTGGTGATGCGCTGGTGCGGGATAATCGGTCGGTTGCCGCGGCAACAACGGCACAGCGCATCCGGCTGGTGATTGTGGCCGATGACCGCTCGAGCACGGATAGCACGGTGCTGGGGCCGTCGCGGTGGTTTGAACTGGCCAGTTCGCCCGGGGCTGATTCACCGGTGATGGCGACGATCGTGGACCCGTCGGTGGTGGACTCGGCCCAGTTGGCCGGGTGCGACGCGGTGGTGCTGACGGCACCGCAGCGGCTGAGCGAGGCGGGAGTCAGTGCGCTGTCGCGGCTGCTGGACAGGGGCGGGCTGCTGCTGATTACGCCGCCGGCGGATGCTGCGGTGCACACCTGGGCCGATGCGCTGCTGCCCGGCCTGGGGCTTTCGGCACGGATCGCGCGCGAGGCGATCACCACGCCGGACCGGCTGGACGCGACGTTTACACCGTCGCCCGCGGCGGCGGAGTTGCTGGGATCGCTGCGAAATGAGCTTGCCGAACTGCTCCCGGCGGTGGGCGTGCTGCGGCTGCTGCCGGTGGAGCGGGCCGATGGTGGCGGCGTGCTGGAGCCGCTGATTGTGACATCAAGCGGGCGGCCGCTGCTGACACTGCTGCCGGATGCGACGGCCAAGGGGCCGGAACGGGCAGCGGAGAAGGCGACGGAGAACGCCGGCGCGGGCGCGACGCCGAGTGCGGCGGGCAAGCCGGCAGCAACGAGCCGCACTGCGGCACAGCGCGGGGCTGCGTTGTATCTGGCCAGTGCGGCGGATGCGAGCTGGTCGGACTTGCCGGCCAAGCCACTGTTTGTGCCGCTGATTCAGGAGTTGCTGCGCCAGGGTGCCGGGCGCGGCCGGCGGCCGGTCGTGCAACTGGCCGGCCAGCCGGTGGCGCTGAGCGGTGAGGCGACGCGGCTGGTGCGACTGGCCGGCGATGACAGCCGAGCGGGCGGGGCGGAGAGCGAAACGGGGCCGGCGAGCATTGCCCTGGGTGCCGATGGCCGGCCGACGGAGCCGATCCGGTATGCGGGGCTGTACAGCATCATCGGCCAGAGCGGGCTGGCGATGGGGACGCTGGTTGTTGAGCCCGACACGGCGGCATCGAACACTGAAGCGGGCGACCGGCAGGTGGTTGAGCGGTGGCTGGGCCCGGCGACGGACACGCCCCTGCGCTGGATGGAAGGCCCCGGGGCGGTGCAGGCGGCTGCGGGAAGTGCCGCGGCGAGCAAGGCGACGGGCGGGAACGACACGATCGCGTGGATCTTTGGCCTGGCGCTGATTGTGGCGCTGATTGAGCTGCTGCTGGCGCACCGTGCGGACCATTCATCGCAGGCGGTGCGGTACGTGCCGCCGACGCTGGGCGGCAGCATTCCGGCACCGGATGAAACGCTGCAGGAGGGCAACCATGCCTGAGTGGCTGACGCAACTGCTGCGGCTGGACGGGCTGGATGCGGCCTCACCGTTTGTGCGGTTTGATTTTGCCGTGCCGATGCAGGCCTGGCACTGGCCGCTGCTGGCGCTTGGCGCCTTTGGTGCGGCGGTGTGGTGCTATCGCAAGAGCGAGCTGCCCACGGCGGGGCGGCTGGCGCTGATGGCGCTGCGCGGGCTGCTTCTGCTGCTGCTGGTTGTGCTGCTGCTGGGGCCGCGGCTGAGCCGCTCGAGTGAGGTGGTTGAATCCGACACGGTTGCGGTGCTGATTGACCGGTCGTCGAGTCTGACGGTGGCGGATGTGCCGGCGGCGGCGGTGCTCTCGGGTGCCGGGCCTGATGCGCGGCGCGTGACGCGCCAGCAGCAACTGCGGACGGCACTGGAGAAGGCGGCACCGGCGTTTCTGGCTGCCGAGCAGAGCCGCAAACTGATCTTCCTGGGCTTTGACTCGGCCGCGACGGATCTGCGCATCGGGCCGAGCGGCGTGCCGACACTGGCGGAGCCGACGGGGCTGCGGACGGACCTGGGCTCGGCCCTGGAAAGTGCGGCGGCCCGCGCCGCGGGCAGGCCGCTGGCGGGCATCTTGGTTCTGTCGGATGGGCGGCTGTCTGAACCGGTAGCGCGGAACACGCTGCGGAAGCTGGAAGCGGCGCAGGTGGGCATTTTCGCGGTGCCGCTGGGCTCACCAGATCCGGCGGAGGACATTGCGGTGCGGGCGGCGGAGTCGCCGGGTGTGGCGTTTGTGGGCGACACGGTGCCGATTCGCGTGGAAGTGACGCGGGCGGGCGGCACGACGGCCACGGCCTCCAAGGCGGTGCAGGTGGAGCTGGTTGACCCGGTGAGCGGGACGGTGCTGGACACGCGGCGGGTGGAGTTCCCCAATGCCGCGGCTGGCAACGGTGCAGCCGCAGGCGGGGCGGCGAACCCGGATGTGGCAGCGACGACGCTGGTGGGAATTGCCGCGGAGAAGGGCAAGCGGGCGTGGGTGGTGCGGGCCAAGACGGCGACGGCGGACCTGGTGGCTGAGAACGACAGCCGCAGCGTGGACCTCGACTTTACGGATCGCCCGCTGCGGATCCTGCACATCGACGGGTATCCGCGGTGGGAGTACAGGTACCTCAAGAACCTGCTGGCGCGGGAGAAGTCGGTGGAGTTTGCCTCGCTGCTGCTCTCGCCGGGGCGGCGGTACATTCAGGAAGGCACGACGGAGATTGACGGGGCGCCGACGACGCGCGAGGAGTGGGACCGCTACGACGTGATCATTCTGGGCGATGTCAAACCCGATGTGTTCTCCGGCGAGCAGCTGGACATGCTGCGTGCCCGGGTGACTGATGGCGGGGCGGGGCTGCTGCTGATCGCGGGAACCTCGGCCGTGCCGGACAGCTGGCGGGCCACGCGGCTGGGCGACCTGATCCCGTTTAACGCGGGCACCGGGCGGTCCACACCGATGTGGGACCAGGACGTGACGATGCGGCCGACGCCGCTGGCTGAGCGGCTGAGCGTGCTGCGGCTGGCTGACCCGGTGCCAGGGCAGGCCGACGCAGCTGGCGCGGGGCCGAGTGACACTTCGGCGAACATCGGCAACTTCGGGGCGTTCTGGAACCCGGCGATCTCAGACCCGGCCAGCGGATGGTCACGCTTGCGGTGGGCGCAGCGGATTGAGCGGAACCTGCTCAAGCCCGCGGCAGAAGTGCTGGCTGAGGCGGCGCCGGCGGTGAACACCGAGGTGGCGACATCGGCCCTGGTGACGACGATGCGGTTTGGCTCGGGGCGGGTGATTTATGTTGCGACCGATGAGATCTGGCGGTATCGCTACGGACGTGGTGAAGACCTGACCGAACGGTTCTGGCTGCAGCTGATCCGCCTGCTGGGTCGCGAGGCCGCAGCGAAGGCCGGGCGGCCGGCGGTGCTGGAGGCGGCACCCGCGCGGGCGACGGTGGGCCAGCCGGTGACGCTCACGCTCACGCTGATCGATCAGTCGCTGGTGGATGCCGCGCCGGGGCGAGTTGCTGTTGGCATGAGCCTGAAGCCGACGACCGGCGGAGCCGGGGCGCAGGGTGCACAAGGCGGCACGTCCCCCACTGCTGCCGCGGAGCAGTTGGCGGTAGTGGAGTTGACGGCCGATGCCCAGGCCGGAGTTGCCGGTGGGACGCCGGGACGGCGGACGTATACCGGCGTGTGGATGCCGCAGGTTGCCGGGACGATCACCGCTGCGGTGAATGACCCGGGCGTGACGGCCCGCGGGGCGATTACCGCTGAGGTGCTGGTGACCTCGCCGGATGATGAACTGCGGCGGCCAGAGGCCGACCACGGGACGCTGGCCGAGCTGGCACGGGCCACGGGCGGATCGGTGATCCGGCCGCAGGATCTTGGCGGGTGGCAGGACCTGCTGCCGAAGCGCGAGATCCGGCAGGTATCGGTGGCGGAGGTGCGGACGCTGTGGGACACACCACTGGCGCTGATGCTGGTGCTGACGCTGCTGGCACTGGAGTGGTCGCTGCGGCGGCTGATGCGGATGGTGTGAGGGGCCTGGGACAACAGTCGGCGGGGTGTGCGAGTTCTACCATCGGCGACGCGGCGGAGCTCACGTCGGATCGCCGTGGTCGCAGCGTCGTTCGCCCATCGCCAGGTCTCGCCCATATGCCCATTACTGTCATCATTCCGGCCCGGCTTGCCAGCACGCGTTTTCCGGAGAAGGTTTTGGCCAGCGCCACGGGCAAGCCGCTGGTGCAGCATGTGGCTGAGGCGGCGGCACGCTGCAAGGTCGCGGCGCGGGTCGTGGTGGCCACGGATCACCAGCGGGTGGTTGATGCGCTGCGGCCCTTTGGCACACCGTGCGTGATGACGCGGGTGGACCACCCCAACGGGACGAGCCGGCTGGCCGAGGCGGCGGCGATTCTGGGGCTCAAGGACGATGAGGTGATCGTCAACGCCCAGGGTGATGAGCCGGAGATGGCCGGTGAGGTGATTGATGCCGCGGCGGATGCACTGCTGACGACCGCGGGGGCCGAGGTCGGCACGGTGGCGACGGCGATTACCAGTGCTGCGGACTTTGGCGACCGGAACATCGTCAAGGTGGTGCTGGGCACGGGCGGGCGGGCCTTGTACTTCTCGCGGGCTCCGATTCCGCATGATCGGGATGGGGTTGGCCTGGTCACGCCGCTGCGGCACATCGGGGTGTATGCGTACCGCGTTGGGTTCCTGTCGCGGTATGTTGCGATGGCGGCCACACCGCTGGAGCGGACCGAGCAGCTTGAGCAACTGCGGGTGCTGGAGCACGGGCACACCATCGGCGTGCGGCTGTGTGCCACGGCCCAGCAGGGCATTGACACGCCAGAGCAGTACGCGGCGTTTGTGGCCCGGTATCGGGGCTGAGCTGGTGCCCATCGCTTGAAACGACCACAATCCGCCGGGAGGTCAGCGGCGGGCGGTGAGCCGGAAGGGCTGCGTACGCTGCGTGCCTTGTCAGCGACAACCCCCCTTCCCCGATTCGTGCTCCCGGCGCATCTGCTTGCCAGCTGTCTCGTGCAGGGGACGAACTCGGCCATGGTGTTCCTGCTGGCGGTCATCGCCCGCAAGAGCCTGGGTGCGAGCAAGGGTGAGACGCTGGTGCTGACGGCGGCACCGACGGTGCTGTACATTCTGTCGATCTTCTGGGGCACCGCGCTGAAGCGGACGACGATCCGGCGGTATCTGCTGGTGTACTTCTGTATCGGGTGCCTGCCGTATGCACTCTCGGCGGCGGTGCCGGAACTGTGGTGGCTGATTGCGTGCCATGTGGTGGCGTGCGCAGGCGGGGCGGCGTGGCCGGCGGTCAATGGCGAGCTGCTGCGGCGGGTGTACTCCGACTCGCAGCGCGGGCGGGCGTATGGCCTGCTGACCGCGGCGTACATGCTCGGCGGGGCTGGGGCGATGCTCGGGCTGGGCCACTGGCTGGACAAGGACCCGATGGCATGGCGCATTTACATGCCCGTGCTGTGCGCCATGCAGGCGGTGGGGCTGGTGGTGCTGGGCTGGCTGGCCACGGCAACGGGTGCGGAGCGGGCCGGGACCGAGCGGGTGGCCAGCGGCACGCGGGCGGATACCTCGCTGATTCACCAGGCCTTTGAGCCGCTGACGCACATGAAGGAAGTGCTGCGGGCCGACCGGGTTTTTGCCAGGTACGAAGCGGCCTTTATGACCTACGGCATCGGCTGGATGATCTGCACCGCGCTGCTGCCGCTGCTGGTGACTGACAAGCTGAACCTGCAGTACGACCAGATCGCGGGCTCGACGCACCTGACGTTTCTGCTGGTGGTGGCGGCGATGACGGTGCCCGCCGGGCTGCTGATGGACAAGCTGGGGGCGATGCGGATGAGCGCGGTGAGCTTCTGGTTCTACACGAGCTACCCGATCCTGCTGCTGCTGGCGACGGGGACAGCGTCACTGACGGCCGCCAGCGTGCTGTACGGGATCGCGGCGGCAGGGGTGAACGTGTGCTGGATGCTGGGGCCGGTGTCGCTGGCGGGCACGGCGGACAAGGTGCCGCAGTATGTGGCGATTCACGCGACGCTGGTTGGGCTGCGCGGGGCGATCTTCCAGGCGTTGGGCGTGGCACTGTACTGGCTCACGGGCAGCTTCGAGGCCCCGCTGCTGCTGGCGGCAGCCGGGTTCATCTGGGCGGGCTGGCAGATGTGGACGCTGCGGAAGCTCAAGCAGGGCTGAGCGTGCGTCAGATGCCGCGGGGCGAGGCGAAGGCGAACAACTGCAACGGGAACGAACGGACCAGGGGCCCGGGTGGGCTTTGGGCGATCTGTGCGTGCAACTCACGACGCGTGGTCGGGCTCATCCTGGCGCCGCGGATCCTGCGAAAGACCGCGACACTTCGGCTCAACCAGGCGTCAAGCTTCGCACGGGCGTGATCCGTCACACCTGTGCGGCACAGCGGGATCCGTCCGCGTGCCTTCGGGCGCACACGCCGGGCCCCAGAGATCCGTGTCCTCGAGGCAGTGCAAGGGCCCGCCGGCGCGGGGCAGGGCCAAAGAGGCCTGTGAAGGCGTGTAGAGGCGGGTAGAAGGTGCCGGAGAATCCGGGAAACCGCACCCGGTCCCGCGCCGTGTGAACGACACGGGACCGGATGCAGCAACAGGAGGCAAGGGGCAGGCCGGGCGAAATCACCGGCTCAAATCGCGGCAGCGGGCGTGTTCGGCCCGCCGCCGCGTAGAGAGAAATCAGGCGGAAGTTACGAGCAGCCCAGCGAGGTGCCGCAGTTGACGCACTTGTAGCAGATGCCGTTGCGGACGGTGATGGCACCGCAGTTAGTGCAGGCGGGGGCATCACCCGAGCTGGCGGCCATGGCGAGCTGGAACTGGCTGGCCGAGCCGGCGGCGCCGTTGGCCCCGGTGACATCGACATCGACCTCGGTCCGCGTCACGGTCTTGGTCTGGGTGACGTGAACGTGGGAGTGGCCCGCGGCAGGGGTGCCGTCGTCGATGCCGTCAAAGAGCTTGGAGGTGTGACGGGTCGAGAGGTCCTCGGCGGCCTCGGGCTTGACCTCGGCATGGCCGGAGAGGGCCGAGACGGGGGAGACTACCGCGGGTGCGGCCGGAACGGTGTAGGTCACGGACTGGTCGGTGTCACGCTTGGGAGCATTGGCCTCGCGGTAGCCGGGGATGAACTGCATGCCCATCCAGCGGAAGATGTAGTCGACCAGGCTCTTGGCAAACGGGATGTCCGGGTTGCCGGTCATGCCCGCGGGCTCGAAGCGCTGGTGGGTGAACTTGGTGACCAGCGAGCTGACGGGCACGCCGTACTGCAGGGCCACCGAGACCGAGGTGCCGATGCAGTCCATCAGGCCGCCGATGGTGGAGCCTTCCTTGGCCATGGTGATGAACAGCTCGCCGGGGGTGCCGTCCTCGTAGAGGCCGACGGTGAGGTAGCCCTCGTGACCGGCGATGTTGAACTTGTGGGTGATGCTCGAGCGGGTGTCGGGCAGGCGGCGACGCATCGGACGCTCAACGACACGCTCGACGACCTTCTCGACCTCGCGGTAGACGATGGTCTCGATGGCCTTGGTGGTCTTGCTCTCGGCTTCTTCCTCGACCTTGGTCGACAGGGGCTGGCTGAGCTTGGAGCCGTCGCGGTACAGGGCGTTGGCCTTGAGGCCGAGCTCCCAGGACATGCGATAGGCGTCCTTGCAGTCCTGTGTGGTGGCGTGCGACGGCAGGTTGATCGTCTTGGAAATAGCACCAGAGATGAACGGCTGGACGGCGGCCATCATGCGGATGTGGCCCTGGGGGGCGATGAACCGCGTGCCGTACTTGCCGCAGGCGTTGGCACAATCAAAGACGCTGAGGTGATCAGCCTTGAGGTGCGGGGCACCTTCGACGGTCTGGCGGCCGCAGATCACGTCGTTGAGGGCATCGATCTGGGCCTTGGTCAGGCCGATTTCCTTGAGAAGGTCAAAGCCGAAGTCGGCCTTGGCCTTGGCGGGGTCGATTCCGAGCTTGCTGAGCAGCTCATCGCCGACTGACCAGGCACCGAAGGCGAACTTGAGCTCAAAGACGCCGGGCATCGCCGCGGTGATCTTGCTCAGGTCAGCCGCGGTGAAGCCCTTGCCCAGCAGGAAGCTCTGGAAGCTGGCAGCACCGGAGCGAACGAAGCCTTCGGCCTCGGGCAGCGGCACTTCCAGGCTCAGCGCACCGAGCAGGTAGGTGATGATGTCCTTGATCTGGCTGGTGGTGTAACCCAGGGCCTCCAAGGCGGGCATGACCGAGGCGTTGGCGATCTTGAAGTAGCCGCCGCCGGCGAGCTTCTTGAACTTAACCAGTGCGAAGTCGGGCTCGACGCCGGTGGTGTCGCAGTCCATCAGCAGACCGATGGTGCCGGTGGGGGCGATAACGGTGGTCTGGGCGTTGCGATAGCCGTGCTTCATGCCCATTTCCAGGGCATCATCCCAGCACTCGGTGGCGTGCTCGAGCAGCTCGGTGGCGTTGGCCACCAGGCAGCGGCCGGAGCGGACGGTGGCGTGGTGGATCGGCACAGGGCGGATGCGCAGCTGCTCGTACTTGTCGCTGTCGCGGGCCACACCGTGGGCGGCGTGGCGGTGGTTGCGGATCACGCGGAGCATGTTCTCCGCATCGGCCGGGTAGCCCGGGAAGGGGCCGTGCTCGCCGGCGAGCAGGGCGGACATGCGGTAGGAGCGGCCGGTGAGGACCGCGGCCAGGCAGGCGGCCAGGGCGCGGCCTTCCTCGCTGTCGTAGGCCAGGCCGCCCTGCATGAGCATGGCGCCCAGGTTGGCGTAGCCCAGGCCCAGCGTGCGGTACTTCCAGCTGCGCTCGGCGATTTCCTTGCTGGGGAACGCGGCCATGAGCACCGAGATCTCAAGGACGACGGTCCAGAGGTCGATGGCGTGCTCGTAGCGCTTGACATCGAACGTGCGGGTGCGGGGGTTGTACAGGGTGATGAGGTTGATCGACGCCAGGTTGCACGCCGTGTTGTCCAGGAACATGTACTCGCTGCACGGGTTGCTGGCGTTGATGCGACCGGCGCTGGGGCAGGTATGCCAGGCGTTGATGGTGCTGTCGTACTGCACGCCGGGGTCGGCGCAGCGCCAGGCGGCGTAGCCGATGGCGTCCCAGAGTTCCTCGGCCTTGTGCGTGCGGGCCGGCTTGCCGCTGACGCGGAAGGTGGTGACCCAGTCGCCGTTCTTGTCGAGCGTGTCGAAGAACTCGTCGCTGATGCGGACGGAGTTGTTGGAGTTCTGGCCGCTGACGGTGGCGTAGGACTCGCCGTTGAAGTCGTAGTCGAGCTTGAGGTTGAGCTTCTTGGCCGTTTCCTGGTGCTCGGGGGCGATGTGCTTCATGCCCTCGACCAGGGCGGCGACCTTGATTTCCTCACGGACCTTCCAGTTGATGAACTCCAGAATGTCCGGGTGGTCCATGTCCAGGCAGACCATCTTGGCGGCGCGGCGGGTGGTGCCACCGCTCTTGATGGCGCCGGCGGCGCGGTCGCCGATGCGGAGCCAGCCCATCAGGCCGCTGGACTTGCCGCCGCCGCTGAGCCGCTCGTTCTCGGCACGGAGCTTGGAGAAGTTGGTGCCGGTGCCTGAGCCGTACTTGAACAGGCGGGCCTCACGAACCCACAGGTCCATGATGCCACCCTCGCCGACGAGGTCGTCGCGGACTTCCTGGATGAAGCAGGCGTGGGGCTGGGGGTGCGTGTACGCGTCCTTGGCGGCGGAGATCTCGCCGGACTTATGGTCGGCCACCAGGTGGCCCTGGGCCGGACCGGTGATGCCGTAGGCCCAGTTCAGGCCGGTGTTGAACCACTGCGGCGAGTTCGGGGCCGCGACCTGGTGGGTCATCATGTAGGCCAGTTCGTCGTAGAACGCCTGAGCATCGGCGGCGGTGTCGAAGTAGCCGTGCGTCTCACCCCAGTGCCGCCAGCAGCCGGCCAGACGGTGGATGACCTGGCGGGCGGACTTCTCGCTGCCGGTCACGGGCTTGCCGTGCTCGTCGACGACGGGCTTGCCGGAGGCATCAACCTGCGGCACGCCGGCCTTGCGGAAGTACTTGCTGACCATGATGTCCGTGGCCAGCTGCGACCAGGTCTCGGGGACCTCGGCATCGTCCATCTTAAAGACGATGGAGCCGTCGGGATTGGTGATCTTGGACGAACGCTTGACCCACTTGACGGTTGCGAAGGGGTCGGTGTTGGCGGTGGTGAACTGGCGGGTGATCTTCATCGTCGGAACCTCAACTGATTCGTCGTCACTGTGAACTTCTGCAACCGGCACGCATTCGGACGTCTCTCTCATCCTCGCGGCGGACTGGCTCCCGGATCTGACTTTGTCTGGTCGTCAGCGGATACACGGACGCGATACCCGGCGGGAGCATGCGGGTTCGAGTCGGGCACCTCGCGGTGCGGATCAATCAACCTTCGGAAGGGTCAGGCCGCCCTGGTCCTGGTACTTGCCAGCCTTGTCGGCGTAGCTGACGGCACAGACCATGTCGGCCTTGAAGAACAGAAGCTGGCCGATGCCCTCGTTGGCGTAGATCTTGGCGGGCAGGGGCGTGGTGTTGCTGATCTCCAGCGTGACCTTGCCGCGCCACTCGGGCTCCAGCGGGGTGACGTTGAGGACCAGGCCGCAGCGGGCATACGTGGACTTGCCGACGCACACGACCAGGATGTCGCGCGGAACGGAGATGTACTCGACAGTCTCGCAGAGGGCGAAGCTGTTGGGCGGGATGATGATGTGGTCGCGGCCGGTCTCGGCGGTGTCAATCTCGACGAACAGGTCGTCGGAGAAAGCCTTGGGATCGACGATCGTCACGCCGCCGGAGCGGGAGACGGGCGTGAAGATCTTGAACTTCGTGCCCACGCGGATGTCGTAGCCATAACTGGAGACCCCATAGCTGATCCGGCCTGGCCGCTTCTGGGCGGTTTCGAACGGTCGGATCTCGACAAGCTCTCGGATTTGCGTATCACTGAGAATCGACATGGCGAGCAGCTTTCAGACGATGCGATGACAACCAACCGGGCATCCGGACGACGGGCGATCCTCGGAGGGGGTCCGACGGCACACGAGCGTATCCGTTCGGACATTAGACGGTAAACTGTTCGTACATAATTCGGACCACCGACGAGATAACCCACCCCAGAAAAACACAATAGCGGATGAGATCAGGCGAGACAGGAGAAGTTGGGAAAACGGTGTTCTGATCCGTTCCATTCGGGTAGCTTCACCGAGCCCAAGAGGAGTGTAACACAACCTGTGGTAGGTTCAAGCCATTACAACCACAAAATCTTGATGAATGACGGTGGACGGCCTGTCGGCAGCCACAACCCTTGTCATCACGCAGGTTTGTGATCTTGCAGCGTGCACCCGCTGGGGTCGGTTTCGGTCGATAGGCGAACACCCTATGGGGTTGTGGAAAACCACCAGCGAACTCTGAGGTCGCTGGTTTCGGGGATCTGGAGACTTTTTTTCAGCCCAGAAACGGGGCTGAGTAGCTTTGCCTCCCGCCATCACCGGCGTGCCGCGGCCACAATTGAACCAGTCCGCCGAATGCAGGCCAACGGTCACTCCATCGCGTTGGCCGTAGCGGCCTCGTCCGAGTTGAAGCGACCAATTCGTTCGCTGTGCACTGGCGCGACGGCGCGCGGCTGATACCAACACCGCCGGCACTCTGCCGCTTCCCCAAAAGACCAAGCCCCCGGCCGCGGGCGCCGGGGGCTTGGGTTGCTTGCTGAACGTGATCACGGTCGGTGAACCCGTGACGCTCTCAGAGCGAGATCAACTTACTTGCTGCGGCGACGACGGGTCGCGGCGAGGCCACCGAGGGCCAGCAGAGCCGCACCGGCGGGGGTCGGAACGGTCTGGGGGATGAAGACGGCCATCAGCTGGCCACCTTCCACCAGCTCGCCGCTGATGCCGTAGTGGGCCTGCATGTCCAGCAGCCACCAACCGGGACCGATGATGTCCCAGGCGTCAACGATACCGCTGGTTTCCTCGTCCTGCGTGCCGAAGTAGTTGGCACCGCCGGTGGTGAAGCGGGAGGCATCGGAGATGCCGATTTCCAGCATGCTGTCGGCGGCCATGTCATACAGCCAGATGCGACCGAGGTGGGCGTTGTTGCCAACGTCCTCCTGGATCAAGACCTGGTTGAAGCGGCTGACGGCCAGGTTGTCCATCATGCGGACTGACGTCTGACCGGTAGCGGAGGAGTAGCCGCCGCCGATGCTGGCGCCGTTGCCGCCGTCGGCGAGCATGGTGATCTGACCACCGGCGGTGGGGTTGGTGATGTCAGAGAAGTTCATGGCCCACAGACGGCTGTTGCCGGTGAAGCTGTCGGTGGTGCAGAAGATGGCCTGAGCCGGGTTGGAGGGGTTCCAGGCGGCATCCTCGGGGCGGAGGAAGTTGAGCTGCTGGGTCTGATCGCTCAGAGCCTGCAGGCTGGCGCCGGTGGCGTTGCGCTGATCGGGCATTGCAACCAGGGAGAACGCGGCGGACTCGACGCGGCCGGTGCTGGCGTTACCCAGAACGTTGGTGCGGTCCTCGACGCGCTGCGTGCCGGAGATCGTGTTGTTGCCGCCGTTGACGACGATGCCGTAGACGCCGCCGTTGGTCAGGCCGGCGCGCTCGATGGCGTTGCCAGTGTCCTGCTTCTCGCCGACATAGAAGTACACGTTGCCGGGGGTGGCGTCATCGGTGCCCATGACGATCGTCTGGCGCTGGCTGAAGGGGTTGGCAACCGAGTTCTCCCAGCTGTACCGGCCGTGGGCGGGGAGCTGGTAGCTCTGGCGGGCATCGGTGCCGGTGGCCACATAGGCGATAGCGCGGCCTTCAGCGCCGACTTCCTCGCCGGTCATGAAGATGCGGGCATCGGTGCCGAAGGTGCGGCCCGAGGCGTCGGTCCACTGGTAGGCGGAGACGGGGGCGAGGTCGGCCGAGCACTGACGGCCCCAGCCCGCGGGGGCGGGGGAACCGCTGTTGTACGCGGTGTAGCCAGCGCCGTTCCAGAGGTTGGTCTGGGTCGAGAGGTCACCGCCACCGATGACGCGGAGGAAGTCGCCGCGGGTCGGATCAGCCACCACGCGCCACTGCGAGACGAACGAGCCCGTGTTGCCGTGGGCGCGGACCGTCGAGGCCGCCGCACCGATCTCGTGGTTGACCAGCACGGTCATCGTGCCTTCGCGGATGTCCTGCTCGGTGCGGAACACACCCATGCCGTCGGGGATGCCCACCAGGCGGTAATCGTTGGTGCCGGTGAAGAGGTTCAGGAAGGTCTCGTTGGGGCGGCCGGCGGCGGCGTTGTTGCCGTTGCTGGCAAACGAGATGAAGCGGACGCCGGAGGACGGATCCGAGGGGACCATGTAGGACGTCTGGGCGGTGCTGGGGCCAGCGAACTGGGCCAGGGCCGGGGCGGCGGTGCCGGCGAGAAGCATCAGCGTGGAAACACAAAGACGGTTCATGCTCAATCTCCTAGTGCAGCTCGGCGGGTGATGCGACAGGTGCAATGAGACAGCACGGGCGGCACAGGCCGTCCGTTCTCCCCAGCCGACCAAACGCAGATCGGGGAGCACCAATGTCGCTCGTGTCGAGCGTTGAAGAGAATACACAACAGGGCAGCAAATGCGAAGTCGTCGCGCGCTAAGTCGCGGTGAAGCCTTTGTGAAGACCCCCCTGATTGCATGGTTCGCAAAAACAAACTCGGCATCCGCGAAGGGATGCCGAGAGAGGGAAGCAGGATTGAAATCGATCAGCACATGCGGCGATCACTGCATCGGCGTGCTCAGGCGAACACGCGCTCGGACGCGGCGCGAACAGCCGGGAGGCCATTCTCGGTGAGCGTCTGCGCAACCTTGCGCAGGCGGCTCTGCAGAGAAGCGTCGATGAGCTTGTCACCGATCTGCAGGCGGATGCCGCCGAGCATGGCTGGCTCAACCTTGGCGGTCATGATCGGCTCGCGACCCAAGCGGGCTTGGATCTGGCCGCGGAGGGTGGAGAGCTGGCCCTCATCCAGGCCGCGGGCGGTGAAGACGGTGACCTCGACGCGGCCGGCGGCTTCCTGCTGGGCCTTGTCGTAGGCGCGGGCGATCTGGGCGAGGTGGCCCAGGCGGCCCTTGTCGTTGAGCAGCAGGATGAAGTGCTGCAGCAGCGGGTCGAACTGCGAGGCGAGGATCTTCTGCAGCGAGGCCTTCTTGGCCTTGGCGGCGATGATGCGTGAGGACAGGAACTCGCGCATGCCGGGGTTGGAAGCCGAGAGCCCGGCCATGGCGGCGATCTGCTCGCCGATGAGCAGGACCTTCTCGTTGCCGCCCTGCTTGTGGGCCAGCTCGTAGAGGCTGCGGGCGTAGGTCATCGCGACTTCGTCGAGCTCGGTGGTGATGCTGCTGCTGGCCATGAGGAGGTGCCGGTGAGAGTCGAGGTCGGGGCGGGAAGCGGAACGGGGAGACGGGGGATGGGAGGGCGGGCCAAACTTAGTTGCGGCTGGTCAGCGAGGAGACGGCCTCCTGGGCCAGACGCAGGTTGTCGGGCGTGCCGACCTCACGCTCCAGGACCTTGCTGGCGACCTGGGTGGCGATGCTGGCGGCGGCGGAGTAAACATCGGCCAGGGCCTGCTTCTTGGCGGCCTCGATGTCAGCCAGGACCTTGGCCTTCATCTGGCCGAGTTCAACGTCGGCCTTGGCCTTCATCTCAGCGGCCTGGGCCATCTGCTGCTGGCGGGCGGTCTCGAGCATGCGCTGGGCCTCGGCACGGGCATCGGCCAGGGCCTTGTTGTACTGCTCGAGCTGGGCCTTGGCCTGGGCCTGGGCGGCCTCGGCGGCCTCGATGGACTCGCGGATCTTGCTCTCGCGGTCCTTAAGGCCCTTGAGGATCTTGGGCCACACGACGGTGCCGAGCACGGTCGCGGAGATGAGGAACACGGTCACCGCGGCGATCGAGGTGACGAGACCTTCCTGCAGCGTGGGGATCGGGCTGTCCTTGCCTTCGGCGGCGAGGGCGAGAGTCGGCGTCAGCCAGAGCGAAATCGTCGCGAGGGTGCGCATGGTGGCTCGTTTCAAAGGGGTCAGAGTCAAAGGAAAGGGGACAGGAACAAACGGAACAAAGCGGTTCCGGCCCGTCAGGGCCGGAACCACGAAAATCAGCGATCTGACTCAGGCCAGCAGAGCCACGACGACGGCGAACAGGGTCGCACCCTCGACGAAGGCGGCGGTCAGAATCATGTTGGTGCCGATGGGGCCGGCGGCCTCGGGCTGACGGGCGATGGACTCAACAGCACCCTTGCCGATGAGGCCGATGCCGATGCCACCACCGATGACGGCCAGACCAGCGCCGATGCCGGCGAGGCCCTTGCCCAGGCTGGCCTCAGCGAGGGCAGCGGCGGGGGCGAGAACGGCCATGGCGGTCAGGGCGAGAGCGGACTTGGCGAAGAGCTTCATATTGCAGTTCCTTTTCAGACAGAAACGGGGAGAACGCACGAAATCGAAAGTCCCGGGCCGGGTCAACGCGACCCGCGGGAACGAGAGACCCGTCTTCACGCGTGGGCGTGCTCGTGGCCGTGACCGTGACCGTGGTCGTGCGAATGGCCGTGGTCGTGGTCGTGATCATGGTGATGCGCCAGCTGGCTGATGAACACCGCCGTGAGGAAGGTGAACACAAACGCCTGCAGCGTGGCGACGAAAACTTCGAGGAAGAAGATGGCGATGGCGGCGCCACCGGCGACCAGTGCAACCACCGGGCCGATGACCAGGTTGCCGATGCCGCCGGACAGCAGCGTGACAACGCCGGTGCCGACGAAGCCGAGCAGGGCGGCAAAGAGGATGTGCCCGGCGGTCATGTTGGCGAACAGACGAATCGCCAGCGCGAAGGGCTTGACGAAGGTGCCGACGATCTCGACGGGGATGATCAGCGGCCAGACGTACCACGGTGCGCCACCGGTGAGGTGGGCCAGGTAGCCGCCGATGCCCAGCTCACGGATGCCGGCGAAGTTGACCACCAGGAAGCTGACAACGGCCAGCACGGCGGTGGTGAACAGCGACTGGGTCGCGGTGCCGCCGAAGTAGGCGAGGTGCTCGTGGCCCTTGACGTACGCCCAGGCGCCGGCGTTGTCACCCTTGGCGACCATCTCACCGGCGTGGCTGAGGGCACCGAGCAGCTGGGGGATCAGCTGGAGGTCCAGCAGCGGGACCATGCCCAGCAGGTTGCTGACCCAGATGAAGAAGAACAGCGTCCAGAGGAAGCCGATGAACTTGTCGGTGCGGTTGTGAAGCAGCGGGCGGACCACCTGCTCACGCAGGTAGGTGCAGACCACTTCGATCATGTGGGCGAAGGGGTTCTTCGTCACGTAGCGGCCGGGGCCCTGGCTCTCGGGGCCGGTGGCGATCCTGCCGGCGACGAACGGGCCGACGATGCAGAGGATTGCACCGGCCAGCAGCAGGTTGCCGACGTGGCCGGACCACAGCCAGACGTCCTTCATGCCGAAGAGTTCGCCGGTGACGGCCTTGTGATTGATCACGTGGCCGACGGGGCTGTCGGCGGCGAGAGTGAACAGCGTTGACATCATCGCAAAGTCTCCCCGGCAGAGTGGGTGGCGGCATGCCCCCCGACCCCGGAGTTAGTGGTAAACGGCTTGGAAGCCAGCGGCACAGCGTGCCGCGGAAGGTAACGGTTCATGATCAGCGTCTCGACGATGAGGACGAGCACGCCGGCGACCAGGAATGACTGCCAGAAAGCGGCCTTGGGCAGTGCCAGAGCCGTGTAGAGAGCAAAACCGAGCCCCAGTCCGACGAACAGACGGATGCCGGCGCACGCCATGATGGCCGCGGGCAGCTTTTGCCGGTCGTCGCGGGCGATCATAAAGAAGGCCCCGAGCCCCAGCGAGCCGGAGACGAGCACCGACAGCGGGCCAACCACCGCGGCGGTGATGAACGGCTGATCGAGGGTCGTGTTGCTCTGTGCCGCGGCCAGATGCAGGATGAAGGGCACCAACGAGCCCATCAGGCACGAAGCCACCAGCGCCGCGATCAGCGACTTGGTGGGAAACGCGTCTTTGGGAGCCGATGGGACCATGCAACGAGAAGCGGACGGAGACACGAAAGAGTCAGACGTGTGACGAGCCGCCTCGGTCGGGTCCGGTTTGGGCCTTGCGAAACGGGGCCAAGGATAGCCGCTTTGCCTGACAAGGTGAACAAACGGAGCTTGTCTGTTGATGGGCAAACCCGACGGAAAAACCATCGCACCTGCATACATTCTGCATATCACTGTTGCGGCGGCCAGGATCTCTCTAAATGTCCTGCTCGAAGGCCTCGGTCAGCTCGCCGACGAGCTGCCGCAGGCGCTTGGTGACGCGGCTTTTGGCGACGTAGACCTGCTCGACGCTCATCTTGGCCTGGGTGGCAACCTCGGCGGCGGGGACGTTGCGAAGGGCGACGAGCTCGAAGGCCAGGAGGGTGCGGTCGTCGATGGCGGCCTCATCGCGGAGCATGCTCATGGCGCGGGAGAGGATCTCGCGGTCGCGCTCGTCGGTCCAGATGGTGCGAAGCTCGGGCTCACCGGCAACCTCGGCCAGCAGGGTCTCGCCGGCGGCAGGACGCTCGGCGGCTCTGCCGCTGCGGCGGAGAACCTGGAGCGTGGCCCGCTGGGCGATACCCAGGATCCAGGAGCTCAGACGGCCTTTGTTTCGGTCGTAACGGCCCTGCTTGTACGCCAGAACGAACTCGGTGAGCGTCTGCTGGGCAACATCCTCGGCGTCGCTCTCACTTGCACCCAGCCGCCGGGCCAGCGCGGCGATGACGCGGCGATAGCGGAACTCGACCTGCGACCACGCCGGCTGATTGGCCGTATCGCGCAAGGCATCGAGCAGCGCGGTGGTGGTTTGGGTTGTCCAGACTGGCGGCGAGGAGGTCACGGGACGGGCACTCCGATCGCAGAACGGTAGTCGTTGGATGTACCACGGCACGGGTACGACGAGTCGTGCCACAACTCCTCGTCGCTTTGGACGAGGCGTTGTGTGCTTCACCAGACCACAACGCACAACCCCCGCCGCGGAGGGGAGGAACCGGCAGGAGTTGTGGCACGTTGCGAGGCGAGAGCCCTTCTATTCTCTGTCGCATGGAGCGGTCGCAGGATTCGTATCGCACGATGGATCGTCGCAACTTCGGTCTTGCGCGGTTCCTGACGTTTTCCTGCGAACAGCGACTCCCCCTGTTTGGTTCCGCCGCCCTTCGCGACTATTTCCGTAGCAAGCTTGCCGAGAGCCAGCAGGAACACGATTTCAAGCTCCTTGCCTGGGTTCTGATGCCGGAACACGTGCATCTCCTCATCGTCCCTGGCAGCACCCCGGTCACCCGGCTGCTCAGTTCCTTGAAAACGAAAGTGAGCATGGGGATTCTGACTCGCTGGAAACAGATCGATGCCCCGATTCTGCCCAAACTGAGGCGGCCCGACGGTGCGGCACGCTTCTGGCAGACGGGCGGCGGGTTCGACCGCAACGTGCGGGATCGCGGCGAGTTGGTCGAGACCATCACGTACATTCACAACAACCCGGTCAAACGTGGCCTGGTGCTTCGGCCCATCGACTGGGAATGGTCCTCCGCAGCAGTGTACCACCAGCGGGATACCCGTCCGCCATCGGTGGACCTCACACCGGAGAGCCAACTGCTCGAGGACATCTGCAGGATTGAGACCCGTAAGTGGGGATACAAACCGATTGAACCTGCCGAGTGAAGGCCACGGGCCGCCTGCTCCGATTCGTGCCACAACTCCTGGTCGCTTTGGACGAGGGGTTGTGTGCTTCACCAGACCACAACGCACAACCCCTGCCGGAGGAACCGGCAGGAGTTGTGGCACGGGGCAGAATCCTGCCTTTCCCTCTGGGCACTCGACAACGCCGGCCCGCCGATTCGTGCCACAACTCCTCGTCGCTTTGGACGAGGGGTTGTGTACTTCACCAGACCACAACGCACAACCCCCGCCGGAGGAACCGGCAGGAGTTGTGGCACGGGGCAGAATCCTGCCTTTCCCTCGGGGCACTCGACAACGCCGGCCCGCCGATTCGTGCCACAACTCCTCGTCGCTTTGGACGAGGGGTTGTGCTCTTCCCACGGGCCACAACGCACAACCCCTGCCGGGGAGGGGAGGAACCGGCAGGAGTTATGGCACGGGGGATGACTGTCCGATCGAGACGCGGTGGGTCACTTCCCATCCCGCAGCGGGAACGCGCGGACGATGCGGTACTCCGCGCCGCGCATGGTGGCGATGGACTCAACCAGATGCACCTCCCCCACTGCGATGCGGACCTGTTCTGCCACGTCCAGGGGCAGGTCAACATCCGGCGGGCTGGTGCCGGGTTCGTAGCGCAGCAGCGTCACGTGCGGCAGGAAGGGCGTGGTCTTCTTCTCACGCAGCACGGGGCGGATCAGCCGCGAGACCAGGCGACGGTGAATCTCCAGCAGCGTCGGCGGCTCGTCGGTCACCGCGGCCAGCAGCCGCGGTGTCTGCCGGCGGGGCAGGGTCATCAGCCGCTGCGTGCACAGTTCAAAGGCCCGCTGGCCGGCGACGGCCCGCTCGACGGACTCGTGAATCTCCGTCAGTTCGTTCTTGTGGCGGTCACCCAAGAAGACCAGCGTCAGGTGCAGGTGGTCCTCGGCCACCAGCCGGTGGGCGGGCAGCAGACCATCGTGCAGCAGGCCTGGCCGATCCGGCGTGGCAAGCTCCGCCAGCCGTGCGGCAAGCTCGGGTGCCAGCATGATCGAGACAAAGAGTCGGTGGGCCACGTCGTCGCGTTCCGGGCGGGTTGGCACGCCGCCGCACCGGTGCGGCAGCAACGTGTCGAGGATACCAAGCTCGCACCGGGCATCTCGGCGGGGCTTCACACGCGCCGGCCTGCCTGCCGCGGTGCCATTTCGCGGCTTTGGGCTATCCTGCGGCATGCCATCAGTTCACGCCTTTGCCCCGCTTCAGTACGCCAGCGCGATCGAGACCCGCCCGGGTGCTGCACCGTGCGACCTTTCCGCCGTCCTGGCCCCGCCGTACGACGTGCTGGATGCCGCCGGCAAGGCCAAACTGCTGGCCAAGAGCGACCGCAACATCGTCGCGGTGGACCTTCCCCACCTGCCGGCCAAGGAGCTTGGCCCGGCGGAGTCCTATGCCGCGGCGGCGAAGCTGCTGAATGCCTGGCTGGCCGATGGCACGCTGAAGCGCCGGCCGGGTGATGTGATGTTCGCGTATCGGCAGACGTTCGTCTCCAGCGGGGCGACCGTGCGCCGCTCGGGGATGATCTGCACGCTGGATGTTCGCCCGTTTGGTGCAGCACCGGGTGGCGGCATCCTGCCGCACGAGCAGACATTCTCTGGCCCGAAGGAGGACCGGCTGGCGCTGATGCGGGCGACGGGCACGCAGCTGTCGCCGATCTTCGGCCTGCATGCAGATGAGCACGGCCAGGCGGCCCGCCTGATCATGAACACCTGCAACGCCCGGCCGTGCGACGCCACCGCCCGGACGGACGATGGCACGCTGCACGAGATCTGGACCGTGCAGGATGAGCCCACCCTCGCCAGCTACCAGCGGGCCCTGGGCGGCGAGGATGTGTTCATCGCCGATGGCCACCACCGTTACAACACCGCGCTGAACTACCTGACCGAACTGGAAAAGACCGGCCCCGTCCCCGCCAATCACCCCGCACGCCGCTGCATGTTTGTGCTCATCTCCATGGCCGATCCCGGCTTGGTGATCTGGCCGACCCACCGCGTGCTTGGCGGCATGGCCGGCTACTCGCGTGATGCGTTCCTTGCCGCGGCGGGCCAGCACATCGTTGTTGAGCCGATCGCCGGCGGGCTTGAGGCAACGGCCTCGGCCATGGAGTCGCTGGCTGGTATGGGCGAGCGCCGCTTCGGTCTCTACGACATCGCCAGCGGGTACGGCTACGTGGCGATTCCCAGCTCACCGGACCCGCTCAAGGGCCGCTGCGGCGACAAGCCCAAGGCCTGGCGCGACCTGACTGTTGCGTTCGTCCAGCACGTGCTCGTCGAACAGATCTGCCAGCCCGTGCTCAACGGCGGCCAGCCGGTGACCTGGGCCTTCCCGCACACCATCGCGGAAGTGGCCGACATCGCCCGCGGCGGGCAGACCGGCGCTGGCGGTGGCAAGGGCTTTGTTCCGCAGCTCGCGGTGCTGGTGCGGCCGACGCCGCTGCAGGCCGTGCGGGACGTTTCCCGCGCCGGTGAACTCATGCCGCAGAAGAGCACGTTCTTCTATCCGAAGCTGGCCACGGGCCTGGCCCTGAACCCCCTGTCTTAACACGACCGGCGTCGGAGCAGCGGGGCAGGCTGTGCTGCTGACAGCTTTTCCACGTTTTGTTCGTATTTTGATCGGAATTTCACCTGCGACCCGGCGTCGATTGATCCGTGCTTTACATTCTGTTCGCAACATGAAAGGACTGCTCAGGGGTGAACGCCCCCGCTCCGGCTAAACTTGACGCTGCGGGCTCCCTCTCGGCCAGCACCTCCTGTCGTCCTCTCCCTGGTCTTCTTTTCTCCGGTGCTGCGAACCGCCTTCGGGCCGCGGCCAATCCCGACTCCGAGACTGTCGCATGGCAAACGTCAACACAGCGTCTGGTGATCGAATCGACCGAGTTGGCCGCGGCTTCACGCTCATTGAACTGCTGGTGGTCATCGCGATCATCGCGCTGCTGGTCTCCATCCTGCTTCCCGCCCTTTCCGGTGCACGCGATGCGGCCCGCACGGTGGTCTGCCAGTCCAACCAGCGCCAGCTGGGACTGTCGATTCAGACCTATGCCACCGAGCAGAAGGAATGGATCATGGGTTCACCGAGCACCAGCGGCTTCTCGCTGCTGCCGCCGAACGCCAACCCCGGCGGCAACTCGGGTTACACCAAGCAGTCGCCGGCGATCTTCAACGGCATCGCCGTGCAGACCTGGGACTGGCTCGGGCCGATGATGGATCACATCGGTCAGAAGGGCCCCAACAACGAACAGCCCGAAAACTCCTCCGGCAGCGATGAAGCTGGCCGCAAGCTCCGCTTTGACTGGTACCGCGACGTTCTGTCCGAGCGGCAGTGCACGGCCAACAACGTCACCAACGTCCGCGAGTATCAGAACCAGCACACGCCCGGCAAGCTGCTGCCGTACTACATGTCCACGCAGTTCGTCTCCACCGACAACACCCCGCCGCTGGGCACCGGCACCACCGGCAACCCCTCACGCCCTGAGGACCGCAAGGGCTACAAGCCTTCGCTCGCCCGCATCGGCAACCCGTCACAGAAGGCGGCCCTGTACGAGGGTTCGCGATTTACAGACGAATCCGGCGTCGTGACCTACGACATCGCCCGCTCTGCCAGCTTCGGCGGCTCCTTCGCCGACACCGGCCCCTGGTTCCGCACCAACCGCTCGCTGGTCCGCCAGACCAACAACAACACCCCGGCCAAGAAGTATGCCTTCCGCCACGGCGGCCAGAAGGCCAACAGCCAGGCCGTGGGCAACATCATCTTCTTCGACGGTCACGGCGAGACACTCACGGACATCGACGCGACCAACCCGGACATCTGGTTCCCCAGCGGTACCGTGTTCACCGCGATCCTTGACACCTGGTCCGACACCCGCGGCCGCTGGCCGTCCAAGACCGCAGCCGGCTACCGCGTGCCCTGATGCCCGATCGCACACGGCGATTGCTCGACCGACGCTCCTTTGCCTGACGAACGCTCTCCTCCCACGCTCCCAACACCTTCCGCAAGGGCCTTGCCCCAGTGAAGCTCAATCAGCAGACAAAGCTTGTCGTGGCGGTCGCCATCTTCGCGATTGCGTTCGGCATCTTCGCCATCCAGTTCCTCTTCCGAGGCAATGATGCCGCGGACTTCGCCAACGCCGTGGTCTGCATTGATGCGGACACGGGCGCCGTCGTCAAGGACTTCGTGCCGCCAGCGGGCAAGATGATGCCGTGGGAGGGCAAGGGCTACAAGTCGCTCTACGCCGCCGAACGTTGCTACTACACCAAGGATGGCAAGGTGAAGTCCGAGCCCACCTACGTACTGGTCAAGCGACTGATGGGCAAGGATGAAGAGACGGTTTGCCCCGACTGCGGCCGGAAGGTCGTCCTCCGCAACCCCTCGCCGAGCATCGAACTCATCGAGCAGGCCCGCAAAGAGGGCCGCTGAGACCGCCAGACCCGCAGGTTCAGAAACTCGTGATCCCCTCTGAGTGCAGGCTATCCCGGCCTGCACTTTTCATTTCATGTTGCTACCTGCTGCACCAGCCACCGCACCGGCAATCGTCTGCCGCAGCACCTCCCCGCCGCGCACCACCTCCAGTTGCAGCACCGGCCGGTACACCTCACACGGCAACGCACCCGGCGCCAGCCGTGACAGCTTGGACCAGTCCTTCTCCGTCACCAGCAGCGCCTTGGCACCGCTGGAGGCAACCCGTTCGGCGAGCTTGGCCGCCGTTGCCGGGGCAAACGCGTCGTGGTCATCAAGCACCATCGATCCAACAAGCTTGCAGCGTCGCCCGGCCTCGGCGATAAACGCCTCCGGCCGGCCGATGGCGCACGCCGCGAACGTGGGCACCGCGGCCAACAGGCCCGCATCACCAGCCGCACCGTGCGAGTCCGTCAGCCCGGCCCACACATGCCGCACCATCACCCGTGGCCGGGGCAGCCCCGCCGGCAGGCGGCACGTCCAGTGCGTGCCCGCATCCACCGCGGTCAGCACCTCGGGCTCCGCGTGGGTCAGCACCACCAGCCCGGCGCGGGCCAGGCCGCTCAGCGGCTCACGCAGGTCCCCCGTCGGCAGCAGCCGCTCCGTTGTCAGGTCCACCCCTGCGTGCAGCAGCACCACATCCAGATCGCGGTGCAGCCGCCGATGCGCGAACCCATCATCAAGCACCACGCAGTCCATGGCATCACGCTCGTCGCCCCGCAGCCCCGCCTGGTACAACTCAACTTGCTGCAGTCGATCCGCTCCCACCAGCACCGGCACGCCCGGCAGCAACCGACGATACTCCTCGGCCTCATCGCTGCGCCCCGCACCATCCGCCTTGTACCCGCGCATCGCAATCGCCGGGTGCCGCCCCATCTCCGCCAGCAGGCGGCAGGTCAGCATCACCAGCGGCGTCTTGCCCGTGCCGCCGGTGGTCATGTTGCCGATGGAAATCACCGGGACGCTCGCCCGGCCCACACCCTGCCCGCGGTCAAAGGCCCGGTTCCTCCGCGCCACCACCAGTGCGTACAGCGGCTCAATCAGCGGGCCGATCAGGCGGCGTGTTGTGTTCCACGGGCGGTGCTGCACGTGCGAGATGGTTGGTCACCCCCGTGCCCGGAGCAAACGCCCCCCTACTCCCGCTGCCGCACCGCATCGGCCAGGGCCACCAGCCCCGCCAGCGCCATGCCCGCACCGCAGATCAGCAGCAGCCCCGCACCGTAAAACACCCCGCGGTCATCGGCCGGGAAGTGCAGCACCGCCGGCAGCGGCGCCACCAGCAGCAGGACAACCAGTCTGACCTTGTCTTTGCGTTCCACGATGCCCCCAGCATGCCACCGCCGCGGCAGCGTGCAAGCCCATCAACCAGTTTCCCTCACCCTGCCGCACGCCCCATGCGGCCCGCCGCACCGCGCCGCACCCCACCGCCACCATTAGCGGACCCACACAACCTTCCACTGGTCACCTTCGAGCACGATGAACACCTCGGTGAACTTCATCTCTCTGGCCGATGTGTTGACCAGCGCGAGCTTGAAGAGCTTGGGCCCCTCCTTGGTCACCAGCACGTTGGGCGTGTTCTCCGCGTTGGGCATGCGTGAGAGGAACTTGAGCACATCCGCCCGCTGGGCCCGCAGCTCCTCCGCCGCGTCATAGACCGTCTTGCCGTCGCGGGCAAACCGCTCGGCGGTCATCTTCGAGAGCACTTGCTCGGCCAGCAGCTTGCCATCCTCGGCCAGCAGCTGCGTGCGCAGGTGATAGATCGCGTGCCGCATCATCGGCGACTTGAGCGTCACCGAGCCGTCAGGGTTCACCGTCTGCAGTGCGGCAAGCTCCGCCTCGGCATCCATCTGCGGGTTCGGTGCCTCCACCGGCTGGAGCGGGTCGATCCCGCCCCGCTGCACACCGGGCATGCCTTCGAAGATTCCCCGCTTGGTGTAGACCGTCGTCTCGCTCTCACACCCTTGGGCAATCGCCAGCACCAGCCCGCCGCACAGCATCGCCGCGGCAGCCGCCAACTTCACGCTCATCCCGGCCCGCCGTCTCATGCCTGCGCCTCCCGCACGGCCAGCAACTGCGGCTCCGCAACACCGCGGCACCACACATCGTGCACCAGCATCTCGCGCCGGGGCTGCGGATAGTCCGCCCGCCAGTGGCACCCGCGCGACTCGGTCCGCCACGCCGCGGAGCGTGCGATCAGCGCCGCCACCGTCAGCATGTTCTGCACCTGCCAGCCGCGCACATCATCAAACACCTTGTCCAGCGTGTAGCGGCCCCAGAAGTGCACCATCTCGCCGATGTCGCGCAGCTTCGGCCCCGATCGCTCAATGCCCACATTCCGCCACATCGCCGACCGCAGCGAGCGCTCCACATCCTCAATGTCCAGTTCCGCCGCATCCGAGGGCGGAATATCCGAGTTGATCGGCACCGGCGCACTCCGCGGCGGCAAGGTCCAGCCCGCCACGCTCCAGTACCAACCCGCCTCGCCGCCGGCCTCCCGCCCCTCCCGCCGCCCCTCGCCCGCCGCCACATGCACCGGCCGCGCCCCCGGCTTGCCGTACTGCGTCTGGTCGCGGGCCGTGCGCCCGGCGATCTCGCCAAACACCAGCCCCTCCAGCAGCGAGTTGCTCGCCAGCCGGTTGGCGCCGTGCAGGCCCGTGCACGCCGACTCACCCACCACGTACAGCCCCGGCACGTTGCTCCGTCCGCAGGCGTCAGTCAGCACGCCGCCGACCTGATAGTGCGCCGCCGGGTGCACGGGGATCAGATCGCGCGAGGCCTTGAGATCAAACTTGGCCAGCAGCGCGGCAATGCCAGGGAACTTCTGGTCAAAACGCTCGATGTGCCGGCAGTCCAGAAACGCGTGCGTGGTGCCGCGGGCCGCGAGCCGCCGCACAATCGCCCGCGTCACAATGTCGCGCGGGGCCAACTCCGCCAGTGGGTGCTCACCGAGCATAAAACGGTCGCCGGTATCATCGACCAGGTGCGCCCCCTCGCCGCGCACCGCTTCGGTAATCAGCGAGCGTGCCGCACCGGCCAGGTACAGCGTGGTGGGGTGAAACTGCACAAAGGCCATGTCCGCCACGGCGGCGCCGGCCCGCCAGGCCATCGCAATGCCGTCGCCCGTGGCCGAACGCGGGTTGCTCGTCTCGCGGTACACCATCCCCGCGCCGCCGGTGGCCAGAATCGTCGCCCGCGCCCAGATCACCTGCAGCCCGTACTTCGGATGGTGCGTGATCGCGCCCATCACCGGCGCGGGGCTGTCACCGCCGTTGGTCGGTGAAGTAATCAGGTCAATCGCAAAGCAGTTGCCGAAGATGCGCACGCCCGCGGCCTGCTTGACCCTGGCCCACAGGCACCGCACCAGTTCCTTGCCCGTCGCATCGCCATCGGCGTGCAGAATCCGCGACAGCGAGTGCCCGCCCTCACGCCCCAGCTTGATGTTCCCCGCCGCGTCGTTATCAAACCGCATGCCCCAGTCAATCAGTTCGCGCACGCGGTCGATACCCAGCCGCACCACCTGCTCAACCACCGGCGCATCGCACAGCCCCGCGCCGGCCACCAGCGTGTCGCGGATGTGGCTGTCGGGCGTGTCGTCCTTTGCAATCGCCGCGGCGATGCCGCCCTGCGCCCACGCGGTGTTCGAACCCGAGCGATCCTCCTTGCCCAGCATGATGACCTCACCATGCTCGGCCGCCGCCACCGCAGCCCGCAGCCCGCCCACGCCCGAGCCGATCACCAGCGTGTCGGTGAAAATCTGCGGCAGCAGACCCGAACGAAACGGGATGAGATAGCGGCGGGTGTCAAGCAGGTCGGGCATCGAGCCTGACGGTAGGTGCCGCCGCCGGGCTCCCCCCGGCCACGCCCGCACGGCACCACCAGCCGGCACGCCGCCTACCTCCCCACTTCCGCCGCTGCCCGTACGCTCGGACCATGTTCGGCCTGCTGGCGCAAGCTGCCTCCCAAACCCCTGTGCTGCCCTCCGCGGGCGGCCCGGGTGCAGTTCCGGCCCTGCCCCCCGCCTCACTCATCGGCATCAGTCCGGTCCAGTCCCTGGGCATCCCGCTGCTCATCGGCGTGCTGGCGTGCCTGCTGGCCCTTCCCGCGGCATGGTGGCTGGGCCGGGCCCCGGCCCACATCCGCCGCACCCGGCTGCCCCTGCTGGCCGTGGTCATGATCATGCCGCCGCACCTGGCCTTCTCCGGCTGGTCGCTGCTGCGGGCTCCGGGCACCGTGCTGGGCGACTGGATCGCCCATTGGCCGGCCTGGGCCAACCTCGGCGTGTCGCAGTTGCTCGCCGTGCTGGGCCTGGCCATCTGGTCCACGCCGCTGGCCACAGTGCTGCTCATCCCGTCAGTCCGCTCGATCGAGCCCGCGCGGCTCGAAGCCCTGGCCATGGACGGCGTTGGCCCCATCCGCCAGCTCCTGCTCATCACCCGCTGGCTGCGGCCGGGCCTCTTGCTCGCCTCGCTGGCTGTGGCGGTACTCGCACTCGGCTCGGCCGTGCCGCTGCACCTTGCCCAGTTTCAAACTCTGGCCATCGATCTCTGGGCCCGCCTCATGCTCGCCCCCGCGTGGACCAGCATGTTCACCTCCTGGCCGCTGCTTCTCGTCGCCCTCACCGCCGGGGCCGTCACGCTCCGCTTCCTGCTACCCCTGGCCCGCGGCACCATCGCGCCCGATGGCCGCGACGCCCCGCAGTTGCCCGCCGCCGCCGGGGCACTGGCCCCCCACGCCCGCACCGCCCGCGGCAGCACCGCACTCATCTGGATCGCCGGCACCATCGTCCCGCTGGTGCTGTTCGCCCGCATTCTGCCCGACTGGCACGTGGCCGTGGCCGTCGTCCAGCGCACCGGACCGGCCATAGGCAACTCGCTGCTCACCGCCGGGGCGGTGTTCGCCGTCACGCTTGCTCTTGGCCTGGCCATCACCGGCGGCATCTTCACCGTTCGCCGGGCCCGCCTGCCGCTGGCGGTGTTCACCGCAGCGCTCGTGGCCATCGCCGTCCTGCCGGGCGTGCTCATCGGAATGATCCTGCGGCTGGCCGCCGACTTCCTCGGCCGCAGCCTGGGCACCCAGCCCAGTGATGAAGCGCTGCTGGTCTTGGCCCACCTCGCCCGCTTCGGCTGCATCGTGCCCCTGGCCGGCTGGTGGCTCTTCGCCAGCCAAAGCTCCTCGCTCCGCGACCTGTTCGCCGCCGAGCCCGGCTCCGCCCCGCGGCGATACCTGACCATCCACGCCCGCCAGCACCTGCTCCCCCTGGCCTTCGGGGCCCTGGGCACCGCCATGCTCAGTCTCCACGAGATCGAAGCCGCCGTCATGCTCCAGCCCCCCGGCCGCGGCACACTCTCCCAGCGCGTCCTCGACTTGCTGCACTACAACCGCGACACCGATCTGGCCGCCCTCAACGTCACCCTCATCGGCGCCGGCCTCCTGCTGGCCCTCACCGCCGCCACACTCGTCGCCCGTACGCTCCGCCACAACAGCAACACCTAACTCCAAACTCCCCGGCCTTGAATTTGGCAATTTGGTAATTTCCCGCTTTGGCAATTGGGGCCTGTGAAAAATAGTCGTCCCTCGCGCCACCGGCTGGTTTGGTGCCGGTACATCCTGCTGCCGTGGAGAGGCACAGGAGCCGACGCATGGAACGCCGCATTGTCCAGCCCACCTTCGTCGATAACGCCGTCGCTG
>CAILKP010000136.1 GCA_903834785.1 uncultured bacterium
CGGCATCGGGGAGATTCTGAAGAAACTCGACAAGACCGTCGTAGCCGTACTTGTAGTAGACGTACTGGATGTCGAGCGGGTCGGTGACGACCTCCTGCACGCGGCGGGAGCCGTCGTAGTAGAAGTGCTCCTCGCGGGCGAGCTTGCCGCCGGGACCGAGGTAGGGGCTCTGAGTCTCGACCAGCCGCCCATGCCCGTCGTAGAGGTATCGCTTGACCCATGCGCCGGGGGCGACGGTGAAGAGGTAGCCCTTGGGGGAGGGGGAGGGGAGGTTACGGAGACCGTGAACGGTGCGGGGCAGGCATCAGGCACGCCTGTTGCCGGGCAGTCCACTCGCACGTCGTCTTGAGGGCGACCGGGCAGCTCCGGCCATTCACCGCCGCCGAGGCCTCCCGGGCCGGGATCGACGATACCAGCTTCTCACGCAGTTCCACGGTACAGATCTCCTGCCAAGGCATCGGAGAGTTCATTTGCCCAAGGGTTGCGACCTGTCACCCATGTCCTGGGTACGTTTCATTGCTTATGTCCCGAGTACGCACACGGCTCGCCTTGGTTGACAACTAGTGCTAATCTCCTCCTCGAGAAGCTGTATGACACACATACAACACAGGTGGACATGTCGGTTGTCTACTAGTTATGGAGCAACGTCTGGACGCATTATCGTAACCAAACAAATTTTGTCAATATCTTTGAAAAAACTAATATGCAGTTCATATCTACCACGCGAAAACCGATCCCACGGACCATACTCACCGAGTATCGGATCAGTGTGGCCGCTACCGCTCTTCGCTGGAGCGCCAAGGCGAGCAGCCACTTCGCGGCGGGTTGCACTAAACGGCATGTCATCGATACCGTTCTTGAAGTATCGCGAGTTGTCAGCATAAATAAAAATAGTGCATACTCTATCGAACTCGTCACACGTAAGATCGATGCCGTCATTTATAAACACATAGTCGATTTGCAACTTCGGAAGATCCGTTTCTACGATTCGTTCAAAGGCCCATTCCTTGAATGGCTGCTCGGCGAGCAGGAGCGATGCAGGCATTCCTAGGTATCGGGACAAGATCTCGATTGTGAACTTCATCGGTTCCTCATTGCTTTCTCAAAAACGATGCGGTCGCGTTCTCCCGCGGCTCGCAAGTCTGCGGCATCTTGCCGGATTCGCTCCGGTGTATTCCGGCCACCATAAGTTGGACTGGTTTCCTCATGGATTTTTTTCGGTGATGCCACCGCTGGAGTGCTTGCTTTTAGTGCGGCCTTCTCAGCGGAATTCAACCCGCGACTTACCTCGTCCTGTCTCGCCGCCAATTGAGCGGCGAATGATGGCTGGTGATCCATATGCAGGGGTTCGGTTTGACCGAACGCCGCACGCCGCGCGTTGAGCTCCCCGTAGGTGCCAGCGTCACCGGGTCGAACCGGTTGTGCCTTGGCTTGGTTAGCCCCCCCATTGCACGGCCCCGCATTGTGACTTTCGACCTTCGAACCGCCGACAAAGAACCGGTGCTCGCCGTCGACCTCGAGGTTGTAGACCTCCTGCTGGCCGCGCCAGCGTGACATGGCCTCGACTGTGGCCCAGCCGTCCGCCGTGCGGACACGCTCGCCGGGCATGAGGTCGCCCAAGTCTACGTACGCGGCACGGTCGATGCTGAAGATGGGGTGGCCGGCTGTGCCAGTGATGGCGTCGCAGCTCCCAACCAGCGTGATGGTGGCCATCTCGCCGGTGTACCGCGTCGTGCTCTTCATGAGCACCAGGCGGCCCGGCCCGGGGCGGATCTCCGGGCACGGCTTGATTTCCAGCACGCGTGCCGCACCGTCAAGCCCCCACTCGGGGATTACCAGTGACACCCACACCTCGCCCGTGGTCTGGTTACGGCCACCCGTCGTGGTCAGCTGGTTCTGTTCCAGCCAGGC
>CAILKP010000137.1 GCA_903834785.1 uncultured bacterium
CTCGCGCCCGCCGCCGAGCCGGTCGCCCCGCCCGCTCCCGCCCCGGCCCCCGCCGCCGAGCCCGCCCCCGCCCCGGCTGCAGCCCCGGCTGCAGCCCCGGCCGCGACCGAGCCTGCTGCCAGCCCCGCTCCCGCCCCGGCACCCGCCCCGGCCGAGCCCAACCCCAACGACCTCGTTCAGCTGGCCTTCAAGGCCGATGCCCAGCGCATGCTCGCTGAGGCCGATCAGGCCTTCGGTGACGGCCGCTTCAGCGACGCCCTCCGCCGCTACGAGCAGATCCTGGCCTCCGCCAAGAGCTACCTCACCGCCGACGAGGTCAAGAAGGCCGAAGATCGCGCCAACGACTGCCGCGTCCGTCTCAAGCAGGGCGGCGACTTGTCCGGCTCGATGATCGCCGACATGAAGCTCATCCGTGAGCGTGCATCGGCCGAGTTCAACAACGCCGTCGCCCAGGCCCGCGCCGCGCTGGCCGCCGGTGAGATCGACAAGGCCCGCACCCAGACCACCGAGGCCCGCCTCGTGGCCGGTCGCAACAAGCAGTACTACTCCCAGACCGAGAACGACGGTCTGGCCAAGCAGGTCGCGGACCTGACCCGCGAGGTCGATGCCGCCGCCGACAAGGCCGCCAAGGAGCGTCAGAACAAGGAAGCCGCCGAGCGCGAAGCCCGCGCCGGCAAGACCCGCAACGATGCCGCCGCCGACAAGGAGCGCCGCGTTGTTGAGCGCATCGACCGCGTCCGCGCCCTGCAGCGTGAGCAGAAGTACAAGGAAGCCATCCAGGTTCTCGATGAGATCCTGTTCCTGGATCCGGGCAACCCCACCGCCCTGCTGCTCAAGGACATCATCAGCGATGTCATCGTCTTTACGAGCTACAACGACTCGATGAACCGCAAGGCCAAGAACATCGTTCACGCCGAAGCGGAAAACTACGAGGCCACGATCCTGCCCCGCACCATCGTCGCCTATCCCCCAGATTGGCCGGCCAAGTCCATCCTCCGCGGCGAGGGCGGCGGTTCGGTTGAAAGCCCCGAGAACCTCCGCACCATGTCCATGCTCGAGAACCGGTCCATCCCGGTTGCCGAGTTCAAGGGCAATCACTTCTCTGACGTCGTCGCCTTCCTCGAGCAGGCCACCGGCGCCAACTTCGATGTGCAGTGGGAATCGCTCCGCCAGATCGGCATCGAGCCCGGCACCCGCGTGAGCATGAAGCTCACCGGCGTCCCCGCCAAGGTCGTTCTGGAGCGTGTCCTTAAGAAGGTCTCCAAGGACTCCCACACCCAGGCCGACTTCTCCGTCGATCAGGGCATCGTGACCATCGCCTCGGCCGACGACATCAAGCGTCAGGTCACCACCACGACCTACAACATCACCGACCTGCTCATCGAGCCCACCAACGCCACGGACATTCCCACCGTTGACCTCCAGCAGATCTACGCCCAGGCCAACCTCCGCAACAACAAGGCTGACCCCTTCGCCGCCAAGGCGTCCGACGCTCGCGAGCAGGGCCTGACCCCGCGCCACGACCGCGTCCGCAAGATCACCGACCTCATCCAGACGACCATCTCCCCGGAGAGCTGGCGTGAAAACGGTGGCGATGTCGGCTCGCTGAGCGAACTCTCCGGCACCCTCGTCGTCAAGCAGACGCCGAAGAACCACCGCGAGATCCAGGGCCTGCTGACCAAGCTCCGCGAGATCCGCTCCATGCAGATCTCCGTCGAGACCCGGTTCCTGCTGGTCGACCAGAGCTTCTTCGAGCAGATCGGCTTCGATCTGGACGTCTACTTCGGTGCCCGCAGCAACCAGGTCACCGCAGCCACGGCCAACGATGGCACGCTGCTGCCCAGCGACTTCTTCGACTTCACCAACAACCAGGCTCGCCGCCGCCAGGTCACCGGCGCCGGCACCATCACCACCGGCGGCACCCTTGATGCCACCGTGGTTCGTCAGGGCGTCGTCACCCCCAACCGCTGGTCACCCATCGGTGCCGCTCAGAACTCCCTGGGCATCACCCAGTCTCTGGCGGGCAGCAACAACTTCGCCAGTCAGGTGCTGGCGCAGGCCCCGGCCCTCGGCGTCGCCGGCACCTTCCTCGATGACGTCCAGGTCGACTTCCTCGTCAAGGCCACGCAGGCCGACAAGCGTTCGCTCAGCCTGACCGCTCCCCGCCTGACCTTCACCAACGGTCAGACCTCCAACGTCTACGTTGCCACCCAGCGGTCAATCGTCTCGGACCTCACCCCGGTCACCAGCGAGTCGGCGGTCGCCTTCGACCCCCAGCCCACGACCATCGTCGCCAACGGTGTCACGCTGCTGGTTGAGGGTGTGATCTCCGCCGATCGCCGGTACGTCACGATGAACATCGAGACGAGCATCTCCGCCCTGCTGAACATCCGCACGCTGGCCATCTCCGCCGCCGTCGGTGGAACGCTGCAGAGCTCGGCGACCTTCGGCAGCTTCATCGAACTGCCCGAAGTTCAGGTCACCCGCGTCCAGACGACCGTCACGGTTCCCGATGAAGGCACCGTCATGCTCGGCGGCCAGCGCCTCGTCACCGAGGTCGAGAGCGAGTCGGGCGTCCCCCTGCTCTCGAAGATCCCGGTCATCAACCGCTTCTTCACCAACCGCGTCGAGGCCAAGACCGAGAGCACCCTGCTCATCCTGGTCAAGCCCACTGTCCTGCTCCAGAACGAGCAGGAAGAGCGTGAGTTCCCCGGTCTCAACGACCGCCTCCGCAACTCCGGTCAGTAAGTGACTCGGTGCCCGGCCCGCTGCCGGAGCACAATCTCAGTTCCTCCACCGGGCCGCGAGTCTTCCTCGCGGCCCGGTTTGTTTTTGTCCATCGCACGCTCCGTAAAGGTCCTGACTCGGAAACTCCCGCGCAGCACCAGAACAAGGGGAATCCGAACATAATCCGACTCACCGTGGGTGGGCCTCTTGCCCGATATTGACACTCCGGCGAACCTCTCCAGTGCCGGCGGCGTTTTGCCGGTCAAGGATTCCTCCGCTATGAAGACCATCACCAATACCCCTCGATCCGCAGCGTTGTTCCTCGTCCTGGCCGCTGGCGTGGCCTTTGCCTCCGCGGCATTGGCCCAGTCCTCTGACAAGCCGGCCACCGCGCCCGCCGCGGCACCAGCCGCAGCCCCGGGAACCCAGCCCATCACCATCACCCCCGTCAGCGGCCCGCCGCCCGCGGTCAGGGCCGCCCAGCCCGGCGCAGCACAGCCCGGCCAGCCGGGGCAGCCCGGTGCCGCTGGTGCAGCCCAGCCCGGCCAGCCCGCGCAGCCCAAGCCCTTCCAGTTGCCCGAGCGCATGCAGCCCCCGCCGCCGCCACCGCCGTTCGTCAAGCCCGCCATCCCGGCGCACAAGGCCACCGACAGCGACGTGCTCGCCGTCACGCGGCTGATCAGCGGCTCGTTCAAGGCCGCCGCCGCGGGCGATCAGCCCGCCCGCGTTCTGCACGGCGCAACCATCGCCGTCGAGGGGCTCGACAACGCGACGTACTTCGAGATCACCCGCGAAGACTCGCCCATGACCGCGTACCGCCAGGGCATCTGGCACGTCTACAAGCAGTCGCTGCCCGGCGGCGAGCAGACGCTCGTGCTCCGCGTCTTTGACTTCGACAAGTTCGGCACCGGCTTCGGCCAGTCCGTCACCGGCCTCTGGCTCGTTCCGGAGTACTTCCCCGCCGTCAAGCTCGACCAGCTCCGCGCCATCCAGGACATCCCGCTTAAGAAGACTGGCGATGCCTTCGAGGGCACCAGCTCCCTGACGCCCACCGTCATCGGCGGCGCGACCATCTTCACCTCCGCCATCAAGCTCGACAAGGCCGGCGTCTCCTGGCAGGACAAGGGCTTCGATGCCGCGGGCAAGCAGGTCTTCGGCGCCGCCGCCCCCGACGCCTTCGCCCCGTACACCCCCGCCATCAAGTTCACCAAGAACGATGAGACCGGCCTGGTCGTCATCGACCTCCGCGAAGGTGCCGCGGCCGAGGCCCCCGCGGCCGACGGTTCCGAGCTCTACATCCACTACACCGGCTGGACCGCTGCCGACGGCAACTCCTTTGACTCATCCCGCGAGCGTGACCCGCTGAAGATGATGCTCCCCGGCCAGCTCATCGCCGGTTGGAACGTCGGCATGCCCGGTATCAAGCTCGGCGGCTACCGCAAGCTCGTCATCCCCGGCGGCCTGGGTTACGGCACCCGCGGCAACCCCCGCGCCAAGATCCCGCCCATGGCCACGCTCATCTTCGAGACCGAGTGCGTCTTCCACAAGCTGCCGGAAAAGGGCACCGAGGCTGGCAAGCAGCTCGAGGCCAAGCCGCTGACGGCGCCCGCCGACGTCGCCAAGTAAAGCCAGTCTTTTTGCCGTTGCCGAGAGGCAGCGTGAATCTTCATCCCCCAGAAGAGCATGGCCGCTCCGGATCCTCCGGGGCGGCCATTTCTCTTGTGTGCTGAGCATGTTCGATCTAGCTTGATCCCAGACTCTCACAGAGTTGGTGCAGATAGTGGGGTCAGGTCGATATTTGGCCAGATGCACGATGATGCCTGGGCCCGGCTTCGTGTGTTCGACAACCAGACCGCCGCAAGACAGGTATGACGACCAAAGGATCAAACGATGGGACTCAAGACGCTGCTCGTGCTTATTGGAACGACTCTGTCGATCGCTCTGTCGCTGCGTGCCTCCACAGTCGCCGCGGAAGTGCCGGTCGTCGTCCCGGACCTTACCATGGCTGCGCAGGTCCCCGAGGGCGCAAAGCACGATTGGAACCTGGGTCCGACGGGCCTGCGAGGGTGGATGTACTGCAGCGGGCTCGTCACGACCGACGCCCGGCAGATTCTGGTCACGACCGTGGACCAGGGGTCACCGGCCGCGCCGGTGTTTCAGGTCGGGGATGTGATCCTCGGCGTCGCGGGCAAGCCGTTCTCCTACGACCCCCGGACCGAACTCGGCAAGGCGGTGACGCATGCGGAGACCAAGGCGGGTGACGGAAAGCTCTCGTTTACACGCTGGCGGGCGGGCCTGTCGGAGGAAGTCGTGCTCAGCCTGCCGGTGCGAGGCAGTTTCAGCGCGACAGCCCCCTTCGACTGTGAGAAGTCGTCGCGTTTGCTCGACGAGGGGTGCAAAGCGTTGGCGGCGCGGATGTCCCAGCCGGGGTACGCCGGGATGAACGCCATCCCGCGGTCGCTCAACGCGCTGGCGCTCCTGGCCAGCGGGAAGGCCGAGTATCTACCGCTGGTCAGAGCGGAAGCCGAGTGGGCGTCCCGCTTGTCAGTCGGCAGCATGCAGTCCTGGTACTACGGCTACTGCACGTTGTTCCTCGCCGAGTACGTTCTGGCCACCGGCGACGAGTCGGTGATGCCGGGGCTCAGGCGGCTGGCCAGGGAAGCCGCCCAGGGGCAGAGTGCAGTCGGCTCGTGGGGTCACGGATTCGCGATCCCCGACGGTCGCCTCGGCGGCTATGGGATGATGAACTCCCCCGGTCTTGTGCTGACGATCGGGCTGGTGCTGGCGCGTGAAGCGGGCGTGCGCGACGCCGAAGTGGCCACCGCGATCGAACGAAGCGCCGCCCTGCTGCGATTCTACATCGGCAAGGGGTCGATCCCCTACGGCGATCACGCTCCGTGGATCGAGGGGCACGAAGACAACGGGAAGTGCGGCATGGCGGCGGTCCTGTTCAACGCGCTCGGCGAGGCGAAGGGAGCCGAGTTCTTCTCGCGGATGAGCGTCGCCGCGCACGGCCCGGAGCGCGACTGCGGGCACACCGGAAACTACTTCAACATGCTCTGGGCCATGCCGGGGGTCGCACTCTCGGGGCCGAACGCCTCCGGTGCATGGATGAGCGAGTTCGGCACATGGTACTTCGACCTGGCCCGCCGCTGGGACGACAGCTACCCGCACCAGGGCCCGCCGGAGAAAAAACGCGACAGTTACGCGGGGTGGGATGCCACGGGCACGTACCTGCTGGCCTATGCAATGCCGCTGAAGAAGATCCGGCTGGCCGGCGCGGGCAAGTCTGTTGTTCCCACGCTGGATCAGTCAGCAGCCGCCTCTCTGATCGCCGACGGCCGCGGGTGGAACAACAAAGACCGTCACAGTGCGTACGACAAACTCAGCGAAGATCAGCTTGTCGAGCGGCTCGGAAGCTGGTCTCCGATCGTCCGGGAGCGAGCCGCGATAGCGCTGAGCCGCCGCAAGGAAGTGCCTCTACCGGCGATCATCAAGCTGCTCGACGCCCCCGGCATCGAAGCTCGGTATGGCGCGTGCCAGGCGTTGGACGCAATCGGCTCTCGGGCAGCCCCGGCCTTCGAGCCGCTGCAGAGATGCCTCGACGACAAGGACCTCTGGCTGCGTGTCAAAGCCGCCGGCGCCCTGGCTGGATTGGGCCGATCCGCCAAACCCGCGGTCCCGAAGCTCCTGGAACTGCTCGCGGAGGCGGACAAGCTCGACGACCCCCGCGGCATGCAGCAGCGGTATCTCACGTTCGCCCTCTTCGGCGGTGATGGCGGAATGCTCCGCGGCTCGCTCGACGGGGTCGACCGCGAGGCGCTGTACCGGGCGGTGCGGGCCGGGCTGAAGAACCAGGATGGGCGGGCGCGGAGCAGTCTCAGTTCCGTCTATCGCAACCTGCCTTTCCAGGAGATCAAGCCGTTGCTGCCCGCCATCCACCGGGCAATCGTCGAGCCGGCCCCGAGCGGGGAGATGTTCGCCGACACCATCCGCGTGGAGGGGCTTCGTCTGTTCGCCAAGCATAAAATCGCCGAAGGCATCCCCGCATGTGTTGAGTATGCGCGCGCCCAGAACCCCTGGGAAAGCCAGTTGCGCACGCCAGAGCTCATGAAGATCCTGCTGAGTTACGGCACCCACGCCAAGGCGGTCATCCCGGAACTGACCAGGCTTGCGACCTACTTTGAAAGCGAAGAGCCGAACTTTCCCCCAGCGTTGATGAAGCTCAAGGCCAGGAGCGTTCGGGACGCGATCCGCGACATCGAGGCATCAACCCAGACGCCGACACTGACGCACATCGATGTCAGGTCTGAAGCAACTGCCCCCAACACCGCCACCAGGCCGCTGAAGGTCTACATCCTTGCGGGCCAGTCCAACATGCAGGGCCACGCCGCCATATCCACGTTTGACTCGCTGGCCGATGACCCCAGGTCCGCCTCACTGCTCAAGGAGATGCGCGGGCCGGACGGCAAGCCGCGCATCTGCGAAAGAGTGTGGATCACCTCCGTCGGATGCCAGGGCGACGCCTATTCCGACCTCACCGAAGCCAAGGGCAAGCTGACCGCCGGCTTCGGTGCCCCTGAGAACAAGATCGGCCCCGAGTTCACCTTCGGCATTTTCATGCAGCAGGCCGTCGACAACCCGATCCTCATCATCAAGACCGCCTGGGGCGGCCGAAGCCTGCACACCGATTTCCGCCCGCCGAGCGCCGGGCCGTTCGTCATGGCCAGGGAAACTCAGGAACTCTGGGACAAGCACCCCCAGGGAGCCCACGGCATTCCGAAACTCGAGGACCGGCCCAAGGTCCTGGCCGAGCGGGCCGCCGCCACCGGTGTCTACTACCGCGAGATGATCACGCACGTGCAGCGCGTGCTCAAGGACATCAAGCGGGTGGTGCCCGAGTACGACGAGAAGCAAGGCTACGAGTTGGCCGGTTTCGTCTGGTTCCAGGGATTCAACGACTACGTCGATGGCGGGGTGTACCCAAAGCAGGACAAAGCCGGCGGCTATGACCTCTACGCCGACCTCCTGAGCCACTTCATCCGCGATGTCCGCAAGGACCTCGCGGCCCCCAAGCTCCCCTTCGTCATCGGCGTCATGGGCATCGACGGCATGAAGGGCGACAGCAAAGCCCCGATGATGCACTTCCGAGCCGCCCAGCGCAAGCCCGCCATGCTCGAAGAGTTCAAAGGCAACGTCCTGGCCGTCGAGACGGCTCCGTTCTGGGATGACGAACTTGATGCGCTGCACGAGCGCATGGACCGCTTGAACGACGCACTCGAAGCCCAGTTCAAGCGCACGCCCGAGATGAAACGCCAGCAGAGGGACCAGATCCGCCAGGATGCCATCGCGGAGAAGTTCACCCCCGAAGAACTGCGCCGTCTGCGCTCCGGAGTCTCCAACGGAGGCTACCACTACCTCGGAGCAGCGAAGATCATGGCCCCCATCGGCAAGGCCTACGCCGATGCGCTCATCGCCGCCCAGCCAGCAAAGAAGTGATCAGAGTCGAGCCCGCAAGCGCGGCCGGGACACCATCGGAGAAGTCGCCGCGGGCCATACGAGTCCGAGCCCTTCACCTGGAAGCCCGCGCACGGACCGGTCCGCACGTTGGTGTGGGAGGGGAACAGGATGGGCAAGGGAGGGGAACGGGAGGGGCGGGCCCTCACCTGGTGCACTGAGCCATCGCTGCTTGCATCATCGCGCAGCAAACCACCAGCACGCGCCGCGACTATGCCCGCTCTGCGCTCGCCACGACCGCTGATTACTCAGTCAAACTTGAACACGCCCTTGCGATACCCGTAGATGTACGCGACAATCGTCGTGAGCATGAAGAACAGGATGCGGCCCAGCCACACCGCACCATCAGCGTACTGATGGTCCAGGTTCGGGAACGTCACTGCCCAGGGATACAGGAAGATGATCTCGATGTCGAACACCAGGAACACCATCGCGATCAGATAGAACCGGATGTTGAAACGCTTGCGGGCATTGCCCACCGGGTTCATGCCCGACTCGTACGTGCCTTCCTTGACCGCACCGGTGCGGCGGGGGCCGATCAGCTGCGAGCCCGCCAGGTTGCCGATCGCGAACAAAATCGCCATCGTCATCAGCAGCAGGACCGGCAGGTACGAAGCAATATCAACCGCGCCAAGCGTCATAGGTCGGGAGGATAGTCCCCCGCGCAGCACAAGAAAAATCGCCAGCCCCATCCGCCAGGCCGAGCCCCCGCCGTCCGGTACACGCCGCCAGCCCCGCGTGCCTCACCAGCCCCCTCCCTGCCTCCCGGGCCACTTCGCTGCCTCCCGCGCCACAACTCCGGCGGTTCCTCTGCCGGGGTTGTGCTCTTCCAACCGACACCTGTCCCCTGCCCCAGCCCCACCCCAGCCCCGCCTCCTTCCCCTTCCGTCCCGTCTGTCAAATCGGCAGGATTTCCTATCACCCGTCCACTCTGCCCGCCACCCGCCCGCCCCGCCAACCGCTCGCGGGCCGCTCGCCAGCCGCCCAGTGCCAGTGAAAATCCGAACAAATCACCGCTATCGCCCCATCCGCGGCAAGCCAAGCCGGGTTTAGGCCCCACCGGGGCATCTTCCGCCGCCGTCTGGCTCTGGCATCCTGCTTGCCGTATGACCTTTCGTCTGTCGCTACCGACTCGCCGCACCCAGCGTCGGGTCCGCAGGTGGCAGATAACCCGCCTCCCGCCGACCGGCCCGATCGACAACCTCCCCCGCCGACAGGCTTTACGACCGACCAACCCCCCGATTTTCTGATTCTGGAGCACTTGCATATGGCCGCCAAGACCCTCACGTTCGATCTGCCCGCCCGTCAGGCCCTCTTCGCCGGTGTCGAGAAGCTCGCCCGCGCCGTCAAGGCCACCCTCGGCCCCCGCGGCCGCAACGCCGTGCTGGATAAGAGCTGGGGCGGCCCGACGGTGACCAAGGACGGCGTCAGCGTCGCCGAGGAAATCGAGCTCTCCGACAAGGTCGAGAACATGGGCGCCCTGCTGGTCAAGCAGGCCGCCGCCAAGACCAGCGACGATGCCGGCGACGGCACCACCACCGCCACCGTCCTGGCTGAGGCGCTCTTCCGCGAGGGCCTCAAGCACATCTCCGCGGGTGTCGACGCCAACGCCCTGGTCCGCGGCATGAAGCGCGCCGTCACCGCCGCCAGCGAGCACATCGCCAAGATCAGCCAGCCCGTTGCCGGCAACGCCGACATCCAGAACGTCGCCACCATCTCGGCCAACAACGATGCCGAGATCGGCAAGATCATGGCCGACGCCTTCGCCAAGGTCGGCAAGGACGGCGTCATCACCGTTGAAGAGGGCAAGAGCCGCGAGACCGAGGTCACCGTCGTCGAAGGCATGCAGTTCGACCGCGGCTTCCTCTCGCCCAACTTCGCCACCGACCACGACGCCATGGTCTGCTCGTTTGACAAGGCCCTGGTCCTCATCCACGAGGACAAGATCGACAACATCCAGAAGCTCGTCCCGCTGCTGGAGAAGGTCATGCAGGCCAAGAAGCCCCTGCTGATCATCGCCGAGGACGTCACCGGCGAGGCGCTGGCCACGCTGGTGATCAACAAGCTCCGCGGCACCCTGCAGGTCTGCGCCGTCAAGGCCCCCGGCTACGGTGACCGCCGCAAGGCCATGCTCGAGGACCTCGCCGTCCTGACCGGTGCCGAGGCCATCATGAAGGATGTCGGCATGGAGCTCGACAAGGTCGAACTCAAGCACCTTGGCATGGCCAAGAAGCTCATCGTTGATGCCGACAACACCACCATCGTCGAAGGTGCCGGTGAGACCAAGGCCATCCAGGGCCGCATCGAGCAGATCCGCAAGGAAATCTCGCTGACCACCAGCGACTACGACCGCGAGAAGCTCCAGGAGCGTCTGGCCAAGCTCTCCGGCGGCGTGGCCCAGGTCAAGGTCGGCGCCTCCAGCGAGGCCGAGCTCAAGGAGAAGAAGGCCCGCATCGAGGACGCCCTGCACGCCACCCGCGCCGCAGTTGCCGAAGGCGTCGTCCCCGGCGGCGGCACCAGCTTCATCCGCGCCCGCGCCGCCATCGAGAAGCTCCCCGAGTGGAAGAGCGTCTACGGCAAGAAGAACGAGGTCACCAGCGACGATGTCGGCGTGGCCGTCTACGACGTCGCGGCAGGCATGGACACTGTGCTCAAGGCCCTGTCCGTTCCGCTGCAGACCCTGGCCGACAACGCCGGGGACAAGGGCACCGTCGTCGTCGCCCGCGTCAGCGAGGGTGATGCCAAGGTCGGCGAGGCCTTCGGCTACAACGCCTTGACCGGCGAGTACGGCAACCTGCTCAAGCAGGGCGTGCTCACCCCCGCCAAGGTCGACCGCTCTGCCCTGCAGAACGCCGCCAGCGTCGCCACCGTCCTGCTCACCGCCGACTGCGTCATCACCGATGCACCGACCGAGGGCGGCGATGACCACGGTCACGACCATGATCACGACTGATCGCCGGTCGGTTGTCACCTGATCTGTCAACGTCTTCACCCTGTCTTGCCAACCCGGGTCACCGCGTCACGACGCCAGCCCGGTCATTCGAACAGTCCGCTTCCCCGCAGAGATTTACGGAGATTTCAGAAATGTCCATCAAGCCCCTTGAAGATCGTCTGGTTGTTTCCCCCATCGAGGCCGAGGCCAAGACCGCCAGCGGTATCTACCTCCCCGAGTCGGCCAAGGAAAAGCCCGTGCAGGGCAAGGTCGTCGCCGCCGGTCCCGGCAAGCTGCTGGAAAACGGCAAGCGGGCCGAGATGAGCGTCAAGGTCGGCGCCACCGTCGTCTACGGCAAGTACGCCGGCAGCGAGATCGAGCACAAGGGCAAGAAGCTCCTGATCATCAAGGAGTCCGAGCTCCTGGGCGTGCTCGAGGGCTGAAACCTCGCCGCAGTTGCCCCGTCGCAGATCGCCTGATCGGCAGTCCGCGCCGGTGTCCCTGCTGAGCAGTCGCCCGGTTGTTTGTAGTTCTCATCCTTCCTCTTCCTGTCTTCATTTGCCCATTTGGCACTTTGGCCATCTGGCAACTTCAAGGATTCCCCAATGGCTTCCACCAAGCAGATCATGTTCAACGAGGCCGCGCTGGCCGAGATGAAAAAGGGCGTGCAGCAGCTCGCCAGGGCCGTCAAGGTCACCATGGGCCCCTCGGCCCGTCACGTGATCCTGCAGAAGTCCTACGGCTCGCCGACCATCAGCAACGACGGTGTATCCGTCGCTCGCGAGATCACCCTCCCCGACCCCTTTGAGTCCATGGGCGCCAAGATGGTCGCCGAGGTCTCCAAGAAGACCAACGACGAGGCCGGCGACGGCACCACCGCCGCCACCGTCCTGTCCGAGGCCATCTTCCTGGAAGGCATCCGCTACGTCGCCGCCGGCGCCAACCCCGTTGCCCTGCAGCGCGGCATCAATGGCGCGGCCCAGGTCGCCGCCGATGCCATCGTCGCCATGGCCGAGAAGTGCAAGGGCAAGGCCGACTACATCAAGGTCGCCACCGTCTCCGCTTCGCACGACTCCCAGATCGGCGAGCTCATCGCCGAGGCCATCGCCAAGGTCGGCCCCGAGGGCGTTGTTGAGGTCGAAGAAGGCAAGGGCAACGAGACCACGCTCGATTACGTCGAGGGCATGGCCTTCGACAAGGGCTACATCAGCCCCTACTTCATGACCGATCCCAAGACCGCCGAGGCGGTTCTCGAGGACGCGTACGTCCTCATCTACGAGAAGAAGATCGCCAACATGGCCGACTTCCTCCCGTTCCTCAACAAGGTCGCCACCTCCGGCAAGCAGGTCCTCATCATCGCTGAGGAAGTCGAGAGCGAGGCCCTGGCCGCGCTGGTCGTCAACCGTCTCCGCGGCGTCCTGAAGGTCTGTGCCGTCAAGGCCCCGGGCTTCGGTGACCGCCGCAAGGCCATGCTCGGCGACATCGCCGTGCTGACCGGCGGCACCTTCTTCTCCGAGGATCTCGGCCGTTCGCTCGAGTCTGTTGAGCTCTCCGAGCTCGGCAAGGCCAAGCGCATCGTCGTCACCAAGGACGAGACCACGATCATCGAGGGCGCCGGCAAGAAGGCCGACATCAACGCCCGCGCCAACCAGATCAAGACCCAGCACGACAAGACCACCAGCGACTACGACCGCGAGAAGCTCGCCGAGCGTCTCGCCAAGCTCACCGGTGGTGTGGCCATCATCTCCGTCGGCGGCACCAGCGAGGTCGCCATGAAGGAGAAGAAGGACGCCGTCGATGACGCCCTGCACTCCACCCGCCATGCTGCCAAGGACGGCTACGTCCCCGGTGGCGGTGTTGCGCTGCTCCGCACGCAGCCGGCCATCGAGAAGGCGATGAACAAGATCAAGAACGAGGATGAGAAGCTCGGCTACCTCATCGTCGCCAAGGCCGTCGAGGCCTGCGCCTTCCAGATCGCTGTCAACGCCGGCCAGGACGGCGACATCGTCGTCGACAAGGTCCGCTCCGGAACCGGCGGCTTCGGTTTCAACGCCATGAGCGGCGAGTATGTTGACCTGGTCAAGGCCGGCATCATCGACGCGGCCAGTGTGCCCAAGACGGCCCTGCTCAACGCGGCCTCCGTCGCCGGCCTCATGCTCACCACCAGCGTCATGATCACCGAGAAGAAGGACGACAAGGCCGCCACCGTCGGCGCCATCGCCTGATCACCGGCTCGTGATCTGATCCCATGACCCATCCGAGCCCGTGGCTGACAAGCTGCGGGCTCGCTTGTTAGTGACTCCGCCACCGACCGCACGATCCCTCACACAATGCCCCCCACCCAACGCGACTATTACGAAGTGCTCGGCCTGGAGAAGTCCGCTTCCGAGGACGACATCAAGCGTGCGTATCGCCGCCTGGCGATGAAGTACCACCCCGACCGCAACCCTGGTGATGCCGAGGCCGAGAAGAGTTTCAAGGAAGCCGCCGCAGCCTACGAAGTCCTCAGCGACACCTCCAAGCGCCAGGTCTACGACCAGTACGGCCACGACGGCCTCAAGGGCGGCGGCGGGCCCGCGCCCCACGACTTCTCCCGCATGAACGTCGAGGACATCTTCTCGATGTTCAACGACATCTTCGCCGGTCAGGGCGGTGGGGGCGGCGGTCGCCGCGGCCCCGCCCGCGGCTACGACCTGGAGACTCAGATCTCCCTGACCCTCGAAGAAGTCGCCACCGGCTGCGAGAAAAGCGTCGAGTTCACCCGCATGGACGTCTGTGAAACCTGCACCGGCTCGGGTGCCAAGCCCGGCAGCAAGCCGATCAAGTGCACCACCTGCGGCGGCCACGGCAAGGTCCAGCAGTCCGGCCTCGGCGGCATGTTCCGCATGGTCACCGCCTGCCCCGCCTGCGGCGGCCGCGGCCAGGTCATCAAGGAGTTCTGCTCGTCCTGCAAGGGCAAGGGCCGCACGCCCAAGGCCCGCAAGCTTTCCGTCCGCGTCCCCGCCGGCATCGCCGATGGTCAGGCTGTCCGCGTCCGCGGCGAGGGTGAGCCCCCAGGCCCCGATGAGTCGCGCGACGGTACCGGCGCCCGCGGCGACCTCCATGTCGTCGTCAGCGTGCAGGAGCACCGTCTGTTCAAGCGCGACGGTGACAACCTTATCCTCGAACTGCCTATCTCCATCGCGCAGGCCGCCCTGGGGGCTGATCTGGAGGTCGCCACCATCGACGGTGGCAAGACCACGGTCACCATCCCCAAGGGCACCCAGTACGGCGACCACTTCCGCGTCGACAGCCAGGGCCTGCCTGATCTGCAGTCCGTGCTTCGCGAAAAGCCCCGCCGCGGCGACATGGTCGTTGTGACCCGCGTCGAAGTGCCCCGCAAACTCACCGCTCAGCAGGAAAAACTCCTGCGTGAGTTCGCAAGTTCCGGCGGTCAGCAGGTCTCAGCCGAGACACAGTCCTTCTGGAAGAAGATGTTCGGTTCCTGATCCGCCCCTCCCGTTTCCCTCCCGCCGGTGGCCCGGCGTTTGCACCGTTCCCACTGGCCGTCTGGCCGTACCACCCGTACCACCCGTTCCCCGTCCCGCAGCCCGGTCCTGTCTTTCGTCCGCATCTCCTCGCCTCGCCAAGGTGAACTCCCATGGACTTCTTCCGTTCCAAGAACAACCCCGCTGCCAACCGCGCCGATGCCGCCGCACCCGGTAACCCCGGCGCACCCGAGGGTGCTGATGTCGCCGGTCAGCCCTCTGAGCCCGATGCCACCGCGGACCTGATCGACTCACTCAACAACGAGCTGGCCATCGTCAAGGACCAGCTCGGCGCGACCGCCGCGGAGCGCGATGAACTGGGCCGCAAGTACCAGGCCGCCCTTGCCGAGATGACCAACGCCGCCCGGCGCGCTCGCCAGAGCGAGGACCAGGCCCGCGATATGGGCATCCGTTCGGTGCTGCTCAACGTTCTGCCGGTCATCGATCACTTCGATTACGCCCTCAATCAGGACCCGGCCAAGGTCACCGCTCAGGCGGTGATTCAGGGCGTCACGATGATCAAGGAGGAGCTGATCCGCGCCCTGGCGACCCAGGGTGCCGGCGCCATCAATCCTCAGCCGAACGATGCGTTCGATCCCATGCAGCACGAGGCCGTGATCCAGCAGCCCGCCGAGGGCGTGAACCCGGGCCACATCGTCAGGACCCTGCGTATGGGCTTTACCCTCTCCGGCCGCACCGTTCGCCCGGCTCAGGTCATCGTCGCCCCGCAAGGCTGATCCTCCGCCGTCCGCCCTTCCCCCGGCGGACGCATCACCACCATGCCCTACATCCTCGAGCTCAAAACCGTCTTCTCCGCCGCCCATGCCATCGTCATCAACGGCTGGCGCGAGCCGCTGCACGGTCACGACTGGCACGTCACCGTCAGCGTCGAGGCAAACGCGCTCGATGCCGATGGTCTGGTCGTCGACTTTCACGCCATCACCGACCAGCTCAAGGCCATCGCCGGCCGCTTCCACAACCGCTCGCTCAACGAGACGCCCCCGTTCAACACCGTCAACCCAACGGCCGAGCTCGTCGCCCAGCACATCGGCACCGAGCTGGCCCGCTGGCTGGAAGGGGCCCCGGCGGCCAAGGGGCGCGGCATTCGCCTGAAACAGGTCCATATAACTGAAGCCATCGGCTGCGCTGCGGTCTTTGTTCCTTAACCCGGCGGTTGGTCGATGTGTGGCAGGTTGTGTCACTCCAGCACGCCAAGGCCCGCAATGATCCCTCCGGCAGGGCCCTCGCCGCGTGCGTGTGGCCATCGGTTGCGGGGCCTGACCCGACCACACTGGTGTGGTGATTTGCCGCCGCCGCGGATCGGAATCCGCCCGGCAGCGTTTGGATGTGCGCATGACCTCTCCATCTCCCAGCAAGACTACCTCCTCCCAGTCAGCCCACGCCGCCATCGCCGGCAACCCCGGCTCCAGCAAGGCGGTGCCCTCACCGCTGGACCTGCTGACCTGCTCGGCCGCCATCGCCCGGCCCGACATCGGCCCCGACTCGCGCACGCTCAACCGTGACTTGTCGTGGCTGGAGTTCAACGCCCGCGTGCTCTACCAGGCCTTCGACCATCGCATGCCGCTGCTGGAGCGCACCCGGTTCCTGGCCATCTTCACCAGCAACCTTGACGAGTTCGTTCAAAAGCGTGTCGCCTACTTGCTCCGCGCTGTCGAGGCCGGCGTGCGCCCTGATGGTGACAACCGCCCCGGCCCGGCCGAGATGCTCTCGGCCGTCCGTCGCACGTTCGAGCACCTCGAGGAGCAGCAGACCTCCTGCTACGAGCACCACATCCGGCCCGAGCTCAACGCCGCCGGCATCGAACTGCTGGACTACACCGATCTGCGCGACACCGAGCGGCTGCTCATCGACGACTGGTACCGCCGCTGGGTCTTCCCGATCCTCACCCCGCTGGCCGTTGACCCCGGCCACCGCTTCCCGTTCATCAGCAACCTCTCGAGTAACCTTGGCGTGCTGCTGCGTGAGCACGGTCGCGAGGAGCTGCTGTTCGCCCGCGTGAAGGTGCCCAACCAGTCCGGCCTGTCGCAGTGGGTCCGCGTGCCCGACCCCACCGGCAAGCGGCCCGAGCCCGGCCGCGGCCGGTTCGTCCCGCTGCACGAGGTCATCCGGCACAACCTTGATGATCTCTTCCCCGGCATGAAGATTGTCGAGGTCATGCCCTTCCGCGTCACCCGCGCTGCCGATGGCGGTGACGACGGTGCGCTCGACAGCGACACCGAGAACCTGCTGGCCTATGTCGAGCAGCAGCTCAAGCGTCGCCGCTTTGCCAACGTCGTCCGTCTGGAAGTCGGCAAGGGCGCCACGCCCCAGCTTGTCGAGCGCGTCGTCGACATGTTCCACATCCGCGCCGAGGACACCGACCTGTCCCAGGGCCTGCTGGATTTCCGCTCGCTCTTTGAGATCGCCGACCTGCCCCGGGCCGACCTGAAGCTCAAGCCCTGGAGCCCGGTGGTGCCGCGGCGTCTTTCGCGTGATGACGAGACCATCTTCGACATCATCAAGCGCGGCGATGTGCTCGTCCACCACCCCTACGAGTCGTTCACCGCATCGGCCGAGCGCTTCATCGCCGAAGCCGTCAGCGACCCCAACGTGCTGGCCATCAAGCAGACGATCTACCGCACGACCCGCAACAGCCCCTTCGTACAGCACATGATCCGCGCCGCCGAGCAGGGCAAGCAGGTCGCCTGCTTGGTCGAGCTGCGTGCCCGGTTCGATGAAGGCCGCAACGTCCGTCTGGCTCAGGCCCTGGAGAAGGCAGGCGTGCACGTGGCCTACGGCGTCGTCGGGCTCAAGACCCACTGCAAGGCCGCGCTGGTCATCCGCCGCGAGGAAGACGGCCTGCGGGCCTACGCCCACATCGGCACCGGCAACTACCACCCGGCCACGGCCGCGCTGTACACCGATCTGGGCCTGCTGACGTGCAACCCCGAGCTGACCGGCGATGTAGTTGACCTGTTCAACCTCCTGACCGGCCGCAGCAAGAAGCAGGACTACCGCCACCTGCTCGTCGCCCCCGCGACGATGAAGCCCGAGTTCCTCCGCCTCATCGAGCGCGAGTGCGAGATCGCCCGGCAGCACAAGGCCGGCCAGTCGCCGGTCGGCGGGCGCATCATGGCCAAGATGAACGCGCTGGAGGACTCCGACGTCACCGAGGCGCTCTACCGCGCCAGCCGAATGGGCGTGAAGATCACCCTGGTCGTCCGCGGCTTCTGCTGCCTGCGGCCCGGTGTCGAGGGCCTCAGCGAGAACATCACCGTCACCAGCGTCGTCGGCCGCTTCCTTGAACACTCCCGCATCTTCCACTTCGGCAACGGCCAGGCCGACCCGATCGACGGCCTGTGGTACATGGGCTCGGCCGACTGGATGTACCGCAATCTGGAGCAGCGCGTCGAGGCGATCACGCCGGTGCTCGATCGCTCGGCGCGGGCCAAGCTCAAGTACATTTTCGATACCATCTCCGCCGATCGCCGGCACGCCTGGGACCTCCGCTCCGACGGCCGTTACACGCTCCGCACGCCGCCGGTGGTCACCAGCGCCGATGATGAGAACAGCGCCGAGTACCTCGGCACGTTCGAGGCGATGATGCGCGACACCATCAAGACCGAGTGATGCGGATCGCCGGATTGCCTGCACCGATCAACAGAAAAGACCGTGTCCGGCCGGACACGGTCTTTTGCTTAAACTGTACTTGAAACCTCCGCAGCCCGAATGACGCGATCAGGAGCCCGTCGTGCCGTTGACCTTGATCGGGGCGTGGGTGCCGCCGGCAGGCTCTTCAACGCTGACTGGTGCGTTCTGCTCGCCTTGGTCAGCCGCCTCGCCACCGTCAACAACCAGGCTGTCCAGACTCGGCGTGACCGAGCCGCCGGAGCGTTCAACGGTGATGCTGAACCGCACGGCGTGGTCGATGCGGACCGCGGCGTTGACCGGCAGCAGCACCTCCGAAGCGCCCGCCGGCACATCGAACACGCCGGCCGGAACCGGATGGGTCGGGTCGCGGAGAGCATCGACGATCCACAGCTGGTACTGATCGCCCGGACGCTTGAGCGACGGCAGGCCGGACAGACGCAGGAAGCCCGACTGCTGGGTCGAAGACCAGATGACCTCGCCGACCGGCGACGCCGTTGCGGCCAGCGCCAGCTGCGCGGGCGGCCCGACAAGGTCCTCGGTCGGCTCATCAATCGTGCCGATGGCCCGCTGGGCGGTGCTGGCCATGGCCAGGGGCAGAAGCTTGAGATCGTCGTGGTTGTCGGCGATGAAGCGTGCCAGACGGGTGCTCACATCGTCGGCAGCGGGCTGACCGGTGATGTCATTGCCCGGCTGTGCAGCAGTCGCCATCGTGGACGGACCGCCCTGACCGGTGAGGGTGCCAGTCGTCGTCGGACGCAGCCAGCCCAGCACGGCCAGCGTCAGGCACGCCGCGGCGGCAAGCCACCCGCTGTTCTGCCGCAGGCCGGCGATCACGCGCCGGGCGCTCATGCCGCCGCCGATGCGGGCCAGCACGCCGGTGTCGGTGCGATCATCCAGCAGTGCGGTCTGTTCCAGCAGTTCCACGCGGGCATCCGCCCGGGTTGAACGTGAACCGGTGATCTGGGCTTCCAGCTCGCGCTGGTTCAGCCAGACATCGCCGGCGGCCAGAATGCGGTTACGCAGCTGCACCGGCAGCTTCTCGCCCTTGGCCGGCGGCTGCATCGCCAGGTCCATCGCCGCGGCCAGCATCTCGTAGGTATCGTCAGCCCCGGTCGCGCCCACGGTGCGGCCACTCTGCTCCAGCAGCAGCCGCAGCTCGGCTTCTTCCGATGCATCAAGGCCGACGGTGGCGCGATCGATCAGCAGTTCATCAAGGCGGCTGATGGAGTCCAGTCCGTCGAGGTCACCGGCGAACCCATCATCCTGGCGCCCCGGCTCACCGGCGCGGCCACGGCGCGACGTCGAATCGTCGCGGCGAGGATCGGGCTGGGAAGGAGTGGGGGGCATGACGGAAAGTGGAAGCGGGTGGACGGATGGTCGGAGTCAGTTGTTCAGGTCGCGGACAGTCGCCGGAGCCGGCGGGAAGATGCAGGAGGAGAAATGGATCACTCTTCCTGCCTTTGTCTGATCGTCGAAGTGGCGGCCGCGGATTCACGAAGTGCCATGATTCCGCGGCGAACGTGGGTCTTTACCGTACCCAGCGGCATGCCCGTGGCCTGGGCAATCTGCTCGTGTGATAACCCGCGCAGGATCGACATGCGGATCACCATCTGCTGCTCTGGCCGCAGCTTGTGCAGCTGCTCCATGGCCCACGCTCCGAGTTCGTTGTTCTCGGACTTATCCGCCTCAATCGGGGCGGCGGCGGAGGCGGCCAGGATCTCCTGGTCCGTCGGTGCAGCCTGTATCCGGCGAGAGATGCGTCGACGCCGATCGATCAGCCGTCGCCGGGCGACCATGGCCACAAACGTGTCTTCAGAGCCGATGGCAGGGTCGAAACGTGCCGCGGACTTCCACAGCGCTACGAAGATCTCCTGCACCGCGTCGTCGACTTCCGACTGATCAAATGAAAAACGGCGGGCCAGTGCGAACACCAGCCCGCCGTATCGATCGGTCAGTTCCCGGATTGCCGCCGGTTCCCCGTCGGCCACGCGGTGGAGGATGCTGTCACGCACGCTGATGCTCTTGTGTCCTTTCTTGCGAAAGGAAGGATAGGAACACCTTCACACGGACCGGATCAACCTTCGCGGATCTCTCTCTGGGTTCTCCAGAGTCCAGGAACTGCTCACGCCCGCGAGGGGCGTGTCAGGATTACTTCTTGTCGGTCTTGGGGGCGTCGGCCTTCGGCGCGTCCTTCTTGGGGGCCTCGGCGGCGACCGGGGTGATGACGCTGTCGATCACGTGGATGACGCCGTTGGAGCACTCGATGTCAGTCGAGGTGACGGTGGCCATGCCGTTCTTGTTGCCGATCTTGACGGTCTTGTCCTTGACCTCGATGGTGAAGGCGCTGCCCTGCAGGGTCTTGGACGACTCCTTCATCTTGACAACGTCAGCAGCCTTGACCGAGGCGCCGATGACGTGGAACTTCAGGACGTCGGTCAGGGCGGCCTTGTTCTCGGGCTTCAGGAGGGACTCAACCTTCTCCTTGCCGAGCTTCTCGAAAGCAGCGTTGGTCGGGGCGAAGACGGTGAAGGGACCCTTGCCCTGCAGCGCCTCGACCAGGCCGGCGGCCTTCAGAGCGGCGACGAGGGTGGAGAAGTCCTTGTTGGCGACGGCGGTGCCGACGATGTCGAGCTTGGCAGCGGCCTCAACCTTGGCCGGGGCAGCCGGGGCGGCAGCCTTGGGGGCCTCAGCCTTGGGGGCGGCCGGAGCAGCGGGGGCGGCGGGCTTGGCGATGGCAACGGTGGCGAGGCCGGCGATGGCAACGAGAGCGATGAGCTTGTTCACAGGGAACCTTTCAAGAGAGATGATCCCCCACAACAACGGGGCGATCGGGTGCGAAACTGCCGCAGGATGTGCATTCAACGTTTAATACACAGGTCACGGCGCGAGGATTTCGCAACCTTCGACGGCGTGGATTCAAGCTGTGGAACTTTCCCTGAAGCGATTGTAAAGTCCAATAATAAACAACTGGAGAGCTTTAAAATGCCCAATCGTCGGCATGATGTGTGAATATGCTTTCTGGCTGCGTCACCACATCAGGTCGCCCCACCGATCCGTCTCAGGCAGTTCTATACGACCAGCCCTGCTTTGCCAGTGCTCGCTGGCGCGTCCGGGTCGGCGGCGGGCTTTCGGGTTCGGTGCCGATACGCCCTACCGTCGGTCCCTTCGCGGCCTTGGCTTGCGGCCCGCGTGCGGCCGCGGCTGGGGCAGGTGGGTTCAACGGCACATCAGGGCGGGTCGGTGGAGCATCGATGGCGTTTTTTAAGTCCATTCTGGGCAAGATCAAGCAGGGCCTGGCCGCCACGCGCGACACGCTGGTCACGGGCTTAAAGAACCTGATCCTGGGCCGCAAGCTCGACGAGCAGCTCATCGACGAAGTTGAGGTGATGCTGCTGCGGGCGGATGTGGGCACCGCCGCAACGACCAAGGTGATCGACTCCGCCCGGGCGGACTTCCGTGCCGGCAAGCTCAAGGAATCCAAGGACCTGCTGGACCACCTCAAGGCGGGGCTCAAGGAACTGCTCGGCGGGCCGCAGACGCAACTGGCCGAGGCGGTGGCGGACCCGGCCAACCCCGGTACCCGGGTGCCGACGGTGTACCTGATCACCGGCATCAACGGTGCGGGCAAGACCACCAGCATCGCCAAGCTGGCCAACCTGCTGCGCAAGCAGAACAAGACCGTGATGCTCGCCGCGTGCGACACGTTTCGGGCCGGCGCCGTGCGTCAGCTCGAGATCTGGGCCGAGCGGCTGGGTGTGGAACTGGTCAAGGGCCAGCAGGGTGGTGACCCCGCGGCAGTGGCGTTTGACGCCTGTCAGGCCGCCGTGGCCCGCGGCGTGGACGTGCTGATTCTCGACACCGCCGGCCGCCTGCAGACGCAGGACCCGCTCATGCGTCAGCTCGGCAAGATCCGCTCCGTCGTCGCCAAAAAGATCGCCGGTGCCCCGCACGAGACGCTGCTGGTGCTCGACGCCACCACCGGCCAGAACGCGCTGCGTCAGGCCGAGGAGTTCGGCAAGTTCGCCTCCGTCAGCGGCATCATCCTTGCCAAGCTCGATGGCACCGCCAAGGGCGGCGTCGTCGTTGCCGTCAAGCAGGCCTCGAGCATCCCGGTGAAGTTCGTCGGCGTCGGTGAGAGCATCGACGACCTCGAGCCGTTCGATCCCGACTCCTTCGTCGAAGCGATGTTCGAGGGCTGAGCGGTCGTTCGAGTCGTCAGGGTCTGGTTCTCCCTCGCGAGGTTTACGGTGCCAGCCCTGGCAAATAGGCTCATCACGTCGCTTGAAACAACCGGCACAGATCGCCAGGATCGAGGGTGCACCGTGTGCAGAGCGCCGCGATGGTGACTCGCCAATCGGCTCGCGGTGTTCCGGCGGGGCGACTCATGCGGTGCTGATGGAGACGATCGTTCTACCATGGGCCATGGACCTTGACCCGCAGACCATTCGGCTCCTCATTATCGTGGGAACGCTGCTGGCGGTGGTGTCGGGCGGACTGGCGATCTTTTTCTGGTGGCGGATGCAGTACGGGGTGTGGGCACGCGATCGGCGGCAGCGCGATCGTGTCACCGGGCCGATGATCACCAACGACTTCAGCACGGTCAATCGGCCGAACGATGTCGCCGCGGCAGGCATGTCGGCCTCCGAGGCCGAGCGGGCGAGGCTGCACCAGCTCGGGCTTGCCGCTGGCATGCTGTCCGCCGGCGTTGCGGCCGATGCCGCCCAGGCGATCACGCCCAAGAACCGTGACGGCTCGAGCGGCGGGGAGATATCACCTACGTGGGCCGATGATCTCGCTCGCGGCAAAGTCGAGCCGCCGGCCACACCGGCCGGTGACCCGCCTGCTCGTCCTGCAGAGTGGCACTCTGGCGGTGGCCACTCCGGCCATGATGCCGGAGGGGGCCGTTCTTCATGGTCCTGGGGCGGCAGTGACAGTTCGTCATCCTTTGATTCCGGTTCGAGCAGTGGTGGTGACAGCGGCGGTGGCGGTGGCGGAGGTGACGCTTGAGCGAGTCCATGAACCCCCAGAGTGGCCCCCTTTCAACGACCGGGGCCTTCGGCGGCGAGCGCAAGGCGGAACTCGAAGCGATGTTCGACCCCGCTAGTGGTGACTGGCAGGAGCGTCTGAGCTACATCGTCGAGACGATGCGTGAGATGTCGAGCATCAACGATCCGCAGAAGATGGTGCGGTACTACGCCTCGCGAATCTCACCCTCGCTGGCCTCTGACGGGTTGGTGGCCGTCTCCCGCCGCGGCATGCCGCCGGGCAAGTACCGCGTGACGCGCAGCTCGCGGTTCAAAGGCGAGGTGGACCCGTGGGCAAACCCGGAGAAACTGCCCGTACTCAGCGGCGGTGTCCTGGGCATGCTGCTCTACGGTGATCAGCCGATGGTGCTGACTGACTTTGCGCCCGACCCCAGCGACCCGGCGTACGAGTTCATCAGCGGCATGCGCTCGCTGGTGGCCATCCCGCAGTATGACGGGGGTATTGGCCAGAACATGGTCATTCACATGTGGGCCAAGCCCGAGGGGATTGACCCGCGCCGCCTGCCGGAGATGGTCTGGCTGTCGAACCTGTTTGGTCGTGCCACCAGCAATCTGGTGCTCAGCCGCAAGCTTGCCACGGCGTATCAGTCGCTGGATCGCGAGCTCAAGGCCGTCGGCGACATCCAGCGTTCGCTGCTGCCGCTGGACCTGCCGAGTACCGAGAAGCTGGAGTGGGCCACGCATTACGCCACCAGTGCGTCGGCCGGTGGCGACTACTACGACTTCTTCGAGCTGCCCGGCGGACGCCTGGGCATGCTGCTGGCGGATGTCTCCGGCCATGGCACGCCCGCGGCGGTGGTGATGGCGGTGCTCCACGCACTGGCCCACCAGTTGTCGGATTCCTCCGAGCCGCGGGCCGTGCTGTCGCACCTCAACCGCGAGCTCTGCCGGCGGTACACGGCCAACGGCATGTTCGCTACGGCGTTTTACAGCGTGTACGAGCCGGACACGGGTAAGCTGACCTTCAGCAGCGCAGGGCACAATCCGCCGCGGCTGCGCGTGGGCTTTGCCGGCGAGGGCGGTCCCGTGCTCTCACTGGACCAGGCCCAGAACCTGCCGCTGGGGGTGATGGACGATGCCGAGTTCACCGAGGCGAGCGTGACGCTGGAGCCCGGCGATGCGGTGGTGTACTACACCGACGGCATCACCGAGGCATTCAACCCCAAGCGAGAGCAGTTCGGCGTTGATCGGCTTGATGAGGTCATCCAGCGGCCCCACACCTCCGCGGCGGCGTTTATGGGTGCCATCCTGCGTGAGGTCGCGGAGTTTACTGAGGGCTTCCCCGCGGCTGATGACCAGACGCTGCTGATCGCAGCGGCACGCCAGTGACGTGTTTGTGCGCACAAAGCGGTCGCGAGCGTGAGTATGTGTGATGCGCGGGTGAGCTTCCGCCGTAACCTACTGCATGGGTGAACCGATTCTGCTGCTGCACGGGTACTCGGCGGAGTCCTCCGGGACCTCGGCCTCGGCGATCCGCCGGATCTATGGCACGCTGCCGGATGAGCTGGAGCGGCGGCTGGGCGCGAGGGTGATGCCGCTGAACCTGGCGAGGTTTGTGACCCTTGAGGATGGTGTGACACTCGACGACCTGGCCCGCGCGATGGATAGCGCACTGCGAGAGCAACTGCCGCGGTTGGTTGGAAAGACAGCATCGCTGAACATTGTGACGCACTCAACGGGTGCGCTGGTGGCGCGGGCGTGGCTGCTGCGCCACAGCCCGGCACCGGGGCCGTGCGCGCGGTTGGTTCATCTGGCGGGGGCGTTCTTCGGCTCGGGCTGGGCGCATCTGGGTCGCGGGCAACTGGCACGCTGGGGGCGGCTGATCTTTCAGGGCGGGACCGAGAGCGGCCTGCAACTGCTGCGGGCCCTGGAGCTGGGCTGCCCCGAGACGCTGGACCTGCAGTTGGCCCTGGCCGAACCGGGCCGACGCGTATGGAAGGACCTGCGCGTGCGCGAGGCGTGCCTGACGGGAACGCAGAGCGAACTGGCGTGGCTGCCCGTGCCGATCAAGTACATCAAAGAAGATGGCGCCGACGGCGTGCTGCGCGTGCCGGCGGCCAACCCGAACTACGTGCGGGCGCGGCTGGTGCCGACGCGTGCGGCACAGGAACTGGACTTTGCCGCGGTGCAACAGATGAATCGGGCGGGGGCGCAACTCATCCGAAGCGAGGGGGCACCGGCCACGGCGCTGCACCGCCTGGTGCTGGATATTCCTGGTAATGCGGACCGGCCGCTGGTGCCCATGACGATCCCGTTCCAGACGGCGCACTCAGGCACTGAGATGGGCATCGTGGCCGGCAAGCTCAACCGGGCCGAGGTGCTTGAGCCACTGGTTGATGCCCTGACGTGTGCGACGGGTGACGATTCGTGGGCCGGCCTGGCCAATCGCTTTGAAGCGCGAACGCAAGCCACACTGGCGCGGGCGGCCAAGGAGCTTGGTCGCGGCGTGCTGGACTTCTTTGACCCGCGCGAGCAGTATGACCAGCACGCGATGCTGGTGTTTCGCCTGCGCGATCAGGACGGGCGGCCGGTGGAGCAGTTTGATGTGTATCTGGACTCCGGCGATGTGGAGGACCCTGATACCGGGCCGCCGATGAGCACGCTGTTTGAAGACAACCACAAGCCGCAGGTTTGGCCGGGGATGATCGTGTTCTACCTGCGGTGCCAGAAGTTTGATGCCAGCGCAGGTGCGCCCGGCAGCGGTGGGGGGTGGGTCGATCGGCTGGGCCAGCTTGGCTCGTGCCATGTGCACATCACCGCGATGGAGCCTCGAACCGAGCGGATTGCGTATGTGCCCATCCGGCTGAAACTGGGCCCTGCTAACTTGCGCCGGCTGGTTCAGCCGGGTCGCACCACTATTGTGGATGTGACCATGCGTCGCGTTGCGGCGGGCGAGCTGTTCCGGATCGTCTGACGAGTCGATGGTGACTGTGCTGACGGCCGGACCGGCGTTTGCTACGCTCCATCATGCGGATCTTCGTGTGCGGCATGGGTGTTGTCGGTCGGGCGGTGTGCGAGCTGCTGGCCTCGCGCGGTCCGGAGCTGCGCAGCCGCTATGGCGTGCCGCTGACGCTGGCCGGAGTCAGCGACTCCAGAGCGATTGTGCTTGCCGGCAGCGACAGTGCGGAGCTGGACCCGCTGGCGGTGGTGGCGGCCAAGCAGGCGGGCAAACTGGGAACGATGGAAGGTGCGATGCCCGCTGCCCTGCCGCCGCGGGAGCTGGCTGGGCGCTGCCAGACTCTTGGTATAGACGTGTTTGTGGATTGCTCGCCGACGGATCTGAAAACCGCGGCAATGCCGACGGAGCGAATGCTGGCGATGCTGGCCCTGCGCATCGGTGTGGTGAGTGTGAACAAGGGGCCGCTGGCGACGGCGATGCCCGCGCTGCTGGAAGCGGCGCGGTACAACCAGGTGCAGCTGCGGTTCTCCGGCACTGTTGGCGGCGGCACGCCGGTGCTGGCGACGGGCTCGACGCTCAATCGCGGCGAGACGGTGACTGCCATCCGCGGCATCGTTAACGGGACAACCAACTTCATCCTTTGGAAGATGGCCACCGAACGGTGGGCGTTTGATGTTGCCCTGGCCGAGGCTCAGCGGCTGGGCTACGCCGAGACTGACCCGACGGCGGATGTGGACGGCTGGGATGCCGCCGCCAAGGTGGTGATTCTGGCCAATGCGGTGCTGGGCATCCGGGCCACGGTGCAGCAGGTCAGTGTCACCGGCATCCGGGGTGTGACACCGGAGCGGATTGCATCCGCTGCCGCGGCGGGGAAGGTTGTCAAACTAATTGCCGGCGCGAGCGCCGCGGGGCTGACTGTGGCACCGCAGGAGGTGGATGCGGCAGGCCCGCTGAACACGTCCGGGTCGCTCAACGCGGTGGAGTTCACGCTGTCATCCGGAGCGGTGGTGGCCATTACCGGGCGCGGGGCGGGCGGGGTTGAGACGGCTTCGGCCGTGCTGCGGGACCTGATCGACATCGGCACGATGCGGTGAGCGTGCGTGCGTGTGAGGCGGATTGAGGCCACGCACGTCCGTCCGATTGTGTTATCGCGCGGGCTTTCTGCGGCCGTGGCACTACCATCGGCCTGCATGTCAGTCAACGGTAACAACGCGACTCCTCCCAGCCCGGCGATTGCTCCGGGGATCGAAACCCTCGACCCGGTCGCGTTTGCACGCGAGCTTGGGCAGCGGTGGCCCGGCGGGGTTGACCCGCGGGTGCGGGCGGTGCTGCCGACGATGGATGCGCCGTTCTTTCAGGCGGGGCTTGCCGGCTACTCCGATGCGGCGATGCGCATCGTGGCCCGCCAGCAGGGCTGCCCCCTGTGCGTGACCGAGGCGCTGCTGGACCGCATGCTGCTGGGCGGCGGGCACGGCTTTGACAAGGCGGACCTGGTGCTGCAGAACGAGCAGTTGCTGGCCGACAACCTGCCCAGCGGGACCGATGACCATCCGCTGATCGGGCAGATCATCGGATCTGACCCAGACGAGATGGCCGCCGCGGCTGTGAAGATGTACGAGCAGGGCCAGCGCCGCGACCGTGAGTACCGCGATATGGCCTATGGCAGCGGCGGCATGCCGCACTATGTCGATACGCGGTGGAAGGTCGGTGATGGCGAGGCCGCACCGGCCGGGGCTTCTGCCAGTGATGCGGTCTGTGAGGATGACTGCACGCCCGAGGCCCTGCTGCGACTGGCCGAGATGCAGCCGCCGGAGAGCTACGACCCGCGGAGCGTGTTTGCCAATCTGCCGCCGGTGGACCCGGCCGACAAGCCCAAGCCGCCGAACAGCAAGCCGGAGCGTGAGCGTGCGGGGGCGGAGGCGGCCGGTGCGCCGTCGCGCTCGTTTGCGACCATTGATGTGAACCTGGCGTGCCCGGTCAAGAAGATTGATCGCAAGAGCCGCGGCGGGCACTGGCTGACGGACCCCGTCGGTGCGATCCGGATTCTCAAGGCGGTGCGTGATGGGCTGCCGCCGGAGGTGCCGTGCACCGTCAAGCTGCGCCGCGCGTACGACGACACGCCGGAGATGGCCCGCAACTTCGAGGTGATCTTCAGTGCGGCGTATGACCTTGGCTACGCGTGGGCCACGGTGCACGCACGCACCGTTGAGCAGCGGTACATCGGCCCGTCGCGCTGGACGTTCCTCAAGGACCTGATGAGCCGGCACACCGATAAGATCGTCTTTGGCTCTGGTGATGTGTGGGTGGCGCAGGACATTTTTCGCATGATCGGCTACGCCGGCGTCTCTGGTGTGTCGGTCGCACGCGGGTGCATCGGCAACCCGTGGATCTTCCGGCAGGCGCGGCAGATGCTTGCCGGCCAGCCCGTGACGCGGCCGAGCATCGCCGAACAGCGGGAGGTGCTGCTGCAGCATTTCCGGCTCTCGGTGGCGGTCAACGGTGAGTATCACGCGGGCAAGATGATGCGCAAGTTCGGCATCAAGTTCGCCCAGCACCACCACACGCCCGAGGCGGTGAAGGTCCGCATGTGCGCCGTCAATACGACCAAGGACTGGCTGGCGACGCTGGATGAGCTGTATGTTGAGCCGGCGACGGTGAGCTCGGCTGGCTGATGGGCTGGGGTGTTTGCCCCGGCCCGCTGCGGCGGTGTGTGCCAAGCTGCCGCTAGGGCGATTGCCCATCGCCCGCGAGAAGCCCGATCGCCGATCTTCCGGCGTGATCAGTTCGCTTCCCCAACTTCTGGTGTCTCATCTCCGCTCCGTCGTGCAGGAACTTGCGCGAGAGGCAGCGGGTTCACATCCGCGGCCGGTGCTGCTCTTTGGAGCCGGTCAGCACACGTGGTGGCTTCTGGAGCAGTTGCCCGAGTTGCTGCGGTTGCCGATTGTCGGTGTGATTGACTCCGCAGCGATCGGACTGTGCGGGCCATGGCCCACCCTGACGCCGGAGCAAGCCGCGTCACAGCACGCTGGTGCGGTGGTGGTGCTGTCCACCGATTTGCATCAGACAGCGTTCACGCGCGTCGTGCAGGATGCGTGGTCGCAGGCGGGTGCTGCCGCACCGCGCGTGATTGACTTGTACGCCGGGCTTCCGGCCGGGCCGTACCACAAGCCCTCGGTGCTCTCTGGAACTCCGGGCGACAAGCCCCTGCTACGTGGGACGGAGAAGTGGCTCCGCCGAACCATTGCCCGCGTAGCCGACTATGTCACCGCCCGTCGCGGTACTGCAGACAGCACGCCCGTGCTGCTGCTGGGCCAGTCGTGGCAGACGAGCGCCGCGGCAGAGGTGCTGACGGCGCGCGGTGTGGCGGTCACGACTGATCCTGCGGCCGCCCGGGTGGCGATCACCTGTGATGAGGCCCTGGAGCCGAACCACTCGGCCATCGTGTGCCCTCGCCCGGCCGGATTCACCGGTGAGATGCTCACGCTCCGCCGCGGCGAGCGACCGTGGATCAACCGCACGCCGGGGGCTGCCTTCGGCAGTGAAAAGGGGGGTGATACGCCGCTGCGGATCGTCATCCGGCATGATCACAACCTGGGTGATGTGATTCTCTCGCAGGGCATTCTGCCAGAGCGACTCAAGACCGAGTTGTACCCGCGTTGCCACATCACGTTCGTGACGGCGCGGTACAACTGGCGGCGGCCGCGCCCGCCGCACCCCAATGCGGATGACACGGGCTGGTGCGTCGACATCTGCCGGCACAATCCGTACATCGATCGCGTGGTGGCCAGTGATCAGGCAACGCCCGAGCTATTCGCCGAGGCCGACCTGGTGTACACCATCGACGGCTCGGGTGACCTGCTCGACCACGTCAGCGATTTCCACGTCCGGCATGTCGAGTTACCGCCGGGTAGGACGGATGCCACGATTCACCTTTGCGAGGCCGACAAGCAGCTTGCCCAGCAGGTCATTGCGCCGCTGCTCACCCAGGCGGCGGCCCGCGGCGGGCCGGTCATCGGTGTGAACATGGGGCTCACGCTCGAGCGGTTCCGCGGCTGGAGTGCTGAAAAGGTCCGCGAGCTGTGCCAGCGCATCGAGCAGGAACTCTCCGGCACGGTCGTGTGGTTCGGCTGGACCAGCTTCGACCAGTACCAGCGGCTGATGCACGCGGGCAAGCCGCTTTCGGCTCGCCAGCAGGCCGCCGTCATGGCCCGCTGTGATGTGCACATCACCAGTCAGGGCGGCGGGGCCAATATGTCCGCCGCGGTGGGGTGCCCAACGCTGGCCCTGACCGGTCTGCACCCCTGCTGGCGCGAGGGTGTGGCGTATCTGAACAATCACGCGATCGATGACCCCAGCCGCCGCAACGTGGAGATCTGGCGTCAGGGCGAGACCTTGGTCGTCAGCGGGCTTGACCGCGTGGACGCCAGCGCGTCACCGTGCGGGCCGGGCACTCCCGTGCACACGCGCCATATCCCATGGTCGCTGACCGCCGAGGGCCTGACCGCCGGTGACCCGGTGCCGCTGGTCGAACGCTACATGAACGAGCTCTGGCAGTGCATCACCCCGGTGGACAAGCTGCCGCGGAGTGAGCCGTGGTGGTGGCGAACTCGTGATGTGACCGTCGACGATGTGATGACGACGCTGCGGGCGATGCTGGCCGGCCGAACGGCGGCATCGCACAACGCGGTGGAGCTGGCTGCAGGGAACTAGAATGGACCCGCGGGTCAGGGCAACGCTCCGGTGCCGCATGGTTTCCGGTCCGTTTCCTGCTTTCCTGCGTTTCCCATGCCTGACTCGCTCCTGACCCTCGCCAAGTCGCTGCTGGAAGTGAACCCTGAGAAGCTCGTCGCTGCGCTGCCGCTGCTGGCACCGGTTGTTCTGGGCCTGGCGTGGTACCGCGGCTGGTTCACACTGCGAATGCCGGGCGGCGGTGGGGGTGGTGGAGGCGGCGGTGGTGGCGGAGGAGGTAAGGGCAAGTGGAAGGGCAAGGCCAAGGCCGCCGGCGGTGATGATGACCTTGAGCCGCCGTTTTACCTTGTTCTGGCCATCGTCGTCTACTTCGCCTTTGCGCTGTGCGCCATCGGCCTGCAGTCGCTGCCACCTTCGGTCGCCGGACGGGCGGACTCCATTGAGCGCATGGGCTTTATCTCCGGCTGCCTCTACGCGTTTGCCGTGGTCATGGTCCTGCTCATGGGCCGGTTGCTGAGCAACTCCGTTGGTGCGGCAGCCCGTTCATGGCTGGTGCCCAAGCTGATGGACGTGCTCAAGGGCATCGGCCTGCTGATCCTGCTGGTTCCCGTGCTGGCGATGGTCAATGTTGGGTCCAACTGGCTGTTTCAGCTATTCAGCGGCCGCGCTCCGGAGCAGGTTGCCCACTCGCAACTGAAGCTGATTCTGGACAATCGTGACAATCCGTGGGCGTGGGTGCTCATCGGCTCGGCCGTGCTCGGTGCACCGATCGTCGAGGAGTTCATCTACCGCGGCCTGCTGCTCCGCGGTGCGCTGCGGGCCAGCATGATGCCGTGGCTCTCAGTGCTGGCCACATCGGCTCTGTTTGCCGCCGTGCACATCGGCGCCGCGGGGCCCAACGCCCTGCCGGTGCTGTTTGCCCTTGCCGTGGTCATGGCCATGGCCACGGTCCGTACCGGCAAGCTCGGCATCGCCATCGGCATGCACATCGCCTTCAACGCACTCAACGTGCTTGTGGCCCTGACGATCAAGTAAGCGGCGTGCAGCGGCCAACTTGGCAGCGCACGGAATCGCCGTACCCTGGTCAGGGCATGGGTTCGGATCGCTGGTTGTGCTTGGGAACGCAGGCGGGCGGTTCAGCCCGGCTCAACAACCGTGTACTGGTCAAGGTTGATGAAGGCCATCTCGCCGTCGTCCTTCTTGAGGACCAGGCGGTCGAGCCACAGCTTGCCGTCCTTGCTGTGGGCAAACCAGGAGCCGGTCTTGCTCTGCTCGTAGCGGACCACGGTGCCGATCACCGTGGTGGCAAGGGTGCCGTTCTGCCGGGGCATCTGCTGGACGACCTTGACCTTCTGGCCTGTGGGGAACTGCTGCGTGGTCATGAAGCCGCAGGATAGTCGCCCTCGACCGGCAGGTGCTGGGAGGGAGACAAGAGGGGGACGGATCCGGGGTGTGCAGGGATCTGGAGGTTCCGACTTCACGCCGCCGGGCGGCTGGGGCCGCCGGAGCCGCCGAACTCGGGATCCGGGTGGAACTTCAGCGAGTGAACATCCTCGTGCAGGGTGTCGAGCTGTTCCTGCATGCCGTCGAGCACGGCCGTCAGGTTGGCCATGATCGCATCTGTCGAGCCGGAGAGGGTTTCCGGACCAATCCGGTGGGCCAGTGCCGGCGGGGGTGTCAGATAGGGGGCCAGATTCACCAGCACGTCGCGGTCGGCGGCATCCACCTCGGCCTGCGGAGCGTTCACCTTCGCGGCTTGGCGGCTGGCACGCTGCGGCGGATCAAATGTGCCGCAGAGCTTCAGACCGGTGTCGCTAGCCGCCTGGGTGTTCAGTGTGCCGTACATGGCGAATCTCCTGGTCGAATGCCGGGATCGAGTTCCGTCGCGGTCCTGGCAGCGGTGCCTGGCATGGGTCACTTCAGGCCCCGGACCAGGAGGGGGAATCGGCACATGCCCGCCGCGGCTGAACCGGGGGGTGCCCCCTCGGAGGTTGAATGAACAAAATGGGACCGGCGCGACTAGAAAAGGTCCGCTGCATTCGCAGAATCAACGTCCGATAAATATTTACTGTGCATCCGACTGCCCCTCCAGCTTCTATTCCTATTGTCCGATCCCTGTCCCGCTTGCCGTCCTGAGGCGCTTGTTGATGCCCTTTGTCCCGCGGCAATCTGCCGCCTCGCCATAGCCGCTTGCACCCGGAGCTTGTTCGATGATCGACCGCATGATGAAGGTTTCTGTCGCTGCTGTTCTGCTGGCTGTTGCCGGCGGGCAGAGTTCGCTGGCCCAGATCGGTGTTCCGGCCCCGGCGGCCACGCCCACCGCGCCCGTGTTCACGCCTCCACCGCCACCCCCGCCGCCGGCCCCGCAGCCGCCGCCGGCACCGGAAGTTCCGGTGCCTGATCTGGTGACCAAGGACGCCAAGGGCAAACTGGTGGCGCTGGGCATTCCCACGCACGAGGCCGCCCTGCAGAAGATGACCCTGCGTCCCGACCAGCAGGAGAAGTACCAGCAGGTGCGCAAGGAGCGAGCCGCGCTGTACGACCGCCATCTGACGCGGAACCTCAAGAGCATGCTGCAGGTTCGCTCGCTGCTGCCGAACGTCAACGACAAGGCGGATCTGGGCACGCTGATGAAGTGGATGCCGCCGGCCCGCGATGTGGTGATGCCGATGAACCTGAGCAAGATGCTCACCGGGGCCGGCGTGATCGATACGCGTGAGGCCGAGGCCATCAGCAAGGCGGAGGACAACTACGTCAAGGCTGCGACCGAGCAGGTCAAGGCGGACTTCCAGAGCTCGATGGACCAAGGCGTGGAGATGGGGCGGTTCAATTTCAAGCGCATGAGCAACGAGCCCATCCGCGAGTTTGACCGGATGCTCTTTACCTTCCGCTCCCAGTGGAGTGCCATCAAGTCGAAACTCGGCGAGCTGAGCCCCGAAGCCGCCGCGGCGGAGGCCAAGATACTCGCTGGTGGCGACCCGCGCCTCGTTGGTGATGCCACATGCGAACTGCTGACGGCGCTCGGTGACAAGGCCGCTTCGGCCCTGGAGATGATCTGGACCCCGCTGCCGACGAACCGCCTGGTTCCCGATGCGGCCCTGCAGCCGCAGACCGCCGCGCCGGCCCGGCCCCCGATCAAGGCCCAGCCGGTGAGCGCCCCGTCGGCGAACTCGCCGACTTCTCCGCAGAATCCGCCGCCGCAGCGGCCGGCCCAGCCGGCCCCGACCCAGCCGGCCCCGACCCAGCCAGCTCCGGCCCAACCCTCCCCCGGCCAGCCCGTTCAGCCGGCAGGACCGAAGTAATCGCTGTTCCGCTGGAGTCAGCGTTTCCGGGGTTCTCCGTCCGGCCCCCGGCTGTTCCTCCGGCATGAACCAGCGTAATGTCCTGCGATCCGCTGCAGGCGGTGACAGCTTCAACGGCCATGACAGCCGCAACGGGACAAACACCCGTTGCGGCTTTTTTGATGAAGTTTCCAAGCCATGACAACCCAGCGTCCACCGCCGGACCAGGTCGCCGCAGGTGGCTGGTACCGCTTGTGCAATGGCTGGTGGTGCCGATCGTGTTCATCGTCGTCGGCCTGATGCTCAGCGATGTGCTGCACGGTGACGGATGGATCTGGACGGATGATGTTAGCCCGCTGCTGCGGGCGTTGTGGGGGGCCCTGCTGGGTCTGGTTGGTTTGCTGGTGTGCACGGTCCTGACACTCCGCCGGCAGGTCAGCCGGATGCGAGCGACCCACGAGCTGCTGCACAGCTATTCGCTTGACAACGAGCAGAACCATCGGAAGCTGCGGGAGGTGATGGACTCGCTGTTTGTGTTCGTCGGCCTGGTGACTCCTGACGGCGAGTTGGTGGAGGCGAACCGTGCCGCCCTGGAGGCTGCGGGGCTTCAGGCCGCTGATGTTCTCAACCGTCACGTCGCGGACACATACTGGGTGGCGTACGACGCCGGTGTTCAGGCCCGGGTGCGCGAGGCCGTTGAGCTCGGCCGGCGCGGAATGCGGAGCCGCTTTGACCTCTGGATCCGGGTGCAGGGCGGCAGGCTGATCCTCATCGACTTCATGCTGGTGCCGATGCTCGATGCGTCCGGCCGGGTGGTTGCACTGGTGCCGTCGGGCATGGACGTGACGGATCGGGAGGCGGCCCGCCAGGCCGTTCGCCGAGGTGAGGAAGCGCTACGCGGGATCATCGAGAGTGTGCCGGGCGCTGTCTATCAGTTCGTCTCCAGCCGGACGGAGGAGAATCGCTTCACGTTCCTGAGTCCGCGCGTCAAGGACATGGTCGGAATCGAAGCCGACGAGATTCTGGCTGATCCGTCGCGGATGTTCGCGATGATCGACCCCCAGCTTCTTCCCGACTACCACGAAGCCGCGGCCAGGATGCGCCTCGGATCCTCGCGGTTTGAGTTCGACTTCCGTTTCCTTCTGCCCGGCGGGCAGGTTCGCTACGTGCGGGCGATGTCCATGGCCAAGGAGCCGGCGGCCGATGGCTCACGCGTCTGGAACGGCGTGATGTTCGACATCACCGAGCTGAAGAACACCCAGTCGGCACTGATGGAGATCCAGCGGCGTCTGGAACTGGCCACGCGCGGCTCCAGCGAGGGCGTGTGGGAGCTGAACTTCGAGACCAGCACGCGCTACTTTTCCGAGAGTTTCATGGACATGCTGGGAATGTCCGGACAGACCATGCCGACCAATACCGCGTTTATGGAGCAGTTTGTCCACCCGGACGATCACGCCCATATCTACGCCAACGCCAAGGCCCACATTGCCGGCACGGTCCCGCACGACGTGGAGTACCGGCTCAGGACGCCGCGGGGTTATCGCTGGGTTCGATCACGCGGCCTGATCGCCCGTGCCCAGGACGGTCGTCCGCTGCGGTTCGCCGGCTCCATCGTTGATGTGCACGATCGACGTGAGATCGAAGAGCAGTTGCGGTCGAGCCTTGCCGAGCAGCAGCGGCTGCTGCAGCGCGAGCACACGCTGCTGCGCGAGCTGAACCACCGCGTCCGCAACAATCTCGCCGGCATCCTGGGGCTCGTGAATCTGTACCAGCGGTCGGGCCGTACGGCGGTGGATTTCGGCCAGGCCATCCGCGACAAGGTCTTCGCCCTGCGACAGGTGCACGATCTGATTTCGCTCACGGCGGGATCATCGGTGGAGCTCGCCAAGCTCGCCTCGGCGCTGGCCGATGCCATTGTCCCGGCCGATCGCCGAGTGCAGCTGGAGTTTGTCGGGCCGCCCGTCGCGGTTTCGGCGGCGCAGTCCAGCGCGATCGCGATGATCGTTCAGGAACTCATCACCAACAGCGTCAAGCACGGTGCGCTGCGCAGCACAACCGGCAGCACGCGGTGCAGCTGGGACTTCGTCGCGGCAGGCGCGGACGGCAAGCCGGATGCGGCCTCCGCGCCGGCCGCGCGCGTGGCGCTGCAGATGTACTGGCATGAGACCGGCCTGACCGGACTGACGCCGCCGCAGCACCGCGGCATTGGCCTGGGACTGATCGAGGGTCTGGCTCGCAGTGACCTGGGCGGTTCTGCTGAGTTCGATTTTGCCCCCGGCGGCATCCTGTGTGCGATTCAGCTTGAACTGCTGCCCTGCGATCTTCCGGATGCCCGCCGCGAGCGGCTGGGCATCGCCGATGGAGCGGATCCGGTCCGAAGCACGGAACCGCGCCGCGACACCGACGGTACATTCAGTGCGGGTCCAGTGTCCGCAGAGCCAGCCCAACAGGAGGAGATGCAACCGTGAACACGCACGCAGCACCAGCACACACCACCGGCCGCCTTGCGGACTGGATCCCGCAGCGTGCCCTGGGAAAGCGTCCTGAGCGCATTCTCATCGCTGAAGATGAGCACCTTGTGGCCACCGAACTGGTCCTCATGCTCGCCGATATGAAGTACACCGTCGTGGGCCCCGCCACCGACGGCATGGCGGCCCTGCAACTGGCGCACAAGGCGCTGCCGGACCTCGCTTTGCTCGATGTGCGCATGCCACGCAAAGACGGGCTCGCTGTCGCCGAGCAGCTTTTTAAGGAACTGGCCATCCCCACGGTCATTCTCTCGGCCTACGCCGATGCGGAGTATGTCGAGGCCGCCCGCCGCGGAGGCGTCTTCGCGTACCTGGTCAAGCCCGTCGGCGAGGGCCAGCTTCGCGCCGCCATCGAGACCGCGTGGCAACGCTACGCCGAGCAGATGGAGACGCTCGCCGAGGTGCAGGACCTTCGCCGCCGGCTCGAAGAGCGCCGGTTCGTCGAACAGGCCAAGTGGAAGCTGGTCAGCGAGCAGCACATGGGTGAGCCCGAGGCGCTTCGATTGCTGCAGCAGACGGCCCGCGACAACCGCCTTTCGCTTGCGGTTGTTGCTCAGACTGTGGTCGATACCGGCCGACTGCCCCCGCCGCACCAGAAGGCACCGGAGTAAGCGGTCGGTGCGGCAACTGCCGCAGGATCAAGCGGTCAGATGAAGATCCCGGCGATCGCGCCGGTCATCCAGCACGCCAGTGCGCCAGCCAGCATGGCCCGGGGCGCAAGTGCGGCCAGGTCACTGCGCCGCTCCGGTGCCATCGCCGCCAGGCCGCCGATCTGGATTCCGATGGATGCCACATTGGCAAAGCCGCAGAGGGCGTAGGTGGTGATCTGTGCCGAGCGCGGGCTCAGCGTCCCGGTCTGAATCGCCTCGGCCAGGCGGGTGTAGGCGACAAACTCGGTGGCGATGACCTGTGTGCCCAGCAGCCCGCCCACGCCCACGCTGTCGGTCCATGACACACCCATCGACCAGGCGACGGGCCGCAGGATCAGCCCCAGCAGCGAGTCCAGCGAGAAGCCGGGCAGGCCCAGGGTGCGTGCCAGGTCCGCCGCCGGGCCCCACTGGCTCAGCGCCGTCAGCGGGTAGTTGATCATCGCCAGCAGCGCGACAAACGCCACCAGCATCGCGGCAACGTTGAGCGCCAGCTTCAGGCCGTCGGTGGCACCCGCCGCGGCGGCATCGACGATGTTGGTCGTGGTGCGCTCATCAGCCAGCAGCGCATTGACGCTTTCGCTCCGCGGCGTCTCCGTCTCGGGCACAAATAGTTTGGCAAACAGCAGTCCCGCCGGTGCCGACATCACGCTGGCGGTCAGCAGGTGCTTGGCAAACAGCTCCTTGCCCGCTGCCGCCGCGGTCTTGGCCGCATCCGGGGAAAGGGCCTCGCCGCCAGCTGCCGACGCGGTGGCCATCATCGTGCCGTAGGCCTCGCCCAGCATGCCGATGTACGCCGCCATCACCGATCCGGCGATGGTGGCAAAGCCGCCGACCATGATCGCGGTGAGCTGCGAGCGGGTCATGCCCGCGATGTACGGCTTGACAGTCAGCGGGGCTTCCGTCTGGCCGACGAAGATGTTGGCCGAGGCCGACAGCGCCTCGGCGCCGGTGATGCCCAGCGACTTGCGGAGGACCCAGGCAAACGCCGCCACCACCCGCTGCATCACGCCAAGGTGGTACAGCACCGCCATGAGACTGGAGAAGAACACGATCACTGGCAGCACCCGCACGGCGAAGATGAACCCCCACGGCCCCGACGGGTTGCCCACCTTGCCGAACAGGAAGTCCACACCCGCATCGGCAAAGCCGATTACGCGGGCGACGATCATGGCCAGAAAGTCAAACACGGCCACGACCGGACCGCTCTTGAGCACCAGAATGGCGATGACAAACTGCAGGGCCAGTGCGCCCAGCACCGTGCGCCAGCTGATCGCCCGGCGGTTGCTGGACAGGGCGTAGCCGACGAGCATGAGCAGCGGCAGGGCTGCAAATCCTTGCAGTTGAAGCATCGCCGAGGGTAAGCGCAGATCGGCGAGGCCGAGCAGGCCCGCCGGGTCACTCCTCCAGCAGCCGCCGCTCCATCTCCTGCTCGATCAGGGCCCCGTGCAGGCGGGAGAAATCGCCTTCCTGCAGGTGCCGCAGCTGGTACTCGTCGGGCAGCCGTTCGTCGGCGACGATACCTTCCTTGAAGCGGTACGTGCGGATCTTCTCGCTGCGTTCGCCGCCGCCGATCTGGGCGACACGTGCCGCGGCACGCTCGCTGTGGACCTTGCGACGCTCGATCTCGTAGAGCCGGGCCATCAGCAGGCGGCGGGCCCGCTCGCGGTTCTGCTGCTGGCTCTTGGCCTCCATCATCTTGATGATGATGCCCGAGGGTTTGTGGTGCAACTGAATGGCCGTCTCAACCTTGTTGACGTTCTGCCCGCCCGGCCCCTGGGCCCGGGTGGATTGCTCATCAACATCCTTGGCCCAGTCGATCTTGACCTGCACGGCCTCGGGCTCGGCCAGCACGGCCACGGTGGCGGTGCTGGTGTGGATGCGGCCCTGGGCCTCGGTGGCCGGCACACGCTTGACGGAGTGGACCCCGGCTTCAAAGAGCATGGCCGTCCAGACGCCGCTGCCCCGCAGGTTCACCGTCGCCGATCGCACGCCCCCGGCGCCGGCCTCACTGCTGACATCGAGCACCTCAAACTGCCAGCCCTTTGCCGCGGCGTACTTGCGGTACATATCCAGCAAGTCGGCGGCCCACAGGCAGGCCTCATCACCGCCGGTGCCGGCACGCACTTCCAGCATGATCGAGCCGACCTTGTCATCATCACCCTTGACCAGCGACTTGCGGACCGACCGCGTGAGGGCCTCCAGTTCGCTCTCGATGGCCGGCAGCTCCTCCCGGGCCAGTGCGGCCATGTCGGCATCGCCTCCCGGCAGCAGGGCTCGACGCATCTCGGCCACATCGGCCCGCAGCGTGCGCACCCGTCGCCAGTCGGCTACGACCGCGTCGAGCTCGGCCTTACGGACGGACCGCTCCCGGACGGCCTTGTGGTCCGCCAGAATCGCCCCGTCCTGCAGTTCGGCCGTCAGCCGGGCGTGCTCATCGACCAGGTCGGCCAGCTTGCGTTCGAGTTTGTCATCACCGACGGGGGAGACCATTAGCCAAACGTAGCCAAAACGGACCCCTCCAGCGGGGGAAATCGCCGCCTGCCGGATCCCAAAGTACCTTCGACGGACCAGCTACGGTTCGGAGTCCGGTGGCCGTTCGGCCGCGACGGCACAGTTTGCCCAAGGTTGTCAAGCCCGGCTTGTCCAACCCGGTTTGTTCGCCCCGCTTGAGATCCGGCCGCCCGTCTGCTTCTTCTCTTTGGAGCCCCCGCTTTGACCCCAGCTATCGAACTCCGCGGTGTCCGCAAGACCTTCGGCCCCAAGGTTGCCGTCACGGGGATTGACCTGCGGATCGAGACCGGCTCGGTGGTGGCCTTTTTGGGCCCCAACGGCGCCGGCAAGACCACGACCATCCGCATGATCATGTCGATCCTGTTCCCCGACTCGGGGCAGATCAGCGTGCTGGGCAAGGCCTCGGCCGTGGAGTCCAAGGACCGCATCGGGTACCTGCCCGAGGAACGCGGACTCTACCGCAAGATGAAGGTCGGCGCGTTTCTGACCTATATGTGCCGGCTCAAGGGCCTGCCCGAGAGCAGCATCGCCCCGCGCGTGGCCGAGTGGCTCGACCGCGTCGGCCTCAGCGACTGCTCCAAGAAGAAGTGCGAGGAGCTCAGCAAGGGCATGCAGCAGAAGGTCGGCTTCGTGGCCTCGGTTATCCATGAACCAGAGCTGATCATTCTGGATGAACCCTTCTCCGGCCTGGACCCCGTCAACGCCCGGTTGCTGCGCGAACTCATCGATGAGCAGCACCGCAAGGGCCGGACCATCATCTTCTCGACCCACGTCATGGCCCATGCTGAGGCGTTGTGCGACCACGTGGTCATGATCAACCGCGGCGACAAGGTGCTCGATGAGCCCATGCGGATCATCCGCAGCAACTTTGACCCGCGCACGGTGCTGCTCGAGCCGGTGACCTCCGGCGACCCGGCCCGGCAGGCGGCCGAGCACGCCCAGCAGGGTGCCGCCATCCGCGAAGTGCCCGGCGTGCTGGAGGTTCAGCCGCCCAAGCTCGGCCAGCCCGCGTTCTCCATCTCGCTGGCCGACAACGCCGATCCGCAGGAGGCCATCCGCCGCCTGGTGTTCGCCCTGCCGGTCCGCCGCGTCGAACTCAAGCGGGTGCGGCTGGAAGATGTCTTCGTTCGCCTCGTCGGCCAGACCGGCGGCACCGGTGAGGAAGGCAGCCCTGGTGAACTCGCCGCGGCCGGCAGCGGCCCGCTTGAGGGTGAGTAACCCGTCGAAGGTCTTTCCTGCCTTCTGGTCCTGACTTTCTGCTTCTCTTTCCTCTGTCCTCTTTGCGTTTCGCCCTCCCCCTCGCGTCTCGCGACTCGCAACCTGCCCTTTACTCTCCCTCTCATGCTCCGCACACTCCACGTCGCCGTTCGCGAGTACTTCACCACCGTGCTCACCAAGAGCTTTATCTTCGGCGTGATTTTCATGCCGCTGATCATCCTTGCGGTGGCCTTCGGCGCCAAGGCGATCATGGGCTCCGGCCCGCAACTGTCGGGCACAGTGCTGCTGATCGATCGCACGCCCAACCAGGTCGTCGCGCCGCTGATCGAGGCGAAGTTCTCACCTGAAGCGCAGAACGCCGAGGCCCAGGCCCGCATGAAGGCCGTCAAGCAGATGGCCAAGGACAAGGCCAAGGAGATGAACCTTCCGCCGGACGTGACCGACGCGATGGACAACCCCATGGCCGACATGGCCATGCAGCAGGCGATCGCCGGCCCGCGCATCACCGTCCGCCGGCTGGCCGCCGATGCGGATCTGGAGGCCGAGAAGGCCAAACTCCGGCCGTCAGCCCAGAAGGAGGAGACCGATGCGGCTGACAAGCCCATCGCGGTGATGGTCATCCCCGCGGCGGCGGTGGCCCCGGATGCCGCTGGTGAGTTCAGCAGCTTTGAGATGTTCACCATCCCAAAGCTGGACTTCCAGATCCAGTCCCGCATGAACTCCGTCGCCGGTCAGAGCGTGGTCGATGCGCGGCTCGCCACCAGCGACCTGAAGGATCAGGCCGATCGCATCCGCAAGCTGCTGAGCCAGCCGCGGGCGGAGGTCAAATCCGTTACGGAGACAGGAGACCAGACTTCCGTCGGCGATCTGAGCATCTTCATGCCCATCGCCTTCATGATGCTCCTGTGGATCTCGACGTTCACGGGCGGGAACTACCTTCTGACGAGCACGATTGAGGAGAAGTCCAGCCGCGTCATGGAGGTGCTGCTCTCAGCGATCAGCCCGACCCAGCTGATGACCGGCAAGATCCTGGGCCAGATGGGTGTCGGCCTGACGTTGCTGACGGTCTACGCCGGGCTGGGCACGAGTTCGCTGGCCATCTTCAAGATGCTGCATCTGCTGGACTGGTCCAATCTGGTCCTGCTGGTAGTGTTCTTCCTCATCGCATTCTTCCTCATCGCCGCGATGATGGCCGCTATCGGCTCGGCGGTATCTGACATGAAGGAGGCCCAGGCCCTCATGACGCCGGTCATGCTCGTGCTGTTGGTGCCGATGATGCTCTGGCTGCCGATCTCGCGCAACCCCAACGGCATGTTCGCGACGATCTGCTCGTTCGTGCCGCCGGTCAGCCCGTTTGTGATGGTCCTGCGGATTCCCGCGGCCGCCGGCAGCGTGCCGGTGCCGGCCTGGCAGATCGCCCTGTCCATCGCCATCGGTATCGTGAGCGTCGCCGTAGCGATCTGGGCCGCCGCCAAGATCTTCCGTGTCGGTGTGCTGATGTACGGCAAGCCGCCGAACTTCACCACGCTGATCAAGTGGATCCGGATGGCCTGAGCCCGGTTGCACTCGCCGCGGCTTGGATGCTCGGGTGATTTCGCGAATCTTCTTCCCACCCCCGGCCCCCCGGACCGGGGGTCTTTCATGCACGAGGGAACACTCGCCCGGCTTGGTCGCCGCTTCGCGTGCGGCTATCCTCGCGTTCCTTCCGGCTTTTTCAGGAGCAAATCAGCATGTCCCACGGTGTCAAGACGCTCGGTGTTCTCGGTGCAGGTCAGATGGGCGGCGGTATCGCCCAGGTCGCGGCAGTCGCCGGCATCACCGTCAAGGTGTTCGATTCCTTCCCCGGCGCCATCGATAAGTGCAAGGGCGTGCACAAGAAGAGCCTCTCCAAGCTGGCCGAAAAGGCTGTGATCACCCAGGAAGTCGCCGATGCCGCCATCGGCCGGATCTCCTTTGTTGACAAGCTGGAGAATCTGACCGGCTGCGACTGGATCGTCGAGGCCGTTGTCGAGGATGTGAAGGTCAAGAAGGACCTGTTCAGCCGCCTGGCGGCCATGTACCCCGATGAGAACGTGGTCCTGGCCAGCAACACCAGCAGCATCAGCATCACCGACATCGCCACGGCCTGCGGCAAGTCCGCCTCGCGCGTCGTCGGCATGCACTTTTTCAATCCCGTGCCGCTGATGAAGCTTGTCGAGGTCATCCCCGGCCTGCAGACCAGCCCGGCCGCGGTGGAACGGACCATCGCCCTGGCCACCGCCTGCGGCAAGACCCCGCTCAAGGCCAACGACCGCGCCGGCTTCATCTCCAACCGCGTGCTCATGCCCATGATCAACGAGGCCTTCTACGCGTGGATGGAGGGCGTCGCCGAGCCGCAGGCCATCGACGGCATCATGAAGCTCGGCTGCAACTTCCCCATGGGCCCGCTGACGCTGGCTGACTTCATCGGCCTGGACACCTGCGTGAACATCATGGATGTGCTCGCCGAGGGCCTGAACAACGGCCGCTACCGGGCCTGCCCGCTGCTCAAGCAGCTCGTCGTCGCCGGTCGCATGGGCGTCAAAAGCGGCCGCGGCGTGTACGAGTACCCGGCCAAGTAAGGGCACGGGCCTCGCCCGCTGCTGGCAGCCGACGCGAGATCGATAAGTTCCTCAAGCAACAGGCACCCCTCCGCGGGGTGCCTGTTGTGCAATGGACTTTGATTGAACCTGCGGCCTCTTTGCCGCAATCAAGTTGCCGCGATCACGCCGGCTGCGGCTGCTGGCCGAAGCTCAGGCTCGCCTGACGCTTGGCCGGTGCCGCCGCGTCTGCCTGCTCTTCCTCGGTCTGGTACTGCTCGCCGAAGCGGAACAGCCGGAAGCTGTTGAGGATCACCAGCACGTCAGCAACGAAGTGGAAGATGAGGGCCGAGAGAATCTCAAGCTGCCCGGTGGCGGCCAGCGCCAGGCCCACGATGGCCACAACCACCGAGATAGCGATGTTCTGGCCGATGATCACGCGGTTGCGACGCGAGAGCTCGATCATGAACGGGATGCGCGACAGGTCGTCGTTCATCAGGGCCACACCGGCGGAGTTGGTGGCAATATCGCTGCCGCCCAGACCCATGGCCACGCCCACTTCGGCCGAGGCAAGCGAGGGACCGTCGTTGATGCCGTCGCCGACCATCAGCACGCGGCGGCCGGCCTTGGTCAAGGCCTTGATCTGCTCGTGCTTTTCTTCCGGCAGGCACTCGGCCTCGACGGAGTCCACACCCACGGTGCGCCCGACACGCTCGGCCACCGAGAGCCGGTCGCCGGTGAAGATGCTGGTCTTGCGGACGCCCAGCTCACGCAAACGCTCCACCACCGCCTTGGTGTTGGAGCGAATCTTGTCTTCCAGGCCCACAGCGCCCAGGTAGCGGCCGTCGCGCACGACGTGCACACCGGTCATGCCCTCGATGCGGCCGCTGACAGCCTCGATCTCGTCTTTGATCTGGGGGAATAGCTCGACAAGCCAGGTCGGGCGGCCGACATGGATGGTGCCCATCGTGGTCGTGGCCTTGACGCCGCGGCCGTGGACTTCCTCGAAGGTGTTCGAGCCGTCGAGAGTGATGCGGGCCGAGCGGGCCGTATTCACAATGCTCTTGGCCAGCGGGTGGTTGCTCTGCTGCTCACCATTGGCGGCCGCGGCCAGAAGCTCGGCACCCTCAACGCCGGTCGCCGGTGAGAGGCGCGAGACGACGAACTTGCCGGTGGTGATCGTGCCGGTCTTGTCCATCACCACGGTGTCAATGTCCGCCGCGGCTTCCAGGTAACGGGTTTCCTTGATCAGGATGCCCAGACGTGCGGCAGCGGCAAAGGCCGCGACCATGGCCGTGGGGCTCGACAGCAGCAGGGCCGCCGGGCAGGTGACAACCAGCACCGTGATGGCGCGGTTGACGTCGTTGGTCAGGAACCACACGACAAACGAGAGCGACAGCACCACCGGCACGTAGAACCGGCTGACCTGCTCGATGAGCAGCTGGCGCGGGGTCTTGGTCTTCTCCGCCTCACGGATGAGCTCGGACACCTTGCCGATGGTCGTATCGCCACCGACCTTGGTGCAGCGCAGATCGATCGAGCCCGACAGGTTCGTGGTACCGGCGTACACCGGTTCGCCCGGCTGCACTTCGTGCGGGGCGGCTTCACCGGTCAGTGAGGCCTGATCCACCGTCGAGCGGCCCGCGATGACCACGCCGTCGACCGGCAGGTTCTCGCCGGGGCGGACGCGGACGATGTCGCCGACCTGGACTTCGGTGGCCTTGAGATCGATCTCAGCACCGTCGCGCACAATGCGGGCGACGTTGGGGGTCAGTCGGATCAGCTGCTCAATCACGCGCTGGGCGGAGAACGCCGTGCGACGCAGGATCTGGTCCACGACCAGCAGGATGAGGGCCAGCCAGCCGGCGGTATCGAAGTTGCCCATCGCCATGGCGGCGATGATGGCCAGCGAGGCGAGGGATGAACTGGAGGCATACCCCGCACGCAGTTCCTTGATGCTGGCCAGGAAGAGCGGGATGGCCAGCATGATCGAGGCGATGACCGCCGGGATGATCGCCACCTCGGTGTTGATCTGGTCGCCCATCAGCCGCCGGCCCACGAACGAGGCGATCAACAGCACGCCGCCGAGCAGGTAGATCAGCAGGTACTTTTCGGTCTGCATCTCGTGGTGGGTGCAGCAGCCGTCATGATCGTGCTTGTGGTCGTGCTTGTGATCGTGATCATGCGTGTGCTTGTGATCGTGACCCGAAGCGGATGCGTTGGTGGGGGGTGTGGACATGGGCAGTCGGTGACGGTTTGACGCGCCGCAAGGCGCAGGGGGAGGAGAGCAGCGGGGGCCAGACGGTGCCGGGGGGGCCGACCAGAACGGTCAGTGCAGCCGGAGGGGGGAGGCGGGGACGCGGGGCGGGGGCAGACGAGGGACTTCGAACCAGAACAAATCCGGGCCGATGGTAGAGCCCGGGACGTCTTCGGTACGCCTTGGGGGGCCGGGGGGTTCTTTGCCAAGGGTGGAAGGGCGCCAGACCGGCGGAACCGCCAAGCTGCGGCCGGCCGCCGGTGCTGGTCTCGTCGAGTCAGAACGCGGTCAGTTGGTGCCAATCGAGCTTGTAGTCCAATAATAAAGCCAATTAGACACTTCAGTCGCTCTTTCCGGTCAGTTCCCCGATCGCCACCAGATGGGCTGTGACGAGCCGGATCTGGTCGTAGTCGGCCTGCCCCGGCCGCCCGTCCTTGCCGGAGGTGCCGCCGAGGTGCTCGAAGATCGGCCGGAGGTAGACGGGACCGGTTCCGGCGACCTGCCGGGCGGCCTCGGCAATCATGCGGTAGGTCTCGGCGGGGACCCAGGTCTCAATGTGCGGCGGGCACTTGCGCTCAATGAACTCCGCCAGGTGCTCGCTGATGGTCCGGGGCTGGAGCCCGACTGCCTCGGCAACTTCGGCCACGGAGCGGCCCGCCTCGAACATTGCAAACGACTGCTGCTTGGCGGCCGAGATCGCTCCCGAGCCCGACTTCTTGGATCGGCCGGCTGGCTGCTTGCGGCTGCCCGCCGCGGCATCCAGGGCCAGCCCCAGCTCGGCGGCGGTCCCGGCGACGAGTTCCAGGATCGCCCCGCCAAAGTCCCGGGCCTTGGTCTCGCCGATGCCGTTGATGGTGCGAAGGGTGTCGGCACAGCTCGGCCGCACGCGGGCGATCTCGTGCAGGGAGTTGTCTCCCAGGATCATGTACGGCGGTAGCTTGCGGGCAACGGCCAGCGCGGCCCGCAGCTCGCGGAGCTTGTGGAGCAGTTGTTCCTCCGCCGCGGTCAGCGCGATGGTGCCGGCGGCCTGCTCGGCAGCGCGGGCCGCCTCGTCGCGGTCGATGGCCTTGCGCCGCATGAGCGTGATGGTCTCGGCACCTTTGAGCACGGCGATGCCGCGGTCGGTCAGCCCCAGCACCGGATACTGCCCGCCGCTGCTGGCGATGCACTCCAGGTCGATGAGCTGATCAATGCACGAGCGAACGCGGGCCTTGTCCAAGTCCCGGAGCAGTCCGTACGTCGTCAGCTGGTCGTGCCCGCGCTCGCGAATCTGGCTGGTCTTGGCGCCGCGCAGCACCTCGGCCAGGTGGGCCGCGCCGTACTGGCCGCCGGGTGAGCCGTCCATGTTCGGTGCTGCGCCGGCGGCAAACCGGGCGATGCACGAGAGCACCTTGCGGGCGATGGTGTTGCCATCCTCGAGTTCCTGGCTCTCACCCAGGCACACATCGCACGCACCGCAGTTCTCACGGTCGTAGCTTTGGCCGAAGTACTCCGCCAGTGCCTTGTGCCGGCACGAAAAGCCGGTGACAACCCGGCGGACGTGATCGAGCAGGTCGTACTGCACCTGAAGTTGTGCCGCGGTCGGCCCTCCGCCGCCGCTACCGCTCCCAGGCCCGCTCATGAGCATCTTCCACCGCACGGCATCGGCAGCCGAGTACAGCAGCAGGCACTCCGCCGGCAGGCCGTCGCGCCCGGCACGGCCGGTCTCCTGCTGATACGCCTCCACGCTCCGCGGCATGGCCGCATGCACCACACAGCGCACGTCGGGCCGGTCGATGCCCATGCCAAAGGCAACGGTTGCGCAGACGATGTTCAGCCGCTCGCTCTTGAAATCTTCCTGCACGCGGGCCCGCTGCTCGGCGGTCATCCCTGCGTGATAGGCCTCGGCCCGGCGCAGCCCGCCCGTCAGGGCCTTGGCCATTGCCTCGGTGTCCTTGCGGCTGATGCAGTACACAATCGTCGCACCCGTCGGGTGCCGGCCAAGGGCTTCGATGATCTGCTCAGCCACATCCGTGCGCGGCTGCACGCGGTAGGTCAGGTTCGGCCGGTCAAATACGCCCACCAGCACCAGCCCGTCGCGAAGCTGCAACTGGGCGACGATGTCCTCCCGAACGCGCGGCGTGGCTGTCGCCGTGCACGCAAAGATCGGAACGTGCGGCAGGCTTGTCCGCAGTTCCGCCAGCCGCCGGTACTCAGGTCGAAAATCGTGCCCCCACTGGCTGATGCAGTGGGCCTCATCAATCGCGATGCCGCACAGCGAGCCCGCGCCGGTCCGCGGCAGCTGGGCCAGCGTCCCAATGACATGGGGCATCAGCAGCCGCTCCGGCGCTGCAAACAGCAGGCTCAGTTCCCCCGCCCGCAGGGCCTTCATCGCCGCATCGGCCTCACCCGGCCCCAGCCCGCTGTGCACCGCCGCAGCACGGATGCCCCGCAGCTTCAGCCCGTCGACCTGGTCCTTCATCAGCGCAATCAGCGGCGAGACCACCAGCATCGTCCGCCCCGTCACCAGCGCCGGGGCCTGATAACACAGCGACTTGCCGCCACCGGTGGGCATGACCAGCAGCCAATCCCGAGCCCGGCCAACCTCCGCACCGGTCCCGACCTTCCCAACCGCCGCCTCAATCGCCTGCTGCTGCAAGGGGCGAAGTTCAGCAAAGCCCCAGTAGCGTTCAATGACCCCGCCGATGCGGGCGATCACGCTCACGGCGGACGAGTCAGGCTCCAAACTGGGGATCTCTCGGCGGTTGATAGCTCCGAGCGTATCAACGTTCCGTTAGGGCGATTTTATCGGGAGAAAACTCCGTCCAAAGCGGTGGCCGAACCGTCGGACATCTCATCGGCTGCCCTTCCCTCCCACCCGTGTCCCCCCAAAGCGGGAGACTGATTCGATTTGAGATGCGCGATTGCGAACATGAACCGGAGTCGGCGCGCGGGCAATGAGCGAGCTTGTGAGAAATCAGTGCTTTGTTGACAACCGCCGCGGAGGGCCAACGCATGTACAGGGGTTGGAGCTCTCTGCTATTTATTCGCTTGTGACTTCAATTTCCTTGCACCCCGAAGCAGGGGTATCGCGAGAAGAAGTTCGAGGATCCCCAGCCACCCCGGCTGTGGTACCTAGAACACCATACCGCCCGGAACCCACCGACCACACCTCCGTTTCAAGGCGCTCATCATGACACGCAAAGCGCTCACCAGTCTCGCACTCACACTCATGTGCTTCTCGGGTGCCATGGGGCAGAGCACCGAGACCTGGCGCTACTACCGCCCCTCCAACACGGGCATCCAGGGTGATTTCAACGAGGCGCTGTACATCGGTCCCGACGGCGACCCGTGGATCGGCGGGTTCGACGCTTCGTTTGAGGAAGGCGGGATCGCCAAGCTTGTGCGTGCGGAGAACCGCTGGATCAACGTCTCCAACGTGAACTACCCGGTGATCGGCCATCCTCAGGAGCAGGGGTGCGCACGCGTCTCGGAGATTGTTGCGGATGCGAGCGGCGTGCTGTGGATGGCTACCGGTCACGGTGTCCTGAAGTATGACCCCGCTATGGGCCCGGCGTCGCTGCAACGCTACTTTGAGGGCAACTCACTGGTGAGGGGAGGATGGGTCGAGGCGGTTGAGATTGCGCCGAACGGCGATCTGTGGTTCAGCGCGTACACCACCGTGTGGGGCGATGGCGGCATGTACCGATACGTGCCATCGACAGACATCTGGACGCGATGGGAAGGACCGCGCGGCAGCATCGCAACGCAGCCCAAGCCGGGCGGGGGCTACTACGTGTGGTGCGCAGAGACGGGCCTGAACGGGGCCGGCAGGTTCGACAGCACGACGGGCGTCTGGACCAACTTCCCTCGAGCGGCCGGAGCACCCGGCGAGGCACTCGGACCCAAGGCAACCGACGATGCCGGGAACGTCTGGATGTACAGATTCGACAACGAGTTTTCGCAGCGCCTGAACTGCCGTCGGCCCGACGGCACGTGGATCAATCCACCCCTTCCGCCGCTGATCGCCGTCACGCCCGCGGTGTGGGCGCTGCGCGCGTACGGCAACGGCGAGGTGCTGCTCGTCGACGGCGCAAGCCGCGTGTGGGAGTTTGATGCAACGACGTGGCACGACCGCGGCATCTGGCGGGAGGGCATGTTCACCAGCGACGTGATCCGCGGGCACAACGGCGAGATCTGGGCGTGCGGAACGGGCGGCGCGGCGGTGCGGAACCCAACAACCGGCCAGTGGCAGCGGTACCGCGTCACGAACACCAGCCAGTTTGACTTCTTCAACAACGATCTGACGATCGACCCGGTGTCCGGCGATCTGTTCGCGTCCGCAAACGCGGGTTCCGGTTTCGGAGGGATGGTGCGGTTCGACGGCACACGCTGGACCGGCTACAACCAGGCGCACTACGGGCTTGGAATCGACTGGCCGTTCAATACCGACAACAGCAGAAGTATCCACATGCGTCCGAACGGAACGCTGGTGGTCAACCCGATGTTCGGCTCGACTCATCAGTTGTCGGGCGGCGCGTGGAGCCCCATCCCGGGTGGTTCGGCCTCGGTTGTGTCGTATCGAGACGATTCTCTCGGTCGCCTCTGGGGCCTGGGCGAGTACTTCAACCTGGGCATCTACCAGGCGGGAGGGTTCGGTAACTTTGAAATCGCGAGCCAGGGTCAGAAGATGCTGCCCGATCCCGTACGCCCGGGAACGGTCTGGGCCAACGCGGGGTACGAGGTCGCTCGCACCGACGGGAGCTATCGCTTTTCGCGCACGATAGACGACTATCCGCAACTGACGTCGCAGAGCGACACCTTCAGCGGGCTGGCGGTCGCGCCCGACGGCACGGCGTGGGTCGGCTGCACGGTCATGTTCGGCGCCGGGGGCACGGGCGGCGGACTTGTCCACATCAACCCGACGACCGGGACATCGACGATGATGACCTACGAGGGTGGCTGGCCCCTCCCCGGGCAGTTCGTGCAGCCACTGGCGGTGACACCTGACGGGAGGTTGTGGATGCAGTACGACAGCCAGTCCCTCGTCGCGGAGCGCGGGCTGTGCTGGTATGACGGGACAAGCGTGGGTGTGTTTCCCGCGCCCCCGGGCGGCGGGCCTCAGTGGGGCGGGCTGCCTCACGCGCAGATCGTGGACTTGGAGGTGAAGTTGAAACCAGACGGGTACGAGCTGTGGATGAGCTGCGCAAGCCGCGGTATCGCCGTCCTGAGTGTCACCGTCAACCAGGCTTGCTCACTGGCCGACATCGCGGGGGGCGGCACCGATGGAGTTTCCTTCGACGGCACCGTCGACGGCACCGACTTCATCGCCTTCATCAACAGCTTCAGCATCGGTGATCCCAGCGTCGACCCCCTCGCCGACGTCGCCGGTGGTGGTGCCGATGCGATGCAGCCCGACGGCACCATCGACGGCGCCGACTTCATCGCCTTCATCAACGCGTTCGCTGCCGGTTGCTGAATCTCAACCGTCTCGGCAATCACGACGACTCTCCTGCCGGGCGTGCGACTTACCGCACGCCCGGCTTGTTTCCTTCCAGCGTCAGCACTTTCGGCCCCGTCCCGTACGGTGCGGCATCAGCCAGCCGCATCGAGATGATCTTCACCGGGTTGGCCGGTCGATCGACCTTGCCTGCGACCAGCTTCGATGCCGCGATCCTGCCGAGCACCTCGACGGCGTTGTTTGCCCCGCCGCCGGGGGCCGCCGCCAGCAACTGGCCAAAGGCCGCGTACTGCCCGTCGAGCCGCCTGGTCTCTTCACGCGACAGACAAATGAAGAACTGCGACCCCGCGGTGTCCGGCTCCGTGTCACGGGCCATGCTCAGCACGCCGTAATCGTGCTGCAGGCTGCTCGGCTCTAGATCCAGGTCATAGCCCGGGCCGCCCTCGTACGGCTCGGTCAGTGTCGGGTCGCCACCTTGAACCACAAAGCCCTTGCCCGTGACCGACCCCACCGGCACCGTGCGGAAGAAGTCCGTGCCATCAAAGAAACCGCCCTTGACTAAGTGCCTGAAGTTCCACGCCGTATTCGGTGCGGCGTCCGGCCGCAACGCAAAGGCCAGCTCGCCGAGCTCGGTCTCCATGATCACGATCTTGTCGGCAAAGACGCGGTACCCGCTGAACGCCCGCGGCCCCGCGCCGATCTTGTCCGGGAACGTGACCATCGGCCGCCCCGGGTTGCGCATGTCCAGCGCGGCGCGGCGGGGTTGAATCAGCGGCTGCAACACCAAGGGCGGGCCGATCCGCCGCTCCCCCGCGACAAGCTGCGCGTAGTACGGCTTGCCCTCGGCCCAGATCGCCGGCACCGCTTTGCCCAGATCCAGCCGCACCGTGCCGTCGTCCTTCGCCGCGGCGGCGTTCAGGTCCGCCGCGATGTCAACCCGGGCCGTCTCGCGGGCCGTCACCGGCTCGAGTAGAGCAATGGCCAGCCCGCCACCAACGAGCGCCTCGGGCTTGTTGATGCCGCTTCCTGCACCCATCGCGTCGCGGGCCTGCTTGGCGTTCACAGTCACCACCAGCGGATGCTTGAGCCCGACGTACAGCTTGTCGGGTGTCAGCACGGCCAGCGTGGTCGATTGTGCGGGCCGGGGCGGGAGTTCGACCGGTGCCACCGTTGTCGGAGTGACCTTCACCGTCGTGACTGGTTCAACTGGCGTTCCGGGAGTTCCCGGGGTTCCCGGTGTGCCGGCTGCACCTCGCGCACCTGGCACCGTTTCCGCCGCACACGGCAGTGAGGTGCCGGTGATCAGCAGCATCATCATGGCCAAGGACCGGATGGAGCGAGCCGATTGACGCGAAGTGCCTGTGAGCATCAGGCATCATAAACCGGCTCGCGAGCAGTCACTTCGGCTGGCCAGCGGCATTGGCCGGCGCACCGCCCGCCGGCGCCGCGGCAGTGGGGGCGGGGGAGGCGGAGGGCGAGGGGCCGCCCGGCGATGCGGCTGGTGCTGGCAGCAGTTTGCGGCGTGAGGATTCGACCTGCTCACCAGTCAGCGGGTAGTTGCCATCGACCGAGACCAGTTCCTGCCCGCTCCGCGAGAGGATGTAGCTGATGACCTCCGTCACCGGGGCCGACAGCGAACCGCCCGGCGGCAGGTTCATCACGACGTGCAGCCCGCGGCTCAGCGGGTACGTGCCGTTGATCACGTTGGCATAGCTGGGCTGCACGAAGTTCACACCGTCGCGGCTGAGCGCCACCGGATGCGATCGCGCGTTGTCATAGAAGATCGATGCGAACCCGAGTCCGCCGGCATCCGCGGCGACGCCCTGCGTCACCGATGAGGGCACCGGCTCGCCCCGCACCCAGGAGCCAAACGGCTTGCCGCGAAGCACGGTGTCAAGCACCAGCGAGTAGGTGCCGCTGCCCTCGCGCTGCCCAAACACGGTGATGGGCCTCTCGGCCATCGAGTCCGGAACTTCGGCTATTCCCAGCTCGCCCCAGGTGCGAGCTCGAGCGCCGGCTGCCGGTGAGGCTGTCATGGTCCGCTCCAGCTGCGCCATGGTCATCTGTGTGATCGGGTTGCGCTTGTTGACGAAGATTGTCACAGCATCGACGGCGATGGTCAGCACCGTCGGTGCGTAGCCGAACCTGGTCGTAAACGCCTCGATCTCCGCCGGCGTGATGTTCCTGCTCAGCGAGGCGAGTTCGCAGCGTCCCTCGATGAGCGCCTTGATCGCGACGCCTGAGCCGCCACCTTCGATGGCCAGAACCAGCTTCCCGTCACTGGCGCGTGCCAGTTCCTCGCCCATACGCGCCATCACGCTGGCCACCGTCGTCGAGCCGAGCACCCGAACCGTTCCGACGGCGTCCTTGCTGCGCACAAACGCCGGGTAGCCCGAGCAGTCCATGCCTTGGCTGAGCGTCTCAAAGTCGGTCGCCGGCTTGGAGCCCGCCGGCGGCACGCTCGGCTTCGGAGCCGATGCCGGGGCATTCGCGGGCGTGGCAAGCTCGGTGCTCCGCAGCAGGCCCTGGCCCCAGGCCGTGCTGGCGGCAGCCATCACCGTCATCACGATCGCGGCGAGTTCGCTGGAGAATTGCGGCTTCACTTGGTTGCTCCTTGCTTGCGAGTTGCTGCGGTCACCGCGATGCGATAGACCACCATGACCGCTCCTGCCGCCACGATCAGCAGCAGGATCCGCCAGAACGCGTAGTCGATGATCTCTCGCCCCACAGTTGCCGCGCGGTCCAGCCGCCGATCGGTCAAGTTGCCGATCTCAGCGATCCGCGTGTTCCACGTCTGGTTCTCCAGCAGGTTGCCGCTGGCCACCACCAGTGAGTTCAAATCTTTGACCGTGACGGACAAGTCGGTCACCAGTGCACGCACACCGGTCAGTTCCAGCGGCGCGTTGCCCGGCCCGCCTCCCGGTGCCGTCAGCGGTGCCAGCTTGCCGACAATCGAGTCCACGGACGTCAGCAGCCCGCGCAGCGACTCGCTGGTCTTGTCCAGTCCGGTCAGCAGTTCACGCCCCTGCCCTGTCAGTGCCGTGGCGGATTCCAACGCCTTGGTTGTCGAGTCCGCCGCAAGGCGGTACGCCCCCAGCGTCTGGTCCAGCGCGGCCTGCCGATCGGCGAGGTCCTTCATCATCACCTCGCGCTGCTCGCCGACTAGTGGCGGGATCGCACCAACCACGCGGCTGAGGTCATCCAGCGCGGTGTTGAGCTTCGTGATGGAGTCCACCGCATGGGCCACCTCCGGCGTGCTCATCACCGCCCCGGCCAGAGCCTGGCTGTGCCAGTTCATCAGGATCGGTGCCCGCTTGCCGAGGTAAAACGCCCGCTCACCGAGCAGCCGCACCTGCCGGGCCTGCTCCACGGCATTGTCCAGCGGGGCCAGGAAGCCGCCCGAACTCTTGACCTCGCTGAGCAGTGCCCGCCCGCGGGCCGCCCCGACATCGGCAAAACGCACGAACGAGACGATCTCAACATCCCGGTTGTTCCGCCGCCAGTCCCAGATCAGCCAGTCCAGCTGCTGCAACTGCTGCTGGGTCATCAGCCTGCCGCCCAGCTCCCAGATCTCCTCGCGGGCCTGACGCCAGGCGCGGATGACCGGCTCGCACCGTTCCGGGCCGAAGAATCGCTCGGCGCGATCTTCATCAATCCATAACTTGCTCTGCAGCGTCACCACCAGGAGGCAGTCGATGAACTTGGTAAACGAGTCCTGCTCGGTGGCGATGTCGTAAATCGCTGTCGTCGAGACCGCCTTGAACATGTCGGCCGCGGCCCGCTGCTTCTGATCCGGGTTGTCCTGCTTGACGGTGTCGAACGCCGTTGAGATCAGCGCCGCGTACCGATCGGCGTATGCCTTGATCAGCCCGTCAAGCTCCTCGGCGCCCAGCTTGCCGCTCATCGTTGCCGAGAGCGAGCCGACCGAGGTCCCCGATGTCGCGGGTTCCTCGGGCGTCGGCGGTCGCGCGTTCATCATCAGGCAGCCGCCCTGACTGGCCAGGCTCGCCCCGACCAGAGCCGCGGCGAGGATTCGGTTGTTCGTGGCACCAGCAGTTCTTGGCATGGCAGACCTCGTTGCGGGTTTGAAACTCAGGCCGATGGTAACTCATCGGCCGCTGCCGGGCGGTGTTCCGGGCCGGGTCCGTGTGACCCTGATCGCCGCCCTGCTACCGTCCGCCCGCGTGAACCTCTCCCGCCTCAACCCGCTGCGTGATGCCGTCCGGCCCAAGGACACCTTCGTCTGGGGCCTCTTTGAGACGGCCAACCACTCCTTCACCCTGCTGATCATCACCCTGCTGTTCCCCATCTACTTCCGTGAGGTTGTCGTGGGCGATGCTGCCCAGGGCAAGTCGCAGTGGGGGATCATCTACGGGATTTCCTCGGCCATCATCGTCCTGCTCTCGCCCATCGTCGGTGCCATCGCCGATGCCCGCGGCATCAAACGCCAGTTGCTGGCCGTCACCGCCATCGGCTGCATCCTGGCCACCGGCGGCCTGGTCTTCGTCCACCGCGGCCACGTCTTTGAGACCGCCGTGCTCTTTGTCATCGGCAACGTCTGCTTCGTGCTCGGTGAGAACCTCATCGCCAGCTTCCTGCCCCAGCTGTCCAACTCATCCAACGTCGGTCGAATCAGCGCGCTGGGCTGGGCCATGGGTTACGGCGGCGGTGTCATCGTCCTCATGCTCACCGGCGGCATCATCTTCGCCATGGGCCTGAAGAACGTCGCCCAGTGGCAACCCCTGTTCGGCCTGGCCGCAGGCTGGTTCCTGATCTTCAGCATTCCCACGCTGCTCTATCTGCGTGATACCGACCCGCCCGGTGACCCCCAGCGCAAGCTCAACTTGCTGACCTGCGGCTTCACGCGTCTCGGCGAAACGCTCAAGCAGAGTGCCCGCTTCAAGGTCCTGGGCCGTTTCCTGGCCGTCTTCCTGCTCTACTCCACCGTCGTGCAGACCATCATCGTCTTCGGCGGCCAGATCGCCCAGGACTACGGCTTCAAGCAGCTGGACCTGGTCCTGTTCGTGCTCCAACTCACGTTTACCACGCTCGTCGGTGCGCTGATCACCGGCGTGCTGCAGGATCGCATCGGCTCGGTCCGCACCATCATGATCGCTCTGGCCGTGTGGCTGGTCACCTGCATCGGCATGGCCATGCTGCCCGAGAAGGACGGTCCGCAGTGGGCCGTCTGGGTGCTCGGCAACGGTCTGGGCCTGGGCATGGGCATGATCGGCACCTCCAGCCGCGCCACCGTCGGGCTGTTCACGCCCCAGGACAAAACCGCCGAGTTCTTCGGCCTCTGGGGGCTGACGCTCAAGCTCGCCGGCTTCCTGGGCCCGCCCATCTTCGGCCTTTTGGCCGCCCAGTTCGGCAACCGCATCGGCTTCATCACCCTCTCGTGCGTCTGCGTGATCTCCGCAGTCCTGCTCGTCTGGCTCATTGACGAGAAGGCCGGTCTTGCCGCAGCCCGACAGGAACCTGCCCGCTCGGCCTGAACCGTCGGCACACCCCTTTCACCACCGGCTCATCGCGGGCTCAAGATCCGCGCCAGCGTCGCCTTCTCATGCCCGCTGCCGCGCACGGCCAGCCACGCCGCCTGCATCCGCACCGGCAGCGTCAGCTGCCCGTCGCCCTCACCGAGTGCCAAGGCCGCCAGCCGCGCCGCCGACGGCCGCGGCCGCCCCTGGATCGGATGCCGCGCCTCAACCAGCACGCACAACTCCGCCAGAATGTCACTCGGCCGCAGTGTTCCAGCCGCCGCCATGGCCACGCCCGAGGCCTCGGGATTCGAGCTCGCCAGTGCACCGAGCAGCAGTGCAGCCGTGTGCAGCCGCTGCCCCTGGCCTTGTCCGGTCAGCAGTGCCGCCGTTCGCGCGGGGTCAGCATCGGTCAGCATTCTCGCCGCGATCGCCGCCGGCTCGATCAGATCCGCCTGATCCAGCCTCAGCACCATGCCCAAAATGCCCTCCCGCACCGCCTGGGCTTCCTGAAACGGCCGCTGTGCCGCCCACGCCAGTGCCCACCGTGCCACAGCCAGGGCCGTCGCCGGCGGCACCGTGTCGTCCACCGCCGCCAGCAGCCGCTCCACCGCCTTCACGCTCCCCGCGGCACCCGTGGAAAGCTGCTGCATGACTTCCATAGTCGCGTTGCACAGCCCGGCCTCGCGGCCGGCGGCCACCTGCTTGCCCAATACCTCCCACTGGCTGTCATCCAGCCGCAGCGGCTCGGTCAGTGCCGCCTCCAGCAGCCACACCGCAAGCTCTCCCCGCGTGCCGGCGGGCACACCATCACCGCTGGCCATTCGCCGGGCCACGCCCACCACCGCGTTGCGAACCGCTACCGAGCGTGAGCCGCTGCGTGCCGCCCCCGCCACCGCCGCCTCCGCCAGTGTCGGGCTGATGCCCGGCTGCGCCGCCAGAATCAGGCACCAGTCGCCCAGCAGGTTCATCTTCGCCGAGCCGATCAGCCCCACAAGGCCCCGGGCGGGGCCCTCATACCGCGTCGTTGCCAGCTTCGGTGTCAGCCGGCTCAGTCGCTCCAGCCCCGTCGCCTCACCTTGCTGGGCCAGCACCGCCGCCGCGGCAGCCGCCAGACCCACATCCTGTGATTCGGCCAACTGGCGCAGCAACGGGGTCGCGGCGGCAACACCCTTGGCCGTCGGCAGCACTGGCACAACATCAGGCCGTCGCGGAGCACCGACGCCGTTGCCGGGCGTCGCCTCCGTCGCCGGCGTCACGGACTGCGCATCGTCACGTCCGCTGAGGTATGCCGCGACCAGAATCGTCGAACGCTCGCCCAGATCCGGCCAGTGGGCGATTTCCAGCAGCTGTTCGAGGCTGATCAGATCGCGCTCGATGCATCGCACCAGCACCCCCGCCCGCTGCAGGTCGTCGCTGAGGTGCCTTAGCAGCAGGCCGTCAACCCCTCGCTGGGGCTCCAGGGTCGCCAGGGCCACCGTCGCGTTACCCCGATCTTCCATCGGCCCCGTGCAGGCCAAAAGCGAGAACAAGGGCTGCAGCGACGGGTCCCGCAGCCGGGCCAGCCCCAGCAGCGTGTCGGCCCGCGTCTCCCGGGCCGGGGCATGCAATCCGTCAATGAGCAGCCGCGTCAGCCGGGCAAGCACCTCCGGCGGCAGTCGCTCGCTTTCCGGGCCGGTCAGAGCGGGTCCCGTCGCGGCGGCAGGAATCGCGGGGGCCGGTGCCCCACCCCATGTGGTTACCGCCGGGCCGGCAACCATCAGGGTCAGACCGGCCGCGGTCAAGGCCCTCCCGTGCGTCAGAATCGAAGGTGCAGGGTTCAAATTGTCACCAGTTTCACAAAGTGCCTTGCCAAAGCCCGAACGTCGGGTAGATTAGAGCCCATCGGCAAAGGTTGTAGGACGTCCCCCGCGATTCTGTTCGGGTGGGCGAGTTCGCCGATCTCACAATCGCTCGTAGGTACCCAATTCTTGTTTGCTCGGAGCCACCGCATGCCACGAATGTCCCGCTTCTCCCTCGTCAAGCCCGCCGCGACGCTGGCTGCCATCGCCGGAACCGTGGCCGTCAGCGCCATGCTTCTGGCCGATGACCCCACACCGCAGGCCACCAACGGAATGGACCTGTCGGTCTCGGCCGTGAGCGCGACCACCGGCGGTTCGCCGTCGTTCACCGTGCACACCACAGGCGTCGCTGCAGGCATGTTCGGCCTGACCATGGGCACGACCAGTTGCAACGTCGGCAACGTGTACGTGCCGTTCCAGGCCGCCATGCAGTTCAACCACCCTTACATCGTGCAGAACGTCTATCGCACAACGGCCGACGGACGCCTTGAGCATCTCGCGGCCTCATGGATCAAGCATGCCTTCAGCTCCGCCTCCACGAGCCAGGCTGCAGTCGCCGGTCCCAACGGCCAGCCCGCCTGCGGCACTGGCTCCTGTGACGGCATCGGCGGCACCCGCATGGGCTTTAACTGTGCCGACACCTACGGCGCAGGTCTCAACGCCAGCACCTACTACCTCGGCCCGCGCAGCGAGCTCAAGAGCAACGATATCGGCTTCACCGCTGCCGGCACGCTGCCGGCAGGCCGCACCTGGTTGGGCTGGAACCCGCGCGGCGCGTTCTTTGACAACTACACCACCGTCTCCGGTCAGGACCAGCGGGCCACCGCGGGCCAGAACGACGGCGCCCGCACCTACACGACCGGATCGACAAGCACCCCGTGGAAGTTCTGCTACCTCCGCGATGATGAGATCAACACCGCCGCGCTGGGCACCACCGGCCGCATCTTTATGGAGGCGTACTACGTCGTCAACGGCGATGTCGCCAAGCTCAACAACCACGCCTGGCGCCGCTACCGCGTGACAGGGACTCGCACATTTGCCATGGATGGCCCCCACACCTTCGGCCCCGTGCTTTTGAGCTGGGGTGACCAGCAGCAACTGGCCCAGCCCACCACCGGTGGCTCGGTCTACGTCTCGTCCCGCGTCGTCCCCGCCGGTACCAACTCCTGGCGGTACGAGTACAACGTCTACAACCTCGACTACGACAAGGAAATCGCGGGCCTGCAGTTCTCCACGCTCGCGGTCGCCGTCAAGGAAGGCGTCTCCTTCCGCCAGCCGCGGCAGACCACCCCCGCAGTCTTCCCCGCCGCGGCGTACGACAACCAGAACTGGGTATCCTCGCTCAGCGCCGCCGGTGATCAGGTCGTGTTCTCCCCCGTAGCCAACCCGGTTGACGGCCAGGGCAACGCACTCCAGCGCAACACCATCCGCTGGGGCACCATGTACACCTTCCATTACACCTCCAACCTCCCGCCGCGGAGCACTGGCGTTGTCACCATCACCGGCCGTGCCGACCGCCCCGGTGATGTCAGCGAGATGTTCGCTAACGTCTCCGTGCCCCGCAGCCCGGCCGATGTCATCGGTGCCGGCGGCACCGCGCCCGACGGCACGGTCGACGGTGATGATTTCATCACCTTCATCAACGCCTTCGCCGCCGGCCTGCCCGCGGCCGACATCGCCGCCGGCGGTGACATCGGTGCGGACGGCACGGTCGACGGCAACGATTTCATCATGTTCATCAACTGGTTCTCGCTGTCCTGATTCGCCCGCATCGCTCTGATTGCTAACTCCTCCCGGCCCGCTGTGTCCTGACCGATACCGCGGGCCTTTTTCTTCCGGCGTTTGAGCCGCGGCCAACACCGCGACGCGTCGGACCGTTTCACGCCCGCTCTGGAGTGTCCTTTCCATGCAGTCGTCAACTTCGCTCGCCGCCTCTCTTGGTCTCCTGGCACTGCTCGGCACAGCCGCCGTTGCCGTCTTCGCCCAGCCCGCCGGTTCGGACAAGCCCGCCGCCAGCCAGCCCGCGGCCAAAGCGCCCGCCAAGCCCGAAGATGACCCCATGCATCAGGCGTGGATGAAGTCAATCAGCCCCGGCTCGCAACACAAGCTGATGGCCGCGATGGCCGGCAACTGGACCGTGGCCAGCAAGTTCTACTTTGCCCCGGGTGCTCCGGCCTCCGAAGGCACCGGAACCATGGTCCAGACCATGGTCCTGGGTGACCGCTACCTCCGGCAGGAGTACAAGGGCAACTCGCCCATGGGCCCGGTCGAAGGGCTCGGCATGATGGGCTACGACAACAACTCAGGCAAGTGGGTCGGCTCCTGGGCCGACACCTGGGGCACCGGCCTGCTCAGCAGCACGGGCACCTACGACGATAAGTCACGCACGTGGACCATGGCCGGCGAGATGGCCATCCCCGGCGGCGCGGCATCCAAGACCCGCCACGTCATGACCTTCAAGGATGCCGACACCATCATCTTCCGGATGTACAGCAGCCTGCCCGGCCAGCCCGAGCAGCTCGCCGCCGAGATCACCTACACGAGATCAAAGTAACCGGCCTGCCGCCTCAGCCGCCAGCCGCGGCCGCGTCACACCCCGCCACGTTCTCGGTGTGTCGACACTGCACGACGCACATCTCAATCAGTGCCACCCGGTCCACCGGCTTGGTGGCGTATTTGCTGCACCCCGCCTGAATGCACTTTTCTCTGTCGCCGCTCATCGCGTGCGCCGTCAGTGCAATCACCGGCGTGGTCAGCCCCTGCCGCCGCAGTTCTGCTACCGCGGTGTACCCGTCCATCACCGGCATCTGCATGTCCATCAGGATCAGGTCGAAGGCCGGTCCGGCGGCGACCATCTCCAGCGCCTGCTTGCCATGCTCGGCGATCATTACATCCGCTCCCGCCCGCTTGAGGTGAAATCCGATCAGCCGCTGGTTGTCGACCCCGTCATCAACCAGCAGGATGCGCCGCCCGGCCAGTGGTGCCCCAGCCGCGACGGTGCCGACCGTCGCCGGCCTCGCCGGCTCGCCAGCCACCACGCCCGCTGCGGCAAGGTTCGGCGTCGCCGCGGTGTCCGCATCGGCCCGCGCCGCGGCAATCCGCAGACTGAACCTGCTGCCCACCCCGGGTGATGACGTCACCGTGACGTCACCGCCGAGCAACTGTGCCAGCCGCCGGCTGATCCGCAGCCCCAGCCCCGTCCCTCCGAATCGCCGCGTCGTCGAGGTGTCCGCTTGCGTGAACGCACCGAACAGCCGTCCCACCTGCTTGGGCGACATCCCGATGCCGGTGTCAGTCACGTCGATGACCAGTTCCCGTCCGCCGATCGACTCGACGGCATAGCCGCTGATTGTCACACTCCCGTGCTCCGTGAACTTGATCGCATTGCCGACCAGGTTCATCACGATCTGCCGGAGCCGGACAGGGTCCGTCCGCACCGTCGTCGCCACCGAGTCGTGCAGGTTGGTCTTCAGTTCAATCCCGTGCTCGCTTGCCCGGGGCGTCAGCAGCGTGGCGACCTGCTGGATCACCGCCAGCGGCGACACCGCACGGGGCTCCAGCGTCATCTTGCCCGCCTCGATCGTGGAGATGTCCAGGATGTCGTTGATGATCGCCAGCAGGTGCTCGCCGTTCCGCCGGATCGTCGACACCGTTCGCTCCCGCCACGGCGCATCGGCCGGCAGCGATTCGTCGGCCAGCAGTTCGGTGTACCCCAGAATCGCCGTCATCGGAGTGCGGATCTCGTGGCTCATGTTGGCCAGGAACTCGCTCTTGGCCATGCTCGCCGCCTCGGCCTGCTCGCGGGTGTGGCGCAGCGTCGCGACCAGTTTCATGTGCTCGTCAATGTCCACGTGCACGCCCGTCATGCGCAGCGGCTTTCCCTGGGCATCCCGGTCGCTGACCTCGCCGATATCCAGGATCCACTTGTACTCCCCGTTCTTGCACTTCAGCCGGTGCGGGCACCGGTACTCCACCGCCTGGTCGGCTTGGTGCGTCCTGATCGCCGCCGTTGCCCGCTCCAGATCCTCCGGATGGCACAGCCGCGACCAGGTCTCCAGCGCAGTCGGCAACTCGCCCAGGCCATAGCCAAGCATCGTGAACCACTCGTCGGAGAAGTACGTCGTGTTGGTCGTCAGGTCCCAGTCCCACAGCCCGACGCCCGAGGAGGCCAGCGCCAGCTTCAGCCGCTGCTCGCTCAGCCGCCGCGCATCCTCCGCCGCCTGCCGCTCGGCGCGTGCCCGCACCGAGTCCAGCATCGCCGCCGTCGCCGACAGCAGCGGAGCAAGCCGCTCCTGCCAGTCCGGTGTGTACCCGCTGGCGCGGTCCGCCAGTCCCACCATTCCGATGAGCCGCGCGCCCAGCTTCAGAGGAAGCCCGAGAAAGTGATGCAGCGGCGGATGTCCTTGCGGACGCATCTTGCTTTCCGGTCGTCCCTCGACCTGATTCTCCAGAACCATGTCCCCGCCCGTGCACACGCGACCAAACAGATTTTCCATCGCCCGGAACTCGCCATTGGCGGGCATCGCACGCTGAAAGAACGCGTGCTCCTCTGAGTTCCGGTCCCTCGCCCCGACCGCAAAGCACCGCAGCACCGTTCCGCCACCGGCTTCCCGCTCGATCTCACCGAGGAACCCGTACCGGCTCTCCGTCAGGTTCAGGAACTCCTGCTGCACCAGTTCGAAGATGGTCCGCACATCCACGTTGCTGATAAACGCGTGCTGTGCATCCTGCACCGCTTTGTTGATCCGCGTCTGCTCCGCCAGCCGCTCCTGCATCGTCGCCAGTTCGGTCACGTCCAGAAGTGTCCCGTCGATCACACCCTCACCGCTGATCACTCCGCTGTCCTGCACCAGACGGATCGTCCCGTCTGGACGCACAATCCGATACCGAACGCTGAAGCTGCCGTGCGCCGCCAGACTGCCCGAGTCCGTTGCCAGCCGGTCCGCCGCCAGCTTCCAATCCTCCGTGTGAACGCACCCCAGCAGGATCTCCAGCGACTTGCCGACAAACCAGCCCGCCGCACGCCCCGTCACCCGCTCGACGCTCCCGGAGATTTGCAGGATGGTGCGGCTCTGATCCGCCCGCGCCCGGTACACCACCGTCGCCAGTCCGCCGCAACCGTGCGATACCTCCACCGCCGCTGCATCCGCACGCTTGATCGAGTCCACGCCAAACGGGCTCGGCACTGGCCCGCCGCCAGGAAAGCCGACCCACGGTCCCGCCGCATGGTGCGTCGTGCGCCCGTGAGGCGGTTGCTCAGCCGGCGGCATGGCCGGGTGTTTCGCGTGCGAAGAATGGCGGAATGGGCACACGCCGAGGTATCGGTTGCGGACGTTGTGCAATCCACCGTGCGAGCCGGGGAAATACTCAGGTGTTACACCACTTTTGCTCGGGTGCGATGGTCAACACTTGGGGCACCTGAACATCCGAGAACGATACTTGATTCCCACCGTGCTTCCGTCCTCCTCGGCCGCCCAACACTCCAATCCATGCTTCCGCTCATCGGTACCGTCCAAGCCGTCGTCCTCTCCGTCACCCCGGTGTCCATCCACGGCGATACCTATCTCGACCTGCTCGTCCAGACTCGTGAACAGGCCGGTACCGCCTCCGGCTCCCGCTTCCGCGTGCCCACCCACGCCTTGGCCGACGGCCGAGAGCCCACCCCCGGCGCTGTGGTGGAACTCCAACTCCTCATGCAGCAGGTCACTGCCCTGCGGATCCTCGGCGATGCCACCCCCGGCGGCCAGTGACCTTTTCGGCCATTCCCCGGCCCCTCCCCGCCCTCCCCGCCGATCCGGACCGTCAGGCACACTACCCGACATATTCACCGGCTCTTGACAGGTCCCAAACGGGCTATCCGCATGTTCCGGTTGCCGCGGCGTATCCTTATGCATGCCTCAGAGCGAGCCTCAGCCCCCGATGCAGCACAACGCCCCGGCCACGCCGGCCGTGGTGACCCCGTCGCGGCAGTCCGCCGCAACCGACAGCAAGCCCAAGCCCTGGCACTGGAACGTCGTCCTGCTCGATGATGACGACCACAGCTACGACTATGTCGTCCGAATGCTCCAGGAGCTCTTCGGCCGCAGCCGCGAGGACGCGTACCTCGTCGCCGAAACCGTCGACACCCAGGGCCGCGCGATCCTGATGACCACCCACCGCGAGCACGCCGAACTCAAGCGCGAGCAGATCATCGCCTTCGGCCGCGACCCGCTCATGCAGACCAGCAAGGGCCCCATGTCCGCCGTCCTCGAACCGGTGCACTGAGTCGCTCCGGCACGCGTCTCGTTCCAGCCATCGCGCCCCCGGGTCTTCCCGTCACCGCAGCCACCACCTCGCCTTGCCCCTCCTTTCTGTCAGCAACCTCCAGAAGTCCTTCGGCGGCCGCCAGGTCGTCCGGGGCGTCTCGTTCCATGTTGATCCGACAGAGATCGTCGGCCTCCTGGGCCGCAACGGCGCGGGCAAGACCACCAGCTTCCGCATGTCCATCGGCATGATCGATGCCGATGCCGGCACCGTCACATTCGACGACCAGGACGTCTCCGGCCTGCCCATGTACCAGCGTGCTCGCCTTGGCATGGGCTACCTCAGCCAGGAGCCGTCGGTCTTCACCCGCCTGACGTGCGAGCAGAATCTCCTGGCCATCCTCGAGACCCTCGACCTGACCAAGGCCGAGCGCAAGGCCCGCGCCACCGAACTGCTTGAACAGTTCCGCCTGACCCACAAGCGCAACGAGCTCGCCCGCACCTGCTCCGGCGGCGAGCGCCGCAAGCTCGAAATCGCCCGCGCCCTGGTCACCAACCCCCGCCTGATCCTCCTCGATGAGCCCTTCAGCGGCGTCGATCCCATCGCCGTCGAAGATCTCCAGAAGGAAATCAAACGCCTCCGCGACCAGGGCATCGCCTGCCTCATCACCGACCACAACGTCCAGCAGACCCTCCGCGTCTGCGACCGCGCGTACATCATCGACGACGGCAAAGTCTTCGCCGAAGGCACCCCCAAGGCCCTGATCAACGACCAGATGGTCCGCAGCGTCTACCTGGGCTCCCTGTTCCGCGGCGACGAGTTTGATCGGTAGCTGATCAAACCACGCGCAGCGCCAGCCGCCCCCTCGCCACCCCCAGCGCCTCCTCCGACCGATCAATCCCCACCGCCCTTCGCCCGCTTCCCTGCGCCGCCACCAGCGTCGTTCCGCTGCCGCAGCACGGGTCCAGCACCAGCCCGCCTGGCGGGCAGCACGCCTGCACCAGAATCCGCAGCAGTTCCAGCGGCTTCTGCGTCGGGTACCCCGTCCGCTCCGCCGCCATGTTGTTGATGCTCGGCACCTCCAGCACATCGGTCATCTTCTTCATTTTCCCGCGCAGCCGGGCACTCGTCGCCGGTACCAGCGGCGGCTCGAAGTAATACCGCTCCGGATCCACGCAGTAAAACAGGATGTCGTCGTGCTTCCTGGCCCACCTCCGCGGCGAGGATCCGCCCAGCCCGTACGACCAGATCAGGTGGTTCACAAACCGGTCCTCCCCCAGCATCTCATCGAGCAGCACCCGCGCCAGGTGGCTCGTCCGCCAGTCCAGGTGCAGCAGCACGTTGCCCGTCGGCTTCAGCAGCGGCAGCGTCACCTCCAGCCGCGCCCGCAGCCACGCGATGAACTCGCGCGATGAACCGAAGCTGTCCTCGTACGACCCCGCCCGCCCGGTCTGCCGCTGGCCGGTGTTAAACGGCGGATCGGCGTACACCAGATCCACCGTGCCCCGCTCCATCGCCCCCGCCACCTCCAGCCAGTCGCCGTGATGCAGCACCGCAGCCCCCGGCGCGGACTCACTCCACGACGCCGCCCCGCGCACACTGGCGGCACGCTCAGTCATTGAGTTGCGACCTCACCGCATCCCCCGCCTCCAGCGTCGTCAGCACACCCGGCAGGTTGCCCGACAGCGCCCCGCGGCTGAGCACCGAGTCCGCACCCATCCCCGCCGCCCGCTTCATCGCGTCCACCTCAACGTGCGGCCCGAAACACACCACCTTCAGCCCCCGCTCCGCCGGCCCCGCACCCGCCCCGCGCAGCGCCTCCATCAGGTCCCAGCAGTGCTCGCTGGTCAGGTCCACCAGCACCGCCTTCACCGGGCTGTCGGCCAGCCGCGCCGCCAGCATCTCTCGATTGCGCACCGGCCTGCACCCCACACCAATGGCCTCACCCGTCGACTTGATCTTGCTCGCCCACAACAAATCTCCGCAGCAGTACAACACCATGCCCCAAGCAAAGGGCCCCCCGCCACCCAAAGCAAGCCGGGAGAAGTCGCCAGTCCCAAGTCCCAAGTCCCAAGTCCCAAGTCATAAGTGACCCGTGACACGTCCCCGCTCCCACCCTCCTTCATTTGACCATTTCCCAATTTGACCATTTCTGCCCCCTCAGCACTCCTTGCCAACACCCCCGCTCGCCGCGTTCGCCGCCGCCAGATCCAGCCCCGTCGTGTCCACGCCCATCGCGTGCAGGATCGCCCCCAGTTCATCGGCCACCGGCACCGGCGGGTTGGCGTACTCGCCCGCGGGCTTCTCCGTCGGCAGTGGCTGCTTGGCCGCCTTGGCATCAAGCCCGGTGTGATAGCTCACCGTCACGTCCGGGTCCTTGAGCAGGTGCCCCGTCAGCACGCACGCCACCGTCTGCCCGGGCCGGATCAGCCCTTCCTGCAGCAGCAGGTGCGCCCCCGCCACGCTCGCGGCACTCGCCGGCTCGCATCCGTAGCCAAACTTGCCCACCAGCGCCTTGTACTTGCGGATTGTCTCATCGCTCACGCTCCGCACCACGCCCTCGGCCGCATCGCCCCGCATCACCTCAAGTGCGCGCAGCGCCTTGGACAGGTTCACCGGCCGGTTGATCTCAATAGCCGTGGCAATCGTGTGCGCACGCTCGTTGTTCGCATCCATCCGCGCGTACTCGGCATCCACCTTCGCCTTGCCGCCATCGGTAAAGTACTTGCCGCCGTTCCACCGCACGCCCAGTCCGTTGTAGATCCGGTCCAGCGTGCTCGATCCCGCGGCATTAATCACCGCCAGCCGCGGCACGCGATCGATCATCCCCAGCTCCCGCATCTCCATAAACGCCTTGCCAAAGGCCGAGCAGTTCCCCAGGTTCCCGCCCGGCACAATGATCCAGTCCGGCACCTGCCAGCACAGCCCCTCCAGCACGCGGAACATCACCGCCTTCTGCCCCTCCAGCCGAAACGGGTTCACCGAGTTCATCAGATACACACCCGCCCGCGGGATCTTCTCGGCGATGTACCGCACCTTGGCCAGGCACGCGTCAAAGTCGCCCGCCACCTGCAGCGTTAGCGCGCCATAGTCCAGCGCCTGGCTCAGCTTGCCGTACGCAATCTTGCCCTGGCCGATGAAGATCACCGGCTTGATCCCGCACTGGCTGGCATAAATCGCCATCGCCGCCGAGGTGTTGCCCGTGCTGGCGCACGCGCACACCGTCGCACCCACCATCCGCGCGTGCGTGAACGCCGCCGTCATCCCGTTGTCCTTAAAACTCCCCGACGGGTTCATCCCCTCGTACTGCAAGTGCAGCGAGCCCGGTGCAAAGCCCAGATGTGCCGCCATCAGGTCCGCCCGCTGCAGCAGCGTCTTGCCCTCGCCAATGGTCACGATCTGCTTCTCATCGCCATAAAACGGCATCAGCCGCCGGAACTTCCACACGCCCGAGGCATCCGCCGTGCTCTTGACCGGCCCATTGGCAAACGACCACGCCGACCACGCCGGCTCACCGGGGCACACCTTTACGGCCTCGCGCACGCCCGCGGCATCCCAGTCGTACACCACATCCAGCAGCGCACTGCACGTCGGGCACGCCGTCAGCGTCTCGGTCACCGCAAAGCTCGCCCCGCACCCGGGGTTGATGCACCGCTGCCGCGCCACCCCCGGCCCATGCCGCAGACTGTGGTTATGGGGTGTTGTCATCGTCCCGGCAGCGGCAGTGGGGGCCTTGTGGCTCATACGTGGGCCATCGTAACGCCAAACGGCCCGTGCTGCCGTGCTGGCACCCAGCCCAGTGCAAATACCCGCTCCGTGCATCCCCTGCCGCGCCCTCCCACCCCTCCGGCCCCATCCCGCCCCTCCCGCCCGCACGTTTCCTCATCCGCCCTCGCCTCCCGCTGCGTATGACCTTCAGGACGGCTCGATATCCATCCCCGGCTCAGCCCCCGCTTACGATTTTCTCCCGGTCCCATCCGTCCCTCCCTCGCCCGCTCCGGACCCCGCCGCAGGACCAGCCTCAGGACCCTCTCCCATGACCACCTCCTCCCCCGCCCAGTTCGCCGACAAGCTTCAGATGCAGGGCCGCCTCTTCTCCGAGCTCTCCCGCATGTTCGGTCAGGAGGTGCCCCTCTACGACAAGTCCCTGGCCGTCAACTTCCAGTGCAACCGCGCCGTCTGCCAGTTGCTCAGCCAGCTCCACGGCGGCTTTGCCATCTCCGATGAGCAGCTCGACCGCACCAGCGGCGAGCGCCACGGTGCCATCCGCATCGGCAAGCCCGACGAGTACCACTGGGTCTCCCGCTTCTTCGCCGCCTTCGCGATGGAGCCGCACAACTACTACGACATGTCCAACGTGGGCGCCAAGAGCCAGCCCATCGTCGCCACCGCCTTCCGCGCCGTCTACAAGCCCGAGCACCGTGTCTTTACCTCGCTGCTCCAGACCGACTACTTCGACCCCGCCACGCGCAAGCGCATCGAGGATCTCCTGGCCACCCGCCAGGTCTTCACGCCGGAGATCAAGGCCCTGATCGAAAAGGGCGAGCGCCAGGGCGGCCTGTCCTGGGCCGAGGCCACCACCCTCATCGGCCACGGTGTCAACCGCATCTTCAAGTGGACCGGCAAGGCCCGCGACCACCAGCTCTACAAGGACCTCTGCGACTCCGGTTTCAAGATCGCCGCCGACATCGCCTGCTTCGAGTCCCACCACCTCAACCACCTCACCCCCAACACCTTCTGGATCGACCTCTACACCGCCGCCATGAAGTGCTGCCTGGGCGAGATGCCCGCGGCAACCTTCACCGCCCGCGCTCAGGCCGTGCTCACTCGCCTGGCCGCCGTCGCCGACCGCGACTACATGAAGCTCCACTTCAAGCACCTGACCATCGAGCAGATCGACGCCTTCACCCCCGGCACCCTGCCCGCCAGCTTCATCGCCCGCCTCGCGGCGGACCTCACGGCCCGGCTCCAGCAGCCCGACCTCCAGCTTTCCAAGCTGCCGCACTCCGGCTTTAAGGACTCCACCGAAGGCCCCGCGCAGGACACGCCCATCCTCCTGCGGCAGGATGCGTACAAGGCCCTCACCGAGCCCGTCGAGTTCGCAAACGCCGACGGCACCACGATCAAGACCGTCCACACCGCCCGCTTCGGCGAAATCGAGCAGCGTTTCTACGCCACCACGCCCGCCGGCCGCAAGCTCTACGACGACTGCCTCACCGCCGCCGAAGCCGCCGTGGCCAAGGACCCCGGCCAGGCCAAGCGCGACTTCGAGGCCTACGAGCGCACCTACGCCGCGCCCTTCGCCCCATTCCCCAAGACCCTCCCCGCCCTGCTTGCCCAGGGGCTGGTCTACGGCATCTACTCACCCACCGCCCGCGGCCGCGCCGCCGCCGGAACCATCACCACCACTGACCCCGTCGAACTCGTCAAGCTCGGCTTCGCCCAGTACGAGGGCCTTCGCTACGAGGATTTCCTTCCCGTCTCCGCCGCCGGCATCTTCGCAAGCAACCTCAGCCAGTACGGCACCAAGTCCACCGCCGCGGTCAAGCCGGTGTACGTCCAGAAGATGCTCGAGGACATCATGGGCAAGCCCATCATCGACACCGACACCGCCTACCGCGCCCTGCAGAGCGAATCCCTCCTGCACACCTACGACGCACTGGGCCTCACCTCCCGCCTCCCCGCGGCCACGCTGACAGACCTCAAGGCCTCCGCCGCCCACTCCCCCGCCACCGCACCGCGACCTGCAAGCCCCGCCGCCGCGGCCATCCCGGCCCACGCCTGATCCGCGCCTCGGCGACAGGTCATCACCCACACCACTCAGCCTCTGCCTTCATTTGGCAATTTGGCCATTTGGGGCCTGTGAAAAATAGTCGTCCCTCGCGCCACCGGCTGGTTTGGTGCCGGTACATCCTGCTGCCGTGGAGAGGCACAGGAGCCGACGCATGGAACGCCGCATTGTCCAGCCCACCTTCGTCGATAACGCCGTC
>CAILKP010000138.1 GCA_903834785.1 uncultured bacterium
ATGGCGTTGGCGTTCTGGTTCTCAGCGAAGGTCTGGGTCGACCAGACCATCGTGTTGCCGACGCGGCTGCTGGTCCAGGCGGCGTTGGAGTAGGGCTCGCCGGAGTGTGACGGCGGAGCGCTAAAGCCGATGTTCTGGACAGTCGCACCCGCCGGCATCGGGATGGTGAACGTGCCGCCCGAGCGGTCGGAGTTGAGGTTCTGGACCACGTACTCGTAGTGCCAGGTGCCGGCCAGCGGCCCGGTGTTGGCCGTCACCTTGGTGGCCACGTGGAAGCGGGCCGTGATGGTGGCGGGCATGACCGAGGCGGGCAGGCGCGGGAAGCTCTTGGGGTTGGTCACCGTGTAGTCGGCGTTGACGATCTTGACGGTCGGATCAGCGAGCTTCCAGGCGAACAGGCCGGTCTTGCCCTTGCGGTAGCCGCCCGCATCACCGAAGGTGGTGAAGGGAATGTTGCTTGAGCCGGTGATGTTGGTGGAGACGAGCTCACGGAAGCTGGAGTTGTTCAGGCCGTTATTGAACTGGGCGTCGTCCTGGCTGATGTACTGAGCATCAACGAAGAAGCGCGAGCCCGTCGGGCGGCCGGTGATGAAGGTGGCCGGCACCTGCAGGCGACGGTCGATGGCCGTGCCGGTGGTGGTGAAGTTGCCGGTGTAGACGTACTCGCCGGTGGTGGCGTTGATCTGCGAGCGCGGGCCCAGGCCGGTCTGGTTGCCGTTGAGGCCAGCGCCGTAGGGGTCGGAGCAGTTCACGCCGAGCTGGGCGCCGCCGTTGGGGGGCTGGATGCACGTGCCGCACTGATTGCCGTTGACCGAGAGGAAGCCGTGCTTGACGTAGCTCTTGCCGACATGGTCGAAGCGGCCGTTGGCCAGGCGGTACATGTTCTGACCGATGACCGGGTGGAGGTTATTGCCGGAGATCCACTCGCAGGGGTAGTCACCGGGATTGCAGCTGGTGGTGCCGACCGCGTACGCGAACATCCCGCTGACCGGGGCGGTGGTGGTGTAGTTCGAGACGTCCGGCGTCTCAAGGACCACGATGTCGGGGCCGACGGTGATGCCCAGCGACGGTGGGCCGCTGACAGCCAGGGCGAAGGCGCCGGTGGTGTTGTTGCCGCCGGCGATGCGGATCCAGTAGGTCTCGCCCAGCACGGCGTTGGTCAGCGTGACGGTGGACTGCGAGAGGCAGCCGTTGTCGTTGCACTGCACGGGGTTGTTGCGGGCCAGCTCCGGCGTGGCGCCGGTGTGGATCGACAGCACCGTGTTGAACGTCCGCAGCGCGGTGCTCGTGGTGCAGGTCGAGAAGGTGAAGTTCGAACCGCCCTGGCCCTGGCCGGGGATGAACTTCACCCAGACGTCGGGCGAGGCATCGGCGAAGCCGCAGCTGGAGACGCCGTCGTTGGTTGCACCGACCGTGGTGCCGTTGTAGGTCGTGGCGACCACAACGCGCGGGGCGTTGGCGATCAGGTCGGCCGGCTGAGCAAGGGCGGCGGTGCCGCTGACGGCGACCAGAATCGATGCGGACAGTGCGATGCGGTGCTTCATGGGGGTCCTCTTCATCCTCAACCAGGTGGGCTGCACGATTGTGCAGGTGCGGGAACTTCATCAGATGCGAGCGAGCCTCCTCGCCTTCATATGACCAACGGGTAAACAATACCACACAATACCGGCCAGCCCAGCGGGATCCGGAGATTCACCGGACATGTCGACCGTCTGGCTGCCGCCCGGGCAGCCGGGGGTGGAGCTGCAGGATCGTCCAATAACTACCGGTCGGATCGCGCGGCGGAAGGCGTAGCGGCACCTTCCAGAGTCGTGGTGCGCGTGCTGTAGGAGATCTGAAGAACAGACCCCGCGGCCGCAAAGCCGCGAGGTCCAGGGGATTCGGATTCAGCCATCGACCGGTTGCCTGGAAATCAGCAGCCGGCACCGAAAGCGTTGATGAAGGCGATGAAGTCGGAGCCGTCGATGGTGCCGTCGGGCTGGTCGGCGCTCGGGCCGCCGCCGGCGATGTCGGCCTTGGCATCAACGCTGACATCACCGATGCTAAAGGAGTTGATGAAGGCGATGAAGTCGTTGCCGTCAACGGTGCCGTCGGGCTCGTCGGCGTTCGGACCGCCGCCGGAGATATCCGCCACGCACGCCGGGGGCAGGGTGGGGACGTCCACGGCCGGAGCGGTCACGTCCGTCGGGGTGCCGGGCTTAAAGAGGCCGATCTTGACGTCACCGACGGTCGGCGCGACATCGGCATCGAAGCGGAACGTGTACGCCGTGCTCCAGCGGATGGCGTTGGCATTCTGGTTGGCGGCGAAGCTCTCAGTCGACCAGACCATCGTGTTGCCGACGCGGCTGCTGGTCCAGGCGACGTTGGAGTAGGGCTCGCCGGAGTGTGATGCGGGAGCAGCAAAGCCGATGTTCTGAACGTTGGCTCCCGCGGGCATCGGGATCGTGAACGTGCCGCCGGAGCGGTCGGAGTTGATGTTCTGGACCACGTACTCGTAGTGCCAGGTGCCGGCGAGCGGGCCGGTGTTGGCGGTGACCTTGCTGGCCACATGGAATCGGACGGTGATGTTCGCCGGCATGCTGGCCGGGGGCAGCAGGGGGAAGCTCTTGGGATTGGCCACCGTGTAGTCTGCGTTGGCGATCTTGACGGTCGGATCGGCCAGCTGCCAGGCCCACAGGCCGCTCTTGCCCTTGCGGTACGCGCCGGCATCACCGAAGGTGGTAAACGGCACGCTGGAGCTGGTCATGTTCGTGGCGACCAGTTCGCGGAAGGTCAGGTTGTTCAGGCCGTTGTTGTACTGCGAATCGTCCTGGGTGACGTAGTGCGCATCGACGAAGAACCGCGAGCCGACGGGGCGATTGGTGATCGCCGTCGAAGGCACCTGCAGTCGCTTGAAGCCCGCATCGCCGGCGGTGAAGTTGCCGTTGTACACAAACTCACCGGTGGTGGCGTTGATCTGCGAGCGCGGGCCCAGGTAGCTCTGGCCGCCGTTGAGGCCCGAGCCGTACGGGTCCGAGCAGTTGACGCCCAGCTGCGAGCCGCCGTTGGGCGGCTGCTGGCAGGTGCCGCACGAGTTGCCGTTGACCGAAGCAAAGCCGTGCTTGACAAAGGACTGGCCGATCTGCTCGAAGCGGCCTTCGGCCAGACGGTACATGTTCTGGGCGATGACCGGGTGCAGGTTGTTGCCAGTGATCCATGAAGCCGGGTAGTCGCCCGGGTTGCAGCTGTTGGTGCCCACGGCGTAGGCGAACTTGCCGTTCAGCGGGGTGCTCGTCGTGTAGCTGCCGACGTCGATGAGCTCCCAGATCGTGATGTCCGGGCCGCGGTTGAGCACGATCGGCGGCTGGCCGGCAACCGTCAGCGTGTACGCGCCCGTCGCACCGTTGTACCCCGCCACCCGGAACCAGTAGGTCTGGCCCGCAACGGGGCTGTTGATCGTCAGTCGCGACTGGAGGTTGCAGGAGTCGTCAACACAGGAGATCGCGTTGGTCCGGGCCAGCGCCGGCGTCGCCCCTGTGTGGATCGACAGCACGGTGTCGTACGCGCCGTTCGTGCAGGTCTCGATATTGATCGGCGTCGCGGCCTGCTCGGGCGTGGGGATGAACTTGAACCACACATCCGCCGACGTCGCCGAGCCGCCGCAGCCAGCCGTGCCGTCATTGGTCGAACCCACCGTGGTGCCGCTGAAGCTGCCGAAGCCGATCAGCGGGGCGTTCTCAATCAGGTTGGCGCCGGTCTGGGCCATCGCGGCCGTGCCGCTGAGGGCGACAAGGCAGGCGGCGATACGGGTGTTCTTCATCACAGAGACTCCTTTTGCGGATACAGCGGCCGGGCGATTGGCCGTTTGGTGGGGCAGAATCGAGCTGCACAGCAGACTCCCCACTCCTTTACGAACGCTCGGGCACGCCTCGAAGGTAACCCAAGTTTCGCGTTGTGCAAGTGTCCGACGCCAGAACGGCGGGATTTGGTCGACTGCCGCGGCGATTAAACACAGAATCCCCCGGACTCCGGGGGATTCGATATTCGCCCATCCGCGGATACGGAACGCCGAACCGGGCAAAGCGTCCAGCTTCCAGGGCTGCCAGGCAGCCTGCCCGGCTCCCCATAACCCAACCGCCACCCGGGCGGCCGGGTGGCGGTGCGGATCAACTCGGCTCGACGGGCCTGCCCAGGAAGGATCAGGACATCGCCATCGACATCAGGAACTCGGCGTTGGACTTGTACTTGCCCAGGCGGGCCTTGAGCAGTTCCATGGCCTCGACGACGTTCATGTCCGCCAGCACCTTGCGCAGGCGGTAGACCAGCTCAAGTTCCTTGCGGTCCAGCAGCAGTTCCTCGCGACGCGTGCCCGAGGCGGCGACGTTGATCGCCGGCCAGATCCGCTTCTCGACAAGCTTGCGGTCCAGGTGCAGTTCGCTGTTGCCGGTGCCCTTGAACTCCTCGAAGATGACCTCGTCCATCTTCGAGCCGGTATCCACCAGCGCGGTGCCGATGATCGTCAGCGAGCCGCCCTTCTCCACGGCGCGGGCCGCACCGAAGAACTTCTTGGGCCGCTGCAGCGCACCGGCATCAATACCGCCGGACATGATGCGCCCGGAGTGCGGCATCTCGTTGTTGTACGCGCGGGCCAGACGGGTGATCGAGTCGAGCAGGATCACCACGTTCTCACCGAACTCGACCATACGCTTGGCCTTCTCGATGACCATCTCGGCCACCTGCACGTGGCGGGCGGACTGCTCATCGAAGGTGCTGGCGACGACCTCCACCCGCGGGTGGGTGTTGCGGCGGAAGTCCGTCACTTCCTCGGGACGCTCGTCAACCAGGAACACGATGATCCGCGTGTCGGGGTAGTTCGTCGCGATGGCCTTGGCCATCTTCTGCAGCAGCACCGTCTTGCCGGTGCGCGGCGGGGCCACAATCAGCGCTCGCTGGCCCTTGCCGATCGGCGCGACCAGGTCCACCGTGCGGCACTCGATCTGATCCGGCGTGGTCTCCAGGATGAACCGCTCCTCGGGGTGCAGCGCGGTCAGATCCTCGAAGTTCTTGCGCTCGGCAACCTCCGAGGGCTTGCGGTCATTGACCGCATCAACGCGCAGCAGCGCGAAGTACTTCTCGCTTTCCTTGGGCGGACGGATGAACCCGCGGACAACCATGCCCTTCTTCAGGCCGTGGCGGCGGATCTGCGTCGGCGAGATGTAGATGTCATCGGGACCGGCCAGATACGACTGCTCGGGCGAGCGCAGGAAACCGAACCCGTCGGGCATGATCTCCAGCGTGCCCTCGCCGACCATCAGCCCCGTCTTGGCGGCCCGGGCCTTGAGGATCTTGAAGATCAGTTCCTGCTTGGGCGTGAGCTGGAAGTTCTCCAGCCCCTCACGCTTGGCAACCTTGTGAATCTCGCCGATCTCCATCCGCTGCAGCGCGGACATGGTGATCTGGTCCTTCAGCGCGGCCGGATCGGCCTTGGCCACGATGGCCTCGAGCTCGGCTGCTTCTTTCTCCAGTTCCTCATCGCTCGGCAGGCCGTCCATGCCGGGCGTGCCGCGGATCTCACCCGAGGCCGGCACACCGCCGCCCGAGCCGCCACCGGCGAAGAACGGGGAGAACCCGCCCCCACCACCACCGCCGGAGCCACCGCGACGCTTCTTCTTCTTGCGGCGTCCGCCGCCGCTGCCGAACTGGCCGAACTGACCCGGCTGCCCGGGCTGGCCACCACCACCGCCACCACCGTTCCCACCACTACCGCCGCCATTGCCGCCACCACCATTGCCGCCCCCGCCGTTGCCTCCGCCGGACTGCGGGTTGTAACCGCCTCCCTGACTGCTGCCCTGGCCACCGCTGCCGCCGCCACCACCGCCTTGCATGGCGGATCCACCACCACCACCACCACCACCACCACCACCACCGGAGGACGACGAGGATGAAGACCCGACCGGGAAACCACCGATGCTCGCCAAGGACGACCCACCGGACTGGGGGGCCGGTGCCGATGCCGGTGCCGGCGGCACCACCACAACAGGCCGCGGGGCCATCATGACAGGGGCAGCCGCGGCAGGCGTTGCCTCGCGGGCAGCCCGTGCCGGCGTTGTTGCCGCGGGCGCGGGTGCGCCGGTGTCAGCAGAGTCAGCGGATTTCGTGGAGTTCTTGGTGGTACGACGCATGCGGAAACCTCTTGGTCCCGGCCGCCGCACATCCGACAGATGAGCGGGCACCGGGAGAACTGTCAAAGTGGGCGATCTGCGGACACGCGGAGAGTGAAGCTGCGAATGTGGCGGGGAGGGGAAAAAGGGGCAATGCCCGGAACCTGCGCGGCGGCGGAACCGGACCATGATGCTGCGAGGAGCTCACCAGACTACCGCTCAGTCCGCGATCGAACCAAGCACATGCTGGAGGGTGCGGGCGACTTGCTGCCGCGTCTGGGCAGCATCACCCGCATTGACCACAATATAGCCACTGGCCGCCCGCTTGTCCAAGAGGGATTTCTGGGCGTTCTCCCGCCGGTCCAGTTCGGCCTCGTCCCAGCCGCGGGCCGCCACGCGTGCCAGCCGAACCTCCCGCGAAGCATCAACAAACACAATCGCATCGCACTCGGCGGCCAGTCCTGCCTCCAGCAGCAGCGGCGCATCGAGGATCACCGCGGGGCAGCCGGACCGGGCCGCGTCACGCACGGTCTCCTCCCGCCGCACCTTGAGCATCGGGTGCAGAAGTCCCTCCAGCCGCTTGCGCTGCTCAGGATCCGCAAACACGATCCCGGAGATCACCTTGCGATCCAGCGTTCCGTCCTCACGCAGGATCCGCCCGCCCCACCAGCTCGTCAGTTCCGCCACCACCTCCGGCCGGGCCAGCAGCTCGCGCACACCCGCATCCGAATCACTGACGATGCAGCCAAGTTCCGCGAAGCATGAAGCCACGAAGGACTTGCCCGCGCCGATGCCCCCGACCAGACCGATGACCGGACACCGTCGGCTCATGCATCTCCCCGCTGGGCGACTGCCGCCGCTGCGTCCCCCTGCTGCCGCTCGCGCACATCAGCGATCCGCTGCCGCTCGATGAGCTCGCAGGCAACCTGCGGCCACCGCACGCACCGCAGCACGCACCCCGCGCTGGATGCAGCCGTCTGGGCCTGCACATCACCCAGCCCCAGCATCCGCTGCACCGCCGATGATGACGAGTGCAGCTCGATGATCTCCGCCAGTCTCACCTGCACGCTGCGACGGCTGGCCACACCGCGGAGCACGATCAGCCGGCGGTTGGTCAGGATGTAATGCTCGCAGCTGCACGAGACCACCCCGGCCAGCAGCGACACGGCCAGCAGGCACACGGCACCGGAGGCAAGCGACGCCGGCGACAGCGGCATCTCCTTGAGAAACGGCACGAGCCGCAGGCCGTCGCCAAGCGCGCCAGCGGCCGACCGCCACGCACTGTCAAGCGGCCAGGCCAGCGCGGCGACGAGCCAGTAGAAGATGTGCAGCTTCGGCCTTCTCAGCAGCGCCAGCCACAGGCTGGGCCCGAAGAGACTGGCCACCCACTCGCCATCCTGCAGCAACGCGCCCAGCCAGGGCGGAGGCTTGACTGAGTTCTCCCGCGGGTGTTCCATGCGACACTGGTCCGGTGGACGATCCGGGATCGACTAGAAAGTCATCGTTGGCGCACCGGACGCACCGGACACGCAGCGGCCGTGTTACCGCTGTGCAAGCCGGCCCAGGCGACGCGACTCAGCCGCACGGATCAGCCCCGTCCGCTGCTCGGCATCAGCCCAGGTGCCCGCGACCGCATCAACCGCCAGTTCACGCGCCGGCAACGCCTCACTGGGGGTCAGGCCCAGCTCGCCGAGTGCCTGGAAATGAGCGGCAATCGCCGTCAGCGCCGCATCAGCCGCGGGAGACTCGCCGCGTCCGGCAAGGAACGCCGCGAAGCCGACCGGATCAGCAGCCAGCCCGCCGGAGCGGACCTTGGCAAACGCCTCCGCGGCGGCCTGCAACTGCGAGGACGCGTCTGACGGCAGTTCCCGAACGGCCTTGAGCGTGGTCAGTGCGCGGTTCAGACCCGCCTCGGTGAACCGCTCGACGCCGCTGCGGGTGTCGCCGGCCATCGGGCGGCCCGTGGTGCGCTCAAAGACCAGGCGGTCGCCGTTGCGGAAAGCCGACAGGGGCACGCCCAGGTCGCTCAGCGAGCTGGCGACAAACGTCGCCTCATCACCGTTGCCGAACCGCGGCAGGCCGTTGATGGTGTTGCCGCCGAGATCGCTCAGAATCAGCTCCGATGCGGCCGACTCGATGCTCGTCTGGCCCTGCGAGCGCGAGAGCAGCCGCAGGTTGGTCTGGCCGGTGGCAAAGTCCGCCGGTCGGCTGCCTGCAACGAACAGGTCCGCGAAGCTGGGGTACGTGCCGCCGAGCAGCACGTTGGTAAACTCCGTGGAAGTCAGGGGCGAACCGGAGAACGTGGCGATGATGGGCCGCTCGCCGGTGCCGGAGGTCGTCCAGCCGGCAGGGTCGCTGACGATCAGCGTGCCGCTGATGACGATGTCGGTGCCAAGGTCAAAGAGGATTTCAGAGGGATTGGTGAACGCCACGGCCGCGCCGGTGCGGCGACGGACCGTCACGCTGGGCACATTGAATGTCGCGTTGCCGAGCACGCTGAGATCACCGAAGGTCGCCGAGGCGGCGTTCATCGTCAGCGAGCCGCCGGAGGTGAAACGCTCGCCCTCACCGAAGGTGATGGCCCCGCCGGTGAAGATGTTCAGACCGCTGGGAGCGAAGATCGTCGCCACCGCGGGCTCGTTGAGGCGTGCGCTGTCGGAGTTGATCGTCAGCGAGGCCAGCCGAAGCGAGCCCGAGCCGATGGTCGTGCCGTTGAAGCGGACGATCGGCAGCGTCGTCGATGCGGTGCCGCCGGCGTACTGGTTGCCGTTGGGCGTGCGGATCACCAGCGACCGCTGGTTGTTGGTGCCGCCGCTCTCGACGTTGCCGCCGATGGTGATCGACCCGAAAGACGTGTTGTTGAACGTACCCGCACCCGCGCTGCCCGCGTAGCGGCTGTTGAGCGTGACCGTTGCTGAGAGCAGACGCAGCGGGCCGCCGGCCAGGGTGATGTCACCGCGGTTGGTGGTGATGCCGCCGGAAAGGCCGATCGAAGTGGCGTTGACCAGCACCGACGGCGGCGTGGACAAGTCGCCCGCACCGGTCAGCTCGCCGGCGATGATGTTGCTGATGTTCAGACCGGTGGTGCTCGTCAGCGAGACGGACTGGTCGGCGCTTGCTGTCAGCCGTCCGGCATCGACGCGCAGGCCGGTCAGGGTCATGCTGCCGTTGCTGCCGCTGCCGCGGCTGGTCAGTACGACGGAGTTGTCCGTCGCAGCCAGGCCGGTGCCGGTGCCGCGGACTCGGATGGTGGCACCCGTGCCGGTGGTGATGCTGCCGGCCGAGGTGGTGATGGTCAGCACGCGGCCGACATCACTGGTTCCGATGATGGCGTTGCCGCTGGCCCGGGTGTAGGTGACGTTGCCGCCGGCGCCGCCGCTGGTGGTGTTAAAGCCGATCGCACCGGCCGAGGTGGTGGTGTCCAGCGTGATGTTGCCGCTGCTGGCCGTGGCCGTGAACGTGGAAGTGCCGGTGGTGCCGGCGATGGACACGTTGACCTCGTCGGTGATGCTGCCGGTTGTGGCCGTGACCGCCAGCGTGCCGCCGATGACCATGTCGGTGCCGCCCAGAACGACGGCGGTGGAGTTGGTGATGGCCACATCGCCACCGGTAACACCGGTGTTGACGCGGATAGGACCGGTGACGGCCAGAGCGGCATGGGTGATGCTGCCGCCGGCACCGCTGGTGCTCAAGTCGAGCGCACCGCCGACGGTGAGCGTTGTCGTTCCCGAACGGGTGATGTTGCCCGCGCTGGTGCTGACGGTCAGATCACCGCCGATGCTGCTAGCCGCCAGGGCCGTCCCGGTCGTGTTGACCAGTTGCACATCACCGCCGCTGCCGGTGGTGGTAAAGGAAATCGGCCCGGTGATGGAATTGCCGGCGTTGGTCAGCGTGATGGTCTGATCCGCCGCGCTGGTGACGAAGGTGCCGCCGGCGGAGGTGATGGCTCCGGACTGTGAGATGCCGCCGGTGGCCGCCGTGGCGGCGAAGGTCCCGGTGACGCCCACCGAGGCCAGCGTGATGCCCGTCGCATTGACGATGGTGGCATTGGCGCCGCTGCCCGCGGTCGTGACACTCAGCGCGCCGGTGACGGCGAGCTGATCGAGTGTCAGGCTGTTGGCGGCCCCGGTGGTACCGAAAGTGCCAGTGCCGCCTGCGGTGACAATGCCCGAGTCCGTCAGCGCGCCGGCCGCGGTGACCGAGACGTTCCCGCCGACATTCGACGCCGCCAGCACCGTGGCCCGGCCCGTCGTCAGCGTGGCATCGCCGCCGGCACCGGTGGTGTTCAGTGACACCGCGCCGGTCAGCAGGTTCAGCGAAGTGCCCAGGTTGATGTCGTCGCCCGCGCTGGTCGTCGTGACGGTGGTGGTTCCCGTGACGGTGAGCACGCCGCTCTGTGACACGCTGCCGCCCGAGGTCAGCGAGAAGTTGCCGCCGACCGTCGAGGCCGCGAGCGTCGTCGCGCCGGCCGTCGTCACCGTCGCGTTGCCCGTGCCGGTGGTGGTCACCGCCAGGGTCGCCGCCGGGTCGCTGAGCGTCAGGGTGTTGGCCCCGTCGCCGAGCACGATGTTGTTCGATGTCCCGTTGGCCGTGAAGCTGGTCGCCCCGGCGCCGCCGATGGTGATGGCTCCGGTCTGCGTGATGCCGCCGGTGGTGCTCGTCACCACAAGGTTGCCGCCCACGGTCGAGGCCCCCAGCACGGTGGCCCTGGCGTTGGTGATCGTCGCATCGCCGCCGGTGCCGGTCGTGCTCAGCAGGATCGCGCCCGTCGCGTTGACGTTGCTCAGCGTGATGTCCGCGTCGGTCTCAAGCGTGGTGGCCGTGAAGGTGCCCGCGGTGGCTATGGTCGGCGAGCCGGTGCCGGCAGCGGTGATGCCGCCGAGCACGCTGGTCACCGAGAAGGTCCCGCCGGTCGTCACGTTGCCCAGCGTGGTGGCGACCTGGTTGCGGATGCGGCCATCGCCGCCCGCCGCCACCGCGACGGCCCCGGTGCCGGTAAAGTCATTGGTGATGCCGAACTCGACGGTCTGGGATGTCGCACCCGCGTCCAGCGTGGTGGTGCCACCCACGGTGACGGTGCCACCTGCATTGTCGATCGAACCGGCATCCGAACGCAGCGACAGGTTGCCGCCCACGTTCGTGGCCTTCATGCTGATCGTCCCCTGATTGATCAGCGACGCGTCACCCGTGCCGGAGGTCGTCAGCGCCACCGCGCCGGTGATGTTGGCCTGAGAACCGCTGCTCACGCGGAGGTCGATCGAGTCGTTGGCCGTGTTGGCCGCGACCGACAGATCACCGCCGACGACCAGCTGGCCGTCGTTGGCCCGGGAGATCGAGCCGTTGATGCTCGAGAGCGTCAGGTTGCCTCCGATGTTGACCGTGTCGAGCGTCACCGGGCCGTCAAACTCCACAGTGCTGTTGCCGCCGGCACGAAGGCTGATCGGCGTGTCACCGGCCGAGCCGCCGATGATAACGCTGGCCGTGCCGGTGTTGACCGTTCCCGTGCCAGTGCCGGCCAGCAGCGAGAGCCCGCCGCCAGGCACAGCCTCCGCGTTGACCACCACAGAGGTGCCCGGGGTAAAGCCGATGTTGCCGGCCGCATCGCTCAGCGCAACCCGCAGCGTCGAACCGATGTTCATCGCACCGCCGAAGCCCAGCGTCACCGAGCCGTTGCCGTAGATGCCGTCGACCGTGCGCAGATTCGTGCCCGCACCGGAGACATCCAGGACCGACCCGCCCGCATCGTTGTCAAAGAACACGTCGTTGCCGACCGTCGAGCCCGAAGAAGTCAGCGAGATGCGGTTGGACACCGAGACCAGGAACCGGCTGCCGATCGACCCGACCGCTGCCGCGGAATCCGTCAGCCGCAGATCCAGCCGCGTGGCCGTGATGCGCCCCGTGGATGTCAGCGAAACCGGCGAGAACACCGTCAGCACGCCCGACACGCTGCCGGTGCCGAACGCCGTCGACCCGGTCCCGCCCAGACGCAGCGTCACATCGCCCGTCTGACCCAGCAGAATCGTCCCTGCACGCAGCGAAGAGGTCGCGGCCATGGTGACGTTGCCGGTGCCCGAGCTGGTGAACGCACCGCCGTTGAGGTCGATCGTCACGCCCGAGGCCACGCTGACGCCGGCGCCCGACGTCAGCGAGAGGTTCAGTGCCGAGTTCGTCGCGGTGATGCCCGCGTTGAACGTGATCGAACCGTCGGCCAGCAGTTCCAGCGTCGCCGCCGAACCGGCCGAGAAGCTGATCGGTGAGTTGACCGTGATGTTGCCCGCATCGCTGCCGGCACCCGCCGTGGTCACACGCACCGTGGTACCGCCCACCAGCTGGGCCTGCAGCGTCGCCGCGTCAATCTGCGAAGGCGAACCCGTGCCGCTGAACAGCACATCAAAGCCCGCACCCGGACCGCTGATCGCCGAGTTGGAGTCAACGTTGGTGATCTCGATGTCGTACGGGTCAACCAGCCAGGTGCCGGCCACACCGAACGTCGACGACGCATCGACCAGCGTCGGCAGCAGCAGCAGACCCGTCCGGCCCGAGGTTTCGATCATGCCGCCGTTGCCCGAGAGCTTGCCGCCCCGCGCCGTGGCGGTGCCGAAGAACCGCATGACGTTGTCACCCCAGAACACGATGCTGCCGCCGTTGCCGGTCTCAATCGCATCGGCCCGCACCACACTGGTGCGATCCACAATCGTCGCATCGGCCCGCGGCATCGTCCCGCCGCCCTGCACATCACCGCCGATGCGCACCGTGCCGCCGCCGGCGTTGCCCGACGCGTCGATGTTCGCACCGATCAGCGCGATCTGCCCGCCCGTGACCGTCACTTCGCCGCCGCGCTGGCCCTGCGCCAGGCCGCGGGCATCGATCTCGCCGGAAAGCACCACACGCCCGGACGCCGGACGCCCCGCCTCGACCGGCGCCGCGATCTCCACGCTCCGCGCTTCGATCCGCGAACCGCGGTTGGTCTGAATCGCCGTGGCGTACATGTCGCCGGCACCCATCACCACCCGACCCTGACGGGCCGACACCGTGCCGCTGTTCTCCACACCCACCTTCGACTGTGCCGCCACCTGCTCGCTGGCACCCGTCTGCGCCGGAGCCGTCACCTGGGCAAACACACGACCCTGACGCTCGCCCACCAGCACCCGGTCGCCCGCGGCCATCACCACCGAGCCCTGCGGCGAGACGATCGTGCCGAAGTTGGCCACCTGGTTGCCCGCCAGCGTCACCCCGGTCGCGCCCTCGATCCGCCCGTAGTTCTCCAGCCGGCCCGTCCCGGTAAACACGTTCCGCCCGCTCAGGAAGTCCGCGTTGCTCATGTTGCCCGCCGCGGCAACAAACTGCGAGGCATTGATCGTCGCCCCGTTGCCGAAGACGATCCCCGCCGGATTGATCAGGTACACGATGCCGTTGGACTGAATCGAGCCGTTGATCGAGCTGGGCATCATCCCGACGACGCGGTTGAGCACCGCGCTGTTGCCGTTGGGCAGAACAAACCGCACCGTCTCGCCGCGACCGACGTTAAACGAGCTGTAGTTGATCACCGTCCGGTTCGCCGCCGTGATCGTCATCAGCGAGCCGTTCTGGCTGAACCCCGCCGAGCCGGCCACAACCTGCGGCCCCTGCGGCACGGCCATCGCCACACCGGACACCGTCAGCGTCGCCAGAGGCGCAAACCACACCAGCGCCTGACCGGCGGCCAGCAGCAGGGCGGAGGGACGCGTCACGTTCGTTGCACGGTTCTTGCTCTTCATGGCTTGTTCCCGCGGGCTCATCGCCCGCTCTCTGCGTTTCGCCGCCGCCGGCTCGGGCCGGCAGGGGCGTTGTGGGTCCTGCAAATCGTTCTGTCCGTCAGACCAGGTTCCGTCGTTCCGTCCGTCCTGCCCGCCGCGGCCGCCCGGTACTCTGTTCGCACCAGGGTGCCTGTCGGTGGCAGCCAAACCGCCCGCACCCCCCACTTCTCACCCGCCGCAAACAGTTATTTAGAACGCAATCGTGGCCGAGAAGTGCAGCCGGTTGTCCCCGCTGTCACTGATCAGGTTGCCGACCGCATCACGCGTGGAGCGGAGCACAAAGCCCCAGTCCGCCCGGATCGTCAGGTTCCGCTTCATCTGCCACTCCATACCAACGCCCGCGCTGGTCAGCGCCTGGTCGGCCTCAAACACCTTCTTGTCCGTGTTCGTCAGCCGGCCGAAGTCCACAAACCCGCGCACAATGAAGTCCCAGTCTGGCTGGCCCAGCGGCTCCTGCGGCCGCCAGCGGAACGGGCTGCCGAACAGTTCGCCCGGCTGGGCCGAGATCCCGTACAGCCGCGGCACGTGCAGCCGGTACTCCAGCGTCGCCAGAATCGCATCGTCGCCAACGGTCACCGACTCGTCGTAACCGCGAACGGTGTAGAAGCCGCCGCCCGTCTGCTGGAACGTCGGCGGCAGGCGATAGCCAAGGGCGCTCTGCCCGCGCACCGAGCCATACAGCTCATGGGCCAGCGTCCCGGCGGCGTGACCGTCGATCAGTGGCTCCAGATACACCGACTGCTCGATGCCGCCCTTGACGATCCCGAAACTCCGGTCGGCATCAAACCGGCCCAGATTGTCCACCGACGACTGATCCGATGAGGTCGCCGTCGCCTCGTACGTCAGGTTGAAGCTCGTCGTCGCGTAGTACTCGCCGCGGTACGTGCCCCGGGTGCCGACCGACATCAGCGTGAAGTTCGCATCGCCCTCCAGCGGGAAGCCCGGCACCGTGTTGTTGGTGACCTTCGTCGCCTCGTACCGCACGCCCGCGAACAAGTCCAGCTCATACCGCGGCTTGACGATCGCCGACCAGATCAGCTCGCCGCCCAGGTTCCAGCCGCTGCCGGTCAGCTCGCCCAGCGAGATGCCGATATCCGATGCGGTGTACTGGTTCCACCCGCCAAAGCCCTTAAACCGCAGCCAGTCGGAGTACACCGGCAGCTCGTAACTGCCGAACAGCGCGTTGCTCTTGTCAAAGCCCGCCGTCACGAAGTCCAGTGACAGAATGTCGTCGTTGTTCGTCAGGTTGGTGTGCGTGAAGCCGAACCGCTCACGCCAGTCCCGCGTCTGGCGCGTGCCCGTGTTGGCCACATTGGCGTACACGCTCCAGTCCTTGGCCTGCGCCACCGTGTAGTTCAGGTCAATATCAAACGGTGAGCCGCCACTCTCCGCCGATGCCGCGATCGAGGCATCCGCCCGCCGCGCCGGGTGCCGGCTCAGCCGCGCCAGCCGCTCGTCAAGCGCCGTCTTGTTCACGTAGCCGCCCGGCTGGATCGGACTGGTGTCCACGATCCGCTGGCCCAGGGCCGAGCCCTCGATCTTGTTGCCGTTCTCGTCAAGCACCGTCGCCGTCACGTTGCGCACGCGTCCGGCGTACACCACCAGCGTCATCTCACGCCGCCCCTTGCGGATGTCCGCGCCCGAGTCATCAACATCATCCGATGACGGCAGCACGAAGATCGCCACATACCCCGAGTCGTTGAGCTTCCGCACAATCGCGCTGCACACCGACGAGATCGCCGCCGGCGTGAAGTTGCCCCCCACTTCGTTCAGGTCCGCCACAGTCCGCACCACGCTGGCCTCACCAACTGCCCGCTCCTGGCCCACCTTCGCCGGGCTGTACGACACGCCGTCGTACTCCAGCGCAACAGTCGCCTGCGCCACCAGGTCCTCCGGCGGCAGCTGCCCGCCCGTCGGCCCCGCGTAGCGAATCACAAACCGCGAGACGTTGTACGTGCCCGCCACCGACACAGGATCCGCCGGCCGCGCACGCACCGTCGAACTCGTCCCCGTCGGCACCACCGGCACCGGCGTCGCATCCGGGGTCTTCGCCGGCGGCTGCGCCACTTCGCCCTCAGGCCGCGTCGGCGTCGGCATGCTCGCCGGCGCCTTCGGCCGGCTGATGACCGGGCGCCCCGGCTCCACCGGCGCAGGGCTCGCCGGCGTCCCCGCCGGCTGCTCCGCCGCCCACGCGGTTCCGGCCAGCGCCACCAACATCACTGCCGCGGCAGCAACTTCCCGCTTGCTCCTCGCCCGGGTCATCGTGGTGGCCAGCTTCCGTTGATCGTCCATTCTATGCTCCAAAACGTGCATATCCAGCAACTCGCTCTAACAGCCGCACTGCCCCGGCACAAGGCCCGGAGGAAGAACAACCGTAGGAAGGAGGGGTTCTCGGTCCAACTCCTCTGCTCCGTGCAATCGCCGGGTCCGGTTTCGGTTCTCGGACATCATCTCGGATGCCCACCGGCGCAATCTTTACAGATTCTGATCGGTGCTTCTCGGGGCCAAGGCCGCCTCGGTGCGCACGCCCTCCCCTCCCAACCCGCCACCACATCCCGCTCGACCAAGCAAATCTCCCCAAAAACCTGAATACCCCCGTTTTGCGGGGGTATCAGCGGTCGAACCAGTATCCCCAAGGGGATTCGAACCCCTGTCGCGTCCTTGAAAGGGACGTGTCCTAACCAGGCTAGACGATGGGGACGTCTCTTCCATTATTGGCAAGCTCCAGGCGCTCGACCTCCCGCCGGGCGGATTTCCGTAGTCCCCGGCCGGGGCCCCCCATCTCCGCACCCGCCTTCCCCGGCCTGCCCTAAGCACACATTCACCTCAATTCGCCCGTTTTTACCCGCACCCGCGCCATGCCGGTTCATGATGCGGTCGCGATGACTCGATACCTCCATTACTATGTCAGACACCCGCCGCAACCGCACCGACGTGACCGATGAGAAAGCCCGTGGCATCCCCAGCGGGGTGCGCAACCTGATCATGGTTCTGGCCTGCGGCGGACTGTTGTTCGGCATCGCCGCGCTCCGCGAGCCACGCCACTCTCAGGCCCGGATCGTCCCCGTTGCCCCCACGCCCGAGCAGGCCGCCGAGTACCTCGAACTGCTCAGCCGCCCCGTCAGCGGCAAGCTGCTCGGCAGCGTGCAGGGCCAGAACATGAACATCGAGATCTACTCCGCCCGCGGCACCACGCTCTTCCGCCCGCTCGACTCACAGGGCAGGCCGCTCACCCCCGCGCTCAGCGCAGGCGAGCTCTCCGCCCGCTACCCGCTGCTCGATCTCAAATCACTGCTCGCCAGCTTCGAGCATGGCAAGGGCCTCATGCTCGCCGAGCCCCGCAGCGGCGAGTAACCGCCCCACGCTCACTCACACCGCACCTCGGCCCCCGGCTGCAGTCAGCCGGGCGTATTTCGCCAGCGCCTTGAGCGGGAAGCTGTGACGGTACAGGTGATACCTCAGGTAGAACACCTTCGGGAACCCGGTCCCCGTGAACCAGTGCTCGTTCCACGAGCCGATCGTGGTGTCGTACCCACCTACCCGACGATCACCGATCGCACGCTGCAGTGGCGCCACGACATCATCCATCGTCACCCCCAGACGCCTGGCCCCGCACACCGCCGAGCCAGGCTCGGAGATGTGATCGAGCTGCTCCAGCGGCCCGTGCATCATCCGCACGCCCGTCGGCGTGTTCACCTCGTCACGCAAGTACGACGGCTTGCCCTCCATTAACTGATGATCCGTCAGCCACTGCGCCGCACGCCGGCACGCCTCGTGTCCCGCTCCAAACAGGTTCATCAGCGTCATCAGCGCCCAGCCGGTCTGGCTGGCAGTGCTCGGCCCGCGGCCCATCTGCGACCGGTCCAGATAGCTGTTGGCCGACTCACCAAACCCGCCGTCGGCGTTCTGAACGCTCAGCAGCCACTCGGCCGCACGCCGGCAGGCCGGCAGTTCCATCGAGTGACCCGCCGCCGCCAGACCGTTGATGGCCTGCCACGTGCCGTAGATGTAGTTCACGCCCCAGCGGCCCCACCAGCATCCCTCGGGCTGCTGCGTCGCCAGCAGATAGCCCACCGCACTCCGCACCGCCGGATGGTCCGGCCTCGTCCCGCACGTGATGATGGACTCCAGCACGCGCCCGGTGATGTCCGAGCACGACGGATCCTGCATCGCGTTGTGGTCCGCAAACGGCACCGCCTCCATCCACGGCCGGTCGGTCGTGCGGTCAAACGCCGCCCACCCGCCATCGTCGTTCTGCATCGCCAGAATAAATCGGATCGCCCGCCGCGCCGCTTCCCGGTTGGCCGTCTCGCCGAGCCGATCGCCGCTGCGGTACAGCGCCTTGGCCACCATGCACGTGTCATCCACATCCGGGTACCAGTCGTTGCGGTACTCAAACGCCCAGCACGCAAAGTCCTTGCCCGGCCGCAGCCCGCGATCCTCTTTCCGCAGATTCTCGATCCAGTCCCCGCTCCGCAGCACCTCACGTGCCCGCAGCCAGTCGCAGCTTGCCGCAACCCGCCCGTCGCCCGCCGCCGTGTACCCCGCCTCGGCCAGCGCATCGAGCGCAATGGCCGTATCCCACACCGGTGAGAAGCACGGCTGCAGCCGGATATGGTCCAGCAGCGGGTCCTCGCTTGGCGCATCGATCATGAACGCATCCAGATCCGTCTCCGCCTGCCGGATCACCGGATGACTCCGCGGATACCCCATCTTCTGCAGCGCAACCTGGATGTACACCATCGGCGGGAAGATCGCCCCCAGCCCTTCGGTCGTCGCCGGGTCCATCCGCTCCAGCAGCCACCGCTCGCTGGCCGCGATCGCCTCGTCCCGAAACGGTGTCCACCCCACCCGCCGGCACACCTTCAGCCCCCGGTCCACCGCCAGGAAGAAGTTATTCCACGTCAGCACCCGTTCCGACCACTTCTTGCTCAGCTTGTTCTTGTAGCTCAGGTCGCAGAACAACTCATCAATGTCCACCCCGCCCGGCAGCGGACGCACCGGCTGCAACGCCGAGCACAACGCCAGCGGCAGGATCATTGTCCGTGTCCAGGCCGCCACCTTGCGAAGATGGAACGGGAACCACCCCGGAAGCAGCACCACCTGAGGCGGAATCGCTGGGCACGCCTCCCACGACACGATCCCCAGGCACGCCAGGTAGAACGTCGTAAACGTGTTACACGCCTCAGCCCCGCCCAGAGCCCGGATGCGCTCCCGCGCCGCCACCATGTGGTGGGCATCCACGCTGTCGCCCATCAGCTTCAGGCACAGGTACGACTTCACGCAGCTCGAAACATCCGGCGGCGAGCCGGGATACTGCCCCCATGTGCCGTCGGCCCGCTGGCTCAGACGGATCTGGTTGACGATCCGCCCCAAGACTGCATATTCCGATTTCCCATCCGGCCGCTCATCATGCTGCTGGCCCAGGATGAACTTCATCAGCGTGTACTCGCTGGAGAGGATCGAGTCCCCTTCCAGCTCCGCACACCAGTGCAGCCCGCCCCGATCATCGCGTTGCTTGGCAAACAACGCCTCGGCGGCCAGCAGCACCCGCGCCTGCAGCGAGTCGGAATCGGCATCAGCACGCGGGCCTTCGGTCATCACGGACGAGGAGGAGTGGGCCATGGGCGGGGATCATACAGGAGCAGCGACGCAAGGCCCAGATCCCCCAAACCTCCACGCGTTATGGGACGGCCACACATCGCTCTCACAATAATTTTGCAGTTTTTGAATCACTTGGCGAATCCTGTGGTAAGTTGTAGGGCCTGCGCGTGCGATCGGCGATCTGCCGTCCTGCTGGAGTGTGGAGTTCTTCCACACCTCCGGCGTAGCGGAAAGTCGGGCTCGGAACCCCGGCTTGCGAACGATGCAGGCAAAAACTCATTGAAGGGAGTTTGCAGATGTCTCAGTCCCACGTTCGTTCGATGATGCTGGCCGCCGGTCTGGCGGTCACGTTCGCTGCCGCCGCTTCGGCAGTGCCCCCCGTTCAGCTGGCCGACATCAACCCGACGGCGCCAAATGCCGCAGGTTCGTCGCACCCGGTGAACATCAAGCCCACCGCCGGTGGCCGCGCGATCTTCTTCGCCGCCTCGGGCCCCACGGGCTATGAGCCCTTCACCACCAACGGTACCGAGCCCGGCACCACCCTGCTCAAGGACATCACCAGCGGCGGCGGTTCTTCGGTCCCGGTCTTCGGCGGCGGCGAGCCCGGCGCGAACATCCCGATGACCAACATCGAGACGACCACCACCGGCATCAGCTTCTTCTTCGCCAACGACGGCTCCACCGGCTACGAGCTCTGGAAGACCGACGGCACCGTCAACGGGACCGTTCGCGTCAGCGACATCAACCCCGGCTCGTTCGGCTGCCTCTCGACGGTCGCCAACCCCAACACCATCTTCGTTGACAGCGAGGCCACGAACTTCAACTACCGCGCGTACTTCAAGGCCGCCGGTCCCAACCTGTACTTCAGCGCTCTCAACGCCACCGACACGGTGCCCCAGCTGCACGTGACCAACGGCACCACGATCACCCGCATCGCCGGCTTCCCCTACTCGCGCGGCTTCACCGAACTGCCCTTCGCCGGCAACAAGGTGCTCTTCTGCTCCGGCGTCGGCGCAGTCTCCGCCTGGTACCTCTTCGATCCCAGCGACAACTCCGTGGTCCCCATGAGCCTGCCCTCGGCCACCACCACGGCCACCTCCATCGCCCCGCCGCTGGTCCACAACAACAAGGTCTACTTCATGACCTTGAACGGCACCGTCGGTGAGATCTTCAGCTTCGACGGCACCAACACCGTGCAGGTCTCCAACATGGGCGGCCTCGCCGCCGGCGGCGGCCCCCGCGTCCAGATGCCCCTGACGATCATGGGCACCAAGCTGTTCTACATCGCCTCCATCCCCGGCATCACCGGCACCGACCTCTGCTTCACCGACCTGAGCAACCCCGCCGCCAACTCCACCGTCATCCAGGTCGAGCCCGGCCTTGGCGCTTCGTTCCCCCGCTGGCCCGTCGTCGTCGGCAGCAGCATGTACTTCGCCGCCCAGTCCACCGCTGGCGGCCTTGAGATCTGGAAGACCGACGGCACCCAGGCCGGCACCACCCAGGTGACCAACCTCGGCGCCGGCGCGGCCCCCTCGCTGCCCACCTTCGTCTCCCAGGGCTTCGGCACCCAGCCGACCCCGCTGCTGGCCATCGGCACCAAGATCATCTTCGCCGGCGGCAGCGCTCTGGTCCAGGCCCCCGTCGGCCTGCAGGGCAACCCCGTCGTCACCGGCACCGGCACCCTCAAGGTCATTGACACCGCCGCAGGCGATGCCATCAGCGACCTGAACACCGACGCCGTCAAGCCCTACTACATGACCTCCATGGGCTCCTACGCCCTGCTCTCGGCCACCTCCACGGCCAACGGCCGCGAACTCTGGCGCACCGACGGCACCGCCGCCGGCACCTCGCTGGTCCGTGACCTCAACACCATCCTGTCCGACTCGGCCGCCAGCCGCTTCACCAAGCTCGACGACAACACCACCATCTTCGTCGCCAACAACGGCACCGGCGAAACCTTCTGGAAGACCGGCGGCAGCGGCGGTACCACCAACCAGCTCGGTGTCAACGGCAACACTTTCCCGCGTAACCTGACCAGCGTGCCCAACGGCGCCGGCAACCGCGTCTATGCCAGCATCAACACCGCCAACGGCTACGAGCTCGGATTCACCGACGGTACGGGCGTCTTCGCCTTCAACCTCGACAACCGCACCCCGGCCACCGGTCAGGACGGCATGGGCTTCCCCTCCGCCTTCCTGGACACCGCAGCCAACACCATCGCTCTGTTCGAGGATACCCGCATCGGCTTCTCCGCCGACCGCCGCTACACGCCCTCGGGCTACGCCTCCATCGGTGGCAACCTGCTGTTCATGGGCCAGAACGGCGGTGACCCCGCCAACAACATCGAGCCCAGCGGCCGCGAACTCTTCATCGCCGGTCCCGCCGGCGCCGCCATCGTCAAGGACATCTTCCCCGGCAACGACGGCAACAACCCGGCTACTTCCAACAGCTCCCTGGGCTGGCTCAACGCAGCAGCCGTCGCCGGGCAGGCCCGCTTCATGCCGCCCAACGCGTTCTTTGACTTCAACGGCAAGGTCTACTTCGCCGCCTGCGATGGCGGCACCGCCCTCGCCGGCAGCCCCTTCACCAGCGGCAACAGCGAGCTCTACGTCACCGACGGCACCGAGCTCGGCACCGTGCTCGCCGCCGACATCAACTTCGGCGTCGGCGGCTCCGACCCGCACGACTTCATCCGCCTCAATGCCGACAGCTTCCTGTTCTACGCCCGCGGCGATGGCTCCGATGACGAGCTGTGGCGCGCCGATGTCGACCCCACCACCGGTGCCGTGACCGCCCTGCAGGTCACCGACATCAACCCCGCGGGCTCGTCCTGGGGCTTCTGGCCGCTCTTTAAGATGGGCACCAACGTTTTCTTCGCCGCCGATGACGGCGTCAACGGCCGCGAACTGTGGAAGACCGACGGCACCGCCGGCGGCACCTCCATGGTCATCGACCTCTTCCCCGGTGCTACCAGCTCCACCCCCGGCCCCTTCCTGGTCGTCCCGACCCCCGCCGGCGAGCGCATCTTCTTCTACGCCAACGACGGCACCGGCGGCTTCCACTACTTCCTGTCCGACGGCACCGCCGCCGGCACCGTCGCCCTGCCCGAGCTGAACCCCGGAGCCAACAACGACGGTTCCACCACCGGCGCTCTGGCCGATGGCAACGACTACGGCACCGGCGCCTCGGCCGACATGGTCTTCTTCGACGGCAAGGTCTACTTCCCCGGCGACAACGGCTCGACCGGCCTCGAGCTCTTCTCCTACGACCCCGCCACCGGCACCTTCGCCCTCGAGGCCGACATCAACGTCGGTCTCACCGGCTCCGAGCCCCAGAACTTCTTCGTCAACGGCTCGGCCCTCTACTTCACCGCCAACAACGGCATCAACGGCCGTGAGCCCTACGTCATCAACCTCAACCCGCCCGCTTCGGCCTGTCTGGCCGACGTCGTCGACGCCGGCGGCGTGGCCCCGGGTGACGGCAACGTTGACGGAAGCGACTTCATCGCCTTCATCAACTCCTTCAGTATCGGTGACGCCGCGGTCGATCCGGTCGCCGACGTCGCCGGCGGTCTGCCCAGCGGTGGTGACGGCACCATCGACGGCACCGACTTCATCGAGTTCATCAACGCCTTCTCGGCTGGTTGCTGATCCGATCCGATCCGATCCTGACGGTTGACCTCACGGTCCGCCGCCTCGATACACACCTTCAGACGCCCCGGACGATCACTCGTCCGGGGCGTTTTTTATTGCGATCATCCACCCCCGCCACCGGAATCTGGGCAATTCCTTCCCGCACGGTGGTCCGTATATCTCCAGCACAGGTCTGCTCCCGCCACGTCAACTGGACGCACACACCTCCACGTGGTAGCTTGCCCAGCGACCCTGCCCCGCGCACCGTCCATGCGGCCGGTCCTCGTCAACTGCTTCCAGGATGCCGACCATGCTCAGCACCGCTCGCCCGCTCGCACTGCTGTCCCTCCTCCTCGTCGCCGGCATTGCTTCTCCCGCACTTGCCCAGGTCTTCACCGAGTCCACCGATGCCGGCACGCTCCCCGGCGCGGCCCTGCCCATCACTGGCTCCGGTCCGCTCACCCGCATCAACGGCGCACTGAGCGCCACCGCCGGCGATCAGATCGACCTGTTCATCATCAACATCGTCAGCCCCTCGATCTTCTCCGCCGCCACGCGGAACCTCGGCGAGTCGTTCATGAGCGACACCCAACTGTTCCTGTTCTCCCTCGACGGCGTCGGCATCGCCAAGAACGACGACATCGACGAGATCAACTACCTCTCACACCTGCCCGCAGGAGACTCGGCGTACGCCTCCCTCACCCCCGGCCTGTACATCCTGGGCATCGCCCCCTACGGCGTCCTGCCCACCATCGTCACCAACCCCACCACGACAAACCAGTCCGTCTTCCCGTTCCAGCCCTTCACCGGCGTCACCGGTCCGCTCAACGGCAACGCCCCCATGATCGGCTTCGGCACCATCAGCGGCTTCGCCTCCACCGGCGACTACGCCATCGACCTGACCGGCGCATCAATGGTCGTCATCCCCACGCCAGCGGCCGCCTCCGTGCTGGCTCTCGGCGCCGCCGCCGGTCTCACACGCCGCCGCCGCCCGCTCTGATCTCCCTCCTCGCGCCCAATACCCGACAGAGCCCACACCAGAGGCCCGCCGCGATCTCCGCGGCGGGCCTCTATCGTTCCGGCTTCATGCACGACGACCCGTACAACCTGCGGCCCACATCCATCAACCGCCTCCGCGCCGTGCTCATCTGGATCCTGCTGGCCGTCTCGGCCATGCCCATGGGCGGCTGGCTCTGCAGCCTGGTGCTCTCCGATGCCACCATGCTGCTCCAGTTTGTCGCATTCGTGCCCCGCTGGATCTGGGCCCTGCTGGCCGCAATCCCGCTCGTGCCGGTCATCATCCTCGTCGGTCCGCGGCTGCGGTTCCGCCCCGCCGCCGCGGCGGGCTCCACCGCCCGCCCCTCGGCCATCCCAGTCCGCACCGCACGCGTGTTCGTCGCGGCCATGTGCCTGATCACCCTGCACGTCCTGCTCGTTGACCTCCGGCTGACCAACATGTTCCGGTCCCAGCCCGCCGGCCCCTCACTGGCCATCGGCCAATGGAACCTGTCCATGGGCGATACCGAGCCGTGGACCGGCTCGCTGCCCAAGACCCTGGGTCCCGCCGGCTCCGGCACGCTGCCGCAGGTGTATTTGCTGACAACCAACCAGCGCATCACCCCCTTCAATCAGATGGTCGCCACGCTCCAGGAAGACGGCAAGCCGTGGAAGGCCCACCGCAAGAAAATCTTCACCATCATCACCCATCTGCCCGTCAAGTCCACCCGCGAGCTTGCTCTGCCTCGAGCCGCGCCACTCCCCGGCACGGTTTCCAAGCGCCAGCGTTGGGAGGATCTCTACAACAGCATGGCCGACAAGGTCGGCATCAACCGCCGCGTCTTCACCGGCGTCACCGAAGCCGACATGATGGAGATCGTCCTTGACGCCACCAGCATCATCGGCCGCGAAGTCGTCATCTGGTTCATCGACCTGCCCAGCGACCCGTTCCTCAGCCGCGATGAAGTCGCCGAGAGCATCCGCACCTGGCTTATCGCCGAGCAGGCCAAACCCAATGGCCTCCGCCAGCCCGACCTGGTCGTCGGCGACTGCAACATCCCCCGCAACTGCCGCTCGCTTGACACCATGCTCAAGGCCGCCGGCCGCCCCATGACCCACGGCTTTGACCAGGCCGGCTGGGGCATCGCCGCAACCTGGCCGCTCGGCCACCCCATCCTGCACATCGACCACGCCTTTACCGCACCGACACTGGAAGTCACCAGCTACAACCTCCGCCGCACACCTGTCAGCGACCACTACGCGCAGGTCTTCGAGCTCGTCGCCACCGACAAGGGCAAGTGAGCCGCTCTCACAGCCACCGCGGCAACTGTTGGCTTACTTCAGCCCCGCCAGCTTCCGCACCGTCATGTCGAAGTTCCTGGTCATCGAGCTCTTGATGCTCAGCACGACCATCGCCATGATGCCCGCAAACACCACGCCGCCGATCAGCAGCGCAACCCGCGCCCCGGCCAGGTTGTCGGCACGGACCGACTCGCGCATCCCCGTCTCGGGGAACACCGCCGCGAACGTCGCCGATGCAGGGCTCGATGCCGCCAGCGCCGGGCCCAGCACGTTGAGCTGACCGCCCGCGTTCCACGCACACAGCCCCACCAGCCCAGCCACCGCCACCACCACGCCCACCGTCGCAGCCACAGCACCCAGCTGCCCGCGGCTCCGCAGCGACCACAGCATCCCCACCACCACACAGAACGACACCAGCGGCACCGCCGTCAGCATCACCAGCACGCCAGTTTCCGGCAGCATCAGCGGCACCGTAATCCCCGTCCCGCCGCCCACGGCAACGGTGTACTGCGGCACGCCAGAGAGCTCATCAAGCAACATGTACCCGCCGGCGATCATCCCCGTCATCACCGGAACCGCGATCATCGGCAGCAGGTACGTGATCATCCCCTTGAGCTTGCCGTAGAGGTACTGCGCCGGCTGAATCGGCGTCGTCAGCAGAATGTCCAGCGTGCCGTCCTCACGCTCCTTGCTCACGCTCGTGGCGGCCATGTTGATCGCCACCAGCGAAATGACACCAAGCTCGCCCAGCAGCGTAAAGAGCATCGTCACCCGGAAGGCGCCCGGCGCAATCGCCCCGCTCCGCAGCATCAGCACCAGCACGAGGCCCCACAGCACACCCAGGGCGATGAACCCGTACCGCATCGCCAGCCGCGCGGGCCCCTCGTTGCGACCGGCCGACTCGCGCCAGGCAATCGGGTTGTGCCACACCGTCCGCGCCGCCTTGCCCGTCCGCCCCAGCAGCCGCGAGTACCACGGCGTCTTGCCCTCCACAGTCCCGCCCACTCCAAAGCCCGAAAGGCCGCCCACCCGCACCGTCACCGTGCTCACCGCCATCAGAGCCAGACTGATCGACGACGAAAGCACGCACCATGCCATCACCGGCCGCTCCAGCATCCAGCCCGTGATCCCCGTCTGCGAGCCCGCCGGAAAAGACTTGTATCCCGCCGGATCCAGCAGCGCATTGATCGCCAGGAACGGGTTGATCGCCGTCATCATCGTCACCATCCCCGTCCGCGAGAGCACATCCGCCGCGAACGTCACAACGATGTAGCTGACCACCGCAACATAGAACGTGAACACCGCGCGCCGCCCCGCCAGCCGCGACACCGCCAGCGCAATGGCCATCGACCCCACCAGCAGCGCAGCACACACCGCGATCAGATAGCTCGCAAAGATCGATGAGCCCGGCACACCGCCGAAGTACTGCGTCACCGCGAACAGCGGCAGACTCGACACAATCAGCGTGATGATGAAAAACAGCCGGCCAAAGAGATTGCCCAGCACGATCTCCGCCGCACCCAGCGGCGTCGTCAGCAGAATGTCCCACGTCCTGGGGTCCGCCTCCTGCGCAATCGCTCCGGCCATGAACACCGGCGCGAGAATGCAGATCAGCGCAATCTGCAGATACGCGACAACCTCAAAGCTGCGGGCCCCGGCGGCCGCGAGCTGCCGGTAGTCCAGCTGATCGCCCCTTGCGTTGTTCAGCAGACTCACCAGCAGCACCGCGATGAGCACGCCCAGGTACCCGATCCGGATGTAGTGGTGACGCGACCGCCGCGAGCCGTTGGTGACCAGACGCACCGCAATCGGGTTGGTCGGACCGAGCCTCAGCAGCCATCGAAGAACAAGGGGCATTGCCATGGCCCCAAGCGTACCGAAATCCGGGCTCCCGTGCCGCCCCGACGTAGCCCTCCATTCTTATGTTCTTGCCAACCGGCCCATCATCGCTCGCCCATCGCTCACCTGGAGCACCCCCCAAGCCAGCAAAACCCCGCCTGAAGTGCAAGGAGTCCCTAAAAATGGATATACACTTATTATCAACAGCTGGTTCCATCGTCCCATAATAATCTTACCTCTCCGCCTCTAGTCGCCCCCAAGGTCCGAGATCCTTGCTCACTTCCGACAGGCGCCAAGACGGCGCAAAGAGGGACGATTTCTCGTTCAAGTTCCCTTGCAGACCACCGGTGCCGAGGTATACTTCTTGGACTGACTCGCGGGCTGCGAACCCCGGCGCGTATTTCCATACGCGTGAGGAGACAGGAGACATCCGTCATCGATGGTTCCCGATGACGATGCGAGAGAGACCGGAACCGACGTTTGAGGGAGATTTTATTATGAAGAGCGTTCTTTCGATCATCGTTCTGGCTGGCGTGGCCGCTTCGGCCAATGCCCAGACCATCCCCGCCGCCAATGGCACGATCACCGATGGTGACACCGTGTTCACGATCGGCAGCAACCTCGGTGGTTCGACCGGCAACGGTCCCGCCAGCACGCTGTCCGTCACTGGCCCCGGTGGCATCTCGCACTCCGCCGCCGCCTGGTGGTGGGTTCGCGTCGACGGCGTCGATACCCGTGAGAACACGGTCTACGCCCCGACCGCTGTCGTCAGCAACCCCGCTGGCAACCAGCTCCGCGTCTCGTACAACTACACCGGCTTCACGCTGACCCTGATCTTCAGCGTCGCTGGCTACGAGAACGGCTTCGGCGCCCTGACCCAGACCGCCACCCTCCGTAACACCTCCGGCCGCAACCAGACGTTCAACCTGTTCAACTACATGAACGTGAACGTCAACAACACCCCGAACTCCAACGTCGCGACCGTCACCGGCCCGAACACCGTTGAGTTCTCCGACCTCGGCACCACCGCCACGTACGAGGCTTCCAACGCCATCCGCGTTGACGCTGCCAACAACGTGCTCGGCCTGCTGACCAACGCTGGTGTTGACAACCTCACCGGCGGCGTCATCAACAGCGGCCCCGCTGACCTCGAGGTCGGCGCCCAGTTCCAGTTCAACCTCAACAACAACGGTGTCCAGACCGTGTCCACCACCCTGACCATCATCCCGACCCCGGGCGCCGCCGCCCTGCTGGGCCTCGGTGGTCTGGCTGCCTTCCGTCGCCGCCGCGCCTAATAGCCGGCCCGACAAAGGGTGAGCAGCGTCCGGAAGCCGCTCTCACTCCTCTCCTCACACGTTTGCAAACCGTCCAGTCGAAAGGCTGGACGGTTTTCTTTTTGTCGCCATCCTCCGCCCCTCCGCCCCTTACCCCACACTCCTGGCTCGCCACCCGGCTTCGATGCCCATCTACCCGTCCGATCCTGCACGCACTCCCTGACCCGATTCACGGACCTGACTTGCTTCGCTTCTCCAGGCCCGCAGGAACTTCCACCCTTGCAGCCCCGTATAGTTCCTGACGAGGCTGCGGCACACGACCGCACGTGGTGAACCGGGCAAGAGAGACGACCTGATTGGGCAATACACGCGAAAAACTTCGGTCCAGATGCTGGATTCGAAGGGCAAACACACGCCGCGCATTACACTCGACACTGTGAACATCCGCGCTTCCAAATCGAACTCACTCGCCGCTGCCCTCGTGGCCGCTGCGGTCTGCTCGTTTGCATCGCACGCCTGGGCACAGTTCCCCGCCCCGATCACCGCCAGCGACGGCACCGCCACATTCACGATCAACCCCTACAGCGGCGGCGTCATCGGCAACGGCCCGACCAGCCAGCTCTCCGGCACCGGCCTCGGCGGCCTCAACTTCCTCAACCAGGCCTGGTGGTGGATCCGCGTCAACGGTGAAGACATCCGCGAGTTCGCCATCGCGCAGGCCTCACCCGTCATCACGCAGCCCACCGACAACTCCATCCGCATCGAGTACGTCAGCGGCCTCGGCCGCGGCTGGCGCATCAGCATGGACTTCGAGGTCAGCTACCTCGGCCTCAACGCCGCCAGACTCGTCCAGCGGCTGACGATCTCCAACTCGACTTCGGTTGACGTCCCCTCGCTGTCGGTCTTCAACTTCAACAACGTCACGCTCAACGGCACACCCACCAACGAGCTCGCCACCCAGACCGGCCCGAACGAGATCGACTTCGTCGACGGTGTCAACTCCCTCTACCACGGCATCTACCGCCCCAGCAACCCGGATCTCATCGCCGTCGGCTCGTCGCTCCGCAACCTGCTGACCAACTCCGGCATCGACGACATCCCCCCGGGCGTGATCGAGTCCGGCCCCGGCAACCTCGAGGTCGCCTCACAGTGGAACACCGACCTCCCGTCGGGCTCCACCCGTACCTTCGAGGTCACCTACCTGGCCATCCCCACGCCGGGCGCAGCGGGCATCCTCGCCCTCGGCGGCCTCATGGCCACCCGTCGCCGCCGCTGAGTTCCGCTCGCCCTCCCACAACCTCCAGGCCCCACCCCAGCCGCCTCACCCGCGGTGCTCCTCTGCCAGTTTTGCAAACTGCACGTGGTCTTCCCACACCCCATTAATCTGCAGCATCTTGCGAGCAAACCCCTCCTGCCGGAACCCCAGCTTCGCCGCCAGCCCCAGCGATGCCACATTCCGCGGCATGATCGCACACGCCACCCGATGAAGCCCAAGTCCCATCTGCCGCCCGCCCGGGCTGGGCGTGACAGCGGGCTCAAAGCACAAATCCATCGCCGCCCGGCACATCTCCGCCGCAACGCCCTGCCGCTGTGACCGTGGCCGCACCGCCCAGCCCATCTCACAGCTCTGCAGCACACCTCGCACGATGTTGTTGCTGTTGACCTGCCCCACGATCTCCCCGCTCGCGTCAAATGCCATCAGCCGTACCGCAGTTCCCTGCTCCAGCCCCCGCAGCGTCTTCTGCAGCGCCAGCTCAAACCGCAGCATGGGGTCCAGCGTCTCAGGAACCGGGAAGAACGGCCTGTACAGCTCATCCGTCTCATCGGTGTAGCTCAGCCACCGTCCCAGGTCGTTGCCCTCCAGCGGCCGCAGCAGCAGCCGCCGCGTCGTCAGCACAACCTGGCCGATCGCTCCATTCACCGCCGCCCCCCCGCTGTTGCCGCCAGCACCTCACGGGCCACCTGCGCCGCACCATCGGCAGGTCCCAGCTTGCCCAGCTTCTCCCGCATCGCCTCCAGCCGCGCCGGCTCGGCCAGCAGCCCCAGCACTCCATCGCCCCTGCCCTGCTCGGCCGCCAGCGTCTTGGCCGGGTCAATCAGGTCCGTCATCAGCACCGCGCCGCCCAACTCCACCAGCGGCTTGGCATTCAGCGCCTGGTGCTGGTCCTTGTGATACGGATACGGCACAAACACCGCCGGCACCGTGTTCGCCCACGCCTCGGCCACCGCCCCCGCGCCGGCCCGCGTCACCGCAAGGTCCGCCGCACCCCACCACTGCCCCAGCGCGGGATTGAACTCCACCACCACCGCCTTCACCCCCGCCGCGGCATACATCGCCCGCAAACTCCCCACATCCAAGGGCGACTCCGCTTTGCCCGTCTGGTGCAGCACCTGCCAGCCCTGCTTCCGCAGCGGCCCGTCCGCATCTGCGCACAACAGTGGCAGCAGCCCGCTCAGCGATGCCGCACCCAGGCTGCCCCCAGTCACCATCAGCACCGGCCGCTGCGGGTCCAGCCCCAGCTTCCGCTTGCACGCGGTGCGATCCCCCGGCGCCAGCGCTTCCCGCCGCACAATCGGCGGAATCACCCGCCACGACTGCGCAAAGCCCTCGCTGAGCCGGAACGTCGTCAGCACCCGCGCCGCATCCCCGGCGCGCCACGCGATGAACCGGTTGGCCTTGCCCGGCACCGCATCAATATTCAGCACCACCAGCGGCACACGATCCACCCGCGCCGCCTGCACCGCCGGGGCCGCCACAAAACCGCCCGTGGCCACCATCCGCACCGTGCCACCATCGCGCCGGCACTCGGCAATCAGCCGCCGCACCGCACGCACCGAGCTTCCCCAGCTCGACAAACACCGCCACAGCCGCATCGGGTGCACGCCAAACGGCTGCGCCGGCACCGCCAGCACCGTCACCGGCCGCCCCGCCAGCACCCGCGCATCAATCGCACGGTTGGAACTCACAACGTGTGCCTGCCGCCGCCCACCCGGCACACAGCCCAGCTCCTCGGCAACAGCCAGCCCGGGGAACAAGTGACCGCCCGTCCCGCCGCCCGCGAAGATGAAATGCTCAGTGCCGCCAGCCATGTGGCCGAGCGTAGACCCACACCCCACCCCGCACGGCTTCAATCACCGCCGAACCGCAATCGGCCGCCGCAGCAGCACCTGGTCGTGCGCCGGCCCGCTGCCCGCCGGCCCGTCAGCCAGTTCCACCGTCAGCGTCCCGCCGCCGGGCACCGCCACGTTCACCTCCGCCGTGGCATCCGCCGCCGTCAGAACGCGCCGCTCCAGCACCTTGCCGCCCATGCTCAGTGTCACCGTGCACTCCGCCAGCACGCGGCACGACTCCGGCACCACCAGCAGCATCGAGACCCTCGCCGAATCCTCCGGCACCGTCAGCATCGCCCGGCACCAACCCGGCATCAGCACCGTCCCGGCCAGCAGGTCGCCCGCCTCGCTGCGTGCCAGCAGCCGCGGCGTCGCATCCCATGCCCGTTCGCTTTCCGGCCTCACAGCCAGCGTCCCGCTCAGATCCACCACCGCCCCCGCCTCGGGCAGGTAGGCCACGATCGACTCCGTCCCCAGCTTCGCCGGCAGCACCGCCGTCACACCAGCCGGTGCCACCCGCAGCCCCGCGGCCGGGTTGTACGTCACCGGCCCCGTCAGCAGGTCCGTGCCATCGACCATCAGCAGCCGCGGCCCCTTCGGCGGCACGACCACACCGCTCAGCGTCACGCTCACCAGCCGCGTCACCGGCACCACCACCTCGCCGCCGCCAGCCGGCTCCAGCTTCAGCATCACATTCTGGTCCGGCTTGCCCGTCAGCCCGATCAGCCCGGCGAAGAACCCTTCCAGCCGGTCACCGTTGGCCAGCACCATCACATCGCGCTCCGGCACCGGTGCCCGGCTCCACGGCTGCCTGGTCGCGCTCCACCGCCGCACACCTTCAAGCTTGAAGCTGAACTCCCCGAGCAACTGGTGCTGCCAGCGGATCGAATCAGCCACCTCCGGCGCCGCGGCGGCAGGGTCCGCCGGTCCCGCTTCCGGCACCGCCCCGGGCTGCGCAGCTGCAGGTTTGACCCGCTCGTTGCCCTGCATCCCGCTGCCCCGCCGCCCGCTACCCGCCGCCGGCCCGGCATCGGTCACCGGGCTGCTTCCGGGCAGAAATCCCGGCAGCCGCTGCCCATCGGTCGTCTCCAGCAGCCCGCCCGTCCGCTGGATGCTCGGCATCGACGGCTCATTGATCGGCTCCGTCACGCCCTCGCCGCGCGTCAGCGTCCGCTGCCACCACCCCGCCGGCACCACCGCCAGTACCTTGGACATCTCCACGCTGCCATTGCTGCCCGAGGGCACCATGAACGTGATCTTGTCATCGCCGATGGTCAGCAGCTCGCGCACCGGCGTCGCCGCCAGCGAGCGATCCAGAATCAGCCACATCGCCTGCGGCCCGGTCACCGGCGCAACCGGCTTGCCCGCCGCCACATCACTACTACGCACACCCGCGAAAGTGCCCGCGGCAGCACTCAGCACCGCCGCCACTGCAACAGCCACAGCAACAGCCACAGCCACCCGCGTGCTCAATCCACCACTCTTGCTCGGTGACAACTTCATTGCAGCGTGCCCTTACTTCTGGAAAATCGGCAGGTACCGCTTGGGCATCTGCAGCACAATCAGCGCCATCGAGGTCCCGTACGCCTGGCCGATCCCCGGATCGTTCCACACGCCCCGCGCGTTCTGCGATCGCAGCATCTCACGCCGCGACTGCGGCCAGAACGTCTCCCACGACTGCCCGCCCGCCAAGTACATCGACTGCGACGTGTAGTACATCCCGTACCAGTAGTGCGTGTCGCTGCGGGCCCGGTTCTCCGGCATCGCCTCGCGCATCAGGTAGCCCAGCCCCTTGGTCACCGCATCACCCTCGTAAATGCCCGCGTAGTACAGCGATGCCACGCCCGCGGCCGAGCGCGGCCAGGCCGAGATGCCCGCTGGTGTCTGATACATGAACCCGCCGTCAGGGTTCTGGCACTTCTTGACGTACTCCACGGCCTTGTCAATCACCGCCTTGGGCACCTCAATGCCCGCATTGCGGGCCGAGCGCAGCGCCATGATCTGCGTGATCGTCACCGAAACATCCGCATCGTTCGGCACCGGGTTGTACCGCCACCCGCCCTCTTCATTCTGCGTCCGCTCAATCAGCCGGCACGCGCGGATCAGCGCCTCGTGCGTCCGCCGCGCCAGCGGCGAGTCATCATCCCCGCCGGTCATCCCGTGCACCTCACCTAAAAACAGCGTCGCAAAGCCGTGGCCGTACATCGGCCCGTTGCCCGCATCACCGGTGATCAGCCCGATCTCCGTGCTCATGTCCAGCACGTTCCGCAGCGCACGCTCCACATTGGGCCCGTACTGCCCGCGCCCGGGCAGGTGCCCGTCGGCCATCAGCGCCAGCCCGCCCAGCGCGGTAATCGCCACGTTGCGGTTAAACCGCCCGCCGCCGAACGAGCCGTCATCATTCTGCATCTCCACCAGCGCAGCCAGCCCGCGCCGCACCGCCTCATCCAGCTCCGGCGTCATCTCCCCTTCCATCGGCTTGTTCTGGGCCGAGGGCGCCATGTTCGCCGGCCGCGGTGCCGGCAAATCCGCCGCCGCAGGCCCGCCCGGTGCCGGAGGCAACACCGAATCCAACTGATTCAGCGGCACAGTCATCGGCGCCACCACGCCCGACCCACCCGCCGGCGCACCACCAGCAGCACCCGCCGGCGCATCCGTCACCGCCGGCTTCTGCGCCTCCTGGCCCAGCACCCCCGCCAGTGCGGCAGCCGCAATCCGCCCGCCCGGGCCCGGCAGCATCGGCCCCGCCGCCTCAGCCGCAGCCCCAGCCGCAGCACGCTCCGCGGCAAGCACCTCCGGCTCGGCCGGTGCGCCATCACGGCCCATCTGCGCCGCGGCACCGCAGGCCATCACGCCCGCACCCGCCAGCATCACACCAATCAGCAGTCGCTGCTTCAACGCTTCTCCTCTCGCTGCTTCTCAGCCAGCTTGCGGTAATACTCCTCGGTCAACTGCTGGTAGCTCGTGCTGAACTTCTCGCCCGAGCCCTGCAGCAGCATGTCGCGCACGCGGGCCGGCAGGTTGCCCCAGCTCGCCCGCGCCGCATCCAGCGCGGGGTTCAGTGATCCGCCCTGTCCGCCCGGTAGCGTGTTGCCGTTGGCATCAGTGGCCTTGCCCTCCTGCCGCTGCTCGCCCTGCTGCTGCTCACCGGGCTTGCCCTGCTCCTGCTTGGGCTGCTGGCCGTCCTGCTGCTTCTGGTCCTGCTGCTGCTTCTGATCCTGCTTTTGCTGCTGCTTCTGCTGCTGCTTTTTCTTCTGCTGCTTCTTGGCCTGGCTGATCAGTTGGTCCAGCTTGTCAATCGCCCGCTGCTGCAAGCGCTGCGTATCCAGCGAGGTGTCCGCATCACCGCCGCCGCCCGCCGGGTTCAGCCGCGTGCTGGCATCCTGCATCAGTTCCAGCGCCTCGGTCAGCGGGTTGGCCTGCTCGGCCGGTGCCCCGCCATCCCGTGCGGGCTTCTCCGCGCCGGGCTCCCCCTCACCCGCCCCTCCAGCCCCTCCCGCCGGTTTCTCCATCGGCTTCTCTGCCGGCTTGGCCGCTGGCTTCTCCGCAGGCTTGGCCGGTGCGTTCTGCTTGGGCAGCTTCAGCAAATCATCCAGCGTCGGCACCGGCTGGCCAGAACCACCGCCCGGCGCGGGCGCAGTCGCCGGTGCGGGGCTCGGCGCAGGCGCCGGCTTCATCCCCGCCGCCGCACCCGCCATCACCAGCACCACCGCCGCGGCAGCAACCAGCGCCCCGCCCGCCCGCATCGCGGCCCGGCCATCTGCCTTCTGTGTGTTTCCCTGCGTGTTCATGGTCACTGTCCCTGCTGCTTGTTGATCTTCTCGATGAGCTGCCGTGCCCGGTCCGTCAGTTTCTGCTGCAATCCCGCCGCCTCATCCGCCGCGGCCTTCGCCGCCGCCTTGTCACCCGCCTCCGAGGCCTCGCGCGTCGCGATCATCGCCTCGCGCTGCATCCCCTTGAGGATCTCCAACTCCGTCACCGGCGGCAGCAGCGGTTCCTTCTGCTGCTGCTGACCGCCCTGGCCCTGCCCGCCCTGCTGCTCGCCTTGCTCGTTCTCGCGGAAGTCCTTGTCCGCGTCGTTCTTTTCCTTCAGCGCATCAATCAGCGCCTGCAGCGTGCGCTCCACCGCCGCCTGCCTGCCGGCAAGCTGGGTCGTCCACTTCGTCCCCTTCAGCAGCGTCGCCGCACTGTTCGCGGCGGACTTGATCCGCTCATTGGCGATCTCAAACACGCCCGACTCAGCCAGCTCGGTCAGCTTGTCCTTGAGGTCATCAATCCGGCCGGGGATCAGCGCCTGCCGCGCGGCAATGTCCCGCGCCGTCTGCTGCGCACGCCGGTCCGCCGGCTTGCCGATCAGCGGCTGCGTGTCGGCCGTCACCGCCTTCTGGTCCTCCAGGATCGACTCATACGCCGCCCGCAGTGCCGCACGCCGCTCCGCCGCCTCGCGCTCGGCCGCTTCCTTCTGTGCCTCCTCCGTCGCGGCCTTGGCCTCCTGCAAGCTCTTGAGCGACTGGTCCTCACTCCGCCGCGCATCATCCGGCCGGATCGGCCTCGCCCGCAGGTCACCAATCGCCGCGACCTGGTTGTCCGCCGCGGCCTTGAGCAGCTCCGCCGCCTTCTTGCCGTTCTCCGCCACCTGCGCCTTGTCCAGCGCGGCCAGCGTGCCGCCGTGCAGCCGGATCATCCCCTGATCCAGTCCGTCAAAGCGCCCCGTCGCCGCGGATTCACCCAGCCGCTTGAGTTCACCTTGCTGCTGAGCGATCAGCGCATCAATCGACTGCGCCAGCGAGTCCAACTGCCGCCGCAGCACCGCATCGCTCCGCGCCTTGGCGTTCTCGATCTGCTCGAGCATCGACCGCAGCGTCTGCTCGGCCTTCTGCTGGCCCTGCTGGGCCTCACCGGCCTGGTTCTTGCGCACCTGCTCGGCCGCATCACGCATCTTCTGGGCCACATCGGCCTGGCGGGCCCGCTTGGCCGCATCGTCCAGTGCATCGGCCGCACCCGGGTCGCGCTGCTTCACGGCCTCGGCCTGCTGCTTGAGCTTCTGCTCCAGTTCGCCGGCCCGCCGCGCCAGTTCCTCCTGCTGGTCGGCCGCCTGCCGCAGCGCATCGCGCTGCTGGTCGTTCACCTGCTCGGGGCTCTTGCCCGCCGCCTCGCGCCCGGCCTTGGCCGTCGCCTCACGCACCTGCTTCTGACCCGCGGCCAGTTCCTGCAGCATCCGCTTGGCCGCCCACGCATCCTGCCCGCGGTCCAGCGCAGCGGCC
>CAILKP010000139.1 GCA_903834785.1 uncultured bacterium
AACTCGGGGAGGTAGTTGGACTCGATATCGTCGGCGCGGTTGCGGAGGTACTCGCGCGTGGCGGGGTTTTCGGCGACGGTGGAGCCGGTGCGATCCCAGCCGAGCTGGCGGGTGTAGGTGGTGAGCAGGTCTTCGAGTTTGGCGACCTGGGCGGTGAGATCGGGGATCTCGGCCGGGTCGATTGGTTTGGGTGGCTCGGGGGGCAGCGGCGCGACTGCTGGTGCGGGGGCGAAGTCGACGAAGCTCACGTGGTTGACGTGATTCACCGCTTCCACGCAGTGGGCGTAGTCGGGGTGGCGGTCATCGGACGCGGGCTTGCGTGGTTTCGTATTCGTTGTCGTTCGCGGGGCACGCGGTGGAGAAGGGAACTTGGGCAGGGCGATGGGCTTGAGGGCGGCGGCGAGCTTGGCGGCGGTGAACTGGCGGGGTGAGTCGGAATCGACCTTGCCGGCGATGAGGCGGCGGATGTAGCACAGACCGGAGTTGCGAGTGCGGGTGATGCCCTCGTTGGCCTGGTGGACACCGTGGCACTGGAGGTTCCAGTGCTGCTCGGGGGTGAGTTGGGTGGCTTGGTCGTGCATGGTGCCTCTACAAGGTGGCGCAGCGCGCTCGTCTTGTGCGCACCTGCCTGCGCCATACTCGGGGAGGAAAATGTGCGAATCTGGATTTTTGGCGTGAAAACGGGGATGGAAAATCTGGGATTTTGCGAGACGGCGTGTCGCTCTTGTGCGCGCTGGGCAATTCGGTGTGGGGCGGGGTTGCTGATCCGCGCGGAGAGGTTGATTTGGATCGAGGATTCTCGGGTGAAACCGGTTTTTGACGGTGTTTTTGCCTGCACCACATTTGGACGGGGGGTTCGGTGGTTTAACGCGGAGAACGCGGAGGGGGAGGAGGACGCGGAGGAAGGCGGAAGACGGGGGGGGTCACGCAGAGGACCAGAGGACCGGAGAAAGGCAGGAGGAGGGGGAGGGGAACATGGATGGAAAGGACGGGCAGGATGAGGGCTGGGTCGTCTTATTGGAGCCCGAAGCGGAAGCGCCCGGGCCGGTGAGACCAAGTCACTCCGCTAAAACTCCCCAATCGCACGAAGGTGGTTGTGCTCTCCAGGCACAACCACCTCCCGTGCCCGCGATCAATTCCACTCACGCATCCAGACTCACCGTCCCTTCGCTTCCGCTCGGGCTCCTTTTGGCGCCTCCCCGCCTTCCTGCCTTTCCCGTCGCGACCGCGACTCGCGACTCCTCCCCACCTCTGTGCCCGCGATCAGTTCCACCCACGCACCATCACTCCCCGGCCGTTCGCTGCCGCTCTGGGCTCCAGTGGGACGGTACCATTTGTTTCTGCTCGTTGGATTTTTCTTCCTATCACCTGGAGATTGCGATGATCGCTGCCGCACTGATGACTGCTGCTGTTCTGGCTTCTGCCGCGGGCGCCCCTGCGCCGACTGGTGGCGAGACAGGCCTGACCAAGGCCGAGGCGGCGGCGGGTTGGAAGCTGTATTCGGGGGCGAACGCCACGAGCATGTGGCGGTCGTACAAGGGCCAGGGGTTCCCGACCAAGGGATGGAAGGCGGACAAGGGCGAGATGTCGCTGGGCAAGGGTGGCGGCGGAGGGGACATCATCACCGAGGCGCAGTTCGCTGACTTTGAGATGCAGTGGAACTTCAAGCTCGGCGAGAAGGCCAACTCGGGCGTGATGTTCCGCGTGGCGGAGACCAACGGGGCGACGTATGAGACCGGCCCGGAGTACCAGTTGCTCGAGGACATCAGCTTTGGGGCCAAGCCGACGGACCCCCACTCCTGTGCCGCCCTGTACGACCTGTACAGCCCGGCCGAGGGCAAGGTGCTCAAGCCCGCGGGCCAGTGGAACGAGGGTCGAATCTACCTGCACAGCGGCCTGCTGCAGCACTGGCTCAACGGCAAGAAGGTTGTCGAGACGCGGCTGTACGACGCCAGCGGCAAGCCGACTGAGGAGTGGAGCAAGAAGATCGCCGGCAGCAAGTTCAAGGACTGGAAGGGCTTTGGCGTGCTGCCGAAGGGGCACATCGCGATTCAGGACCACGGCGATACGGATCTGGCCCTCAAGGATGTCAAGATCCGTGATCTGAGCACGCCGGACGCCAAGGCCGTGGCCATATTCAACGGCAAGGACCTGTCGGGCCTCAAGCCCTTCCTGCCGCAGGGCAAGGCGGAGGATGTGTGGCAGATCAAGGATGGCGTGCTGATCTGCAAGGGCAACCCGGTCGGGTACCTGCGGACGGAGAAGGACTACACCAACTTCGTGCTGACGCTGGAGTGGCGCTTCGACCCGTCCAAGGGCGCGGGCAACAGCGGCGTGCTGCTGCGGGCAGTGGGTGAAGACAAGGTGTGGCCCAAGAGCGTTGAGGCGCAGCTGCAGTCCGGTGCGGCGGGTGACTTCTGGAACATCGGCGAATACGCGATGAAGGCTGATGCTTCACGCACCAAGGGCCGCAACACCAAGCGTGACCCTGCCGCGGGCGAGGTCGAGCGCCCGCTGGGTGAGTGGAACCGCTACGAGATCATCTGCGACGGCGGCACGATTGTGCTGAAGGTCAACGGTGTTGAGGTCAACCGCGCCACGGATGTGGCCGTGACGCCGGGCAAGATCTGCTTCCAGTCCGAAGGTGCGGAGATTCACTTCCGCAACATCAACCTTGTGCCGCTGGACTGAGTGTCCGGCCGCGAGTGAGTGCAAAATTCGAAGCGAGGAACAAAGGCCCCGCCACTGCTGGCGGGGCCTTTTCTATTGTGAGGCATAGGCAGTACCAGCCGATCAGCCGATGCGGGTGATGCGGGCGTACTCCAGCACCAGCGTCTTGGTTCCGGCGGCTTTGAACAGCACGGTCACGCGGGGCGAGGTGCCGGGGTAGACGGCCAGGACCTTGCCATCACCAAACTGCGGATGGCGGACAAGATCACCGGGGGTGTAGCCGCCGACGGATGCACCTCCAACGCGCGGGGTGGGCGAGGCGTTAGGCGATGCACCTGCACCGGATCGGCCCGCCGGGCTGGAACTGCCGCCAGCCCCCCCGCCCCCTCCGCTTCCACCGGGGCCGCCGGAGCGGCCCAGGAGCCCGGTTCGCGGCGGCTGGCCGGGAGAGCTTGGACGACCCGGCATCGGACGAGAAGGTGCGCGACTTGAACCACTGCCCGACGAGCCGCCGTCGAGGAAATCGTGCATCTCGTGATCATCGGACGCATCGCCGAACGGATCGGCCTGATCGGAGAACTCGACGCCGGAGCCGCGGAGTTCATCGAGGAACTGCGAGGGGATGGTGCGCTCGGAGAAGCCGCGGGCGGAGCGGAACGCGGCGCGGGTGATCAGCAGCCGATCCATGGCGCGGGTGATGCCGACAAAGCAGAGGCGACGCTCTTCCTCCATGTCCTTGGTGGCCTGCTCACCGAGGGATTGCGTGGCCCGGAAGTGCGGCAGCATGCCGTGTTCGAGCCCGATCATGGCGACAGCCGGGAACTCCAGCCCCTTGGCCGCGTGCAGGGTCATGAGTTGCACCGCACCGGCCTCGGTGTTGAGTGCATCACTGTCGGCGGTGAGGGCGATCTGTTCAAGGTACCTCTGGAGGATGCTCAGCAGGCCTGGGCCGTCTGATGCTGCCGCGGATGGGGTCGCCGGGCCATCGGCCATGGCCAGGAAGTCCGGTGCTTCGGCCATCGCGGCCTGCTCCTCGGCGGAGAGTCCGGCGTTGTCATCGGCATCGTCGTCTGACTCGTCGCCCTCGGCGATCGGGTTGCCGAACAGGTCGGTCGCGGGCTCGAGCGGCTTGGGCTCAGGCGGCGGCACCGGGGTCGCAGCAGCCACCGTCGCTTCGGCCGGGCTCGGGGCCGGTTCGGGGGAAGCTGGCTCCGCATCACCTGCCAGCGCATCGGCCATGGCGGCATCGAATGCGGCATCGGGGTCGGCGGCGGTCTCGGTAGCAAGGCCTTGCTCAAACTCGCTGGCGGCGTTGATGACTTCGATGATGTTCTCGAGACGCTCGGCGTCCTCCTCATCTTTGGAGTAGTGATCGCGGAGGCCGGACTGCATGACCACGGCCTCGACCAGGTCGCGGAGTGTGGCCTTCTCGCCGGTGCGGGTGTTGATCGGCCCGAGCATGCTGCGCCAGGTGTCGATCATGGCCAGGAAGCGGGCGATGGCGTTGACGGCGCGGGAACTCAGGCCGGGGAGCGTGCGCTGGCCGCCGGCAACGGAGCGGAGGATCTCGATCTCGGTGCGGTCCTCTGCCGCGGCGGCGTGCTGGATCTGAGAGAAGGTGGCATCGGAGATGCCGCGGGAGGGCGTGTTGATGATGCGCTCGAGCGAGACGGCATCGGCCGGGTTGGCGATAAGGCGGAGGTAGGCGACGGTGTTCTTGACCTCCTCGCGCTGGAAGAAGGCCGTGCCGCGGACGAGGTGGTAGGGCACACCGGCGCGGCGGAACGAGTCCTCAACCACGCGCGAGAGCGCGTTGGTGCGGTAGAAGACGGCGATGTCCTTCCACTCCAGCGGGCGGCGGCCCTTCTCGGTGCTCAGGCCCTCTTCCTTGAGGCGCTGGGCCCAGTCGGCCACCAGCCGGGCCTCGTGGTGCTCATCGCGGCAGGCGACAACCTCGATCGGTGAGCCGCCGGGGCGGGTGGCAATCAGCGGCTTGTGCTTGCGCTGGGTGTTGACCTTGATGAGCCGGTCGGCGACGGTGATGATCGAGTCGCGCGAGCGGAAGTTCTCACCGAGCGGGATGACCTGAACCTTGGGAAAGACCTTCTCGAAGTCCAGGATGTTGTTGATGTCGGCACCGCGCCAGCCGTAGATGCTCTGGTCGGGGTCACCGACGACCATGATGTTGGGCGTGCGGAGCGAGGCGGCATCGGGCTGGCGGGCGCGGATGCCGGCCAGACCGGAGGCAAAGTGGGCCAGCCCGGGCAGGATGTGGTCACCGGCGATGAGTGCGGCGATGAGGAACTGGGCCGCGTTGGTGTCCTGATACTCGTCGACGAGCAGGTAGCGGTAGTGATCCTGAATGTCGGCCCGGCAACGGTCATTGGTTGCCAGCAGACGGACGGTCAGCAGGAGGAGATCATCAAAGTCCACCGCGCCGGACTTGCGGAGGAGGTGCTGGTAGTTCTTGTACGCCTTAGCAAGCTGGCGGCCGTGGAAGTCCGTCGCGCGGGCGGCGAAGACGTTTTCATCCAGGAGCTGGTTCTTGCTGGCGCTGATGGCCGAGAGGACGTTGCGGGGCGGGAAGTTCTCCGTCGAGAGCTGGGCCTGCTTGATGGCTTCCTTGACCATCTTGGACTGGTCATCGGAATCGATGATGGTGAAGTCGGCCTTGAGCCACCCTTGCTCGACCAGGCCGGAGGGCTCGGCGTATCGCCGGAGCAGCCGCACGCAGAGGGAGTGAAAGGTGCAGACGGTCAGGCCGCGGAAGTTGCCCTCACCCAGGACGTGGGAGACGCGCTCGCGCATCTCTGCCGCGGCTTTGTTGGTGAAGGTGACGGCCAGGACGTAATACGGCGGGACGCCCTGGGCCAGCAGCGCGGCGATGCGGCGGGTGATGACGCGGGTTTTGCCCGAGCCGGGGCCGGCCAGAACGAGGGAGGGGCCGCCGAAGTGACGGACGGCCTTTTGCTGGCTGGCGGTGAGGCCGGCGAGAAGTTCGGCCGGGACATCGGGCCGGACGGCGGTGACGCCGAGCTGCCAGCGTGAGGCGGCGGTGGGCCGGGGCTGGGCGGCTGGCTGGGAGGCGGGCGGCGGAGGGGCGGGGGCGGCAGGATTGACGCGGACCGGGGGGCGGATGGACGTGGCATCGACCGCGAAGGGGTCGTCGAGCGGGTTTCCGGAATTGCCAGCGAATCCAGCCATTGGAGCAGGTTAGCGGGGGCGGTGCCAGGCCGGGAAGGCGGTGCGTCGGATGGTGTGGAGTGGCAGGCGGGCGGGGGCAAACCCCTGAGGTTGCGGGGCGTGCGGCGAGGTGGCGAGTCGATACACTGACTTCCATGGTGAGCACCCGAACCGTGGTTGTGGCCGGACGATTCCTGATTGCGGCGGCGGGAGTGGTGCTGCCGGTCGGGGCGTGGGGCCAGGCGCCTGCGGGCGGCGGTGCGGGCGGGCAGGCGAGCGTGCCGGCGGTGGCGATGCAGCCGGGCGTGACCTTCCGCGTGTATCAGGTGGAAGGGGATATCAAGAACATCCCGGTGATGGCGGAGAACCAGACGCCCAACTTTGACGAGGTGCGGCCGACGATTGATTTTCAGGCGGCGGACTTTCCGAAGTTGGGAGCGCCGATTGTGGCGCAGGTCAAGGCGACGCTGCGGGTGGATGTTGCGGGGGAATATGTGTTCCGGCTGACGAGCGATGATGGCTCCAGGGCGAAGGTGGGCGGGAAGGTGGTCGTGAATCACGACGGGCGGCACGGTGTGACGGCCAAGGCGGGTGAGGCGGTGAAGCTGGAGAAGGGGAGCCTGCCGCTGGTTGTGGACTATTTTGATTCCGGCGGCGGGCGGCGGCTGCTGCTGGAGTGGCGGACGCCGGGGCAGAGCGGGTTTGTGAAGGTGCCGGCCGAGCAACTGAGCACGGAGATTGACAACGCGCGGGTGGTGGCGCCGGGGATCAAGGCACTGCGTGATGAGCGGCGGCCGGGCGACGGTAAACCGGTGACCGGTGTGCACCCGGCGTACACGGTGACGCACATTGCACCGGACCCGGGGACGACGGGCTTTGTGCCAATGATCGGCGCGATGACCATGATGAACGACGGGCGGCTGATTGTGGGGACGTTTGACCCGCTGCAGCGGACGGACACGGATCTGCCGGACATTGAGTCCAAGAAACCGGACCGGCTGTACGCGGTGACTGGTGCTGAGGGTGACCCGGAGAAGATGACGGTGAGGGTGGTGGCCGACGGGCTGTACGAGCCGCTGGGACTGGTGGCGGTGGGCGATGTGCTGTATGTCTCGCACCGCCGGGCGATTGAGCGGCTGCGGGATACCGATGGGGACGGGTACTTTGAGACGCGCGAGGTGGTGGGCACGGGGTGGGAGGCGTGGAACTACCACCAGTTCTGCTTCGGTCTGCTGCACCGGGACGGCAAGCTGTACGCGACGCTGTCGACGGCGATGGCGCCACCGGGCTGGAAGGGCATGAACAGCAACGCTGCGCCAAATGGCGTGCTGCGCGGGAGTGTGATTGAGGTAGATCTGGCGACGAACACTGTCAGCGCGATTGCCGGTGGAGTGCGCTCACCGAATGGGATCGGCTTTGGGCCGGAGGGATCGATCTTCTACTGCGACAACCAGGGCACGTGGATGCCGACGAATCAGATGGGCGAGGTGGTGCTGGGGCGGTTCTTCGGGCACTACAACAACACGAATGTTGTGCCGCAGCTTGAGGCGAGGTTTCCGACCGGCGGCATCGCGAGCATCTGGTGCGATCGGCTGCGGTCACCAGCGGCGCTGGACCTGGTGCACAATGATTTTTGCAACTCGCCGAGCGAGCCGACGCTGATCACCAGCGGGCCGTACGCGGGGCAGATGCTCATTGGTGAGCTGACCGCGGGCGGGCTGCGGCGGGCGAACATGGAGCGGGTGAACGGGCAGTGGCAGGGTGCGGCGTTTCAGTTCACGCAGGGGCTGAGCGTGGGCGTGAACCGCGTGGCGTGGGGCAAGAACGGGACGCTGTTCATCGGGGGCATTGGCGCGGGCGGCAACTGGAACTGGAAGGGAACGCGGGCGGGGCTGGACCGGCTGACGCCGAATGGGAAAACGTGCTTTGAGATGAAGGCGATTTACGCCAAGACGGACGGGTTTGAGGTGGAGTTCACCGGCGCGGTGGACCCGTCGTGGCTGGGCAACGCGGCGAACTACACGCTCAGGCAGTGGCGGTATGCCCCGAGTGTGGCGTACGGCGGGCCGAAGGTTGATGAGGAGCCGCTGAAGGTGTGGGAGGCGGTTGCCTCGGCCGATGGGATGCGGGTGGTGTTGAAGGTGGACGGCCTGAAGGCGGGGAGAACGGTTTCGGTGCGGATTGATCCGGTCTCCAAGGCGGGGGAGAAGATCTGGGCGACCGAGGGGTTTTACACGCTCAATGAGATCCCGCGCGCGGATGTGGTGCGAGAGGTGAAGGTCGCGGGCAAGACGGTGCCGGTGGATGGGCTGGGCGTGGGTGTGCTGCCGCCGGCTGAGGGGGTGGTGCTGATCGGGCGCTCGGCGGAGGCGAACTTCACGACGCCAGCGACGGAGAAGAACCGGCCAGCGGGCAAGCGGATGCAGGCGGAGATGCTCAGCGGACCGGAGTACGTCGAGGTGGGCAAGGGCGACTTGACCTCGCGGGCGTGGTTTGGCGATGCGCACGTGCATGTGGAGTGGTACTGCCCGCCGGGCGGTGAGGGCCAGCGGGCGGGCAACAGCGGCGTGTACCTGCAGAGTCTGTACGAATTGCAGGTGCTGGGGACACTTCCGGGCGAGGGCCGGCCGAATGCCAATGAGGCGGCGGCGATCTACAACGTCAAGGCGGCGGACAAGAATGCTTCGACCGGGCCGGGTACGTGGCAGGCGTATGACCTGTGGTTCACTGCGGCGCGGTTTGAACGGTTCAAAAAGGTCCGCAACGCGCGATTGACCGCGTACTGGAACGGTGTGCTGGTGCACGATGATGTGGAGATCAGCGGGCCCACGGGCGGGGCGGCGGCGGGCGGTGAGAATGGCCCGATGGCCGATGTGCTGGAGCGTGCGGAGAAGCGGGCTGGCGGTGAGGCGATGCGGATCGGGCCGCTGCGACTGCAGGACCATGGGACGGATGCCCAGGGGCCGGTGCGTTACCGCAACGTGTGGGTGGCGCCGATCGGCAACGGGCAGAGTGCGAAGTCTGGCGTGTGGGAGACACTGTCGGAGGGTGCGAGCCTTGATGAACGTTGGGTGGTGCGCGGCGGGAAGGCGACGTTTGCCAGTGAAGCCGCGACTGATGGCAAGGGTCGCGAGATCGTGGGCCGGAGTGCTGCGGGCACGCCGAACACGTTCCTGGTCAGCAAGAAGGTGTACCGCGACTTTGAACTGGTGTTCGAGGCCCGGCAGGATGCAGAACTCAACTCCGGCGTGCAGATTCGCAGTCATGTTGAGGGCGGGATTGACAATCGCGGCGGGAAGCTGATTGGATGCCAGGTGGAACTGGATCCGTCGGAGCGCGCGTACTCGGGCGGGCTGTATGACGAGGGGCGGAGGGGGTGGATCAGCCCGCTGATTGACAACCCGGCAGCGCGGAGCGCGTACCGCAAGGATGACTGGAACACGGTGCGCGTGGTGGCCAGAGGGCCGGTGGTGCGGACGTGGATCAACGGGGCGCCTGCCGCGGAGATGTTTGATGCGACGGACTCGGCCGGGCATATTGCGCTGCAGGTGCACGATGTGGGCAGCAAGGCGGAGCCGCTGGCGGTGAAGTTCAGGAATGTGCGAGTGCGGGAGCTGGGAGCTGCTGAAGGCCGGTGACAGCTTGAGGTTGCTCGGGGGATGGGCGGGGGCGGCTGATCAGAACTTCAGCCGCGTAAGGCGGTCGATGGCCTCGCGCAGGCGCGGGGTCTGGCGCGTCAGTGAGAGACGGAACCAGTCGGAAGCGGTCTCGGCGAATCCGGCGCCGGGGACGGTGACGACGGCGGCTTCATCGATGAGCTTTTCGACGAAGCGCCAGGAGTTCATGGGCTTGCCGGTGGAGGAATCAACCGGACACTGGCCCCAGACGAAGATGCCGGCCTCGGGGCCGGTTTCGGGGGCGATGTGGCAGCCGATGGCGTGGAGCCCGTCCACGGCGATGTCGCGGCGGATGCGGTACTCGCTGCGCATGTCGACGATGGCGGGGTCATCGAAGCGGCGGAGGGCGGCGGCGCCGGCGGCCTGGATGGCGTTGAAGACGCCGGAGTCGTAGTTGTCCTTGACCTGCTTGAGGGCACCGATGACCTCCGGATGGCCGACGGCAAAGCCGATGCGCCAGCCGGTCATGTTGAAGGTTTTGCTCAGCGAGTGGAACTCGATGGCGCGGGAGGATTCAAGATCGGCCGAGGGGGCCTGCCACATGGATGGGACGCTGGCCTGGCCACCTTCGAAGTAGACCTCGCTGTACGCCAGGTCGCTGGCGACGATAATGCTGTGCTCGCGGCCGAAGCGGAGGGCCTGCTCGTAGAGGGCGACATCGGCCGTTGCGCCGGTGGGGTTGCCGGGGTGGTTGAGCCACAGCAGGCGGCTGCCGCGGATGATGGAGGGGGTGAGGCGCGAGAACTCGGGCCGCCAGCCGCTGGCGGGGGTCATCTCGACCTTGTGGACGACGGCGCCGGCGAGGCCGCTGGCCGAGGCGTAGACGGGGTAAGCGGGTGTGAAGACGATCGCACCATCGCCGGGGTTGAGCACGCCGAGGGGAAGGTGGGCGATGCCGTCCTTGCCGCCGATGGTGGCGACGATGTGGCGCTTGGGATCGACCTTGACACCGAAGCGGCGCTGCATGAACTCGGCGGCGGCGGCCAGGAAGTCGGCGGTGCCGTAGCAGTCGGGGTACTGGTGGTTGGCGGGCTCGGCGGCGGCCTTGGCCATCGCATCGATGACGAACTGGGGCGTGGGGCGGTCGGGGTCGCCGACGCCGAGGTTGATTACGTCCTTGCCGGCAGCGATGGCGGCGCGCTTTTTGTCATCGATGGCGTTGAACAGGAACGGCGGGAGGGCCTGAAGGCGCAGGGACTTGATGGGCCCGGCAAAGGCGGGAGCGGCGGCGGTTTCTGAGGGGGTGAAAGAGGACATTGCCGCATAGTAGATATGCGATCGTCGCTTGTATGCAGCTTTGGAGACGGCGCGGTGGAGCTGTCGGTTGTCGTCGCCCACGGCGTGCAGCGGGTCATAGCTGCCGGGGAGTGCAGGCCAGTCGGCCCGGGTTCAGCGGCGGCGGAGGACGCGATCGGTGCCGTCCTCGGCCTTGAGGATGACGGTGAAGGCGGCGGCATCGATGGAGACAACTTCGTGACCGGAGATGATGTCGCCGATGCGGACGAACTTGCCGTTGATGAGCGCGCCGGCGGAGGCTCCGGAGCCCATGGTTGCGGTGAGGCGGAGATCGACCCGGCCGGGGGTGGGCGCGGGGCCTGGAGTTGTCGGACCGGCTGGCTGCGTGTCGCCTTCGGGCTGGACCGCGGGCTCGGGCGGGTGGTCCATGGGCGAGGGGAGGTTGCTCGTTGAGCGGAGCAGTGCGATGCGCTCAAGGATCGCGCGGGAGGCGGCCGGGGTGGTTGCGGGCGTCTGCTCGGCGAGGGCCGGAGGCAGGATGCTCGAAGGCGGGTTGGCGGTGGCGGCGGAGGATTCCGCGGGGCCGACGCCGGAGAAGGCGCGGAGGGTGAGGACGATGGCGCAGGGGGCCAGCACAGTGACAAATGTGCGGAGCTTGGCGGACTGACTCACTGGGCACCTCCCTGGGCGCGGGGCGTGCCGGCCTGCGAGAGCAGGACGGCGGGGGCGAAGAGATCGAGGGTGACCTCGGCATTGACGGCCTGGCTGCCGGGCTGACCGTTGGCGACGATGCGAGCGGTTCGGATGACGGCGAGCTGCTGGGCGTTGTCGAGCTGGCGGAAGAACTCGGCCAGGGGCGCGTAGCCGCCGCTGAGGATCACGCGGAAGCTGCGACGGACATCGGCGGGTGCGGCCTTGTCGGGCGGTGCGCCGGGCGCGGCGGGGGCGGGGCGTGCGGCGGTCGCGGCGTCGGGCAGGATCTCCTGCGGGCGCATTTCGTCGATGACGATGCCGCAGCGATCGGCGAGTTCGCTGAGCCGCTCGATGGCGGCGCGGTCGGAGGCGGCGACGGCGGCGATAGCGGCGAGCTGGCGGGTCTGCTCGGAGGCGTCGCGGAGGCGGGAGGTCCAGCGCTGGATGTCGCCGCCGATCTCGCTGCTTCTGGTGACTTCGGCGACAAGGCGTGCCCGCTCGGATTCGAGGGTGGCGAGCTTGCCCCGGGTGGGATCGACCAGCAGGAGCCATGACCCCGCGGCGATGGAACCGCTGATGGCCAGGAGTGCGATGAGGTCACGGGTGGAGCTGATGGCGAGTTTCATCGGGAGACCTCCGCGGGGACGGCGGCGGTGGCGGGGCCGGCGAGGGGGATGGGGGCGAGACGCAGGACCATGTCGAACTGGCCACCCTCGCGTCCGCTGAGGTCCTTTCCGCCGCGGCGGAGGGACTCGATGCGGGCATCGGTGATGAGCGGGGAAGCGGCGAGGCGATCGACGATCTGCTGGACGGTCTTGTTGTCGGCGGAGGCCGCGATACCACGGATTCGGGCGATCGAACCGGACTTGTCGTTTCGGATGTCGATCTCGCTGATGACTGCGGAGTCGCCCATGGCCAATGAGATCTCGCGCATGAGCACGTCGGGGCGGGTCGAGGGATTGGCCCAGGAGGAGATCCGGCTCCGGATGGAGGCCAGGGTTTGCTCGGACTCGCGGGCGCGGTCGGCGACGGCGTTGGAAGACGCGGCGGTATCGGCGGCCTGAAGGAGGCCGGCGACTTCACGGCGGAGGCCAGCGACGCGGAGGCCGCTGGTCAGGCCGTCGGCCAGGACTGCGGCGGCGGCCAGGAAGGTGCCGACGACGATGGCGTGGCGGAGCTCCCCGAGCCGGGAACGGTTTGCGGCGGGAAGCGAGAGCACAGCGGCGGAGATTAATGCGGGGTGAACGGGTCCGGTTCTGGCACCGGGGACCACTGGTGCCACGGAACAGCCGGCCTGCTGGGTGATGAGCTCGGCCAGGTCGGGGACATTGGCACCTTCACCGCAGATGGTGGCGGAAATGCCGCCACGGAGTTGCTCGGCAAAGCCGAAGCGGATGGACTGCTTGAGCTCAACGACGATGCGCTGGAAGACGGACTGCATCGGGGGCAGGATGGGCTCGGTGGGGATGCCGAATGCGGTTCCGCCGCGTTTGGGCACACCGACGGAGGTGAATGCGGCGACGGGGCCGAGCGCGGCGAGTCCGGTAGCACCGCGGGCGATCATCTCGCGCTTGTAGGTGGTTGCGAGCTGTTCGAGGCCGGCGGTGAGAAGCCGGGCGAAGCGGATGCGGCCGCCCTCGGCGGCGACGATGGCGGCGTGCTGGAGACCGATGTGAAGCGCGACGGAGGGCGCGGCGGCTCCGGGGTCAACGGCCAGATATGCGGCATGGAGTGCGGCGGCGGCGGCAGGGAGCGAGCCATCGGCGTGAAGCCCGGAGGCGGTCACGACCTCCTCGATGGCCTGCAGGACCGCGTTCTGCTCGGCGAAGGCGACGTAGTGGTTCTGCGGCGTAGCCGATGAGTGGCCGTCGCTTCCGAGGCGGAAGACCGACGCCTGCCCCTCGGTCATAGGGAATGGTGACGCTTCGATGAGGGCCAGGCGGGTGGCTGCATCACCGGGCACCGTGCGGGGAACGGCGTTGAAGATGACCGGGGTACCGGGGCGCGAGTAGACAACACACGCGTGTGCCCCCTTGAGCCCGCGTTTGGCAACCCACTGGCTGATGAGCGGGATCTGGGCCTGCGCGGCCGCCCCCCACTGTTCGTTCCAGTCACCGGCGGGCTGCTCAACGGACTCGAGCAGGGTGATGGAGCGACCCTTTTGCAGCCAGATCGCGGTGCGAGCGACCGAGAGTTCGAGGATGACTTGTTTTCTGATCATGAATGGTCACCCGTTAAAGAGCGGGGCGATGGGGACAAGATCGGGCGGAAGAGACGACGGCTTTGACGCGAGGGCAAGCGGGCCGCTGGCGAGCGTCCGAGAACGGTCAGCTGCCTGCGAGTGAACGGAGGTAGATGCTGGTGCGGAGAGTCTCGGTGACGCCGTTGCGGGTGGCCGAGAGAGTGATAGTGATGCGACGGGCGGTCGCTGCGGCGAGGGCGGTAGACAGCGGCAAGGGGAGGGCGGTTCCGGTGCCGGAGAGAACGGAAACGGACATTGAAGTGACGTTGCTGAGCAGGGTGGAGGTCGTCCCGCCGGAGGTGAGGTCAATGCGGCCGGGGGTGGAGCCGGTGGCGTCGATGAACCGGATTCCGACGCCGGAAGCAAGAGTGATCTGGGTCGCCGAGAGCAGCGAGACTGCGGGGCCACCGGTGGTGGCGTCCTTGGCAACGGCGCGCACTTCCTGAACGATGCGGTCGAGGGCGGCGGCGGTGTCCTGGTGGAGCGACCATGCGGTCGAAGCGTCGCGGACATCGGCAACGGCACGGGTGGCAACGGTGGTGGCGGCGAGCCCGGCGACGCCGACGATGGTCATGGCGCCGAGCATCTCGACGAGGGTGAAGCCGCGGGATTGGCGTGCGGATCGCATGGTATTAGAAGTCGGTGACAACGGTGGACAGCACGAGGGACTGGGTGCCGCGGCGAGTCTGCCAGGAAATGGTCACAGAGACGGTTTTGTACCCGGTGCCGGCACCTGAGAGGGAGGCGCCAGTCTCGGCGACGGACGTTGAACGTGAGAAGCCGCTGATGCCGGCGATGGTGGCCTCGGCCGGGTAGTTAGTGGCGAGCACGTAGGAGTAGCCGCGGGCGGGAGTGAAGCGGTCGGCCAGCACCTGTTCGAGGCGTTCGGCGGCGAGGAATCGCGCGCGGGAGGACATGATGGGGCCGACACGGTTCTCATGGGCGGTGGCCATCGCGGACATCATCGAGGGGGTTGCCAGGCCGAGGACTGCGACCAGCGCAATGGCCTCAACGAGCGTGAGGCCGCGTGCAAGGCGGGTTCGTCGGAACTTCTGGATGGCAGGAGCACATGCCATACTGGGGCGAGTGAAGGAAGGGCTTCAGTTCAGCCGGGTCACGAAGATGGCCCCGGTTCCGGCGGTGACAAGAACGTTGGCGGCCTGATCAACCAGGAGCGTCGGGTGGGCGGCAACGGGGGTGTTGTTGGTGGCGATGGGCCTGCCGCGGGCATCGAAGCCGATGTGCGACCCGCGTTCGATGGTGAGGGTGATGGCGGTGGTGCCGGCGGATGGGCCGGCTGATGCGATGCCGGTGGTCGGGTCGATCACACTGACTGCCGAGGAGAAAGGGTGAAGCGAGGAGGGAAGACGAACGATGGACCAGGCGGTGGCGCTTCCGGTGGGGTTGAAGCGGATGAAAGTGGGCAGACCGGTGGCCATGGCGCGGGCGCGGGCCACGCGGAGATCCTCAGCGAGGCGCGAGGCGATGGAGCTGCGCTGGAGTGCATCGATCCTTGCGAGTGCAGGGATGGCGGAGGCAGCGAGAATCGAGAGGATCACCGTGACGGCGATGAGTTCGACGAGCGAGAACCCCCGACGATGGTGGCGCCGGGGGCTCGATGAAGCTCTTGAGATTGCGGTGTTCATGATGCACCCTGATGAGCAGGAGCGTTCGTCAGAGCGGATGAACCGGTTTACCAGGCGTTCTCGCCAACGCCGGAGGTGTTGGAGTTGGCCCAGAACTTGCCGGCCGCGGCGTCGTAGTTCCAGCCGTTGGTGCCGGAGACGGTCTGAGACGGGGCGGGGGTGCCGGCGGTTGCGGCCGTCCAGGTGCCGGCGGCGATGACCTGGGAGTTGTTGTAAGGGTTGACGGGGACCGGGTCGGTCATGACGGTGCCGGGGGTCTGGAGCTGGGCGAGGGTGGGGAACGCGGGGGTGCCGCTGCTGATGATGCTGTTGGCGTAGAAGTTGGCAACCGCGCTGCGGACCGAGCCGAGGATGGACTTGGCTGATGCGGAGCGGGCGCTGGCGGCGTAGTCGAAATAGCGCGGGATGGCGACGGCGGAGAGAATCGCCAGCACGACAATCACAGCGATGAGCTCGATGAGGGTGAAGCCGCGGCGGGTTACGTTCTTTGCAGTGTGCATGTTCAATACTCCTTAGCACCTTCGTGCGGAGCGGTGCTGTAAGTAGTTTCGGACCACTCTTGCCCGAACACCACTGACACGTGTTTCAAAATCGAAAACCCCTAGGGGGGAGGGCGTCGCAGGCGGCATAGACGGAACAGAACCCCACCGAGGGGTGGAAGTTCGCCGGGATCAGAGTGTTTTGGAGTGCTGGGCTTGGAGCTACCGGACGTGGGCGGGTTCCAGCCGAGCGATACGCCGGCGGGATCACCAGGCATTCTCGCCAACACCGGTGGTGTTGGAGTTGGCCCAGAACCTGCCTGCGGCCGCGTCATAGTTCCAGCCATTGGTGCCGGACACCGTCTGAGCGGGGCTGGGCGCTAAGGGCGTCCCGGGCGTCCAGGTGCTGGCGGTGATGAGCGAAGAGTTGTTGTAGGGGTTGACGGGCATCGGATCCGTCATGACGGTGCCGGGCGTCTGGAGCTGCACGAGCGTCGGGAACGCCAGAGTACCGCCGCTGACGCCGCTGTTGGCATAGAAGTTTGCTATTGCGGTGCGGACCGAGCCGAGGATGGCGCTGGTCGACGCGGAGCGTGCGCTGGCGGCGTAGTCAAAGTATCGTGGGATCGCGACAGCGGAGAGGATCGCCAGCACAACGATGACCGCGATGAGCTCGATGAGCGTGAAGCCGCGGGCGATGGATGTGCGGGGGTTGTACATGGTCGGTTTCCCTGACGGTGTTTCTAAAAACACAGATCAGGTAAACCTCATCGGATCAACTCCCCATCATGCCCATGGAACTCCACATCGGGAGGAATACTGCCAGAGCCACGACCAGCACGATCGCCGCAACCACTACAACCAGAACAGGTTCAATGACGGTGGAGAGTCGCTTGGAGCGGACGGCGGCGTCGCGTTCGAACTGGCGGGCGATGACGGCGCACATGCGGGGGAGTTCGGCGGCTTCATCACCGGAGGCGATCATGCGGCGGGCGAATGGCGGCAGGTAGCGGCAGGATTCCATGACAGCGGCGATGCGACCGCCGGAGCGGACCTGGGTGGCCACGGTCCGGATATCGTCGATGAGCATTGCGCGGCCGGAGGAGCGGCCGGCGAGTTCGAGGGAGTCAAGCAGGTTGAGACCGGAGGACAGGCAGAGGCCGAAGACGCGGGCGAAACGGGAGACACCAGTGGCGATGAGGATGTCGCGGACGAACGGGATGCGGTGGGCGGCCAAGTCGAGGCCGCGGCGGACTCCCGGGCGGACGAGGAGGCCGCGGGCAACAAAGAGCGAGACAATGGCACCGAGAAGCAAGGCCCACCACCAGGCCTGCATGAAGTTGCCGATACCGACCATCACCTGCGTGAGCAGGGGCAACTCGACGCCGCGGCTGGCGAAGATTTTGGCGAAACGAGGGACGACGAATCCGATGAGGAAGGTCACGGCCAGCGAGAGCACACCGATGATGATCATCGGGTACATCAAGGCGGACTTGACGTTCTGGCGAAGCTCCTCCTGGCGGTCGAGCATTTCGGCGAGGTACTCGAGGGCTTTGGAGAGGTTGCCGCTCTGCTCGGCAGCGCGGATGGTGGCGACGAAGGTCTCACCGAAGACGTCGGAGTGCTCGCCGAGAGCGGCGGCGATGTTGTCGCCGGCTTCGATGCGGTCGGCGACGGTTTCGATGACGGTGCGGAGTTTGCCGGGCTTTTCCTGCTCGGCGATAGAGCGGAGGCCGTCGCCCAGGGGGATGCGGGCGGAGGCCAGGACGGAGAACTGGAAGGTGAACTCAGCGATCTGCTTGGGTGAAACGCTGGCGGTGAAGAAGCCCGGGAGCTGGGGCTTGAGCGTGACAGGGACGAGGCCCTGTGCGGCCAGGCGGCGGTAGGCGTCGGCCTCGGATGTGGCCCGGGTGACGCCGCGGCGCTTGATGCCGGTCTTGTCAACTGCGGTATAGGCGTATTGGGCTGCACTCATGCTGCGGCCCTCCCGGCCTCACCGACGGTGACGAGAGAGGCGGCGGAGTCTTCCAGGTCCATACCTGCGGCGATGCGGGCGATTTCCTCGAGCGTTGTCAGACCCATGCGTGCCTTGTCGGTGCCATCGGCCCACATGGGGTTCATGCCGCTTTCGATGGCGATGCGGCGGATCAAGGCCGCGGAGGCGGATTTCTCGACCGCGGCGCGGATGACCGGCTGCATGACCATGAGCTCATAGACGCCGAGGCGACCGCGGTATCCACCGCCGCCGCACTGCGGGCAGCCGCGGCCGACGCGGAACTGGCCGGTGGAATCGCCGGCACAGAAGCGTTTGAGCAGCGACGGGGAGGGTGGCATGGGGACGGCACAGGATGTGCAGACGCGGCGTGCGAGTCGCTGGCCCATGACGCCGGTGAGGGCGGCGTTGATGGCGAACGCCGGGCACTGGAAGTCCATGAGACGTGCGACGGCACCGGGAGCGTCGTTGGTGTGGAGCGTGGAGAGCACCATGTGGCCGGTGAGGGCGGCCTGGATGGCGATGCGTGCGGTTTCCTCGTCGCGGATCTCACCGACGAGGATGACGTCGGGGTCCTGACGGAGGATGGCGCGGAGGAAGGTGGCGAAGGTGAGGCCGATCTCGGCGTTGACCTGGACGTGGCGGACCAGAGGGAGCCGGATTTCGACGGGGTCTTCGATGGTGACGCAGTGACGCTCGGGCGAGTTGAGCTCGCTGAGTGCGGTGTAGAGCGTGGTGGTCTTGCCGGAGCCGGTCGGGCCGGTGGCCAGGAGCATGCCGTGGGCACGGTGGACCAGGCCGGAGAACTCCTCGGCGACGACGGGGTGGAGGCCGAGATCCTCGATGCGGCGGAGGCCATGGCTGCCGCTGAGAAGGCGGAGGACGACGTTTTCACCGTACACGGTGGGGATGATCGAGACGCGGACATCGAGGGTGCGGCCGTTCCAGGGGAAGCGGAACTTGCCGTCCTGCGGTCGGCGCGACTGTGTCAGGTCCAGGTTGGCCATGACCTTGAGGCGCTGGACGAGGGCGGGGTGGTTGGACAGGGGTGGGCCCTGGCGGCCGACGAGGATGCCGTCGATGCGGTAGCGGAGGCAGAGTTCGGCCTCATCGGGGCTGAGGTGGACGTCGGAGGCGCCTTCCTCGGCTGCACGGCCGATGATCTGATTGACGGCGGCGACGATGGGGTCCTGCTCGACATTGCGGCCCGTAAAGCTGGCGGTCGCGGCGGCTTCGGCGGCGGCCTCGCGGGCCATGGGGCGGCTGCCCATGAGGGAGTAGACACGCTCGATGGCGGTACGGAGCTGCTCGGGCTCGGCGAGAACCGTGACGACATCGGAGCGGAGTACGGAGCGGAGGCGGTCGACGATGCCGAGGTCGAGCGGATCGGCCATGGCGACGGTGGTCACGTCACCGACGTTGAACAGCGGGAGCGCGACGGCCTTGTCGGCCAGAGTGCGGGGCAGCAGCGAGGCGACCTGCACGTCGATCTCGTAGTTGTCCAGGTCAACGAAGGGGACTTCGCTGACCATGGCGCGGCCGATGGCCACATCGCGGGCGGTGATGATCTTGGCGCGGATCAGTGCCTGCGGGCTGGAGCAGCGCCAGCTTGAGGCGTTTCGGTTGGCATCGGCCACCTGTTCGGCGGTGATCTGCCCCTGCTCGACGAGCAGGTTGATGACGAACTCGTCAGGACCGAGCATCGGTGCCTCCTGACTTCGGTGTGGTGCCGGCGGCGGGCGGCGGCGGGCTCATCGGGACTGGAGAGACGGCACTGATGAGTTGCTTGACGGTCGTTTCGTCAGCACCATCGAACACTGTACCGATGAGATACGTCGGTGCCCGGTCGATCATGATCACCCGGATGACCGACCCGACCAGCATGACGGGCGGCCGGTCAGGAGCGGCGATGTTCATCGTCAGCTTGCAGCCGACCGGGAAGTAGACTTTGGAGGCGATTCCCGCACCGACAGTGGAGATATCGCGGAGGGTAGTTGCGATGCCTGACGCGCCGCCCAGAGCGGCACGGGACAGCTTGACCCGGTCAGCCGATGCCGGTGCGACCCCCAACTGGGTGTCAACCGAGCAGGGGAAGCGATGATGCTGGCGAACTGTCAGCTCTGATCCGGTCTGGTTCATGCGTGATTCCCGGGGCAAAGTCCCACGTCGGGGATCGACCTTCCAGACCGCTTCCTTCAGTCCGGAAAGCTCAGAGGCCCGAAAATGTGGAACACCCCTTAGGCCGGACCGAGGGTAGCAGTTTGGGAGCGGACCATTATCCGGACCAACGATCGATCTGCGGCAGACCAACACTTGGAACCCATGGCCAAAGGCAGACCAGTTCCAGCGGATCGGACGACCCTGCGGCACGCACGGCGGCTGGTGATCAAACTGGGGTCGGCGGTTCTTGCGCCGGAGGGGCGGCTGGATCAGAGTTCGCTGGAGCGGCTAGCGGGTCAGATCGTGCCGCTGGTTGCGGACGGGGTCGCGGTGACGGTGGTGTCGTCGGGTGCGGTGGCGTCGGGGTTTCGGGCCCTGGGCTTTGATGCGCCGCCGACGAGCATTGTGCACAAGCAATCGGCGGCGGCGGTGGGGCAGCCGCGGCTGATGGCGGCGTGGGCGGAGGCGTTTGGCGAGCACGGGGTGACGGTGGCGCAGGCGTTGTACACGGCGGAGGATCTGGCTACGCGGCCGAGGTACCTCAACACACGGCGGACGCTGGCGGAACTGCTGAGCCGCGGGGTGGTGCCGATTGTCAATGAGAACGACACGACGAGCTTTGATGAAATCAAGCTGGGGGACAATGACCGTCTGAGCGCGCTGACGGCGGACCTGGTGGATGCGGAACTGCTGCTGATTCTCTCGACAGCGAAGGGGTTGTATGAGAACGGTGATCCGAACCGGGTGATCCCCGAGGTGCGGGTGACGGACCGGACGGCATCGCGGAACGTGACGGCCGACAAGACCAGCACGGGGACGGGCGGGATGGCGACGAAGCTGTCTGCCGCGGGGACGGCGGCGAAATGGGGGATTGCGACGGTGGTTGCAGGCGGGCGAGAGCCGGGGATCATCCAGCGCGTGCTGGCAGGGGAGACGGTGGGGACGCTGTTCCTGCCTGGGGATCGCGCGGCGCGGGCGAGGAAGCGGTGGCTTGGGGCGGCGGCGCGGACGGCGGGTGTGGTGCTGGTGGATGCAGGGGCGGCCAAGGCGATTGTGGGTCAGAACGGCTCGCTGCTGCCGACGGGTGTGGTTGCGGTGCGGGGAGCTTTTGGCCGGAACGATGTGGTGGAGATTGCGGGGCCGGACGGACGGGTGATTGCTCGCGGCGTGACGGCGTATGACTCTGAGGAAGTCGGACGGCTGGCGGGCAAGAAAACGCGGCAGATCGGGGCGACGCTGGGGTACTGCCTGTGCGATGAGATTGTGCACCGCAGCGACCTGGTGCTGGAAGGCGGGCAGTGAGGCGGAAGGATGCGGGGCGGCGGAGGGGGCGGGGCGGCGATAAACTGGGATGGGGCGGGAGTGGAGAGTTGACTGTCTGTTCTGGTGTTTGGACTTCCCTTTGACTGAGAGCTTCCATGGCTGATCCTGCTGCCGGTTCCGTTCCTGCCTCGCCCTCCAACCCCACTGCCCCCATGGCGGGCGCCGCAGTTGCCCCTGCGGCGGCTGGTGAGCAGGCGATGCCGGGCGGCTTTAAGCCGCAGATCACGATTGATGACTTTCTGAAACTGGACCTGCGGGTGGCCAAGGTACTGGCCGCTGAGCCGCACCCGAAGGCGGACAAGCTGCTGAAGTTGCAGTTGGATGACGGCTCGGGGATTCCGCGGCAGATCTGCGCGGGCATTCGCGAGCAGTACAAGCCGGAGGACCTGGTGGGCAAGTCGATCGTGATCATCGCGAACCTGGCGCCGCGGATGCTGCGGGGCGAGGAGTCACGCGGGATGCTGCTGGCGGCGAGCGATGTGCCCAAGGACGCGGCGGCAGCCGGCGGGAACGTGAGCCGTCAGGTGGTGATCATTGCGCCGGCGGGTGAGATTGCTGCGGGCTCGACGGTGGGGTAAAGGGGGAAATGGCCAAAGGGCCAAATTACCAAACTGCCAGAGGATGCAGACTGGCAGTGGGCTGCTTAGTCGTCGAACTCGAAGGCGGGGCGGGTCATGCGTGGGGGGCGGCGCATGGCGACGGAGAAGACCAGGCCGGTCATGATCCAGACTGAGACCATGGAGGAGCCGCCATAGGAGACAAAGGGGAGCGTGAGGCCGACGATGGGCAGGAAGCCCAGGACCATGGCCATGTTGACGGCGGTCTGGACGGCGAGCATCATGGCGATGCCGACGACGACGAGGCGGCCGAAGGCCTCCTTGCAGATGGCGGCGGTGGCCATGGCACCGATGAGCCAGAGGATGTAGAGACCGATGACCGCCATGCCGCCGAGGAATCCCCAGCGGCAGAGGATGACGGCGAAGATCATGTCGTTGTGACGTTCAGGGAGCTGGGCGTAGCGGATGACGGCGCGGGCCTTGGCATCGGAGTAGCCGGTGAGACCGCCGGAGCCGGCGACGGTCTGTGCGGTGTAGGCCTGGTAGTTGATGTCATCGGCACCGCCGCGCTGGCCGCGGAACTGCTGGATGAGGCCGATGATGCGCTGCTGCTGGTAGGGGTGGAGGAAGGGGAAGCTGACGGGTGCGGCCAGTGCGCCGATGATGACGACGGCGGCCATGTGCTTGCCGCGGGCGCCTGCGGCGACGAGCATGGCGAAGATGGCGGGGATGAAGAGCAGGGCAGCGCCGAGATCGGGCTGGAGGACGATGAGGCAGACGGGGATGAAGGTGATGATGGCCGGGGGGAGGAGGCCGATGAGGGTGCGGTGGTTCTTGCGATAGCGGAGATACTCGGCGGCGGCGAGGATGAAGGCGATGCGGGCGAGCTCGGCGGGCTGGAGGTCGATCGGCCCCAGGTCGATCCAACCGCGGACGCCGTTGCGGGGGGTGACGAGCCAGCTGGGGATGAAGGGCAGGAGGAGGATGATGAGGAGGATGAGGCAGATGCCGAGCGCCGGCCAGGCGAGGTAGCGGAGCACGCGAAGGTGCGGCGCGGCCACGACGGCGGCGGCGAGCAGACCGACACCCAGGTGCAGGAGCTGGCGGAAGGCCAGAGGCGAGATGGAGGAGGCGGCGGAGGCGGACTCGGCCGGGGCGGCACCGATATCGATAGCGGCGACACCGATGAAGGAGAGGGCCAGGCCGGAGATGAGGCAGAGCCAGCCGAAGTGCGCGGCGGTGGTGTCGCGAAGGGAGATCACAGATGCCCCTCTGCCTGCAGGGCGCGGAGGACCTGGTTGCACAGCGGGCCGGCGACGCGGCCGCCGGAGCCGCCGTTCTCGACGATGACGGCGACGGCGACGGTGGGCCGGCCGGCACTTTCAGGGCCGGCGAGGACGACGAACCAGGAGTGGTCGATGCTGGCGGGCTGGCCGGAGAGTTCCTTGATGATGTTGCCGGCGCTGTCGCGGGCCTTGAGGCCGGAGTCGGCGGTGCCGGACTTGCCCCAGACGTGGACGCCAGCGACGTTGAAGGTGACCTCGCGGTTGAGGCGGGAGCCCTCGACGACGATGTGGTGGCCGGTGCCGAGTTCATCACCGACGGCACGCTCCAAACCGCGGAGGCCGACGGTGACTGCGGCGCGGTTGAGGTTCAGGTCGACGGTGGTGACGGGGGCATCGAAGCGGAGGCGGGGGACGATGCGGCGGCCGTACTTGGCGAGCGTGGCGTAGGCATCGGCCGCGTGCAGGGGTGTCCATGCGACGGGGCCCTGGCCGATGCCCATGAGCGTGGCCTCTGACGGGGAGACGCCGCGGCGAGCCTCGGAGCTGGGGCGAACGGGCGAGCGGGCGAGGTCGGCACCGACCATTTCCTCCTCATCGCTGGGGATGCTCTTGAGCTGAGGACCGGCGACGCCGAAGAACTGATCGCCGACGCCGAGGCGGGGCTGGAGCGCGCTGGTGCCGCAGCCGAAGGCGTCGTACCAGCGGACGATGCGCTCGGGCCCGAGGCGCTGGCCGATGGTGTAGAAGAAGATGTTGCAGGAGACCATGATGGCCTCGGCGGCGTCGAGGTGGTGGCCGAGTACCGCGGTGTGCGTTGTGCTGAGCGGGGGCTTGGCGATCCAGCAGCGGAAGCGGTCTTTCTGACCGGGGTAGAGGTGTCCGGTGCAGTCGATGCGGCTGTCGGGCTCGACGAGACCGTCGGAGGCGGCGGCGGCGAGCATGAGGGGCTTGACGATGGAGCCGGGCGGGTAGGGACGGGCGATAGCGCGGTTGAGCAGCGGAAGATCGCGGTCGTTCTTGAAGATGGAGTCGGGGTCGGAGCGGAGCTGCTCGCGGGTGAAGGTAGGCGTGGAGACCATCGCCAGGATGTCGCCGGTATCGATCTGGAGGACGACGACAGCGGCCTTGAGCTGCTCGCCGATCTCGGCGGCCTTGTTCTTGTGCCAGGGCTGGACGACGGTGAGGGCGGCCTCCTTGCCCATGAGTGCGGCGATGCGGGCCTGTAGGGCGGCATCGATGGTGAGCTTGACGTCGCGGCCGGGCTCGGGTGGCTCGATGGAGACGCCACCGGTGTCGAGCTGCTCGACTTGCAGGCCGCGGAGGCCGCGGAGCTCATCCTCGCCGGAACCCTCGAGGCCGAAGGAGCCGACGGGGTCGGTGTCCTGGTAGAAGCCGCGGTCGAGGGTGCCGTCGGTCCGCACGCGAGGGCGGCGGTCGAGGTCCTCTTTAAAGGGCTTGGTGCGCATCCAGCCGACGAGATGGACGGCCGCGCCGCTGACATCGACCTCGAGCGGGCGATTGGAGCGGAGAGGGCCGGGGAAGCTGGTGCGATCGAGCGTGACGGTGGTGGAGTCGAAGGGGTACTCGCGGCTGGAGGTATCGATGATGCGGACACCGGGCAGTATGAGGGCGGGCCCGCCGTCGAGCTTGCCTCCGGAGAGCAGCGAGCGGATCTCGAAGATGACGCGGTCATCGACGCCGCGGAGGATGACGTGGGGGGTGGTCTGCTCGCGGATGGGGCGGTTGTCGACCTCGGCGAGTGAGACATCAGCGAGGAGTTCGCGGCCGCGTTCAAGCTCGCGCTGCATGACGAGGCGCTGGCGTTCCCAGACGGTGGCGGCCTGACGGGTGACGTCGGCGATGACGGCGGAGCGGCGCTCCTCAAGCTCGGTGAGGGTGACACCGGTGAGCGAGGCGAGTTGCCGCCAGCCGGTCTCGAGACGCTCGGTGAAGGCGGGGAGCTCGGCCTGGATGAGGGCTTCGCGGGCGACGGGGGAGAGGGACTTCCAGGTTTCCTTGTTGGCGCGGCGTGCCTTGCGGGCGGCCTGGGCGAAGGCCCACTGGCCGGTCAGGACCGGGTAGTCGACGGCGATGTCAAAGCTTGGGCGATCGGCGGCAAGGACGCGGCCCTTGCGGTCGAGGATGCGGCCACGGCCCGTGGGGAGCCATGTGGTTGAGACAAGGTTGTCTTCTGCGGCATCGCGGAGAGCCGAGCCCTTGACGACGGTGAGGCGCACAATGGCCACGACAGGCAAGAGCATCCCCACGAGGATGATGCCCACGAGCAGCAGCAGCCGACGGCCGTACATCGAATCTGGAAACGCAGCGGGCATCCTTGCCTGACCTCGGTTTCGATCTGGGCCGGGGGCCCGGGTACGGGTTTACGGGGCGGTCCGCTTGTCGCGGGTGATTTCGGCGTAGGCGTCGTGGGAGTGGATGGACTCGTAGTTGGTGGAGGCGATGTTGTACCAGACGATGCGGCTGTCGTTGTTGAGGGCGACGGCAAGATCGCGGACGATGTCCTCGACGAACTTGGGGTTCTCGTAAGCACGCTCGGTGACGAACTTTTCATCGGGGCGTTTGAGCACGCCGAAGAGTTCCATGGAGGCGGACTTTTCGAGGGTGGTGACGAGGTCTTCGATCCAGAGCTGGCCGTTGAAGCGGACGCGGGCCTCGACCAGGCAACGCTGGTTGTGTGCGCCGTACTGGGAGATTTCCTTGCTGCAGGGGCACAGCGAGGTGGCGGGGGCCTTGACACCGAGGATGAAGTCGTCGGTCGCGCCGGCGGCACAGGTGAAGGAGGCCTGATAGTCCATGAGGCTGGGCTGGCCGGTGACGGGGGCGAACTTCTTGATGAAGTAGGTAAAGGAGGCGGAGAAGTGTGCATCGGACGCGCCGAGGCGGTCGCGGATGGTGCGGGTGATGGCGGGAATGTCAGCCGGGCTGAAGGCCTGGTCGTAGCTGTTGAGCACTTCCATGAAGCGGCTCATGTGGGTGCCCTTTTTCTCGTGGGGCAGCGAGACGTACATGTCGATGGTGGCGACGGTGGTCTGCTCGCCGCCGCCGGCGGAGGGCGGGCGGAGGAGGCGGATGGGGTAGGTGACGTTCTTGACGCCGACCTTGTCGATGGCGACGCGACGGAGATCACCGCTGCCCTGGACATCGGGCATGGCGGAAGCCGGCGCGGAGGGGGAGGAGGGGGCGGAGGGGGAGGCAGACTTGACTGAACTGGACATCATCTTCCTTTACTGAGGACGCGCGGCGGTGCCGGGGGTCCTTCGGAGGTGCTGGCTGGAGAGCGAGAAATCAACTCGCGGGCATCAGGGGCATGGAGCTTGCCGGGCGAGGGGGCGGTACCGGCCCTATGCGGGCCGTGCTGCCGCGGTTTGGCTGGGTTGCTCGTGGTCGTGGTGCTGGGTGTTCCAGGCGAGACCGACGGGCAGGCCGATGAGGGCTCCGGCGAGCCAGTCCCAGCCCAGAACGCGGAGCATGGCGGGGCCGCCGGTGGCGTTGACTGCACGCTCGATGCCGGAGGTGGAACCGAAGCTGACAACGATGGGGCCTGCGAGGGCGACGACAGCGGCACCCAACAGGACGGAGAAGGCCGGTGCGGGAATGGCGAGCGCACGGATGAGGACACCGGCGAGCATGCTGCCACAGGCTGCGGCAAAGATGGCCTGGCCCTTGACGCCGGTCTGGGCGATGACGAAGCAGGCGAGGATGCAGGAGGCGATGCTGATGGCGGTGCCGATCGCGGCGGCCACTGGGGCGGCAATCGGGCGGGCATCCCCGCCGTGGTCGGTGGCCCCCCACCGCTGGCGATCGCGGGCGAGGTGCTGGATGGCGAAGGCGACGGCGGCACCGAGGGCGACGATGAGAAAGCCGTCGATGGCCAGGCGCGTGAGCGCGGAGGAGTTGCCTGCGACCCTGAAGGCGGCGGCGATGTCGCCCGAGCGGGCGGCGGGCCAGACGATGACCAACCCGGCGGAGAGCAGGCCCCAGCGGTAGCCGACCAGGCGAGCGGTCAGACAGCCGATGCCTGCGGCCATGGCGATGATGCCGAAAGTTGCGGCGTAGGCCATGACGGGGCTGACGGCCAGCAGGGGCGAAACCAGCGCCGAACCATCCATGCTGACGCACGCGCGGAGGAGGACGGCGGCAAGCGGACCGATGAAGAGGACCGCGACGGCCCCGAGGGAGTATTTCACCAGAGAGTTGGTCATCTGTAGCGGTGAGCGTATGGCGCGTCACGCCGGGGGGCTTGCCGGCGGTATCATGGCGATCGAATGCTGACGCAAGGCAATCACCCTGATCGTGACCCCGGACCGGGCACCGACCAACGCACCGGAAGCACGGCCGGCCGCGGTACGCCGCCTCGGCTGGTGCGGAGCCCCGTGACGCTGCGCGACCTGACGCGGCACCTGCTGTGGCCGGGGCTGCTTCAAACGCCGCGGCTGGCACTGGCCCCGGTCTCGCTGGGGGCGTGCACGCTGGTGGCGCTGGTGGTTTCGCTGCTGGACTGGGTGTGGCCGCGATCGCTGGGTCTGCCCGAGTCGTGGACGGGGGTGGTCTCCGAGCCGCTTGGTCGCGCCGGTGCGGTGCTTGGGACGGCGTATGCGGAGTTGCGGGCGGGGATGCTGGGCAACGCTTTTGAGTCGATGACCACGCTGCTGCTGCGGGTGCCGGCGGAGATGGCTCGGGAGTATTGGCCGTCGATCCCCGTCGCGCTGCTGGGCACGGCCGGCTTTGCCTGGGCGACGACGGTGGGTGCCCGAGCGGCGGCTCTGCGGTTCGGGCGGCATCAGCATGCACCGACCGGGCAGACGCTTGCGCTTGCCAATGAACGGACGAGGTCGGTGGTTGCCGCGTGGCTCACGCCGCTGGTGATCGTGTATCTGGGGGCGGCCGGGCTGTGGCTGATGGGCGGGATGCTGCGGGTCGGCGGGCTGAACGTGGTGACCGCGCTGCTGCTGCCGGTGCCGCTGGCTTTGAGCGTGCTGGTGGTGCTGATCGCGACGATCGGGGTGATCGGGGCGCTGCTGGCACCGGGTGCGGCGGCGGCGGACAACGCGGACGGGTTTGATATTGTGCAGCGGACCTATGCGTACGTGATCGCCCGGCCGCTGCACATGCTGGTGCATCTGGCGGTGCTGGCGGCGGTAGTGTCGGTGGCCGTCGGTGTGGCTGGGGCGGTCGTGGCGGCGGCGGGTCGGTTCTGGCTTCTGGCCGCGGATGTGCGGCTGGCTGATGATGCCCCGCTGCTGAAAGCCGATGGCTCGGTCGGCCAGGCGGGCAAACTGGCGCACTTCTGGTTCAGCATGCTGGGTGTGGTGATGACCGGCTGGGCAGTATCGCTGATCGGCTCGGCCTCAGCGGTGTTTTACCTGACGACGCGACGGCTGGTTGACGGACAGTTGGAGCGAGAGCTGTATGCGCCCGGCCTGATCAGCGGAACGATGGTGGCAGCAGACGCTGCCGTTGCCACGCCTGCTGCGACGGGAGCGGCGAAGGGTGCGGGCGGGGCGGGCACGGGCCGTGTGGAGGCCGGCCCGACCGGCGGCACGACGTGACGAGCGGGATCTCCGAACTTCCGGACGGTTTTGTGTGGGGCCCTCACGGCGACACGATGGCGGATGCCGCGCACTTCTCGGGCGTGATGGCCGAGCGTGGGCTGCAGGAGGCTGTGGTGGTGAAGTGGCCCGAGCCGGAGTGCGGTGATCGGACGTGCCTGGAGGTTCGGACGCGGCTGGCGGCAAGGCAGACAGACCTGCCGACGGTGCTTTGCGTGCTGGCGGGCGATGCCGCGGTGCTTGCCGGGCCGATAGTCATCCGCAACGTGGGCGGGCGGCTTTGCTGGCGGCAAGACGACAGAACGAACTGAGTACCTTGAACCGAGATGTTTTGGCGGAACGGGCGGCAGAACCGGCCAATCCGCGAGTACGGATGCACATGAGCAACAAGATCAACCTCGTCCATGTCACGCACGAAGGCTGGGAGCAGATGGGCGGCATCGGCACGGTCCTGCAGGGGCTGATCACGTCGCGCCCGCTGAAGGACAAGGTGGCCCGGAACATCCTGCTGGGCCCGCTGCCATATGCGGACCGGCAGGTCAGCGACCCCAAGCACCGGCTGGGCGAGCACGCGATCAAGTGCATCTACTCGGGCATGGACAACCATGATCCGGACGGGCTTGGCGCGAAGCTGCGGCCGATTGAGTGGGCGTTCGGTACGCGGATCGTGTACGGCACGCGGTGGTTTGAGACGCCCGGAGACAGCACGCACGCGCGGACTGAGGCCGAGTTGCTGCTGATCGACGTGATGCAGCCGAACAAGGAGCGGCTGGGCGGGATGAAGTACCTGCTGGCAGAGAAGTTCGGCATCGACTCGATGCGGTACGAGCGGGGCTGGGACTTTGAGGAGTGGGTGCGTCTGGCGGACCCGGCGTATCACGCGCTGGTGGCGCTGCTGCCGGAGTCCATCACGCCGACGTGGGTCATCGGCCATGAGTTCATGGGCGTGCCGACGGCGCTGCGATGCTCGATGGACCGGCGGCGGTTCCGCACGGCGTTCCATGCGCACGAATGTTCGACCGGGCGGCGGATCGTGGAGAACCTGCCGGGGCACGATGTGGCCTTTTACCCGGCGATGCGTGCGGCGGCGGAAGCGGGGATGTTCGTGGGCGAGGTGTTCGGCGATCAGTCAGAGTACAGCCGCCACGCGCTGGTGAGCCGGACGTACCACCTTGACGCGGTGCTGGCGGTGGGTCAGGAGACCGCCGAGGAGTTGCGGTTCCTGTCACCTGAGATGAAGCGCGGCCCGGTGAAGGTCTGCTACAACGCGGTGCCGGCGGCGAAGCTGACGCGGACTGAGGTGCGGCGGTCGCGGGAGATGATGGACAAGTATCTTCAGAACGTGCTGGGCTACCGCCCGGACTATGTCTTCACGCACGTGACACGGCCGGTGCCGAGCAAGGGCATCTGGCGTGACAACATGACGATGCGGGCACTGGCACCGATGCTGGCCCGCGAGGGCAAGACGGCGGCGTACCTGCTGCTGACCTGCGGTGCGACCCCGCGGACGACCGAGCAGGTAACCGAACTGGCCAGGCACCACAAGTGGCCGGCGGATCACCACCACTGGGGCGCGGATCTGGCGGGGCCTGAGTCGGACATCTACCGTCAGATGACGGAAACACAAACGTCAATTGACGCAGCCTGTCCGGCGGCGGGCCGCCCGCCGGTGATTCGGCTGGTCATGGTCAATCAGTTCGGCTGGTCGGCATCCCGGCTTGGGCCGGCGTGCCCGCCGGAGATGACGTTTGATGATCTTCGCCGGGCGACGGACCTGGAGTTTGGCCTCAGCGTGTACGAGCCGTTTGGAATCTCGCCGCTGGAGCCGCTGCACGCCGGCGCGTTGTGTGCGATCAGCACGGTCTCGGGCTGCTGCGGACTGGTCAAGCGGGCGCTGGGCGAGTTGCACATGGAGTCGACTCGGCTGGTACTGCCGGTGGACTTCACGGTGGCGGATGCGGGGGCACGGATCAGGGATCTGGTTGCGATGACCAGCCAGGAGCGCGAGCGGCATGAACTGGACGCCTGCGGCAAGCTGGCGACGGAGATCTTCAAGCGACTGCCGCGGAGCGAGGCCGATCGCGAAGCGATGCTGGCCGAGGGCCAGAAGCTGGCGACTCAGATGGGCTGGGATGCGGTCGCGGAGCGTGAGTTCCTCGGCGGGCTGACGGAGCGGTAAACCGCTGCCGGAGCGGCATGCGGAGCCTGATCCGCCGGAGGGTTACCTCTTGGTCTTGGGCCTGCGGTAGTCCGCGGCCTTTTGTCCGGCGGCTTTGAGCTCATCGATCGACGGTGCGGCGGCGATGTCGACCGTGACGCCGACGGGCTTGTAGAGGCCACTGATGTAGTTACTCAGGTCGGCCCGCTCCATTTTGGCGAACTCGGGCAGCTTGGCTTCCTTGTCGGCCACGCGGCGGCGGACGGCGAGATCAAGATCCTCGACGGCGAGGCGGACGGTGGCATCGGTGAAGATCCGAAGGACGTCCCGATCGTCGCCGTTGTCGCGACGCTCGCGGCTCCATTCGCTTAGTTTCTTCTTGAGTTCACCGACGATCCTCTCGCGGCGCTGGCGGACGTCCATTTCCTTGCCGTAGGCCACGAAGACCATGACGGCGGGAACGAAGGCCTTCTCGCCGGCCTTCTCTGAGAGCTGCTCGATGCGAGCGATTTTTCCGGCCTTGACCTCATCGGCCAGCTCACGGACTGTGTTCTCAAAGACGCGGATGAGCGAGCCGACGATGGACCATTCGGAGAACGTCTGGGGGACGTAGCCGGAGACCACGGGAAGGTTCAGCGGGAGTTCGAAGTACCACTTGCCGTCGGCCCGGCGCATGGTCAGGCCGATGGGCGGAACGGGCTGACCATCGAGGAGTACGGCGGCTTGGTCATCGGCGATGAGCTGCGTGGTCAGGCGACCTTCGACTGAGGAGATCCAGGAAAAGGGATCGGCGAAGATGCGACCGACGATCTGCTCAAACTCGCGCCGCCGCTCCTCGCCTTCCGGCGGCTTGGCTGCAGCACCGGCGGCGGTCGCGGGCTTGGCACCCTGGCCGGGTCGCTGGAACATTGCAGCCAGGTTGGCGGCAGGGTTGGGCTTGGCCCCACCGGCGGCTGGTGCTGCCGGGGCGGCCGGAGAGGCGGCTGCGGCGGCGGCCTTTTTGACCTGCTCCTCAGCCTGCTTGGCGAACCCGGCGACCTCATTGGGGAACTGCCTGGCGACGGCCTGTCCGAGGTCCTGCATGGCACCGGCGAGACGTTCGACGCGGCCGAGGACCGAGCGGAACTCCCGCGAGTCGGCGTAGATCAGGCGGGGGAGCTTCTCGGCCCGGCCCTCCTTGACGAGGCGGAAGGCGGTGGCGATGGTGTCATCGGGCGTGTCCTGGGCGACGCGGCTGTCGCAACCTGCCAGGGAGCCGAAGGTGAACAGCCCGGCCAGGACCGTCAGCAGCGGGAAAAAGCGGGAAAAAAGTTGGGGCTGACCGCCGCGCATGGTCGGATCCTCTGGTATATTCATCACACGTGATTTGTGGTCGGATCGGAGCATTGTTGTGCGGCAGCGGTTTGCTTGAAACGTGTACCGTTGTTCACGTCCCGGGTTTACTGGAATTCCTGGCCGCCGGGTTTCCGATTTGGGTTGATTGTCGGGCTGCGAGCGAGGCTCCAGACCCGTGAACGCGTCCTGCGGCCTGTTGTTGCCGCCCTGAGCTGCTGAAGTCGAACGCCATGGCCCAATCCTTGCTGCAGACCGAGCCCCCCCCACTTGTGCTTGAACCGGTTGCCGGCCCGTCGCACAAGCCGCTGCGGGTGGTGCACAAGTCTGAGGGGCAGGAGTCGCGGATCGGCCGGCAGGATATCTGCGAGGTGCAGCTGATCGATCCGTTCCGCACGGTGTCGCGGAGTCACGCGACGCTTCGGCAGAGCGCGGGGGTGTGGCAGATTCGGGATAACGGCTCGAGCGCGGGGACGTTTGTCGGCGGCCAGCGGGTGGACACGGCCATGTGGACGACGCTGCGGGCGGGCGACAGCGTGGTGCTCGGTGCCTTCACGTTTGTCGTCAAAGTGGGGTCCGAGTCGGCGACGACAGTGACATCGGTGCGGGATCAGCTTCCGGCGCACACGATTTCGGTGATTCCGCCTCAAGGCCGCGAGGTGATGGAGCGGCGTCAACTGCAGATTCTGCTGCAGGCCAGTGCGTCGCTCAACGCGGCGGCGGACATGCCGGCGGTGGCTGCGGCGGTGCTCAAGGCGTGTCTGGAGGCAACGGGGTACACGCGTGCGTCGCTGATCAGTGCGGCGACGGATGCGGTGGAAGTCGTGGCGACACGGTGCGTGCCGGGGCGTGACCCCGTCCCGAGTTTCAGCCGGACGATTCTGGCGCAGGCGATGACTGGCCGCACGGTGCAAATGAGCGGTGCCGGCATGGCGGCACTGAACACGATGATCGGCGACCAGGTGGCGGGGCCCTGTGCATCCCGGTCAAGCTCGACAGTGTGGTGGACAAACTGCTGTACCTGGACAGCGATGAGGGACGGACGAAACAACCGCTGGCAGCGGATGCGGCGGCATTCTCGCAAGCGATCGCGGAGCTAGCGGGGCTGGCGCTGTCGGGCATCAACCGCCGTGTGCTGCAGGAGGAGCGTCAGCGGCACCGGGCTCTGATGGAGGCGGCGCTGGGCATTCAGGTGGCCTCGCTGCCGCCGGTCTCGGGCCGGGCTGGCGGGCTGGAGTACAGCTATCGGATCATTCCGGCCCGCGATGTGGCGGGCGATTTGTTTGACATGGTGCGGCTGACGGACGACACGGCGGCGTTCTGGTTCGGCGACGTCTCGGGCAAGGGGGTGGTTGCCGCGCTGCTAGGGGCGATGACGCACGCGTTTCTTGCCGCGGCGGTGCAGGCTGGCCCGCCGGAGGCGATGCTGTCACAGGCGTTGACGCGGCTGGGAACATTCCTGGAGACGCGGTGTGCTGGGGACAAGTTTGTGTCGCTGTTCTGCGGGATCGCCGATCGCAAGAGCGGGCAGTTGACGTATGTGGACGCGGGACACGGGTACTGGGCGATCAAGTCGGCGGGGACCTGCCGGGTGGGCGAAAGCACGGACCCACCGATGCGGGTGGCCGAGCCGCCGTTTCACCCGGTCACGGTGCCGTTTGGCCCCGGCGACAGGCTGGTGCTGGTCAGCGACGGCGTTGTCGAGCAGTCAGCCTTGCCGGGGGGCAAGGAGGAGATCTTTGGCTTTGAGCGGCTGGTGGCGATGGTGGCGGACTCGACGGATGCGGGAGCCATTCCTGATCAGGTCGTAACTGCGGTGCGAAAGTTCAGTGCGATGATGGGTGGTAATGGTGGAACTGGGAGTGCGGCGGGAACCGGCACGAAGGGCGGCGGCCCGCCAGCGGGTGGCGTCGGGTTCGATGATGACCTGTCGGTGGCGTGCCTGTGGTTCCCTGACGGGACGCCGTGAGAGCGATTCCACTGGTTTCAGGGAGGGGCTTGGTTACCAAGAGTACTAATCCCTGTTTGGGGCCAGTTAGAGGGGGACAAGCGGCGATGGGAGCGCAGAATCAGCGTCCGAGAGGCGGCCCCGCGAAATGTGAACCGTTTCATTTTACATGTAACAGTTGCAATGTCGAAAAAGAGTGTTAGACTGGGGAAGTGCTGTTCTGGCATCGTACGGGAGTCCGGGGGTTCTGGACTCTCGTAAGACGAAGGTGACCGCCGATCTCGTGGAGTTTGTGTTTCGTTTTGATGACTTCGGAGTCCCGCTTATGCGCACTGGTTCATCGCACCGTTCTGTCACCCGCTGTGGCTTCACCCTCATTGAGCTGCTGGTGGTCATTGCGATCATCGCACTGCTGGTCGGCATTCTGCTGCCGTCGCTGGGCAAGGCGCGTCAGGCGGCCCGCACGGTGGTGTGCACCGCAAACATGAAGCAGGTGATGACGGGTGTTATCGCCTACGGCACGGACAACAAGGGCCGGATCATCGAGGGCTACGCCGATGAGACACGACCCGGCGTCGGGCAGGTGCGGCGGTACTGGTTCGCTGTTCCCGAGAACATGACACGGCCGTCGACTGGGTTGACCGGCACCAACCCGTGGGTACCGGGCCCGCTGTTTAGCTACCTGTCGAACTCCGACAGCATCTTTGAGTGCCCGGAGAACCGCCGCAGGAAGGCGAACTCGGGCACCGGTACCGCCCCGGAAACCTCCGTCGAGGCGATGCTTCGCCAGGTGTTCAAGACTGAGCGTGACGTGCAGTTTGACTACACGATGATGTCGGGCGCCAGCTCGACGAAGATGGACACGAGCACGATGGTGGGCTGGCACCGCCAGGCTCGCGTCCTGCGGGCCAGCCAGACCGACTTCGGGTCACGGCCCCGGTTGGTTGCCGCCGCATCGGCATCGACGCTGATCACCCGGTTCACCGGCATTCCGGTGTTTGCTGAGGAAGACGGCTACTGGTGGAACTCCAACGTGACGGACGGCCTGTGGTCCAACGAGGACCAGCTCAGCGCTCGGCACGACAAGGCGGGCAACATGGCGTTCCTGCAGGGCCATGTCGAATCGATGAAGCTGCCCAAGGGCCCGGTACTTGAGGCGGGCGGCAATCAGGACGTTGGCGACTTTACCTCCAACGACGTGTACGCGATGGGCTCAGGCGGCCGCTGGTTCCGCGCGGGTTCCTCGTGGTTTGACGCGATGGGCCCCGGCGTTTCGACCGGATACCCGCTGGGCTGGATCGACAGCCCGCGGTAAGCGGACAACAAGCAGTTACCAACCGCCTTCCGGGCGGAGATCAGACTCGTGGGGTAAGAGCGTTTCGCAGAGTGGTGCCGGCAAGGCGCCAATCACGCGGGACGCTCTTGTCCTTTTTGATTTGCCACCCCCCGGATCACGGCCGCGAAACAGACTCAGGTGTGGTGGCGGGCTTCGGCGATGATGAAATCGGCGGGGGCTTCCTTGAAGCGGCCGTCTTCCATTTCCTCGATGCGATCGGCGTAGTGGAAGATGCGGTTGTCGTGGGTGACGACGATGACGCAGCAGCCGCGGCCCTGGTCATCGACCCGCTTTGAGGCCGCGAGGATCAGGTCCATGACCGTCTGGCCGGTCTTGGCATCCAGGGCGGCGGTTGGCTCGTCACAGACCAGCAGCCGGGGCTTACCGACCAGCGCCCTGGCGATGGCGACCCGTTGCTGCATGCCGCCGGAGAGCTGGGACGGGCGTGCCTCGGTGCGGTCGCCCAGGCCGACTGCGGCGAGGGCGTCGCAGGCGGGTCCCTTGGCCTGGGCCTGGCTCATGCCGCGGATGATGAGCGGAACGGCGACGTTCTGCCAGGCGCTGAGCGGGGCGAGGAGGTTGAAGCTCTGGAAGACGAAGCCGACGAGTTCAGCGCGGCGGGCGGTCTTCTGCTCGCCGGAGAGGGACTTCCAGTCGACACCGAAGAGCTTGCACTGGCCGGCATCGGCATCAAGCACACCGGAGATGACCGAGACGAGGGTGGTCTTGCCGCAGCCGGAAGGACCGACGAGCATGACGAGCTGGCCGGCGGCGAGGTCGAGGTCGATGCCGCGGAGGGCGTGGACGGTGAGGTTGCCGGAACCGAAGGCCTTGGTCACGCCGCGGAGCGAGACGGCGGTCTCGGGGAGCCGGACCGTGGAGGCGGGATCGGGATTGGCATGGGGGAGGATCACGAGCAGGCGTTGGAGCGACGATTACTTAAAGACGACTCCAGGTTCCAGGCGGAGGACCTTCTGAAGACTCAGGAAGGACCCGACGGAGATGCAGGCGATCATGCCGACGAAGGCACCGACGAGCAACTGCCAGGGGAAAAGCGCGGCAAGCTCGGTGCCGGGCCGGCGGGACTGGAGCGTGAAGAGCCCGGTCAGGCCGACACCGATGCCGTAGCCGATGAGGCCGACCCATGCGGCCTGGATCAGGACCATGCCGATGAGCTTCCAGTTCTTGGTGCCCATGGCCTTGAGCACGGCGTAGGCACGGGCATTTTCCATGGTGAACTGGTAGAAGATGGCACCGGACACAGCCAGGCCGACGACCAGTCCAAGGAGCACGGTGATAAAGAAGTTGATGCCGATGCCGGTCTCGATGAGGATAAAGCGGATCGTGATCGCGTTGAGTTCGCTCCAAGTGAGCGCCTTGACCCCGGGCAGCGCGTTGATCGACGCACGCACGGCCTCGACGCCAACCTCGGGCTTGACCTTGACGAGGATGTACGGAACTGTGTTGCGACCGAGCGGCTGGAAGGTGATGGCGTTGGCGAAGGTGGTGTAGACGACCGCGGGGGAATCGAATCCCGGCTTGGCCTGGCAGTATCCGACGACGACGGCCCGCTTGTCGTTGAGCTTGAGGGTGTCGCCGATGGAGACGTTGTCGAGCTTGGCGCGGCTGCTTTCTTCGACGAGCACGCCGCCCTCGATACGCAGATCCTCAAGCCGGCCGGCGGTGACCAGGGGAGGCTGGCCGACCATGGTGGTGCGGTCGATGCCGATGAGGTTGACGATGCGGGTGGCACCGGAGGGCAGATCAGCGGCAGCGCGGCCGGTGAAGAAGGGCTCGGCCCAGAGCACGCCGGGGACGGAGCGGATGCGCTGGAGATCGGACTCGGCGAGATTGCGGGTCTCGCTGATCCACTTGATGGCGGGGTCGGTGACCCACAGGTCGGCCTGGCGGACGTTCTGCAGCGGGCCGGTGGAGCGGATGAGCAGGCCCATGAAGATGGCGCACTGCTGAGAGATCAGCAGCACGGCAAAGGCAAGCCCGCAAACCAGAGCCAGGTACTTGGGCTTATCACCCAAGAGCATCGCAATCGCAATTCGCCACATCGTTACCGCACGTTCGCACAAACCGGATGGTTCAGACGCAGGTCAAGCGTACACGATGCCGGTCCGGCACGGGGGTTATCCGCAGGATCGGCGAGGGACGCCGCGGCCGGGATTCGTTTCGGGACCATCGGTCAGCCGGGAAGGGCGTGGGACCCGAACAAACCTGGCCGCTTGGATTCTGTTTGATGCCGCCGGGGTACCAGTTCCGCTGGACAATCACCGGGAACGCGCCGATACTTGCCTCCCTGTCAGACTACCGTTTGGTGCCTGACAGCGAACGAGGCCACTTTAGCTCAGCGGTAGAGCGATGCTTTCGTAAAGCATAGGTCCAGGGTTCAAATCCCTGAAGTGGCTTTCCCCCCCTCCCCCCTCCCCCGTCCCCCCGCTGCCCCGACTGCGACCCTTGAGGACCTCGGCGCGTCTTGTGGCTCGGTGTCGACGTGTCATGGCTGGCTGGGAGGTGGTCCCGTACAGATCGCTGGCACTTCACCTGGTGTTACTCAGGCCTCCCGTTGATCGATTGCCCTGCTGCGGAAACGCCCGCCTGGGATACAATCCGGCTGACGTGTGTTCTGGCATGGGAACTTAAACGGGCTTGCCTGGAACTGGCGCAGGAGTGTGTGGTGCAATCTGAGAAGTCGGAGCAGTTTGCCGCCGCGGAAAACGGGCTTGCCAGCCCGCCGGTAAGCGGTCTGCCCATGCTGCAGTCACCGGGCGTTGACCTGCCCGTGGAGACTTACCGCCAGCTCCGGTCGCTGGCCGGGGCGGTGTTCCGGGAGGAGCAGCCAGGGCACACCCTGCAGCCGACCGCGGTGCTCCACGAGGCGCTGGTGAAGCTGAAACTGGGGATCAGCGAAGTTCCAACAGAAAAGCGGCATTTTTTTGCGTTGGTGGCCCGGGCGATGCGGCAGGTGCTTGTTGACCACGCGCGGGCCCGGCGGAGCCAGAAGCGAGGTGGTGGTCAGCGGCCCCTTGCCCTGGATGCCGGGGGCGACGTGGCGGGCTTGCGAGCGGGAAACGGGAAGCCGTCTGACAATCCGGCGGAGGGGACAGTGGATGCAGAGATGATTGCTGAGCTGGTCGACAAGCTCGAGGCGGTCGACCCTGCCGCGGCGGAGGTACTGCGTATGCGGTCGTTCGCGGGCCTTGCGGTGGCGGAGATCGCGACGGTGATGGGATGCTCCGTCGGGACGGTGGAGAAGCAGCTGCGTTTTTTGAGGGCGTGGCTGACGCTGCATATGCAATAATCGCGAAATCTCGCGTGGGGCGTGAGGGTTCGGCGGGCGTTTCCGCTGAGAGACGGTGAAGGTCAGGTCACACCCCGGTCCGAGTCGAGCACACTCCTTGGCACACCCACGAGCCAGCATGGAACTGACGGCGGAGCAGTGGGCGTTGCTGCGGGATGCGTTTGATGCCGCTTCGGCCTCCGGGGGCGACTCGCACGGGGTGACGCTGGAGCGGGCGGCTGGGGACGCGGTCGTCGCCAGGCAACTGGCGGAGCTACTCGGCGCGGATCAGCGGATTCGGAGCGGGGAACTGCCGCGGCAGGTGGAGTTGGCCGCGATTGCGCCGGTGCTGGCGGAACAGCAGTCGATGACGGGCGGCGGCCAGCAGGATGGGTTTGCATCGCCGGAGTGGGATCCGCTGGATCTGCCTGACCCGGAGGTGGCGGAGGAGTTGCCGCGGATGTTTGCCGGGATGCGGTTGCTGCGGCGGCTGGCGGGCGGGAGCGGCGGGCGGGTGTACCTGGCACAGGACGCGGGCGGGAAAAGTGTGGCGGTGAAGCTGCTGCACGCCAGCACCGCAACGCGGCAGGGGCAGCGGCGGTTTCGCGTGGAGGTTGATGCGCTGCGGCGGCTGCGGCACCCGAACATCACGGCGGTGCTGAATCACGGCGTTGCGACGGATGTTACGGCACCGGGCGCCGACGGTGTTGCACGCGGGTACATCGTCACGGAGTACGTTGAGGGCTGCACGATCGGCGCGTTTGTCAAGCAGCACAACCTGGACCTGCGGGCGGTGGTGGTGCTTGTGCAGCAGGCGGCGGCTGCGGTACAGCACGCGCATCAGCAGGGCGTGCTGCATCGGGACCTTAAGCCAGCGAACATTCTGGTTGCGGGCGAGGGTGCCGAAGCGATGGTCAAGGTGATTGACTTTGGGATTGCGCGGCTGACTGATGCCACGGCGTCGCTGGCGACGACGACGCAGGCACTGGGACCGATGGGCACACCGATGTTCATGAGCCCGGAGCAGGCGACGGGCACCGCCGAGGCGGTGGACACGCGGAGCGACGTGTACGCGCTGGGCGTGGTGCTGTACCACCTGCTGACCTTGAACGGACCGGTGGATCTGGCAGGCAAGACGATCGGGCAGATTGCCGCGGCGCTGGGATCGATGGAGCCGCGGAGTCTGCGGCGGCTGCGGCCGAACGTGCCGCCGGAGTTGTCGTGGGTCGCGCTCAAGGCGGTGGCACGGCTGCCCAATGACCGGTACGGGACGGCGGGCGAACTTGCGGCGGATCTGCAGCGCTGGCTGGAGGGGCGGCCGGTTTCACTGCCGCCGCCGTCGGTGATCGCCGGAGCGATGAGCTTCGTGCGTCGGAATCGAGCGGCATCGGCGCTCGGTGCCGCGACACTGGTGACGCTGATTGGCGCGACGATTGCGGTCAGTATCTCGGCGGGGAAGCTGGCCCGGGCTCAGGATGACGCTCGTGAAGCGGCAACCGCGCTGCTGAACGAAGTGGCGACGCTGCTGCCGGACCGGCTGGGAGCGGAGGCGGACCTGGACCGGGTGATCAGCCGGCTTGAGCCGCAGATCAAGGGGTTTATTGAGCGGTATCCCAGTGACGGCAAGCTGCAGCGTGACTATGCGCGGCTGCTGCGGCTGAAAGGTGATGCGCTGGAGCGCGTGGGAAGAGCGGCGGAAGCACTGCCGGCACTGGAACGTTCAGCGACGATTCTGCAGCGGCTGCGGCGTGAGAAGCCAGCACTGGTCTCCGCAGCGGATGTCTCGATTGCACTGGTGCGGGTGGGAGATCAGCACCGGCAGCTCAGGCAGGATGAGAAAGGCGGGGAGTACTACCTGGCGGCCCTGGCGATCGATCAGGAGGTGGCTGCGGCTGAGCCGAACTCGGCACGGGCGATCAGCAATCTGCTGTACAGCCACCAGCGACTGGCGATTCTTTGCCGCGATCTGGCAGAGTATCCGCTCGGCACGCGGCATGTCAATCTCCAGGCCGATCTGGCGGATCGGCTGGTGCTGCTGTATCCGGGAGCACCGGGGACGCTCCGCGAGCTGGCCAGCGCGTACTCGAATCTTCGACTCTTCGACGAGGACCCGGCGACACGGCTGCGGATTCTGGCGATGGAGGACCGGCTGGTCGATGCGCGGCGCAGGTTGCTGGAGCTGCAGCCCGAGAGCCGGTCGGCGCGGCTGCAACTGATCAGCGAACTGCTGACGGCAACAAAGCGTGCGGTTGACAACAGCAGCCCGGGTGTGATCAGCGGGTGGTTCGACGAGGGCTGCGCACTCCTGGAAGAAGCGGCGGCGGTCTCGCCACAGGATCCGGAGGTTCTCCGGCTCCAGATTGTGCGGCACAGCATCGAGAGTGATCGCGCCGCAACGGGCGGCAACATTGCCGAGGCGATCGCCCTCCGTGAAACGAACCTGGGCACCGTCGAACGCTTCGCGGCGGCCGGAGGTTCGCGGAGCGAGACCCTGGAGCACCGGGTCACGCAGCTGATGCAGACACGCGAGCTGTACCTCCGGGCGGGGCGGCGCGAGCGGTACGCCACCCTGCGTGACGAGACGGCGGCGTACGCACGTTCTCTGCTGCAAACTCCGGCGGATGCGCAAGCCGCGCGGCGAGCTCTCTTGCGACTTGCGACCGAGCTAGCGGCCGCGTCCGACGACCGGACGGAGGCGCTGCAGAGCGCGGTGGAGGTGGCGGCACGATCGCCGAAGGACCCCTGGGTCGTGGCGGCGCTTCGGCTCTGCCATCTGAGAGTTGGCGACGAGGAACGTGCGGCGTCCGTGTGGCGGGAGTACACGGCGACGAATCCGGACTATCGCGTCGCCCGCGCTGGCGACGAGTTCGCGCTGATGCTTCAGAGAGCAGTCCAGGACGGCCAACTGCCCGCGCGGCTGCTGCCGGGTTCATGACCGGGTTGACGCCTGCCAGACAACCCGCGCAGACGCGAGGATGAGGGCGATGGCCAGTGCGCGAACGATGACGCCGCCGGGCAGCCGTTCGGAAAGACGGGCACCGAACTGGGCCCCCACTACCGCGCCCAGCCCAAGGGCGAGGGCCTGGTCCCACTGGCCGGTGAGCATGCCGCGGCTGGCGAGGATGGCCACCGCCACGGAGGTGGTGATGGCCAGGACGAAGTGAGAGGTTGCCGCGGCGATGTGAACCGGCATGTGGACCAGATGCACCAATGCCGGCACGTGGATGATGCCGCCGCCGATGCCAAGGAGACTGGCGATGCACCCGACGCCGACGCTGACGGCGGCGCCGATGCCAAGACGGGGTTTAGCGTCCGCCTCGGCCTGGCTGCCGGAGCCAGAGGACTTGCCGACACGCTTCTCGCCCCGCCAGAGGAGGAAGACTGCGACAGCGGTCAGCACGCCGGCCATGATGTAGTCAAACTGCTGACGGGGGATGCGATCAACCAGGAACGTGCCTGCGATGGCACCGGGCAGTGCGGCGGCGGCGAAGATGAAGCCGGCCTTGTAATCGATGCGACCGGCCCGGGCGTAGCCGACGGACCCGCTGATGGCGTTGCAGAGGACCATGAACAGCGAAAGTGCGGTCAGGCGGTCGGCTTCTTCACCCGGTCGCCAGAGCAGGAGCAACGGCATGAGAATGAAGCCGCCACCGGCGCCGACGAGCGTTCCGAAGCAGCCGATGAGCAGACCCAGAAGAACCAGAAGGAAGAGCATTGTTGGGCCTGAGGAAAGCGACGAGCGGCGAAGTGACGGACGGCAGAGCCGGATGAGCCATCAGACCTTGATGATCCAGCCGCGGCGCTGGAAGTACCAGGAGATCGTCCAGTAGACCATGGTGTAGATGATGACGGCCAGCCACGGGCCGATGGCGGCCGAGGTAAGACTGGACATGTGGGCCTGCAGGGCTGTGAACATGACGTGCCCGTTACCGTCGGGGCCGCGGAAGCGCCAGCGCATCCAGACCATGGTCCAGAGAATCTCACCAACGAGGTAGATGAAGAGGGCGTTGCTGCCCAGCACGGCGAACCACCACGCCACGCCGCGGCGAAGGCCGACGAGATCGATCAGCCAGTACATGATCGCCAGGAGCGACATGCCCGAGCCGGCGCTGACAAGGACGTAGCTGGACGTGAAGAAGTCCTTGCTGATGCGGTGGCCAAGCGGGAAGGCCAGCACCAGAGCGACGGCAACGAGCACAAGCCCGGCGGCGAAGAGCACGAAGCAGCCGCGGCGGAGGGCCCGGGAGGCGTCACTATCGCGACCGCCCGCTGCATTAACAGTGACGGCGGCAGCCGCCGTGCCCGCGGCACGCAGAAGGGCCAGCCACTGACCGGCCCACATGCCGATAACGACACAGCACGCGGCGGGGAGGCCCTGGGTCAGCCCGGTGCCGACCCAGCCGATTCGGCGGGCCTCCGCCTCCACATCGGTACGGCCGGCAATCCACTTTGCTCGCTCCAGACCGGCCTGCTCATCGAGCCGCGGCATGAGACCGAACTTGGCGGCAAGCACTGTGACGACGAAGCCGATCTGGAACCAACGGGGTGTGAACCAGAGGATCGAAGCGACCAAGTAGCCGAGGGCGATCAGCGGCATGATGTCCCAGTGCAGCAGCGTGCCCCAGCTGATGGGCGTGCCGAGCTTGGGCGCAAAGCCGTTGATCCCGTTGCCCGCGCCGACCCAGTCAACCCGGTCCATGCTGGTGCGGGCCATGAACAGCAGCACGCCCAGGAAGTAGAGAATCAGCGAGCGTTTGAACGCGGAGATGAGCTTCTGGGAAGTCGAAAGCGCCTGGCCGCGGCCGGACGTCATCGAGAAGGGAATGGCGACACCGACAATGAACAGGAACCAGGGGAACACGAAGTCCGCGAGCCACTGGCCGTGCGCGCCGCCGTTCCACCCGGCGTGTCCGAACCACTCAGGGAAGGCGGCACGGCTGCCGGAGAGATTGACCAGGAACATCAGGGCGATGACCATGCCGCGGAACGCATCGAGCGACAGGAGCCGGGACGGGGCTGGAGGGGGCGTAACAGTGTTCCCAGCGGTGGTCATGCAGGCATCTTTGCATGTCCGGGGCGACTGGGAGAGTGCTGGCGGGGTTTCGAAGCGAAAACGGCCTCGGCCGGAAAGACCGTGCGAGGGTTCATACCTTCGGGTGTATGCCGCACCCGCTGATTGCCTCGTGTGACACCCTTGAAGCGTACCTGACCCGGGTCATTGAACCCGCGGCGACCGTGGCCGCGGTGCCGCTGGGCGTGACGGCGTGGCAAACCAAGGACCCGGTTCCGTATGCCGCGGCGGCTGGGCAGCAGTACCAGCCGGTGGCCCTGGGCTGGCAGTGGGGCCCGGCGTGGAGCACCTGCTGGTTCAAGCTGACGGGGACCGTGCTGGCGGAGTGGGCCGGAAAGCCGGTGCATCTGGCATTTGACAGTGAGACGGAAGGGCTGCTGTTTGCGAACGGTGTGCCGCACCATGGGTTTGATCCAAATCGGGATCTGGCACCCGTGCTGTCGCGGGCCAGCGGCGGCGAGGCGGTGGAGTTGATGGTTGAGGCGGCGTGCAATCACCAGTTTGGCGCGGTCGGATTGAACTGGGACCCGGCGGATGTGAAGCGGCGGTGGCTGAGCCCGACACCGGGCCGGCTGCACCGGGCGGAGCTTGTGGTCCGCGATCCCGTCGTTGGGGAGTTGGTGTGGGCGTGGCAGTTTGCGATTGGTGTGATCCGGGAGTTGTGCCCGCCTGCGCCGCCGATGTTCACCCCTGCCGCCCCGTGGGCGCAGGACCAGCCGATGTTCCAGAGCGGCCGGGCGAGCCAACTGCATGAGTCGCTGCTGCGGGCGGTCAGGCAGATCAAGGGCCGCGACCCGGCAGCGGTGCGGGCCCATGCACCGGCGGTGCTGGAAGGGCTGCTGAGTGCACTGCGACGGAACCCGGGCGAGACAGCGATGGTGGGGCACGCCGTGGGGCACGCGCACATTGACACAGCCTGGCTCTGGCCCCTGCGCGAGACCCGGCGGAAGTGCCAGCGGACCTTCAGCAACGTGCTGCGCGTGATGGAGCAGGACCCGAGCTTTGCGTTCATGGCCAGTTCGGCCCAGCACTATGCGATGGTGGAGGACGAGGCGCCGGCACTGTTCGCGCAGATCCGCCAGCGTGTGGCCGAAGGTCGGTGGGAACCGATCGGCGAGATGTGGGTGGAGCCGGACTGTCTGATCACCTCGCCGGAGTCGCTGATTCGTCAGATCCTGCACGGCTCGAGGTGGTTTGATGCGCGCTTTGGCAAGCGGAGCGGGCCCAAGTCACTGTTCCTGCCGGACACGTTCGGATTCTCCGGCGTAATTCCGCAGATCTGCCGGCTCAGCGGGATCGGGACGTTCATTACCAACAAGATGGCGTGGAACGACACGACGCCGTACCCGCATACCACCTTCCGGTGGCGCGGGATCGATGGCAGCGATGTCCTCACGCACTTTACCCCCAACCATGACTACAACGCGACCAACAGCCCGCGCGAGCTGGTGCGAGCCGAGCGGTGCCACCGCAGCAAGCAGGTGGCACGGCCGGTGTTCAGCGGTGAGGAAAAGCCCCACGGGGCAAGGTTCCTGAACCCATACGGCTTTGGTGATGGCGGCGGCGGGCCTACTGCCCAGCAGGCGTACTACGCAAACCTGGCCAAACGGTGCGATGGGCTTCCCAGCGTCAGGCCCTCGGGCGGCAAGGAGTTTCTGGCAGCACTGCACGAGGATGTGCGGCTGATGGAGGCCGCTGGCGGGCAGGTGCCCGTGCATGATGGCGAGTTGTACCTGCAGGCCCACCGCGGCTGCCTGACCACGCAGGCGTGGCTGAAGCGAGCGATGCGAGAGTGCGAGGACCTGCTGCGTCAGGCCGAGATGCTCGACGTGCTGCACGCACTGCACTGCGGCACGCGTGTGAGCGCAGCGCACGGGCTGGACCGGGCATGGAAGACGCTGCTGACCAACCAGTTCCACGACATCCTGCCGGGATCGTCCATCGGCTGGGTGTACGCCGATGCCCGCGAGCAGATGGCCACGGTGCGTGCCGCAGCGGAGGCGGTGATTTCACAGGCGATGACCGGGCTTGCCGGCAAGCTGGGCACCGGAGCACTGGCCGAGCCGACAGCGGTGTTCCGCGGCGGGCGATACGGCGACAGCAGCGGTGTGGTTGTGCTTGGCAATGCGGCGGAAACGGCGGCGGCGGACGATGACGATTTTGTTTCAGATGTCACGGTGCTGCACCGCGATGATGCGGGCCGCACACTGAAGATCAACTGCGGCTGGCGCACGGTCGAGATCGACTCGCTGGGGCGGATCGCGTCGATGCGGTTGGATGGCGAGCGGGAGTTGCTGGCCGGGCCGGCCAACGAGGCGGTGCTGTACGACGATGTGCCGCGGATGTGGGAGGCCTGGGACATTGATGCCGAAGCGATGCAGAAGCCCGAGCCGCAGGTGGCCCCGGCCACCCGGTGGGAGATCACCCGCGCGGATGCCGCGTGTGTGATACTGGAAGTGCAGCGGCCCATCGGCACCGCGAGCGTGCTGATGCAGACGATCACGATGGCGGCGGCCAACGGGGGCGAGCCGGTCATTCGCACACGGCTTCAGTGGCGCGAGAAGCAGTCGCTGCTGAAGCTGAACTTCCCGATTGCACGCCAGGCGGCGGTGGCGAGGTACGACTGCGGGTTCGGCTACATCGAGCGGCCGATCAACCCGGGCTGGCCGCTGAGCCGGGCTGCAATGGAGCTCCCCCATCACCGGTACGTCGCACTGGTGCACGACAACGGGGCGGTCGCGGTGATCAACGACTGCAAGTACGGCTCCAGCGTGCGGCACCGGACGGCCGTGGAGGGCGGCGGCACGGAGATCGGCCTGTCGATCTGCCGCGGGACGAGTTATCCAGACCCAGATGCGGATCAGGGCGTGCATGAGTTTGCAGTCGGGCTGGTTGTGACCAGCGGGACGAACCACTTTGTGCAGGCGGCCGATGAGTTGTGCCAGCCGGTGGCGACCGAGCGGGTTCCGGCGACTGGAGCGCAGGCCGATGAACTGCCGCCGCTGTGCCGGGCGGAATGGTGGCTGGGCGGGTCCGCGGTGCAGTTTGCCGCGTGCAAGTTTGCCGAGGCCCAGGCCGGTGAGACGAGCCCGCGGAGCGTGATTGTGCGGCTGGTGGAGACGGCGGGCCGTGAGGAGGCGGGCGAGCTGCACTGGCACCCGAGCGTGGAGCGCGTGGAACCGGTGATGCTGACCGAGGAGCCGATTGCTGAGGTGCCGGAGGGCTTTGCGCACGATGCGGCGACGGGCATCAGCCAGGTCCGGTTCAGGGCGTTTGAAATCCTCACCCTCAGGGCGACTTTGAAGGCGTGACGCGGTGCGGCTGCAGGAGCAGGCCACGCGCCGTCCGGCGGGGCAGTCTCTATACTGCAACATGCCTGATGTTTCTGTTCTTGAGTCGTTCCCCACCCCGTCGGCCACGCCGTTTGTTATTGAGCACGTCTCCGACGAGTTTACCAGCGTGTGCCCCAAGACCGGCCACCCGGACTTTGGCAGCATCACGCTGCGGTACTGCCCCGCGCCGGCCGGCACCAAGGCGGGGGACACGAACGGCTGCATCGA
>CAILKP010000140.1 GCA_903834785.1 uncultured bacterium
ACGCCGCCTTTCATGCCGGGCTGGTGCGCGCGCATCTCGAAACGCGGCGGCCAAACGCTCAACCGATCGGTCCGTACGATGTCCTGCTGGCGGGCCAGGCGCTGAGCCTCGGGGCGATTTTCGTCACGGCGAACGTGGGTGGGCCGATCCGAAGGGGTCACGTCGTGAATTGTGATACGGGGTGCCGGTGATTTGCCCGAAAACGGGTAGAGGCGGCGCTTGTGACCGAGTCCGGAAAGCGACGAAACCTGCCGGGTGGCGAGAAAACTCCGGTTAGACTACGCGGGTGCTTGTTATCACGTGATCAATCGCGGCAATTACCGTCGCGATCTTTTCAGCCGACGTGGTGCGGCGGACGCGTTTCTGCGGTGCCTGGACGAGGCGTGCGTGAAATTCCGCTGGGACGTGCACGCCTACGTCGTCATGCGCAATCACTTTCACCTGGCGCTGGAGGTTGCGGAACCGAACCTGAGCGCCGGCATGAAGTGGCTGCAGGGAACATGGAGCGCGCGCACGAACCGGTTCCGGGGTGAGACGGGGCGGCCGTTTCAAGGTCGCTTCAAAGCCCTGCACGTCGAGCCGGGCGCCGCCTTGGCTAGGGTGGCCCACTACATCCATCTCAATCCGGTCCGGGCCGGTGTTGTCCCGGCGGACCGGTTGCTGTCCTACCGTTGGAGCAGCCTAGGGCGGTTTGTGAGCGGGCCACGACCGCGGTGGTTGCAGCCGTCGATGTTGCTTGCCGAGAGCGGAGGGCTGCGTGACAGCCCTCCGGGATGGCGCTCCTATCTGGCGTACCTCGATGTGCTCGCTGCCGCCGAGCCGGGTTCACGGGAGGAAAAGTTCGCGCACCTGAGCCGCGGGTGGGCACTCGGCTCGGCCGCCTTTCAAGAGGAGTTGCGGCAGCGCTTGACCACCGGCGTCTCCAGAAGGGAACGCTGTGAGATCCTCGGTTTGGATCGCGATGCGCACGAGGCGCTGCGGCACAGGGGGTGGGAGGAGCAGTTGCGGGAGATCGCGGTTGCCTTCGGCGTGTCGTTGGGTGCGCTGCCACCCGCAAAGTGCGCACCCGCGAAGGTGAGACTCGCGGCAGCGCTCAAGCAGACCACCTCGGCTTCGAATGCCTGGCTCGCCGTTCGTCTCCAAATGGGCAGCCCATCCGGTATCGCATCGCTGGTGAGGCGTTTCCGGCAGGCGGGAGGGGCGCGTGATGCGGAGTTTCGGATCGTGGTGTCACGATTCACGACATGACCCCTTGGGGCCCTTCGACTATATATACTCTGTGATCTTAAGCTCGATAGGTGTAATAATCGTGGGAGTGACGTTTGTTGCGGCTACAGGTGCAGTTCGGGTGGCCCGGTCGGTCGGGCAGCGCAATGCGCTTCTGGATTTACCCAATGACCGCAGTTCCCATCAGGTTCCCGTGCCGCGGCTCGGGGGGGCGGCATTTGTGCCGGTGATCCTCTTGGTGTTGGCAGGTTTTAACCGGGCAGGACCCGCGAGCGGGCTGGTTTGGGCTGCAGTCGCCGGGGCGGCGGCGCTTTACGCCGTCAGTCTGGTGGATGACCTGCAGCCGTTGCCCACCGGTATTCGATTTGGTGTTCAGTTTGCCGTCGCCGCACTGATTCTCGGCGTAGCTCTTGGGTCACTGCAGACTTTAGCGAGCGGCTGGACGGGGACCCTGAGTGCGTGGCTCCAGCCAGGATCCGTGGGCTACTGGATCCTAGCGCTGTGGTTCGTCGGCCTGATCAACGTCTACAACTTCATGGACGGAATCGATGGCATCGCCGGGCTGCAGGCGGTGGTCGCGGGGGCCACCTGGGCCATTATTGGCACCGTGCTGCGGCTGCCGACTGTGCAGCTGGTAGGCGCGGTCGTCGCCGCGGCGGCCGTGGGCTTCCTCACCCTCAACTGGCACCCGGCCAAGATCTTCATGGGAGATGCCGGCAGTACCGTGTTGGGCTTCTTCTTTGCGACGTTGCCCTTTCTCGCGACGGTCGAGGCCGGCGGACGGTTGGACCTCGTCCGCAGCCTCACGATCGGCGCGATCCTCGTCTGGCCGTTCCTGGCCGATGGGATTTTTACCTTCCTGCGGCGGCTGAAGAACCGGGAAAACGTGCTCCAGGCACACCGGTCGCATCTGTACCAGCGGCTGGTAATCGCCGGGCACAGCCACACGCGGGTGACGGTGACGTACGGGTGTCTCGCTGTCCTTGGTGCCGTGTTGGTTCTCCCGCTCATCAAACCGTCTGTCCAAGGAAGTTCACCGATACCTGCCGCCTTGGGCGTACTGGCCGCGGCTTTTCTCGCCCTCTGGCGGTGGACGGTGGTTTCGGAGCAGGCCCGCAGGG
>CAILKP010000141.1 GCA_903834785.1 uncultured bacterium
AGGTGCGCGACAGGCCGGCCTCGTCCGATGGGGTGAGGATAATGTGCACATGGTTGGGCATCAGGCAGTAGGACCAGATCTCGGCCTGCGCCCGCGCCGCAGCGGCGGCCAGCAGGTCGAGATAGAGCGCATAATCGCCCGGCTCGAAGAACGTCTGCTGCCGGCCATTGCCGCGCTGGGTCACATGGTGCGGGACGCCGGGGATCACGACGCGGGAGAGGCGGGCCATGGGGGTCGGTACAGCCGGATGGGGGTTAAGTAAAGTGTCACCGTCACTCCTTCCTTCTCACAGGTCAGAACCTCCGGGAAACTCGGGGCGGTTCATTGACACCGCCAACTTGCAAATTGACTTGTAGTGAAGCTGGCACTAGCCAGTCGTGCAAGAACGAAAAATACAATTTGGATTTGTATAATGATAGAAGTCCTCCCGCGTGCGTTCCAGTTCGTAGTGCTGGATTTCGACGGGACGCTTGCCGACACCCGACCCGCGATAATCGCTGCCCTGGCCGCCACGTTCTCCGATAGCAATGGCGTGAAGCCCAACCACGACGCCCTCCATGCGGCCGTCGGGCGTGGCCTGCCGCTCGACGCCACCCTAAAGCATGTCGCCGCCGCCCTTGGCCTTCCTTGCGACGACCCCGAGACGGCCCGCCTCGTCGATGTCTACCGCACCCAGTACCCTGACCACGCCGTCTCCGCGTCGCGGCCCTTCGCTGGATTCGACCCGGTGCTCCGGCAGCTGAAAGCTTCCCAGACAGCGGTGGCCGTGGTGAGTAACAAGGGCGAAGCCGCGATCAAAACCTTCCTCGACCACCATGGCCTTGCGGACCTCGTGGACTTCGTCCTGGGTGACGCTCCCGGGCGACCGCGGAAGCCCGATGCGGCGTTGCTGCTGAACCATGTGCTGCCACGGGCCGGGCGCCCGCCGCTCGACCAAGTGTTGGTGGTGGGCGACACCGACGTCGATCTTGAGTTCGCCCGCAACAGCGGCGTGGCCAGTTGTTGGGCCCGCTTCGGCTATGGCGACGCCACCGCCTGCGCGGCCTTGTCGCCGGACTTCACGATCGACAAACCGGCCGAGCTCACCGCTCTGCTGGGGCGCAGGCAGGCGGTCCAGGCCTAGTTTTCATGTGGATCGAATCGCGTCCGAACCTCCCGCTTGAGGACTGTCGCCTGCTCTCCGAAGCGCGCGTCCTGAAGGCGCGACTAAAGACGCGGCTGGTGGAGGCGGCGCTTGCGCGGGTTCCATCCCCGTACGCGGACGAGGGGTTACGGTGATGGTGTGGACGGCGCTCGTGAGCGGCATCTGCGTGCCATGATGATTGTCGTTGCAGGACATCATCAGAGGAGCGCCGTCCATGGAGCAGATTACCACAGTCGGGATTGACCTGGCGAAGAACGTTTTTCAGGTTCACGCGATTGACGCGGCGGGTGAGGTGATCGTCAGCAAGGCTGTCCGGCGAGCGGGGCTGCTTCAGCTTCTGAGCCGGTTTCCGGCGGCCCTGGTGGGCCTGGAGGCCTGCCCCTCGTCG
>CAILKP010000142.1 GCA_903834785.1 uncultured bacterium
ACCGCTGTCCTGGTTGAACGGAGCCAGTCCGGCCAGAGACGCGACGGCCTGACGGGAGAGCTGGCCGAGTTCGGGCATGTGACCGATCAGGATCGCGGCGGTGACGGGACCGACGCCGGGCACCGAGGTGATGATCTCGTACCCGTAGCCCAAGCCACTCCCTCAACCTCACCGCCTCGCTCGAAGCTCCCCCCACGCTCGCTGCATCACGCATTCCAACCACTCAGCCCGCGGGAGTACAACTCCACCTCAACCCAACTGACAACTTCGCTGGCGAATCCCTTTCGCCAAAGAACCACGGCCCCCGGTCCACTCGTTAGGAATCCGGCTCCGCTGGCTCCCACCCTGACAGGCCGCCGCTGCTTGGCAATCAGCCGTTCAAGTCGCACGATAGTGCGATCAAAGCTCGCCTCGGGCACTATGAGCTTCGTGAGGATCGACCCCGTCGGCTTCACAACTCTCAAGCAAAACACTGCCTTGCTCGCCTTTCCGATTTCGAAGACCTTGTCCGAAACTGCTGCCGAACGCGACTCAACAAAAACTGAGAACTTGACATCGTTCGTGCACCGGCCACGTCTCGCACGCGGGTGACGCAACACAAACCCGCAGAACGTTGGCAACCCACGCAGTACTTCCAGCGCTTCACCGGTCACGCCAAGTGCATCCAGCCAGCCTCTTGGGTACAGCCGAATCGCAAACGGTCGGCCCGCAACCACCTTCTTCGCCCTTCGGCTGATCTTCAGCCGCCCGTTGTGACGGCTCACCAACGGAACAGCGCCTGCCGCCTCCACCGGCTTCGCCCGGCCAAATGCCTCAAGCATCCCCCGCCACGTGCGGCAGGCCGCCGGCAACACCCCCTGCTCAAGCGCCACCACATCGATCCCCTCGACCGCTTTGCGTTGCCTCTTCGTCGGCTTGCCCATCACACCTGCTCCCAGCAGCTGAATTCCATAAGAAGTTGATCCTACCGCAACCCAAGTCCTGTCGCCGATGTGCCAATCCTCTCCAGCCCGCTGACTTCAAGGTGTCCGCACTGCGCCGTACTCCTCAGCCGAACAATCGCAGCCCGATCGAGACCACGTTAAACATCTCGCTTTCCAGGCATTCACTCCACGGTATAGCCGCCGCTGTACTGGCCACCGGGGAGCCTGTCACGTCCAACCGGACTTTGACCGCCTGCCGTTCGCGGCGGACCAACGCCTCAACCGCTCGAACCGCAGCACCCAGCTTCGCCTCCGGTACCTCTATCTGCGCCATGACTATGGCTCTGCCCCGATGACGCAATTTCTTGCTGCAGATCCGAGCTTTGCTCGCGATCCCGATCGCAAAGACCCGATCCGCAAGTTTCTCCGATCGGGACTCGACCTGAATGGTGCACCGGAGCTCGTTCTTAAGTCGCCGTGCTGCCACCCGCTGCGGCACCAGTAACACACCCGTAAACCCAGCCATCCGCCTCAACTTTGCGAGCGTCGGCCGAGTAAACCAGGCACTCCCCCATGAGTCTTGTAGCTTCAACCGGATCGCAAACGGTCGTCCCGCCAGTACCTTCTCCGCCTTCGGGTGAATCTTCGTTTTCCCATCCTCCATACTGACCAGCGGCGCCCCATCCGCCGCACGCACCACCTCAGCGCGGCCGAACGCCTTGAGCATCCCCGCCCCGGTCCTGCCCGCCCCCCGCGGCAACCGCCCCTCCAACGCCACAACCTGCATCGCCTCCACCCCCGCTCGTTTCCGCTTCGCCTTCCCACTCATCAAGTCCGCTCCTTGGTCTGCTGCCTCATGAACGAAAGTGTACCAGACTCCTGCTCCCCCTGCCTTTCTCCGGTCCTCTGGTCCTCTGCGTGACCCCGTCTTCCGCCTTTCCGCCTTCCCCTGCCTTCCTCCGCGTTCCTTGCCTTCCCCCCTCCGCGAACTCTGCGTTCTCTTACGTGCCATCCGCATATCCAAATAAACAAAAACCAAACAAACACCTTGCCAGATCCCAACTTTGACGTACCGTACATACACCGTCTAAGAGGGCTCCAGCATGGTCTCCACTTCCAACTCCCCCGCCACACCGCAACCCGAGGCCGCCCCCGCGCTCACGCGCCCCGGCTCGCCCAATTTCCCGTCCGCCTCCGCGGCAGAGCCCGCCCCCTCCCTCTCCGCCTCCGAACGTGCGGCACTCGATGACTTCGCCACACTCCACCGCGACCTCTTCCACGCCAACGTCCTGGACACCATCCGAACCAACGACGACATCCGCCTCACCATCCGCATGGCCCTCCGCCTCTACCGCGGCATGATGAAGGGCTCCATCCCCTTCAGCGAGAACAAACTCAAA
>CAILKP010000143.1 GCA_903834785.1 uncultured bacterium
GATCGTCGGTGGTGCGCTTGCGCGGGGTGGTGGGGTTCGTCGTTCGCGGCGCACGCTGGGCAGAAGGGAACTTGGGCAGGGCGATGGGCTTGAGGGCGGCGGCGAGTTTGGCGGCGGTGAACTTGCTGGGCTTGTCGCCATCGACCTTGCCGGCGATGAGGCGGCGGATGTAGCGCAGACCGGAGTTGCGGGTGCGCGTGATGGCCTCGTTGGCGTGGTGGACACCGTGGCACTGGAGGTTCCAGTGCTGCTCGGGGGTGAGGGGCTCGGGTTGCGGCGATTCGTTCTGCATGGTGCCTCTACAAGGTGGCGCAGCGCGCTCGTCTTGTGCGCACCTGACTGCGCCATACTCGGGGAGGAACATGTGAGAATCCGGGTTTTTGGCGTGAAAACGGGGATGGAAAATCTGGGATTGTGTCAGACGGCGTGTCGCTCTTGTGCGCACCGGGCAATTCGGTGTGGGGCGGGTTTCGAGAGGCGAGTGGAAAAGGTGATTTGGTGCGAGGATTCTCGGGTGAAACTGGTGTTCTGGGGAGAAAGTGCCTGCACCACACTCGGAGAGAAATAGTCAAAGTTGAAAATGGTCAAATGGTCAAATGGAGAGGCAGGAAGGCGGATTCAGGCAGAGCAGCAGAGGAGCGGAGAAAGGTGGGGAGAAGGGAACATGGATGGGCAGGATGAAGACGGGATGATCGGATAGGAGCCCCGGCCGGGGAGGCAGGGGGTGGTGCGTGTGGCGCCATGGGCAAAGGTGATCGCGGCCGGGTGTGTCCACCAGTGCTGGGTCAGGTCATTTGCCGTGTCAGGTCACACCTTCGTTCAAGAGAACGCGGTTTTTCCTTGCACGATCCCAAGAACGCGACATACTTGGACGTTTGTCAGTCAGATGTTCTGGCCGACAAGCAATCCACCGACTCACAAGGAGAGTTGTATGAAGATCTTGAATGGTTCTGCGATCGCGGTCGCTGCGCTGGTTCTGGCCGGCACGGCCATGGCTGAGGACTGGACAATTCGGATGGCGGTGGACAACCAGTACTCGACGTACTTCGGCACGCCGACGGCGACGTCGGCGTTCGTCGGTTCCGGCTCCTGGCCGGCTGTCGCGACCTACAACGTCCTGGGGCGCGCTCCGACGGATTATCTGTACGTCGCCACCGCCAGCGACCGTGCCGTGGCTCAGGGCTTCATGGGCTCGTTCACCAACACGACCACGGGCAACACGATCCTGACCGGCTCGCCGGCATGGCAGGCGTTCCGCGCCGGTGACTATCTCCAGCAGATCTTCGGCACGCCCGGCGCGTGGCCGGCAAACGTGTTGCCGACGGTGCCGCAGCTTGACGCGGCGATCGCGTACGCCACGACCAACAACCTCTGGACCGCGGCGGTCTCATGGCCCGGCTATGACAACTCCGGCGTGGTTCCGGGCGGGTTCTGGGGCCCGGTTCCCGGAATTTCCAGCGCGGCCAACTGGGTGTGGGCCCCGGCAACCGGCGGCGGCAACCCGCTGACCCCCGGTGCTGACCACGGCGAGTTCATCGTCTTCCGGATCGTCGGCGAAGCGGTCCCCACTCCCAGCGCTGCGGCCCTGCTGGGCCTGGGCGGGCTGATGGCGATGCGTCGTCGCCGTTCGTAACTAGAATACCCACCGTGTCCCCGGCCAACGCCGGGGCCTCGGCTTTCGGGCCGGGCCAAGCCTGTACTTGGTCCGTGCCCTGTCTAGGTCGGGCGGAAGCCCGCGCGAGAACTCTGGAGAGAGAGATGTACGTGAAGTCCTTCATCAGCTTGGCCGCGATCGCGGCCGTCACCGGTCTGGAGGCCACATCGGCCCTGGCCCAGATCACCATCCCCACCGTCCCCATCGGCAACCCCGGCAACGCGGCGGACTCCACGGGCTACGGCGCGGTCGCCTACTCGTACAACATCGGCGCCACCGAGGTGACCAACGCGCAGTACGCGGCGTTTCTCAACGCCGTCGCCGCGACGGACACCTATAGCCTCTACAACGGCGACGGTGTCAGCACGGGCATGGCCGGGTCGTTCGGCGGCATCACCCGCTCGGGCTCGGCGGGGTCGTACACCTACGCGACCGTCAGCGGGCGGGCCAACAACCCGGTGAACTTCGTCTCATTCTGGGATGCGACGCGGTTCTCCAACTGGCTGCACAACGGCCAGGGGAGCGGCGACACCGAGACGGGCGCGTACACACTCGGTGGCGTGACAAACCCTGTGAACGCCTCGATTACGCGCAATGCGGGGTGGCAGTGGGCCGTGACGAGCGAGGACGAGTGGTACAAGGCGGCGTACCACCAGCCCGCCAGCCAGGGCGGCGATAGCGACGACTACTGGCGCTACCCGACCCAGAGCAACACGATCGCGACGGCACAGGCCAACTACTTCTTCAGCGGCATCAACAACACCACACCCGTCGGCTCGTACGCCGCGAACTTCTACGGCACGTTCGACATGGGCGGAAACGTCTGGGAATGGAACGAGGCGATCATCGGCGGTTTCGACCGCGGTCGTCGGGGCGGGGCGTTCAACAGCAACGTCACCCTGCGGGCTGACAGCCGCAACAACATCACCACGACGAGCGAGCGCGACGACCTCGGGTTTCGTGTCTCCCAGATCCCCGGGCCATCGTCGGTCGCATTGCTGGCAATCGGCGGGCTGATGGCGTCGCGCCGTCGTCGTTCGTAACTCAAACACATCACCGTGCCCCCGGCCACCGCCGGGGCCGCGGTTTTCGGGACGGGCCAAGGGTGTACTTGGTCCGAGCCGTGTGCAGAACGGGCAGAAGCCCGAGGAGAGAAACATGTCCGTGAAGTCCTTCATCAGCGTGGCGGCGCTCGCGGCCGTTACCGGTCTGGCGGCCACATCGGCTCTGGCCCAGATCACCATCCCCACCGTGACCATCGGCAACCCCGGCAACGCCGGCGAGACGACCATCAACGGCACCCGCGGCGCCGTTTCGTACACCTACGACATCGCCACCACCGAGGTGACCAACGCCCAGTACACCGCATTCCTCAATGCGGTCGCATTTGACGATTCCAACAGCCTGTACAACTCCAACATGGCCGGGTCGTTCGGCGGTATCACCCGCTCCGGCAACATCGGTGCGTTCGTGTACAACACGATCAGCGGGCGAGAGAACAACCCTGTGAACTTCGTCTCGTTCTGGGATGCGACACGCTTCGCCAACTGGCTGCACAACGGCCAGCCGACGGGTTTCCAGGACAACAGCACTACCGAGAACGGCGCGTACACCCTGACACCCGGCGGCATCACCGCCAACACCATCACTCGCAACAGCAACTGGCAGTGGGCCGTCGCGAGCGCCGACGAGTGGTACAAGGCCGCGTACTACCAGCCAGCCGCGCAAGGTGGCGACGCCGACAGCTACTGGCTCTACCCCACCAGCAGCAACACCGCGCCCACCGGCGCTCAGGCCAACTACCTCCCCTCGGGCATCGGCAACACCATGCCCGTCGCCTCCTACGCAGCAAACTGGGCCGGCGTCTACGACATGGCCGGCAACGTTTACGAATGGAACGAGACCATCGCCGCCGGCCTGATCCGCGGCCCAACCTGGGGCGGCGCCTTCGACAACACCGCCGGATGGCTCACCCCGCTCAACGCCTACGTCTACTTTCCGACCTTCGAGCGCGAGCAGGTCGGCTTCCGCGTTGTAGCGATCCCTGGGCCTTCGGCGGCCGCGGTGCTGGGCCTCGGTGGGATGCTCGCCGCCCGTCGTCGCCGGTCGTAACTCAACCACTCACCGTGCCCCCGGCCACCGCCGGGGCCGCGGCTTTCGGGCCGGGCCAAGGGTGTACTTGGTTCGTGCCGTGTCGAGAGCGGGCGGAAGCCCGAGGAGAGAGATATGTCTTTGAAGCAGTTCGTTACCGTGGCCGCGCTCGCAGCCGTTACCGGCTTGGCGGCCACAGCGGCCCTGGCCCAGATCACCATCCCCACCGTCCCCATCGGCAACGCCGGCAACGCGGCGGACCCGACCACGGGCTACGGCTCGGTGGCGTACACGTACAACATCGGCACCACCGAGGTGACCAACACGCAGTACACCGCATTCCTCAATGCGGTCGCGTTTGATGACCCCAACAGCCTGTACAACTCGAACATGGCCGGCTCCTTCGGCGGGATCACCCGCTCCGGCAACATCGGCGCCTTCACTTACTCCACGGTCCCGGGGCGAGCGAATCACCCGGTGAACTTCGTCTCGTTCTGGGATGCCACGCGCTTTTCCAACTGGCTTCACAACGGCCAGCCGACGGGCTTCCAGGACAACAGCACCACGGAGAACGGCGCGTACACCCTCACACCCGGCGGCATCACCGCCAACACCATCACTCGCAACGCTGGCTGGCAGTGGGCCGTGACCAGCGAGGACGAGTGGTACAAGGCGGCGTTCCACCAGCCCGCGTCTCAGGGCGGCGACACCGACGACTATTGGCTCTTCCCAAACTCCAGCAACTCGATCAACACGTCCCAGGCGAACTACTTCGGCAACGGTGTCAACACCACGCGGCCCGTGGGCTCGTACGCGGCGAACTTCTACGGCACCGTTGACATGGGCGGCAACGTGGGTGAATGGAATGAGGCCATCATCCTGGGTTCCAGACGCGGCATTCGCGCCGGGGCGTTTAGCACCTCCGGCGTCCTCCTGCGGGCCGACAACCGCACCAACTACGCCGCCGTCGTGGAGTTAGACGACGTCGGATTCCGCGTCTCCCAGATCCCCGGCCCATCTTCGGCCGCCCTGCTGGCGATCTGCGGGCTTGGGGCGCTGCATCGCAGACGGGGCGTCGGCCGGTGACTCCTTTCTCTTCGCCCCGTCCGCCATTGCTTTTGCTGTCTTCCTGACGGCGAAGGAAGAAGCTCGGAACATGGATGGGCAGGATGGACAGGATGAGGACGGGGTCGCCTGATTGGAGCCCGAAGCGGAAGCGCCCGGGCCGGTGGTTGTGGACGCGTTCGTTCAAGTTATCGCCTGCATGGAGGTTGTTGTGCGCTGAGGGCGCAAGCACCTTCGTGCGAGTCGGGAGTCTGAGGGCGGTGCCTTCATTTCACCGGCCCGGGCGCTTCCGCTTCGGGCTCCAATGGGGCGGAGTGCCGGCCTGGGGTTCCTATGGCGGCGGGTCTTCTGTGGCAAGGACGTTCTCACTCGCACCACACAACCCTCGCCAGAGGAACTGGCGAGGGTTGTGGCACGGGGGAAAGGCAGACGCTGGGAACATGGATGGACAGGATGCGCAGGATGAAGGCGGGGACTGCGTTCTTGGAGCCCGAAGCGGAAGCGCCCGGGCCGGGGAGCGGTGTTGCGCGAGTGAAGTTGATCGCGGGCACGAAGGTGGTTGTGCTTTGAGAGCACAACCACCTTTGTGTTGGTGAGTGGATTGGGGAATGTGGCTTTGTTTCACCGGCCCGGGCGCTTCCGCTTCGGGCTCCAATGGGGCGGTGTGTGGGCACGGGGGGGTTGTTGTGCACTGGGAGCACAGGCACCTTTGTGTGGGTTGGGAGATCGGGGTGAGGGCCAGCGGCTCACTGTCCCTTCGCTTCCCCTCGGGCTCTTACTGTGGAGGCTGCTCGTTGTACTCGCGGGGCGCGGAACTTGAGTGGGCCCCGATGCTGCGCCGGCGATGGATCGCGGCGGCGGCGCCGAGGAGGAGCAGCGCGGCCGCGGAGGGACCGGGGATGGAGGAGACACGAAAGCCGATGGCCTCGGACTCGGTGCTGGGGCGTGCGGCCAGCGGGTTGTTGGACCAGAGGTAGATTTCCGGATCGCTGAATGAGCCGCCACGAATGCCGCGGCGAGTGAAGTTTGAGCTGATCGTTTCGTTCCACTCCCAGACGTTGCCACCCATGTCGAAGGCCCCGGCGAAGTTGGGCGCGTACGTTCCGGCGGGCGTGGTGTTGGCCACACCGCCGATGAAGTTGGCCTGGTCCGCACTGAAGGTGTTGCTCGACGTTGGGTAGAACCAGTAGTCGTCGGCGTCGCCGCCCTGGGCGGCGGGCTGGCAGTACGCGGCCTTGTACCACTCGTTCTCGCTGGTCACGGCCCAGAGCCAGCCGGCGTTGCGGGTGACGGTGTTGGAAAAGACGGTACCACCGGAGAGCGTGTACGCGCCGCCCTCGGTGGTGCTGGCGTTCTGCGGGCCGGTGGGCTGGCCGTTGTGCAGCCAGTTGGCGAAGCGAGTTGCATCCCAGAAACTCACGTAGTTCACGGGGTTGTTCTCGCGGCCGGGGATCGTGGCGTAGGTCCAGCTTCCCGGCGACCCCGCGCGGGTGATGCCGCCGAAGGCGCCCGCCATGGCCGAGTTGTACAGGGCGTTGGGGTCTGCCGCGGCGACGGCGCTGAGGAAGGCCGCGTACTGGGCGTTGGTTACCTCGGTTGCGCCGATGTTGTAGGTGTAGGCGACCGAGCCGTACCGCCGCGCGGTCAGCGGGTCGGGAGCGTTGCCCGGGCTGCCGATGGGCACCGTGGGGATGGTGAGCTGGCCGAATGCCGGAGCGATGCCCGAGACAACTCCGGCGGCGAACACAACCATGGCAAAAAGCGGCCTGAGGGGCATGTCTCTTCACTCCGCAACTCGGTCACAGCGAGGGGGCAGTCCCAGAATCGTTACCTTGCCCCGGGGGATCGACGGAAGATATTGGAGTGGCAGACCGGGTGGATGTCAACGGTCTGAAGCAGGTTATCTTGGATCTGCACGGCAGAATTACAGTCACACCATCATCCAAGGCAGGGAATGCAGGGCTTGCAGGCCATCAACGCCCGCAGGCGGGGACCAGAAGGCGACCGGGAGGAGTGAGATTTCTGGTGCAGGCCTCGGTTCAACCAACGCACGCTGCTGGCCCCGGGGCAATTGGGGATCACGACCGTTGTGGTGTGAATCGAGCGCTGGCCGGTCGCCTGAGCCCGGAGGCAAGGCCTGGCAGCGCTTGCCCGGTGGGGGCGCAAGCGCGAGGAGCAAATGGAGCCGGGGGGAATTGAACCCCCGTGTCGAGACGGTCAGCTGCAAGCATCTACGCGTGTAGCCATTGATTTGCGTTCAGTCTGGACGCTCCCATGGCAGGATCGTCTCATTCCTAGAACCCGGTGGATCTCACTTTCGTTGCCGGGGTCGCCCCACGAAAGCCAGCCCGCGTTTTTCGTCCACTGCAGCTGCGGGCGTGCCGCCGGGGACGTGCCGCCTAAGTCTTAGGCAGCGAGAGCGTAGTTGTTATTGGCAACTATTGTTTTGCATGCTTTTTACGTGGCCGGCATGCTCCACGACGCGCGACCTGCAACATCACACGCTCGGTCGAAACCAGATCGGCCCCGGTGTGGGTTGAAGAATCGGAGAATCGTAGACCGGCGGCGGGCGGAGGGCAGCGGGAGGCGTGATCGGACGCGCAAGAATGGCCGCCAGCAGAACCGTTGGTGACGTCGGGGAGACCCCCGAGGGGTGAGGGAAGATCGGACGGTGTGGACTGTGCGGGATTCGCAGGAGTCACCTAGGGAATCAGCAGGTTCTGTCGCCAAGTTTCTAGAAACAAACTGAAAGCTTGCCGATAGGCCCCGGGCCATGAAAAGCAAAGAACAGCCCGCATTGTGCGCGGGGGATCGGGGACGACGCACCGCAAAACCGTGTGCCGCCCGTCGACCCGTGGTTGGCGCGTTGACGCTGGCGGTGCTTGCCGCAGCGGGGCAGGCTGCGGCGGCGGGAGAGCCGGCTGCAGCGGCGGCGTCGAGCCTGGGCGGGAACGGCCCTGCGTCCACAACTGCCACCGGCGGGGCGGCAACCCCGGGCGCACCGACAGGGGGATCGGGTGGAAAGAGTGGCGGCGACCCCGCTGGAGGAGAGACGACCAAGCCGGTGGCCGGCTCGGAACTGCTGTTGTTTGATGAGTTGCCGGAGGTGGTTTCGGCCGGGCGGAAGGCCCAGACGCTGGACAAGACCTCGGCGGCGGTGACGCTGATCAACCGCGAGGACATCCGGCTGAGCGGGTTGACGAACATCGCGGAGATCCTGCAGTTCGGACCGGGGGTGGACCTGCTGCGAACGGACCGGAATCGGTACGACGTTGGCGTGCGTGGCTTTCACCAGAACCTGTCGGACCGGCTGCTGGTGCTGATCAACGGCCGCAACGCCAACAGCCCGTTCTCCGCCGAGGTGGACTGGCTGTCGCTGCCGCTGCTGGTGGGGGATATTGACCGGGTGGAGATTGTGCGAGGTCCCGGCGGTGCGGCGTGGGGTGCCAACGCGTTTTCCGGTGTGGTGAACTACATCACTGTCAAGCCGGAGCAGGTGCGCGGGCTGACGCTGTCGACGCAGTGGGACAACTTCGGGGATTCGTACAGTTACCTGCGGTTTGCGGAGGTTGCGGGGGATGTGAGCTTCCGGGTCTCGGCCGAGTACGACAACAAGAAGAGCAGCAGCGATGCGCTGAACAACGACAACTTCACGAGTTCGGACTGGTCGCGCGACCTGCGGCTGGACTCGGAAGTGATCGTGAAGCTGGGGGACAAGTCGACACTGACGATGGGGGCGGCCCACGCGGAGCTGCGGCGAGGGCCGTTTGAGTTCCTGAGCTTCCTGCCGACGGCCGACGAGCGGCGGGACATGACGCGGGTGTTTGCACGAGTGGACCAGAAGTTCGGGGACAACGCGACTGGGTTCGTGCAGGTGTTCTCCAACATCGCTGATGAGAATCGGCCGGCGATCAGCCGGGTGTACTCCTTTGAGGTGGACACCGAGGCGCAGGTGAACATGACGCTGGGCGAACACCAGCTGACGCTGGGCGGCAATGTGCGGTACAGCCAGAGCAACCCGACGACCGGGGACCAGCAGTTTGTGTATCCGGCCAGCGAGTACACGGAGTGGCTGGGGGGCGTGTACCTGATTGACCGGTGGGCGCTGAGTGAACGGCTGACCTTTGAACCGCAGGTGCGGCTGGACAGCTACGAGGGGACGACGACGGACTGGTCGACACGGCTCTCGCTGCTGGGCACGCTGGATGAGGCGGGGCATCACACGCTGCGTGTGAGCGGGGCACGCTCGTTCCGCTCACCGTACCCCGGGTTGCGGGACGCGACGACGCAGCGGACGCCGCTGCCGGCACCGCCGTTTCCTGCCGGGACGTATGCGTTCAGCCTGCTGCCTGCGGGCCGCGAGTTCGTCAACGAGAATGTCACCGCCGCGGAGCTGGGGCTGACCAGCCGGCTCAGTGAGCACGTGACGCTGCGCAACGAGGCGTACATCCACTGGTACAACGATCTGGTGGGGATCGAGCAGTTGAGTGCCACGATCCCGCAGACGTACCGCATCACCCGGGGCAGCGAGGCGACGGCACCGGGCTTTGAGACGGAACTGTCGTATGTCGATGGCGGGACGAAGCTGTCGGCATGGTTTGCGTACAACGACTTCCTGCGGGAGTCACCACAGCAGAACATCCGGGCGTTCTACCCGGCGAAGTTCAAGACAGGCGTGACCCTGCGGACAGAACTGGTGGACCGCTGGGTGGGCAACGTGAACTACCGGTGGCAGGATCTGACGTTTGCCGACGATGTATCGGGTGCCCCTGCGCGGCCTGTGCACCGACTGGACCTGACGCTGAGCCGTCCGCTGTTTGACGACCGAGCAAACCTTATGTTCGGCGTGACGGATGTGCTCAACGACGACAACAACGCGACGCACGGCGTGGGCGGGATCTCGCCGCACGAGACACCGGGGCGGACGTTCTTTGTTCGTGTTGAGATGAAGTTCTGAATCGACCGGGCTCGTGATTGCTGACTGCTGACTGAAGTCCTTTCCTTCCTGTGAACCGCCCCGAGCACATCCTGAACGAGGCCCCGCCATGGCGGCGGGGGTGGCTGTCGGGCGTTCTATGCCTGCTGGTCGTCCTTCTGGGTGCATCGCCGGCGGCGGCGGAGCGGGTGCTGGTGGTGCTTTCCTCCGCGGCCGCGCCGTATAAGGAAGCCGAGGCGGAGGCAACCGCGAAGCTGAAGTCGGCGGGGCATGAAGTTCAGAGCGTGCTGATGAGCGATTTGAAGACGGAGGCGGGAACGCTGGCGAGCCGCGCCAAGCTGTTTATGGGCATCGGCACGGAGGCGGCGACATGGCTGAATCAGTCGCTGCCGGCGGGCATGCCGCTGGCGTACTGCCTGGTGACGGATCCGCAGCAGAACGGGCTGGTGGGCGAACGACCTGCGACCGGGGTTCGTGCGGATGTGCCGCTGAGCGAGCAGGTAAAGGTGATTCAGGAATCGCTGCCGCAGACCAAGAAGTTTGGCGTGCTGTACCGGAGCGATCAGGCGGGGAGCAAGGCAAACCTTGAGGCGATGCGTACGGCGTTGCCGGCGGGGTGCACGCTGGAGGCGGTGGCGGTCAACGACTACAACGGGGCGGCGGCGGCAATCTCTGCGCTGCTGAGCCGGGGCGTGGACATTGTGTGGACGACTGCGGACGCGGCGGTGTACGACAAGGCGTCGGTGACTGCGCTGCTCAAAGCTGCGCTGGTGGCCAAGACGCCGGTGTTCGGTTATTCGGCGGCCGTGGTCAGGAGCGGCGCGTTGATCGGGCTGGCGGTGGAGGCCAAGGACCAGGGTGCACGGGCCGGGGAACTGGCCGCGGGGCTGCTGGCGGGCGGCGCTGGCCCCCTGCCGGTACCGGCGGATTCCGGTGGAGCACCGAAGGCGTCCCACAGTCCGACGGCCCCCTCGGCATCGATTGTTCTGAACCTTGTTGTGTCCGAGAAGATCGAGGTCAAGCTGGGCAAGGGTGTGATCGATAAGGCTGGAACGGTGATTCGACCGCAGTGAACCCATGCAGATGAAGTTGCCACAACTCGGGTTGCGGGCCAGATCGACGCTGTTCGTGCTGGCGATTCTGCTGGCGACGGCGGCGGTGACTGCTGTGGTGACGATCCGCGCGAGCAATCGCTCGCTGGCGGCGGAGCAGCGGCGTGCGGCGAACCTGGTGGCGATGTCGCTTGCGCGGGCGGCGGAACTGGCGATTGCGGTGCGCGACGAGGCGGAACTGAAGCGTCTAGCAACGGCGTTCCTCTTCGACGAGTCGGTGGTGTTTATCGGGATCGACGACGCGGGCGGGAAGCTGCTGGCGAATATTGTGCGAGAGGATCAGCTCTCCGGGACCGGCGACAGCTACGAGGGCGAGCGTTTTCTGATGGGGCGGGCTGACGCGGTGCTCAGCGAGGAGGAGGTCGGGGACACGGCCGGACCGCAGCAGGCGAATGCCGCGACGTCGAGGCGTATCGGCGGGATCACCGTTGGCGTGAGCACGAGACCGCTGCGGGTGGCGCAGGCTGAACAGGCGAAGATCATCATCTATACGACGACGGCGGCCGTCGCGGTGGCGGGCCTGTTTGCGTTTATTGCCGCGGGGCGGTGGAGCCGGCGGCTGCTGGGGCTGGTCAGTGCCAGCGACCGGATCGCGGGCGGAGAGCTGGACAAGCCGCTGCATGACGCCAGGAGCGACGAGATCGGGCATCTGGCGGCCTCGTTTGAGCGGATGAGACTTTCGCTGCGGCAGCGGGACAGCGAGCTCAACGAACTGAACGCGGGGCTGCACGAGCAGGTGAGCATCCGCACGGTCGAGCTGGAGCGTGCGCTGGTGGCGGCGGAAGCGGCGGCACGGGCCAAGACGGACTTCCTGGCGAACATGAGCCACGAGATCCGGACGCCGATGACGGCGATTCTGGGCTTTGCGGACCTGCTGGCGGCGGGTGACTGCACACCTGCGGAGCGTGAGGAGCACACGCGGACGATCAAGCGGAACGGTGAGCACCTGCTGGTGATCATCAACGACATCCTGGATGTCTCGAAGATCGAGGCGGGGATGATGACCGTGGACCGCATCTGCTGCAACCCGGGGGCGATTCTGCGGGAAGTTCGGCAGCTGCTGTCGCAGCGTGCGACGCATGCGGGGCTGGCACTGGAGACGGAGATTGCGCTGGGCGTTCCGGATGCCATCCTCAGCGATCCGACGCGTCTGCGGCAGATTCTGACGAATCTGATCGGCAACTCGATCAAGTTCACGCCGAGCGGATTGATCTCGGTGGTGATGGATACCTGCGCTTCGGCAACGGGCGAGCCGCTGCTGCGGGTGCGGGTTCACGACACCGGGCTGGGGATGGATGACGAGCAGATCAGCCGCCTGTTCCAGGCGTTCTCGCAGGTCGACGCCTCCGCGAGCCGGCGGCACGGAGGAACGGGGCTTGGGCTGGCGATCTCGCGTGCCCTGGCGCGGAAGCTGGGTGGGGACATCACGGTGGACAGTGCGCCGGGGAAGGGCTCGACGTTTACGGTGACGATCAGGGCGACGGCGGCGGAGCTGCCGAGCGATGCGCGGCCTGATTGGTTGCCGGCCATGGCGGAGGAGTCGGTCCCGGCACGTGCCAAGCGGGGGCGGATCCTGCTGGCGGAGGATGGTCTGGATAACCAGCGACTGATTGCGCTGCACCTGCGCAAGGGCGGCTATGAGGTGGTGGTGGTGGAGAACGGACAGCTGGCGTTTGAAGCCATCACGGCGAGCCCGAACGCGTTTGACCTGCTGATCACGGACATGCAGATGCCGGTGATGGACGGGTACGCGTGCGCGGCGAAGCTGCGGGCCAATGGGCATACGGGGCCGATTCTGGCCCTGACGGCGCACGCGATGACGGGTGATCGGCAGCGGTGCATGGAGGCGGGGTGCAACGATTACTCGACCAAGCCGATCAACCCGCCGGAACTGCTGAAGCGGACCGGGCAGCTGATTGCCGCGGCGCAGGTGCGGTGAGACTGTGGTGTTTGGCGGGGTGAAGAACGGGGCGGTCGGCTGCGGGAGGGGAAACACCTGAGCCAAAGCAAGCGGACGGGGGCAGCAAGCGGGCAGAAGGAACTGCTAACATGCAGCGGTGAGACGCGGCTTTACGCTTATTGAACTGCTGGTGGTGGTTGCGGTCATCGCTGTACTGCTGGCGATATTGCTGCCTGCGCTGCGGTCGGCCAGGGAGACGGCGCGGGGGGTGCAGTGCTCGTCGAATCTGAGGCAGATCTACGTGATCTGCCGCGGGTATGCGGATGACAGCAAGGGCTACAGCCCGGCCTTGGGGCGGCCGTATCGGGAGTTTCCGAACTGGTCGGTGGTGACGCAGGCGGCAACTGGGCGTGCGGGGAGCACGGGGGCGGAGCTGCTGAGTGTGAACAGTGTGCTGGTGTGCCCGGGGAGCCGGATGGTGTACGGGCCGGACATGACGCGGACCTACGGGGTGAATGCGACGGGGCACGCGGGGGAACCTGCCCGGGACGGGCGGGCGGCGGACCCGGATAACTACGACGATGCCAGCCGCACGGCGCATGTGCGGTTTGACCTGGTGAAGTTTCCGACGCAGACGCCGTGGGTTCTGGACACCTCGGCGCCGCCTGTGGGGGTGGATCAGCCGCCGCCGACGAGCACATCGAGTGTGCTGGACTTCCGGAACCCGGCGCATGTGCCGGCACGTCTGGGATTTGTGCATGATTCGCCGAAGAAGTTTGCGGCGGTGGTGCTGGATGGCTCGGTGGCGATGTATGGCCAGCCCGGAGCGATGTGGATTGAGCCGCTGCCGTGAGATGGGCGGAGCGGGGATGCGGGGATGCGGCGGGGCGAATGGCCGCGGAACCGGCAGCTGCGTGCACACAGAGCGGCGGGAAACGGCTGCGGGTACGGGGGGGCGGCGGGGCGAACTGCGGGAGTTGAGAAGAAAGCTTGAGCAAAGGGGCGTCTGGAAGGGCGCGCGGGCCGGAAGCCAGACCGTTTGTAACGGCTGTGCGCGGTGGAGCGATTGCGCGGCCGGCGGTAGTGTGCGGGTGCGTGCGCGGCGCGAGGAGCTGCGACGGTGATGCGGGCGCAGCAGCATGAACGACGAGGTTTACGGACGCGCCGCGGCGGCGGCGGACGGACCGAAAACCACTGCAATTCCAGTGCTTTTCTGCATTTTTGAACACGCGGATCAACATACTTGAGTGTGAATCGCGGGAGCGTGCAAAAACGCGAAAACACCCGGGTGAAGTGTGCGTGCGGTGACGGCGAGGGTGCGTTATCGGAGGTCAGAAACGACCGGTCGTGACGGCGGAACGGTCTGTGTCGGTCGCTCGGGCACGACAAGCTGTAGCAGTGAGCAAGTCCGTAAATCCAAGGCCCGAGAGCCCCGATGCATGAAGCACGTGACAGGTTCCGGTGCGTCAAGCCGGAGCTTTCAAGACGGTCCTCACGGAAGGGGGCCGTCCGAAAAAGTCGCATCCGACGGGCAGAACCCCGTCGGGCCGTGGGTCACACAACGGCACGTGCGGCTTCACACCAACGCCCCGAGTTACGGGGCTGGAGCAAGGAAGGCACCATGAGTCGTATCAACACCAACCCCGCGTCGCTGATCGCCCAGCGCAATCTGCAGACCAACAACAAGACGCTGAACACCACGCTGGAGCGTCTGAGCACCGGTCTGCGGATCAACCGCGGCAAGGACGATCCCGCAGGCCTGATTGCCAGCGAGAACCTCCGCGCCGAGAAGGCCTCGCTGACCTCGGCGATCTCCAACGCCGAGCGTACCGACCAGCTGGTCAACATCGCTGAAGGCGGCCTGCAGGAACTGAGCAATCTGCTGACGGACCTGAAGGGTCTTGTGACTGCGACGGCGAACACGGCCGGCCTGTCCTCTGAAGAGAAGACGGCCAACCAGCTGCAGATCGACTCGATCCTGCAGACCGTCGACCGCCTGGCTGAGAGCACGAACTTCCAGGGTGTCAAGCTGCTGAACGGCAACTTTGACTTCAACTCCAGCTCGGTTGCGGCGGGCGTGACTGACTTCCGGGTGAACTCGGCCAAGGTGGCCCGCGGCAGCACGATCGCGGTACAGGCCCTGATCACCAACTCGGCCCAGCAGGGCGCGTTGTACCTGTCGACGGGCAGCTCGCTGGATCTGGGCGGCGGCAGCAGCGGACTGTTTACCATCGAGATCAGCGGTGCCAACGGCGCCCGCGAGCTCTCGTTTGCCTCGGGCACGACCCGAACGCAGATTGTTGCGGCCATCAACACCTATTCCAGCGTGACTGGCGTGTCGGCCTCGACGTTCTCGTCGAGCGGCAGCAGCGACGGCATCCGCCTGCGATCAACGGACTTCGGCAGCGATGCGTTCGTGGGCGTGAAGATCGTCAACGCCGGCAATATTCAGGGCAGCAACACCGGTGTGTACAACCTGAACTCGACGGACACGAGCACGCCGAACACCTCGCTGCTGGGTGCGTTCAACTCGACGACGGCGACCAACGGCGTCCGTGATGTGGGCCAGAACCTGACGGCGACGATCAACGGTGTGGCGGCGACGACCAAGGGCCGCAACGCCCGCATCAACACCGACTTCCTGGATGTTGAGATCAACTTCGATACCTCTACCAGCCAGACCCGCGGCCTGGTCAACGCCTTCACCATCACCGGCGGCGGAGCTGAGTTCCAGCTTTCCAGCAAGGTCGACACCGCCGGCAAGGTCTCGATCGGCATCCAGAACGTGGCGGCACGCAAGCTGGGCAACAGCGCGCTGGGCTACCTCTCCTCACTGGCTGCGGGCCGATCGAACAACGTGGTCGATGGCGACCTGAACGCGGGCTTTAAGATCGTCGACGAGGCGATCCGTCAGGTTTCGGGCCTTCGTGGCCGACTGGGCGCGTTCCAGAAGAACACCGTGGGCGCGACCATCCGCAACCTCGGCGTCTCGCTTGAGAACTCCGCCGCTGCCGAGTCCGTCATCCGCGATGCAGACTTCGCCACTGAAACGGCGAGCCTCACGCGGTCGCAGATTCTCTCTCAGGCCGCACAGAACTCGCTGGGACTCGCCAACTCGGCTCCCCAGTCGGCTCTGCAGCTCCTGCGAGGCTGATCCCAGGTTAGTGTGAGTTGACGCCTCATCCTTCCGCGGGCCCGGACTTCACTGTCCGGGCCCGTTTGTCTTTTGGGGATGAGGGCTTGTGAGGACCCATTTGCATCCTGTTCGGTACGGGTGTGACGTTTAATCCGTTTAATCCGTCGAATTCACCCCAGAGCATGGTTCTTGGACTGAAGAGGGGGCCTCGGGCGGACGAAACCTGCTATCGGACACGAACGACCGTCACCACCGGTGCAGTCGTTACGGTCCTCGCGACCGGCCCTGAGCAAGGAAGCCCAGGGTTAAGCAGGTCGCGGCAACGTCGGCACGTCTTGCCGCCGTTGCATGCCTGGTCCGGATGCTGTGAACGGAGTCTCTATGAGCCGCATCAACACAAACCCCGCCTCCCTGATCGCCCAGCGGAATCTGACGCAGAACACCCGCACGCTCAATAACACGCTGGAGCGTCTGAGCACGGGTCTGCGGATCAACCGGGGCAAGGATGACCCGGCCGGGCTGATCGCCAGCGAGAACCTCCGTGCGGAGAAGTCCGCACTGACCTCGGCGATCTCCAACGCCGAGCGGACCGACCAGCTGGTCAACATCGCAGAAGGCGGCCTGCAGGAACTCTCGAACCTGCTGACCGAACTCCGCGGCCTGGTGACGGCGACGGCCAACAACGGCGGCCTGTCGTCTGAAGAGAAGACGGCCAACCAGCTGCAGATCGACTCGATCCTGCAGACCGTCGACCGCCTGGCTGAGAGCACGAACTTCCAGGGTGTCAAGCTGCTGAACGGCAACTTTGACTTCAACACGAACAACGTGGCGACGGGGATCAGTGACTTTAAGGTCAACTCCGCGAAGGTTGCCAAGGGTGGCACCATCTCGGTGCAGGCCCTGGTCACCAACTCTGCCCAGCAGGGTGCGCTCTACCTCTCGACCAACGGGGACTTGAACCTCGGCGGCGGCGGGAGCGGGCTGTTTACCATCGAAGTGACGGGCAGCCTGGGCAGCCGCGAACTGAGCTTCGCCAGCGGAACGACGCGGACGCAGATCATCGCGGCCATTAATACCTATTCGGATGTGACCGGTGTCGCCGCGTCGACCTTCACCTCCTCGGGCAGCAGTTCGGGCATCCGGCTGCTGAGCAATGAGTACGGATCAACCGCGTTCGTGGGTGTGCGGATCGTCAACGCGGCCAATATTCAGGGCAGCAACACCGGCATCTACGATACATTGAGCACCGACTCGAACACACCGACGGGGTCCGTGACAGCGTCGTTCACGTCCTCGAACGCCCGCAACGGCATCCGCGATGCGGGCCAGGACCTTGCGGTCACCGTCAACGGAGTTGCGGCGACGAGCAAGGGCCGAACGGCGCGGATCAATACCGACTTCCTGGATGTCGAGATCACCTTCGGGGCCAGTGTGGCCCAGGCACGAGGGTTGACCAACGCCTTTACCATCACGGGCGGCGGAGCTGAGTTCCAGCTTGCCAGCCGCGTGGACATCGCCGGCAAGGTTGCCATCGGCATCCAGAACGTGGCGACCCGAAAGCTGGGCAACAGCGACATCGGCTTCCTGAGCAATCTTGCCGCGGGCAAGCCGAGTAACGTGGTCGACGGCGACGTGGTCGCCTCGGCGAAGATCGTCGACGAAGCGATCAGGCAGATTTCGTCGCTGCGAGGCCGGCTGGGCGCGTTCCAGAAGAACACCGTCGGTGCGACGATCCGGAACCTGTCGATCAGCCTTGAGAACTCCGCGGCGGCCGAGTCCGTCATCCGCGATGCCGACTTTGCCAGCGAAACTGCTGCCCTTACGCGGTCGCAGATCCTCTCGCAGGCGGCACAGAACTCACTGGGCCTGGCCAACTCGGCCCCGCAGTCGGCCCTGCAGTTGCTGCGAGCCTGATCAAGCGAAAGCTGAGACGATTCGTACACGCCCCGGCCCCCGCCGGGGCGTTTTCTTTTGGCCACACCGGAGGCGTGGATCGCCACAACGCGCAACAATCGGCCGTGGCGAAGGTCCCCGGCGACAAAGCGATCGATTCAACCGCGGGCGTGAAGCTGCCGCCGCGGACGGCCAAGCAGCGGGCGCGGGCGGGCTCGATGACGGCGGCGCAGCAGTCGCGTCTGCTGGCGGCGTTTGGTGAGGACCGGCCGGTGATTGAGAGCTTTCTGGCGTGGCTGCGGGTGGAAGCGGGGCTGTCACCGAACACTTCGGCCGCGTATCTGCGGGATTTGAGCGATCTGAAGGGGTACCTGGTCGGGGAACTGCCGACTGCACGAACGCGGCTGGCGGAGGCGACGGCGCGGGAGCTGTCGGACCATCTGGCGTGGCTGAAAACCAGGGGGACGACGGATGCGACCAAGGCGCGGACCGGGGACCGGCTGGCCGCCTCATCGGTGGTGCGGCATCTGGCGACGATCAAGGTGTTTTACCGCTTCCTGGTCGGGCGGGGCGTGATTGCCAAGTCTCCGGCAGACGCGATTGAACGGCCGACGCGGTGGAAGCGGCTGCCGACGGTGCTTTCACCGAATCAGGCCAAGCGGCTGATTGACTTTGGCCGCGGCGCGACGAAGCGGCCGGCGGCAGAGCGTACCGGACGGGTCGATTCGGCGGAGTCGCCTGCCGCGGGATCGAAACATGGGGCTGATGACCGGGGCAGCGCGGTTGAGGATGCGCTGAATCAACGGGACCGGGTGCTGCTGGACCTGCTGTACTCGTGCGGGGTCCGCGCCAGTGAGGCGGCGGGGATCCGGGCCGAGGACATCAAGCCGGAGCTGGGTGTGGTGCTGGTGACGGGCAAGGGCAACAAGCAGCGGGTGGTGCCGATCGGCAAACCCGCGCTGGCGGCGGCGATGGAGTTTGTGGCGGTGCACCGCAAGGTGCTGCTGGCGGCGCGGCCGGACCACGGCTCGCTGCTGCTGTCACGGACCGGACGTGCACTGGAGCGAGTGGCGGTGTGGCAGATCGTCAAGCGGCACGGGCGGGCGAGCGGCAATGAGAAGGTGTATCCGCATGCGCTGCGGCACTCGTTTGCGACGCACCTGCTGGCCGGCGGGGCGGACCTGCGGTCGGTGCAGGAGATGCTGGGTCACAGCGACATCACAACCACGCAGATCTACACGCACGTGGACCGGACGCGGCTGAAGCAGGTGATTGACACGCACCATCCGCGGGAGCGGCGGAAGACGAAGTAACGGCGGCGAGGGGCAGCACGCGGTCGGTCGCTTATGCGCGGGAACAGGAGCCGGCGTTCTTGCCGCAGGGGCAGCAGCCGCCCATGGGCAGCGACGCACTGGAAGCACCGCCAGCGGGGGCACCACCCTGGGCGGCGAAGGTGGACATCATGCGTTTGAAAGTGCGGCCTTTGCCGTCGGGATCGGGCACGGGCTTGTCGGCATCGGCCATGGGGCGCATGAGCTCGATGACGGCCCCGTCCTGCTCGCTCTGGTACTCGTAGATCGGCATGAGGGAGTATAGAAACACAGCGGCCCCGCGTGGATGCGGGGCCGCTGGAGGGAGACTGGTGAACCGGACGTGCCGGTGTGCCGCGGGGGGATCAGTCGATGGTCTGCAGGCGGCGGCTGCGGGTGTTGTCGAGCTGGTTGACGCTCTGGGCCTGGGGAGCGGCGGGGTTGTAGGGGTCGAAGAAGGTGGCCTGCACGTTGGACTTGACCAGGTCGGCGTGGCCGTCGGTGAAGACGAAGTTGGCGCCCTCGGTGCCGTGGTTGTCCCACTTCTGGTAGAAGCCGGGACGGATGCTCAGATCGCCGGTGCGGTCGCGGTCATCGAAGTACCAGGCGCGGGTGCTGAGGTCGGGGCCGTTGGTCTCGTCGCCCCAGAGTGGCGCGGGCTTGAGGATGCGGCCTTCATCGGTCTTGAATCCGGCGATGTACATGTAGCTGATGTTGTAGTGAATCACGTCCTGCACAGAACCGGGTGCCTGGGGGGACATGGGCAGGGCGGTGCCATAGGAGGGGGCATTGGAGGGACTGAACTGGGTGCCGCCGAGGTAGTACTTGTCAGCGGTGTCGCTCTGGCACTTCAGGACACCGAAGCCCTCGATGTAGCCGGCCAGGAGCGGGTTGGTGTTGGCCGCATCGCGGAAATCAACGGCGGCGGCGTACCGAGCGGCGTCGAGGGTGGCTGCACCGCGGTAGCCAACCTTGTCGGGCGAGTCGGTGGGGACCTGAAAGAGGGAGAACAGGCCAGCGACACCACCGAAGACCCACTGGTCGGTGAGGACGCGATCGGCGGGGTTGGGGGAGTTCCAAGCGGTGCGAGCGGCCTGGGTGAAGGGCAGGACGGGGTACCAGCTCTTGTTGTCGCTGGAATAGGTGGTCATGGCCAGCCCCATCTGACGGGTGCCGGAGAGGCAGGCGGTCAGACGTGCGGCGGCGCGGGCCTTGCCGAGGGCGGGCAGGAGGATTCCGACGAGCAGCGCGATGATGGCGATGACGACGAGCAGTTCGATCAACGTGAAGCCGCCGCGGGCGAGCCGGGTGGGGGCACGCAGGCCAGAAGTCTTAGAACGCATCACAATCCGCCTTCCTGTCAGGGGGTCAGTACGAGAACAGCGATGAAATCGCTGCCATGTACATTATCGACCGCGAGAGGTCGACTGCAAGCGTGAAACGAGTTACATGTCCGGTTGTCGGACAGATCCGGGTGCCGGGGGCTATAAATCAGTATTTTTACCTATTGACATTGAGAAACTGAACATTGTTATCAGCACCGCGCGTTGGAGCACTACAGGCCGAATTGAACGATTTTAGGGTGTATTTTCGGACGCTGGGCACGAATTGAACGAATGGAAGTTGTGTGCGGAGGGACGAAAGAACTGAAACGGTTTCAGGGCGCAGAACACGCGTGAAATGCTTGGTTTTGCTGTGATTGTCACTAAGGCGAGTTACACTTGACCGCAAGCCACGGGCGCGGGTGTACCGCGTTTTTGACCCATCACGGATCCGTGGCCGTTCTCGATCTGGCGGTCGTGCGCACCCGCCATTGATGAGACCGGTTTCAGTTTTACCTTCCACTGCTTTGGAGCAATAGAGATGAATACGAGCAAGCTCATGTCCGCCGCCGCCCTGTTTGGTATCGCGGGTCTCGCGGTTGCCGCCCCGACTGTCAACGGCGTGAACGCTGAGGCTGACGGCTACGGCCAGCCGCTGTACGTGAACACCGCCAACCCGACGAGCTTCGGCGACAACCAGCTGGTGGCGTCGGTCGGCGACCCCGAACTGGTGACCAAGGGCATCGAGATTCGGATTCCGCTGGCGGACATCGGGTACACCTCGGGTGCGATTCGCTTCTCGCTGATGGTTAACGGCGGCAATCACGGCTTCCTGTCGAACCAGGTGCTGGCTTCGCTGCCGGGCAACACCGCCAACCTGGGCAACCCGGCGGTGGTGGACTTCACGACGATCGCGGGCAATCAGTTCATCTCGATCACCCCGGCGAACGCGACGACGGCGCCGGTGATCGACGGCACGCGTGAGGCGGCTTACGGCGTGAACCTGGCGCCCGGCAACGCCCGCATTCAGGGCAACTACACGGGCTTCGGCGATGCGACGCACGGCAACCGCTCGGGCCGCAACGGCGGTCCCGGCAACGACGGCTCGGAGATCGACGGGTTCTACGTCCGCCGCGATGCGACGTTCCTGTACGTGTTCATCGCCGGCAACCTGGAGGACAACGGCAACAAGCTGGAGCTGTTCATCGACAGCAAGGCGGGCGGCCAGAACCAGCTCGCCGGCCTGCCGGGTGACTTTGCCAACATGAACGGCATGAAGTTCGACGCCGGCTTTGATGCCGACTACCTGTACTCGTTCTTCTGCTACGGCACGACGGGCCCGGCGGTGACGAACGTGGGCATCGACGCGGTGGATCTGGCGACGAGCACGCAGACGTTCCTTGGCCTGAACCGCATGACGGACGCCGCGGCGGTTGAGCCCTCGCTGTACATCGAGGATGTGAACCTGCCGGGCACGTACGTGGTGCAGCCGGGTGGCACGCGGCTGGCGATCGACAACTCGAACATCGCCGGTGTGGTGGGCCAGACTGTCGGCGGCAGCGCCGACAACTCGACGGGTTCGGAGATCGACGCGGTGTACGCGAAGGTTGAGAACAACCGGCTGTTCGTGATGGTCACGGGCAACCTGCAGTCGAGCTTCAACAAGCTGGAGCTGTTCTTTGACGTCCGCTCGGGCGGCCAGAGCCGCCTTCGCGGTGCGAGCAACCTGCTGAACAACTACAACGGCAACCCGGCCATCGACTTTAACTGCCTGCGCCGCATGGGCAGCAGCGATGCGGCGATGGCCGATGTGTTTGCCGGCATCACGACCGAGGCGATCGACGGCCTGAAGTTTGATGATGGCTTCACGGCCGACTACTACATGAACCTGACGACCGGCGGCAGCCCGATCCAGGTCTACACGAACGTCGCGTTCCTGCGGACCAACGGTCTGCGGCTTGACCCGCTGACTTTCGCCAGCCAGGACTACACGGGCTGGGAGGGCGGCAACAAGCTGGACTTCAACCCGATCAACTTCACGGGTCGCAGCACGCCGATCGCGACGTCTCCGACGGGTGACGGCGAGCTGTTCAGCAGCTTCGGCCCGCGCACGCTGACGGCCGGCCTGCCCGACACGGCGACGCCGCCGTACAGCCCGGACAACCCCTTCAACACGCCGCCGGTGAGCCTGACGGGCACCCCGGGCCTGATCGATTCTGCGATCAACAACTCCAACACGGCCGGCATCACCGCCGCCGCGGCCAGCGAGGCGCTGGCGCTGGCGGTGACGACGGGCATGGAGTTCTCGATCGACCTGGCCGAGCTGGGCTGGGACGGCACGAGCAACATCAAGATCTGCGGCTTCATCAACGGCAGCGATCACGGCTTTGCCAGCAACCAGGTCTTCGGCGGCCTGCCGGCCGGCGCGGCCAGCCTTGGCGAGATCCGCAACGTGAACTTTGCCGCGATCGCGGGCAACCAGTACGTCGAGATCGTGATCAACCCGCCCACGGCGGCCTGCCTGGCTGACGTTGTGGCCGACGGCAGCGTTGACGGCAGCGACTTCATCGCCTTTATCAACAGCTTCGCCATCGGTGATGCGTCGGTTGATCCGGCGGCCGATGTCGCCGGCGGCGGCGATCCGAACCTGCCCGAGGGTGGCCCGGATGGCACCATCGACGGTACCGACTTCATCGCGTTCATCAACGCGTTTGCTGCGGGCTGCTAAGCAGCACGGAGGATTCGGCACGGTGATCCGTGTCTGACTGCCACCTGAACTGTTCCTGAGTCAGGATGCAAATCCGGCACAGGCATCTGAGTGATACGGCCCCGGCGGCAACGCCGGGGCCTTTTTTTTGGCAGCAGGCCGGCGAGGGCGATGTGCCGTGGGGCGGGGCGGGGCGACGCGGCACGCAGCTGCGTGCGGACGCGCGAACGAACGGCCCGGGTCGGGGACTGGGCGGGACGAGCCGAGCGAGGGATCGGGCAAGGTGTCGGGCGGGGAACCGGACGGGAAGATCAGCCCAGCGGGCGGAGCTGACGGACGACATCGGTGCGATAACCGATGACCGCGGGGATGAGGCCTGCGAGCATGGAAAGCCCGAGGGTGCCGAGGATAACGATCACAACGTCGCGCGGGTCGGGCTGGAGGCGGAGGACGAGGCCGAGCTCGCTTTGGACGATGCCGACGGCGACGAAGCCGCCGAGGACGAAGAGGAGAAGGCCAGCGGCGGCACCGATGAGGCCGACGATGGCCGACTCGGTGATCACCAGGCCGGCGATTCGCATGGGGGTGGCGCCCAGAACGCGGAGGACGGCGATCTGGCGGCGGCGCTGCTCCATGCTGTTGTACAGGGCGAGCATGACGCTGACGGCGGAGCTGGCCAGCACGACCCATGCGATGACCAGGACGATGCGGTCGACGTTGCCGACGATGCGAAGGAGGTTGGTGACCTCATCGGAGGGGCGGGCGACGGTGAGGCGGACATCCTTGCGCAGGTCGCTGTAGGCCATGCCGATTGCCGGGCCGGCATCGGAGCCTTCGCGGGTGCGTGCCCGCATGTAGATTCCGGTGATGAGCTTCTCGGATTCCTTGAGGTTGGCCTCGGTGGGCTCCACGGCGGCGGGGCCGGACTCGGCGTGGCGGGCATCATCAGCGTGCATGATCCAGGTGGCCATGAGCGACATGAAGACGGCGCGATCATGGGGCGAGCCGGTGGGCTTGAGCACACCGACGACGGTGAAGGGATGATCGTCGTGCTGGTGGCCGTTCTTGTCGGTGCCGTGGGTGATGACGATGGTGTCGCCGACGCGGATGCCGGTGCCGCGGGCTGCATCGGCACCCAGGACGATTTCCCATATGCCGGACTCACCGGAGGAGAGACCGCGGCCCTGTGCGAACTGCCAGGCTTCACCGTCGACGGGCTCGAACTTTGTGAACAGCTCGGGCGTGCTGGCGATGGTGGGGAAGCCGCGGAAGCTGTCGCCGTGCTGAACGGGGATGGACCAGGCGAGCCGCGGGTCGGCGCTGAGCTTCTCGTAAAGTGCCCAGGTGAGCGGGCGGCGAGGTGCGCGGGCGTAGAAGATGCTGTTGAGGACGCCAGAGAGCGGCGAGTCGTCGGCACAGACGAGGATGTGCATGTTGCCGGTGCCGCGGAGGAAGGCCCGGGCGGCGGACTCGCGGAGAGCCAGGAGCGTGAGCAGGAGTGCGACGGCAACGGCGACCATGATGGCCGTGGTGGCGGTGGAGAAGGACCGGTGGCGGAGCGACCGCGCGACGATCTTCATATCAGAGAGTGCCATGTGTGACCCCCTTTGCACTGATGGCAGCGGCGGGTTCGCCGGTGATGATCTGACCGCGGTCGATACCGATCTGGCGGTCGAAGCGGCCCTCGAGGGCGGGGTCGTGGCTGGTGACCAGGAGCGTTGCGCCGCTGCCGCGGCAGGCGGCCCGGATGACCTCCACTGCTGCGGCGGCGTTGGCCGGGTCGAGGCTGGCGGTGGGCTCATCGGCCAGGACGAGGACGGGGCGGCAGGCGACGGCGCGGGCGACGGCGACGCGTTGCTGCTGGCCGACGCTGAGGGTGCCGACATCGGCATCGGGGCGTTCGATGCCGAGTTCACGCAGGAGGCGGTCGGCCCGCTGGCGATGCTCGGCCGGCGGGACATCAGTGAACATGAGTGCCGCCATGACGTTCTCGGCGGCTGAGAAGCCGGAGAGGAGCTGGAAGGTCTGGAAGATCATGCCGATGTGGGTTCCGCGGAAGGCGTCGCGGCGGCCCTGCGGGAGTGCGAAGATGTTCTGGCCCCCCACTTCGACGGATCCGCCCTGCGGGGACAGGAGGCCGGCGATGACGGACAGGAGCGTGCTCTTGCCGCTGCCGGAGCCGCCGCGGAGCAGGACGTGCTCGCCGGCCTCAAGCCGGAGCGAGACGCCGCTGAGCACCGGCGGGCCGGCGGAGCCGGGCCAGGAGAAACGAAGGTTGCTGATATCGAGGACCGTTGCCACGGCGGAGATTAGGGGAGGCGGCGTAGCGGGTGACAAAAACAAACCGACCCAGCATTGCTGCTGGGTCGAAAGTTTGATCAAAGCGGGCGACGCGATTTGAACGCGCGACCCTCACGTTGGCAACGTGATGCTCTACCACTGAGCTACGCCCGCAATGTCGCCTTACCTTGCGGCTTGGCAGGAGGTGATGTTACCCGCCTATCGGTTGGCCGTCAAGACGCCGTGAATGAGGATTTGTCATCCCGGCATGGAACCAGCCGGAAGTGACCGGGAAAGTGGAAAAACTGCGTGGTCCATCACTTTCCCGGACTCGGCTGGGTCCGATCGGCGGGAACGGCGGCGGCTGGACCACCGGCGGGTGGGCCGGCAGGGGCCGCAGGGATCGCAGGGATCGCGGGGGCCGCACCGGGGGCTGGTGCCGCGGCGGTGGGCCGACCGGCGCCGGGGGCGGCAGCGGGAGTGCCGGAGGGGGCGGGTGCGGCGGTGGTCGGGCCGCCGCTTCCGGACGGGGGCATGCCAACGGGGGCAGCACCGGCTGGGCGGCCACCGCCGCCACCGGGACGGCCACCGGAGCCCGGGGGGCCACCGGCGGGCATAACGCGGCCGTCGGGCAGGAGCACGAGGCCGACGGCGGCGAGTTCTGCCTTCTCCCAGGGCTGCTCGATGACTTCACCGGCGGCGGGCTCGCGGATGAGAACGCGGTCACCCTGCGAGACGCCGATGGTGACTTCGGCGAAGCGGTCGCTGCGGCGGCCGACGCGGACGGGGACGCGGCGGAAGCGGTTGTTCTTGTCGGGGACGAGGACGTAGCGGACGAGGCCTTCGGAGAAGACGGCCTGGATGGGGACGGTCAGGGCACGCTCGACTTTGTCCAGGAGGATCTGGGCTTCGGCCCGCATGGAGGGCTTGAGCTGGACCTCGGCGGCGGAGGTTTCGAGGCGGACCTTGACGGTGTATTCGCGGAGGTTGGGGTCGCGCCAGCCGCCGGACTCGGCGATGACGCCGATGGACTCGACAGCGCCGGGGATTGAGCGGCCGCCGAGCGCATCGACCTTGATGGTCGCGGGCTGGCCGGGCTTCATGCGGCCGGTCATGGACTCGTGGACGCGGACGGAGGCGACCATTTCGGTGGTGTCGGGCAGGATGATGAGCTGCTGGTTGCGTGTGACCTGCCGGCCGACATCGAGCGATCCCTCGGAGTTGTTGCCCCAGCGGTCGCGGTTGACGCTGGTGGCGTAGACGACCAGACCGTCGGACGGGGCGCGGAGGGTGGACAGCTCGAGCTGCTCTTTGAGCTTGTCGAGCTTCTGCTCGCGGAGGCGGAGCTGCTCGCGCTTGTTCTTGCGGTCGGCATCGGCCTTGGCGAGCTCGCTGTCGGCCTTCTGGGCGACTTTGCTGAGCTCGGCGCGGGCCTGATCGACGGCGGACTTCTTGACCTTTTCGTCCTTGACGTACTCGAAGTTGTCGTAGACGGTGATGTTCAGGCGGGCTGTCCGCAGGGCGGCTTCGGCCTCGAGGTAGGCGACTTCGTCGCGCTTGAGCTCGTCGCGGGCGAGGAAGCCGCGCTTCTCGAGCTCGACGGAGCGGTCGTACTTCTCCTTGAGGCGTTCGAGTTCGCGGGTGGCCTTTTCCAGGGCCAGTTGCAGGGTCTGGCGCTTGCTGGTGACTTCACCTTCCTGCCACTTGCGCAAATCGAGTTCGGCGATCTCAACTTCCAGCGCGGCCTTGCGGTTGTCGCTGGCGTTCTGGTTGACCTGGATGGAGTAGTTGTTCTCGGCGACGACGACCTCGGCGCGGGCGGACTCGACGCGGAGGGAATCCTCATCGACCTGGGTCTGGATGTTGTCGCTGTTGAGGCGGACGAGGACCTCGCCGGCCTTGACCTGGACGCCTTCCTTGATGATCTCGACGATCGTCGTGGGCTGCTCGAGCTGGTTGCGGATGTCGATCTGCTTGCGGGCCTCGAGCTCACCGGTGGCGGAGGTGGTGACGTCGAAGCTGGTGACCTTGACTACGGCCAGATCGATTTCCTCGGGGCTCAGCGGCTTGCCCTGGTCGGCGGTGGGCGGGGTTTGGGATGAGGCGTCCTTGGCGGCGCCGTCCTTGCCTGCGGTACCGCCGGAGCCGGACTGAGCCGGCTGAGCGGGCTGGCCACGCCCCGCACCCAACAGGAGGCCGGCGGCGATGCACAGGCCGGCGCAGGTCACAATGGCACCGACGGCGAGACGGCGGCGGGACGTGCGGGGCTGAGCGGGGGATTGATCTTGCATGCGGTAACTCCGAGACCAGAACCGGGCCGCCGAGAACCGGCGGCAGGGCGGGAACACAAACGGGTGCAGACCCGATCCGGTGCCGTGGCCGCGAGGCCCAGCCCCGGCGGGTGCCACGAACACTTGGACGTCAATGGTACGGTCGCCGGAGGAGAAAGTTGCACGACCTGACCGATTCCGATTGGGTTATGGAAGGGTATGGACAGGCGGATCCCCGGATGATGCACACCGAATTCCCGAGAGCCGGGGCGGCGAACGATTCGCTGTGACGACGCCCACCCTGCCACAAGTCGGTCCGCCTTCGGAACTGGTGCTGATTGCTGCCGCGGAGGTGGAGTATCAGGCGATTGCCAAGGCGTGCGGGAGTTTGGCAAGTCCGACGGGGACGACGGCGCTGGGGCCCGGGGTGACGCTGCACCGGGTCGGGGTGGGGAAGGTCAACGCGGCGATCGGGACGAGCCGCGTGCTGCTGGGTGGCCGGGGAAGGGACGGGGTGCTGGTGGTAAGCGTGGGCATTGGCGGGGCGTTGCCGGCGGGCGAGGGCTTTGCCCATGGGCTGCTGGAGGTGGTGGTGGCGGAGCGGTCGTGCTACGGCGATGAGGGAAAAGTGACGCCGGGCGGATTTGTGGATTGCTGGGCGATGGGCTTCCCGCCGGGGGACTTCCCGGCGAGCGGGGTTGCGGGTGATGCCTGGCTGCTGGGTGCGGCTGCGGAGATGAGCGGCGCAGGTTGGCGTGCGGTGCGCGGGACGGTGGCGACGGTGTCGACCTGCTCGGGCACTGATGCGCTGGCCGCTGAGATTGTGCGGCGGACCGGGGCCACGGTGGAGGCGATGGAAGGTGCGGCGGTGGGGCAGACCGTGCGGGCGATTGGCGCGGGCGGCGGCGAGACCGCGCGGTTTGCGGAGCTGCGGGTGATCAGCAACACAACCGGGGATGCCGGCAAGCAGGTGTGGCAGATCCGGCCCGCGCTGGAGCGGTTGGGGGCGGCGGCCGCGGAGCTGGTGCGGTGCGTTGTACCGGCGTGATGTCTCGCGGGCGAGGCGATTAGCCCTTGGAACTTAACCCTTAATCTGGGCGATCAGGGCCTTGATGGCTTCGCGGCGGGCGCGGATGTCCTTGTAGCCGAACTGCTGCTGGGCGATCTTGGAGGCGATGGTGCTGGCTTCTTCGGCGGCGGCGGCATCGCGGTCCTTCTCGGCGCGCATCTGCAGGGCGCACATGAGCTCGTAGCGCAGGTCCAGCGAGGAGGACTCCAGATCGTTCTGGCCCTCCAGGGCCTGGCGGAAGGTGTCGACGGCTTCATCGGCCCAGCCGATGGAGACGAACGCGCGGCCCATGGCCAGAAGGACCTTGGGCTTGTTGCGGCCGTCGCTCTTGGCCTGCTGGAGCTGCTCGATGGCCTCGTTGTGCTTGCCGACTTCGATGTAGCGGATGGCCAGTTCGTACTTCAGACCCAGGTCTGTGGGGTACGCGCTCACGCGGGCCTCGTACTCCTCGATTTCCAGTGCCAACTGGGTGGCGGTGGCGGCGGGGAGCTTGGCTGCAGCGGCGGCATCGCCGCCGATGGAGGCCTCGCGGATGACCTTGAGGGCGCGGCGGCCGACTTTGATGCGGATGTCGCCGGCGGTCTGGCGGAAGCGGTATTCCTGGGTGTCCTTGAACGCGCGGTCGAGAACGGCCATGGCGGTCTGTTCATCGGCGGGCGTGCCGCGGCTGATGAGGGCCTCGACGTACTTGCGGATGTTGACGCGGTCCTGGGGGTTTGAGTTGTAATCGGCCTTGGCGCCCTCGACGAGGTTGGTCGCGGCATCCTCGCTCTTGATCATCCGGCCTTCGGTCTCGGACTGGGCCTGGCGGGCGGCATCGCGGATGTTGCTGCGGAAGCCGCCATCCTTGCCGGTGTTCTCGTAGCCGCCCTTGCTCATGGTGGCCTGGGCGGCCATGTTCTTGACGTCGGTGCCGAGGTTGATGTCCGTTGGGTCGAGCTTGAGGGCGATTTCGCCGGCGCGGAGGGCGACGTCGTAGAGGCCGAACTTGCTCATGGCTTCCATGAGCTTGACGAAGTGGTCCTTGCGGGGCTTGGGCTCGCGGGCGAGGAGCTCGAGGGCCTTGGGGCCGATCCACTTGGCGGGCTCGGCCAAGCCGATTTCGGCGGGGATCATGGCGGCCTTGAGGGCCAGGTCGGCCTCGCTGGGCTTGCAGGCCCAGTTGAGCAGGGCCGAGAGGAACTTATCGACGGGCGTGCCGCCGCCGAGGGCGGCGACCATGTCCTTGGTGGGGGCCTTGCCGGCGGCGCCGGAGCGGTAGTCGGCGGCGGACTTGAAGAAGCCTTCGAGGGCGGGGATGTTGGCGGGGTCGAAGCGCAGGCCGGAGAGCCAGCAGGTCATGGCGTATTCGACGTTGCCGGTCTCGTGAACGGTGGTGGCGCGCTCAAACCAGGCCTTGGCCTTGGCGGGGTTGAACTCCAGCGAGCCGCCGGCGGGCTTGGCTGCCTTTGCATCCTGATCACTGGCGGGTTTCTTGAATCGATCGAACAAGCCCACGTCGGTCTCCTTGGCGCTTCAGAAGCGGCAACAACATCAGTCCGAACCAGCCGCGAGGACTGCCCGAAGGGGGCAACGACGCGAACGGCATGATATCTCGCCGCAGGACCTGCGCCCGGACCGGACGGGCGACCTTCAATAGTCCGCGGGATGCCGCGGCTATGGGACTGATCCCCCGACCAACCTGGTGCCGGTTCGTAGCTGTATCCGGCTGGGCGGCTGTGTCGGTTGCCTGCGGGGTGACATTCGGCCAGCAGCCGGACCCCGCCGACCCCTCGTCCCCCTCCGCCCCCTCCGCCCCGAATCGCCCCCCCACTGCCGGGTCGCCCGCATCCGGCGGGACGATTGAGGCGTCATCACCCGAGGAAGCACGGGCGATTCTGAAGGCACAGCTGACGGCGGAGTTGTCGCGCAAGGCCGAGGCCAAGGACCTGCCCGGGGCGGCGAGGGTCCTGGAGGACCTGGTCAAGCTGTCGCCCGGCCAGTGGCAGCCGCGGTACAACCTGGCGGCGGTACGGGCCCGGATGGGCAGCGAGCAGCGGGATGCCGCGGCGGCGGCGCTGGCGGATGCGTTTTCGTGCGGGCTGGATGACTTTGCCCGGATCCGGGCCGATGGGGCCCTGGCGGGGCTGCTGGACCACCCGGTGATTGAGCCGATTGCGGGGGCACCGGAGAAGCTGCTGCTGGCGATTCGGGATTCCCGTGCCGCGGCGGCCAAGAAGCAGTACGGCAACCGGTACAGCGTGACGAACAACGAGGCGCTGCGGGCGACGATTGTTTCGAGCGTGCCGGAGTCGTCAACGGCGTTTGCCACTGAGCAGATGGTGCTGATCCGCGACTGGTGGCAGCATGCGGTGCTGCCGGAAGGGACGGCGGCGATCGTTGAAGGCGGGCCGACACCGTCACCGTGGGTGATGGTGGTGATTCCCACGCGGCCACACTTTAACCGGTGGGCGGCGGAGGTTGTCGGTGCGCGGGCGGACTCGCTGGCGGGGCTGTATGACCATGATCGGCGCGAGCTGGTCACGCAGGACACGGGCTCGACGCTGCGGCATGAGTTTGCCCATGCGCTGCACTGGCGGCACATGATGCGACTGGGGCAGTTTCACCCGGTGTGGGTGCAGGAGGGGCTGTGCTCGCTGGTTGAGGATGTGACGATGCCGCCGGCGGGCAAGCCCGGGGCGGGAGAGCCGGCCGGGGTGAAGGACGGTGTTCCGGTGTTGCTGACGCCGGTGCCGAGTTGGCGGACCAACACGGTGCGGCGGATGGCGGAGCTGAACAACCTGCCGCGGTTTGCGGAGCTGTTTGCGATGCAGCCGGAGAAGTTCACCGCGGAGCGGACGCTGGCGAACTATGCCGCGGCGCGGGCGATTTTTCTGTATTTGTCGCAGAAGGGGCTGCTGCGGGCGTGGTACGGGGCGTTTACGGAAGGGTTTGCGGCGGACCCGACGGGCGGGGCTGCGCTGGCGGCGGTGCTGGGCAAGCCGCTGGGTGAGGTGGAGAAGGACTTTCGATCCTGGGCGCGCGGGCTGCCGGATGCGCCGGATGCGAACCGCGGCAACCAGTTCAGCTTTGGCACACCCTTGGAGCAGGCGGCTGATGGGCTGGCGGTGACGCAGCTGGGGCTGAGCGACCTGCGCACCGGCGGGCTGCTGCCGGGTGATGTGGTGCAGGTTGTGGCGGGCACACCCGTGCGCGACTGGCACGACCTGGAGCGGGCACTGGCGAACAACAAGTTTGGCGACGTTGTGGAGGTGCAGGTGCGGCGGCAACAGAAGGTTGTGACGCTGAAGCTGCAGATCAAATGAAGGCCGGCGTGAGACGCAAGTTGGTTGTGGGTGCGGCTGCCGCGGTGGTGGTGGTGGAGCGCACGCCGGATGGCGGATTATCGAATGCAGATGGCCAGCGGCGAGGCCGGGCCGCGGCGAGGTGCCTGAACGGGAGCGCGGCCGTACGATTGATTCCGGAGGTTTTCATGACGACGACAACGCAGGGCAGTGGCGGAACAAGGCGGGTGTTTGATGGTGATGCAACGGTGGATGCGGTGCTGGGGGCATCGGGCCTTCCCCGGGAGCTGCAGGATCTGGTGCGGCTGGTGGTGAGCCGCTGCCGGCTGAGCAAGCGGGAGAAGTCGCAGGCGGCGGCGATGTTGTGCGACCGGTTTGCCGAGCAGTTGGACGCGGGGCGGACCGTGCAGCAGATCACTGGCGAGTTGGGGGAGCCCCGGGTGGTGGCCCGCACGCTGAGCCGGGAGGTGCGGCGAAGCCGGCCGCTGAGCGTGCGGATCTTCCGCCGCGGGGTGCAGGGGGTGGTGGCGTGCTTGCTGCTGCTGATCGCGGTGTACGGGTTTTACTTCGTGCGGTTTAACTTCGGTACGCCCAACATCGCGAGGAACTTTGCGCAGGAGCACAACGACCGGGTGCTGGCCAGGCCGGAGTCGGAGCGGGCGTGGCCGATTTACCGACAGTTGCTGCCGGGTTGGAAGCACTTGACGTACACGAAGGAAGAGGGGACGGACGGGTATCCGGCGCTGAAGCCGGGCACGCCAGGGTGGGAGGCCGCCGTTGCCAATCTCAATGCCAACGCCGCGGCAGTGGAGGCGATTCGCCGCGCGGCGAAGCTGCCGGCTCTGGGCTGTCCGCTGCGAGATAGCCCGGACCCGATCGTCGAACAGTGGAAGTCGCAGCGCACTTCGGGCGGGGTTCCGGACGCCCCGGGTTCTGTTGCGAGCAATCCCTTGCTGTTCAACATTTCACTGCCGCAACTGGAAGTCGCGCGGCCGTTCGCTCAGGCGTTGAAGTTTGATGCACTCGTCGCCGCGGAGCGAGGTGACGGGCAGCGCGTGGTCGACGATCTCGCCGCGATGATCGGTCTGGCACGCCAGGTTCGGGACTCCGAGTTCTTGATGGTCGATCTGGTGGCGTTGGCCGTGTATTCAATGGCTGTTTACTCCACCGGGGAGTTCCTCGATCGATACCCCGGCGTGTTCACCGATGCGCAGCTGGTCGAACTGGCGTCAATGCTGGCCCCAGCCGCGGACAGCGAGAACCCGTTTCGCGTCCGATTCACCGTGGAGAGACAGCAGGTGCTCGATATTCTCCAGCGGTCGTATTCTGACGATGGCGGCGGCGATGGCGTTCTGGTGTCAGATGGACTGCGGTTCTTTGGTTCTCTCGGCAACGGGCAGGCTCTGCCAGGAACTGGGACGAGCATTGGCCTTTCGTTGCTTGGCCCGCTGTTGAGTGCTGGTTTGGCAGGACGCAGCGAGATGTGGCAGTACTACGACGAGTATGTCCAGTCCGCTGAACAGTTCGGCAGCTTGCCACTCTGGCAACGTCAGGAACACCTCGCCGAGCCGGGCGCCGGGAGGCAGCCGATACTGAGAATGCGCGTGTTTCTTGCCGAAATTCTGGTCGCTGCTTTCGAGAAGGTGACCATCGCTCCGGAGCTTGCGCTGCAGGATCGCGATGCCGTCCGCGTTGCCATTGCACTCGAGCAGTACCGGCGTGCGAAGGGGGCATGGCCGGCTGCGTTGAGGGACTTGGTGCCGGCATACCTGCCCGAGGTGCCGCCGGATCGCTATAACGGCAAACCGCTCGGTTACGTGCTCGTGAACGGGAAGCCGCGGATCTACTCCGTTGGTAGGGACCGGATCGATGACGGGGGCAAACTGCCGACGGGGGTCCACTTTGACAACTCCAGATCCTGGATCAGTCCGACGGCCGCGGCAGCCCAGCTTGCCCAGCTGCAATCAGGCAAGCGTGTGCCGGGGCTCGAGGACTTCCGCGGCGACTGGATCCTCTGGCCGGAGCCATCGGAGACCGATGACAAGGCCGCCCCAGCACCTTCGACGGAACCGGCGCCTGCGGCACCCGCAGGGTGATGATCATCCAGACTCAGGAATAGGCGCCGCGGAGGACTGTTCGGCCGCAAGGCCTTCACTGCCCTGAGGTCCACCGACTTCGACTGTGACTCTACCCTCATTGGACGAGGTTCTCATGACAACGACAGACTATCGCAGCGGCGGAACAAGGCGGGTGTTTGATGGTGATGCAACGGTGGATGCGGTGCTGGGGGCATCGGGCCTGCCGCGGGAGCTGCAGGATCTGGTGCGGCTGGTGGTGAGCCACTGCCGGCTGAGCAAGCGGGAGAAGTCGCAGGCGGCGGCGATGTTGTGCGACAGGTTTGCCGAGCAGTTGGCCGCGGGGCGGACGGTGCAGCAAATTGCAGGCGAGTTGGGCGAGCCCCGGGTGGTGGCCCGCACGCTGAGCCGGGACGTGCGGCGGAACCGGTCATTGAGTGTGCGGATCTTCCGACGCGGCGTGCAGGGGGTGGTGCTGTGCGTGCTGCTGCTGATCGCGGCGTACGGGTACTACTTCGTGCGGTTTAACTTTGGTAAGCCGAACATCGCGAGGAACTTTGCGCAGGAGCACAACGACCGGGTGCTGGCCAGGCCGGAGTCGGAGCGGGCGTGGCCGGTGTATCGACAGTTGCTGCCGGGGTGGAAGCACTTGACGTACACCGATGAGGAAGGGACCGCTGGATACCCGGACCTTGTACCGGGCACACCAGGCTGGGATGCCGCGGTGGCAAATCTCAAGGCCAATGCCGCGGCGATTGAGACGCTGCGGCGAGCCACCCGCCTGCCCGTGCTCGGCTGTCCGCTTCGGCAGGATGCTGACCCGTTTATCGAAACCAGAAGCACGGGAACCTCCGGCACGCCACCGACCGACACACCGGCTTCGGTCGACAGCAATCCGCCGCTGCTGGAGATTCTTCTGGGGCACCTTGGCAAGATGCGGTCGTTCGCCCGGACGCTGAAGTTCGACGCGATGTACGCCGCCACGACCGGCGACGGCCGCCGGGTGACTGACGACATCACCGCGATGCTGGCGATGGGATCCCAGATCCGTGATTCGCAGCTGCTGATCTCGGACCTGGTTGCTGTGGCCGTTACCGCACTTGGCCTGAACACCCTTAGCACGATACTGGACAAGCACCCGGGGGTGCTCAGCGATGACCAACTCGCTGAGATCGCTGCGGCGCTGGCACCAGCCCCGGGCGGCAACAACCCGTATCAGGTCAGGTTCCTGATGGAGCGGCAGATGATGCTTGATCTGCTGCAGCGGTCGTTTTCCGACGACGGCAGGGGCGATGGCGTGCTGGTGGCCGAGGGGCTGCGGTTCTTCGAGTCGCTGAGTATCGCCCCGGCTCCAGCGGGGACGGGGTCGTCGCTCGGGTTGGCAGCACTTGGCCCGCTGCTGAGTGCCGCGATGGCGAGCCGCGAGGAGATGTGGCAGTACTACGACGAGCACATCCAGGCGGCGGAGCGGTTTGGTGAACTGCCGCTGTGGGAGCGGAAGGAGCACCTGGCCGAGCCGGGAGCCGGGCAGGACACCTTCCAGAAACTCCGCCTGTTCCTGGCGAACACACTGCTGCCGGCACTTCAGAAGGCGACCATCACGCCGGAGTTTGTGCTCCAGGAGCGTGACGCGATGCGCACGGTGATCGCGCTGGAACAGTTCCGACGGGCGCGAGGCAACTGGCCGACTGCGCTGAGCGAACTGGTGCCGGCATACCTGCCCGAGGTGCCGCCGGATCGGTACACCGGCAAGCCGCTGGGCTATGTCTTGACCGTCGGCAAGCCCCGCCTGTACTCGATCGGCGTCGACCGCATCGACAACGGCGGCACACCACCGGCCAGCGTCACCAACGACATCGCACGCGTTTGGCTGAGCCCTGCCGAGGCGGCGGCCAACCTTCAGGAACTGGGTTCGGCATCACGGCGCAGCTCCCGCACCGATTTCCGGGGCGACTGGATTCTGTGGCCGAAGCCGCCGGAGCCGGATGAGAAGGCCACAGCGGCACCGACGACGGAACCGGCACCGGCGGCTGCACCGGAGCCGGCGGGTTCCGGTGACGCACCGAAGTGATGCGGTCTGAGGTCACTGGCACGCGGTACCGCTCGTACCCCAGCACGCTGGCCCGCAGAACTCAGTAGCCCATCTTCCACGTGTGCTCGGCATCGGCCTGGCCGCGTTCGATCTCTCGCTGCTGCTTGGCCCGCTCCTTTTCCTCCATCTCCAGCTTGTTGCGCGGGGCCCAGCGGGCGGTGGAGAACAGCGACCACGTCGCTACAACAAGCAACAGCGTTGACAGCGGCAGCAGCAGCAGCGGCAGGAAGTTCAGCAGCATCATGGGAATGCCGCTCCACCCGCCGAGGGTGCCCTGCAGCCAGGGTGAGGCAAAGTCGATGAGGATGCCGACGAAGCCGCCGAAGGCGGCGATGTTGAGCTTGCCGCCGGCGCTGTCATCGTTGCAGGAGCGGGCGAGGTCGATCAGCAGCAGGCAGGCGAAGCCCTGGGCCAGCAGCGCCAGGGCCCAGAGCCACATGCAGGCGATGACCATTGAGTCCGGGGCCTTGGTGTAGCGCTCAAAGCCGTAGGTCATGAACATTGCCGCGGTGGTGGCGGCGGCGATGGGCAGCAGGGCCTGGGCACCGAGGGTAATGATTTTGACCGGCATGGGCCACCACTCGCCGACCCAGCGGAGGTTCTGATCAAACTGGGATTTGAACTTGGTGGCGCTGGTGGCACCGACATCACCGAGCGGGCGGCGGCGGACGCGCGGGGTGATCTTGCCGCGGCGGGGCCAGACGATGCCGGAGATACCGGCCATCCAGAGCAGGCCGCCGATGGCGGCGATGAACATCATGCTCGCGGGCATGGTCGGGTCCATCTCCTGGGTGACGCGGATCATGGTGCGCATGATGAACAGGCCCAGGCAGCCGCTGACGAGCACCGTGGCCCCGGCGGCGACCAGGCCGGTTGCCCAGCCCATGCGGCGCATGTCACGCAGGTCCAGTTCCATGATGCTGGCGGTCGGGCGCGGATCAACGAAGCGCTCCAGCCAGCGGACGGGGGTGGTTTTTTTGAAATCGTCGTAGAGGTTGCCGGAGACGGGCGTGCCGCACTCGGGGCAGAGGCCGGTGCGGTCGAGGCCGAAGAGGTCGTAGCCGCAGTGCCCGCAGAGTTTGTGGTCCGAGATCTTGATGCCCGAGTGGGCGCCCTTGAGCGTGCGTGGATCGATGACCATCGGAAACACTCCTGAGCGGCCCCGTAGCCGATGCCTTTTGGCGAGCGGACGGACAAGTCTACCAGAATTCCACCCGCCGGCGCCGCCCGGCGCGGCTGATTCCGCAACAATCCATCCGTGCTGCGAACCGTGCTGTTCCATCCTGATCCGCAGTTGCCGGGCCAATCCGGCGGGCCTGAGAGGCCCGGGAAGCCAGAGGCCTCTGGTGCCTCGGGCGGCGAGCGGCCCCGTGCGGCCGATTCGTGCGCACCGTTTGGCCAGCGGGTGCCGGCGGTTCCGTATCGCTCGGCCCGGCACCTGCCCGAGCCGCCCAACGAGGCGCGGGATGCGGTGCGGACTGCCGCGGCGGTGCTGCGGGCGGGCGGACTGGTGGCCTTTCCGACGGAGACGGTGTACGGGCTGGGTGCGGATGCACGGTCGGCCCAGGCCGTGGCCCGTGTGTTTGCCGCCAAGGGGCGGCCGAGCACCAACCCGCTGATTGTGCACGTGACGGGCATTGACATGGCCCGGGGGTGCGTGGCGGAGTGGCCCAGGCGGGCCTCGCTGCTGGCCAATGCCTTCTGGCCGGGGCCGCTGTCGATCATCCTGCCGCGGGCGGCGATGATTCCGGACATTGTGACCGGCGGCGGGCCGGGCGTTGCGGTGCGGTGCCCGAACCACCCGATGGCGCTGGCGCTGCTGTTTGAGTTTGCAGCGCCGGTTGTCGGGCCGAGTGCGAACCGGTCGGGGAACATCTCGCCCACGACTGCAGCGCACGTGCGTGAGGAGTTTGGTGGGCAGGGTGGAGCGGGCGGAGCAGGTGGCGAGGGCGGGGAAATGGCGGTTCACGTGCTGGATGGTGGCGCGAGTGCGGCAGGGATTGAGAGCACCGTGGTGTCGCTGCTGGGCCCGGTGCCGCGGGTGCTGCGGCCGGGGGTCATCAGTGCGGCAGCACTGGCTGAGGCACTGGGTGAGCCGGTGGAACACGCTGGCGAGCATGGCGTTGTTGCCGGTTCGGGGCAGGCCATGCCTGCACCGGGGATGCTGGCCAGCCACTACGCGCCGCATGCGCCGGCGGTGATGGTCTCGCTGGCGGAACTGGCGGCGATGGCACCCGGGCTGACGGCCGGTGCGGCGGTTGTGACGCACGAGCCGCTGCCGGAGAGCGTGAAGACCGCGGCACGGGTGATCGTCGTACCGGCTGAGGCCGAGCGGTATGCCAAGGCGCTGTACGCCTCGCTGCGGCAGGCGGATGGGCCGGGGACGGAACGGATTGTGATCGCGCGGCCGCCGCGGAACACGGGGGATGCGGAGGCGGACGCGATCTGGGAGGCGATCTGGGACAGGTTGACGCGGGCGTGCGTGCCGCGGGGGTGAGGCGGGAGGCGAGGCTGACCGCGGGGAACCAGGCGGGCTCGCTAGTTGGGCGGCTGGGCCGGGGTGTAGGGCATGATGAACATGCTGCGGACGAGTTTGCGATCTTCGGTCGGAGCGGTTCCGGGCTTGGCGCTGGGCGGAGGCGGGCGTGATGCGATGCGGGTGGTGCGGACGCCGAGCAGCGGTGTGTGAACAGTGAGCGGGCCGATGGAGGGCAGGCTGCCGCCGAGGCCGGGCTCGATGAGCAGTGCGGCGGCGTCATCGCCGGGGAAGTTGGGGTCGTAGATGCGGAGGCGGATGGGTTCACCGGGCCGCGTCGGGCGGGCCGCGGCGTACGCGAGGACTTGGTGGTTCTCCCACGGCTGGCCGACCGGGCCGGCGGCATCCTGCTTGTTGCCCGCCGTGCGGACGTAGACCAGGCCGAGCATGACCAGGCGGCCGGCTTGAAGCTCGCGCACGACTGAGTCAACGTGTGCGGCTGAGAACACGCGGGTGCCGGCGGCACCGAGGTCGGGTGCGCGCATGTGGCCGGTGAACCTGGCAACCTGCGGCAAGCCCGCAGCGAGGCCGCCCAGCGAATCCATCTGGCGGCGATGCAGGTACTCGCGAAGGGCGGTGCCCTCGGCGGGCTGCCTCGCCTCTGTCGGGACGGGGCGTCCGGCGGCGAAGTAATCTGCCGCGGCGAAGGACATGCCGCCGCAGAGGCCGAAGCCGCTCATCTGCACCATGTCACTGGCAACGCCGAAGGAGCGCGAGAGGACGCTGCCGCTGAAGTGGTTGACGAACGTAAAGCCGTGGCGGCTGGGGGCGAAGTCCGCCGCCTGCGGCGGTGCGAAGACGGATGCGACGGTGGCGGCGGTGGCGATGGCGCAGAGAGCGGCTGTGCTCAGCACGGAGCGAAGCGCCTGCCATGACCACACGGCGCGGTTCACGCGAGGCCGCCTGAGGCGGTGCCGCCATCGGCGGGCTCGGGCTGGGGCGGGACGTAGTGCGGGTCATCCTCGACCTTGATGACGGCGGTGCCATCGGCGTTGTAGGTGTAGAGCTTGCCGGGCTCCTCGGAACGGGCGAGTTTGTGCGCGCCGTCGCAGAACGGGAACTTCTTGCTGAGGCCGCAGGTGCAGATGGACAGCGGCTTGCCGTCCTTGGGCAGGGCGCTGGCATCAATGCGGACGGGGGTGGTCATTGTCAGACGGACGAGTCGGGCCATAGGTGAGCATGGTACGGATGGCCGGAGATCACCGCCGGAGTGTCAGCGGCTTGGGGCTGGAGTGTGCCGCGGCGTGAGCGATCGCCGGATGAGCCAGACCAAGGCGAGCACGGCCAGCCCCGCGAGCGAGCCGAGCGTTAGCAGGAATGCCAAAGGGAACACTGCAAATGACGCGTTCTCGAGCCAGCGGCCGAAGCCGGGTTCGGAGAGGTGCCCGGCGTTCGGACCATCGGGGTATGGGACGCCGCCTGCCGCGACACCGGCGAGGATCGCAAGGCCCAGCAGGCAGATTCCTATCGCCAGCGCGAGCAGCAGGACGATTGTCGTGATTCGGAGCACTTGGGCCAGTTGTACACGCGTCGGAAAGCCGGGGCGGCTTGGGAGGATGGAGTGCTTACCGGCGGGTCCGGCGGGCGGATCGCCGCTCTGCGGAGAGCCGCACCTCGCCGATGTGGTGGCGAATGACTGGCTCGCCCTGACCTGGCAGGTCGACTCCGATGACATCGATGCGGCGGGGCACACCGGTCCAATTGTTTGCCTTGCTGAGGTAGGCGAGCACGGCCCGGAGCTTGTCACGCTTGGCGTGATTGACCTGGGCCTCCGGCGGGCGCATGCCGGGCAAGGGAACGCGGGCTTTGACCTCCACGAGCACGATGGTCTTGCCGTCTGGGTCGCGGGCGACGATGTCCACCTCACCCATGGGCAGGACGACGTTGGTCCAGAGGATGGTGAAGCCGGCGGCCCGGAGGTGATCGGCAGCGGCGCGTTCACCGCGCTCGCCCAGGGCGTTGTGGGCCCCGGCGCGTCGGCCCGAGCGTGTGATGCGTCGCCACACGGCCGCCAGGGCGTCAAGAACGGCATCGCCAACTTGAACCTGCCGTGCGATGGCACACCTCCGGGAGCAACAATTTACTGCCGCGGGGGCGGCGGGGTTGTCGTGCCCGCTGGAGCCGGAGCCGCAGGGGCAGCTGGTGTGCCGGTGGGGCGGCCGGAGCCGATCTTCGACGTATAGCGGTCGGCGGCGATGAGCATGAGCCGCTCGTTCATGACCTGCAGGTCGGTCTTGCTGCCGCGGTCGATGAGCCGCTCGTAGAACTTGGCGGTTTCGTCGCGGAAGCGCTTCTCGCGAAGGGCGGAGGCGATCTCAAGCTGGGCCTCGCTGAGCGACTTGCCGGGCTCGGGCTCGATGCTCTCCATGAAGACCCAGGCAAGACGCTGGCCGGTCTCGATGGGTCCGGCGAACTGGCCGGAGCTGAGCGTGATGGCCTTCTCGTTGATCTTGGGATCAGCCACCAGCTTGGCATCGGGCGACTTGGGATCGAACGTGCGCTTGCCGGCCAGGCCGGCCTCGACGACGTTGAACTCGTTGACGGTCTTGTCCTTGGCGATCTCGACGAATGACTCGCCCTTGGCCAGGCGGGCGGCGACGGCCTCGGCCTTGGCGGTGTCGCGGCGGTTGACAAAGATCATGCGGATCGTGGCCGTCGGCGGCGGGTTGTACTTCTCGAAGTTGCGCTGGTAGTCCTTTTGCACGTCACGCCAGGAGACGTTGACGCGGGGCAGGATGTAACGCTGGTAGAGCGTGCGAATGAGGATCTTGTCACGCTCGTCAAGGGCCTTTTCCTCCAGCGTCTTGCCTTCCTCGGCAAGCAGTCGCTCGTTGGCCAGTTCAGTCGAGCCCTCGGCGGTGGTGGTGAGGTTCTCGCGGAGCTTGGTCAGCAGCGTGATCAGGCCGGCGCGCTCTTCCTTGCTCAGGCTGGCGCGGGCCTCGGCCAGGAACAGTTCGTCTTGAAGCTGCGTGGTCAGCTGCTGGCGGGTGAGCTTGGTGGCCTCGGCGACCCATTCGCGGGCGGTGCGGGCCTGGGCTGCTTCGGCAGACAGACGCTTGTCCAGCGGGCGGAGGAACTCACCGGCGAAGACCGGCTTGCCGTTGATCTGGCCGACGAGGGACTCGATAGTCAGGGGCTCGCCGACTTTTTTGGCATCGCCGCTGACGCGGGAGAGCGGCTCCATGGCGACTGCCGCCGTGGGCAGGTTGGCGCCGACTGAGGCGGGGCTGGCGACGGGCACGCCGCGGGGTGCGGTGCTCGCGGTTGCGGATGGGGTGCCGGCGGCAGCACTTGCCGTGCCGGGCATGGCCGTCGGTACGGGCTGCGCGGCTGATTCGCGTGCGTCGGCCTGCCGCGGCTCGGTGAGCTTGAACTCGCCAAGGGCGACTGGTCCGTTGTTGATGTCGTCGCCCACGGTGCAGCCGGCCAGCATGGCCGCGGCGAATCCGGCGGCCAGCAGCAGCGTTCGGACGCCTGCGTGTGCGGCGGTCGCGGGGCTGAGTTCACCGCCGTGTGCCTTGTGACTGCGATGTCCTGACTGGTTCATGCTCGCATCCTTGCTGACCCATGGCCCCCGCTTGAAAACTGTTGATCGGCTCAAACACGCCGGCCAACCCGAACATCTCCCGTGAGATCCTGACTCCCGGGCCGCGACAGGGCCCCGGGCGTCCTGTATACTGCGTCCGTTCGGCGGCGATCCTACGAACCCCAAACCTCGCGGGGGCTGTTCTTTCTCTATCTTCTCTTTCTCCCGCTGCCAGCCCCTCCCCCCTCCCCCCTCCCCCCCTTTCACCACTGACTGCTCTGACCAGAGCCCCTCTGCAAGGACAACCCAAATGGCCGACGGCCCCAAGCTCATTCTCGATGACGACTGGAAGAAGAAGCCCGAGCAGCCCGCTGCCGCGGCACCGGCCGGCGCCTCCGCCCCCTCCGCCCCCTCCGCCCCCTCCGGAATCCAGATTGACTCGGACTGGAAGTCCCAGGCCCAGGCCGAGAAGGAGCGGCTCGCGGCTGATGAGGCCAAGAAGAAGGCCACGGAGCCGGCCCGGGGCGGCCCGAACCAGCTGCCGCCGGCGGATTTCCTGGAAATGGTCCGCATGCTGACCACGCAGGCCCTGATGTACATGGGTGCCTTCCCCGACCCGGAGACCGGCCGCGCGGTGCTGCACCCGGAGATGGCCAAGTTCCAGATCGACATGCTCGGCGTGCTGGAGGCCAAGACCAAGGGCAACCTGACCCCCGAGGAGAAGGAAGAGCTTGAGGGCGTGCTTCGCGAGCTGCGGCTGCAGTTCGTGCAGGTCATGAAGGCTGTAGAGAAGATGATGGCCGAACGTGCCGCCAAGGGCCAGATGGGTGGTCCCGGCGGTCCCGCGGGGCCCGCTGGAGGCCCTGGCTTCAAGCTCACCGGCCTGGACTGACGCCTTGCCCCGGCGACCTCGCCGGTCGGGAGGGCGGGCAATTCCGCATCTGTCCTCCCAATCGCCTTGTCAGACTGCAATAATTCCATCCTGACAGGAATCAAGCACCCGTTTGACTCGCTCCTGTCGCATCTGCCTCTTCCGTCAAGGACCTGAACCGTGACGACCGTTCCTGCCTCTGCCGCCACTGCTGCCGCCCCGGGCTTCTTGGAGAAGCACCACTTCCTGCTGCGTCGCCTGCACTCACTGACGGGCATCGTGCCCATCGGCGTGTTCCTGGTCGCCCACCTGGTGACCAACTCGTCACTGGCGTGGGGCAAGTTCGGTCTGCGCGGCGAGCACGCGGAGCTGGGGCTTCAGGGCGGCGGCGCATACTACTTCCAGAAGGAAGTGGCCTGGATCAACAACGAGGTGCCGCACCTGCTGCTCATCGAGATCACGCTGTGGGCGGCGATCGCGTTCCACAGCATCTTCGGCGTGTACTACGCCTTGCAGGGCAAGAACAACATTGCCCGGTACAGCTACCAGGGCAACAAGCGTTACGCGCTGCAGCGCATCAGCGGGTATTTCGGCATCCTGTTTATCTTCTATCACATCGCCACGCTCCGCTGGGGCTGGAGCTTCCTGGTTCCGGGCGGGACGGCGTGGGATCACAAGTTTGCCGTCAGCACGCTGGCCACTGCCCTGCGTGGCGGTGAGAGCTTCACCGCCGCCGGGGTTGCGGTTTCGATCTTCTATTTCCTGGGCATCTCGCTGCTGGTGTTCCACTTTGCCAACGGCATCTGGACCGCGGCGATCACCTGGGGCCTGACCATCTCGCGTCAGGCGCAGGAGCGTTGGGGCTACGTGTGTGCGGCACTCGGGGCGGGGCTGATGCTGGCGGCGTGGTCCGCGCTGATCGGTGCGCTGGCCATCAGCCCGGCGGATGCCCGCAAGAGCGAGGAGTTGTTTAACAAGGGCAAGGGAGCGGCCATCGTGGCCCCTGCCGGCCCGAACACCGCTCCGAACATCCGATAACTGTTCCTTTGCGTTCCGGTTTGACAGGAATCAACCATCTAAAACCGGAATCGGCTCCGAATCTCGCGTATCAGATCTGCCTTTGACTTCCCTGTGTTTCGCCTCGCCCTTTTTCGCCGGTCCGCCTCATTTCGCCCGACCGGCTGACTGATCCAGGAGTTCACCATGGCCTCAGGTTCCACTGACAAGCGTGTCATCGTCATCGGCGGCGGGCTGGCCGGTCTGGCCGCCACCGTCCGCATCGCCGAGGCCGGAATCCCCGTTGACCTGTTCTCGCTGGTGCCGGTCAAGCGCTCGCACTCGGTGTGCGCCCAGGGCGGCATCAACGCGTGCAACGAAGTCTCGCGGCAGCAGGGCTACAGCGAGTACGAGCACTTCGATGAAACCATCTACGGCGGCGACTTCCTGGCCGACCAGCACCCGGTGCTGGAGATGGCCAACTGGGCACCCCGCATCATCGACCTGCTTGACAGAATGGGCGTGCCGTTTAACCGCACGGCCGAGGGCAACCGCGACCTGCGTCTGTTCGGCGGCTCGCTGTTTAAGCGCACCCACTTCGCCGGTGCGACCACCGGTCAGCAGCTGATCTATGCCTTGGATGAGCAGGTCCGCCGGTACGAGTCCGAAGGCCTGGTTCGCAAGTACGAGTTCTGGGAGTTCCTCTGGCCGGTGCTGACCGATGGCGAGTCGGCCAAGCGGTGCGCGGGCATTGTGGCCCAGGACATGCGGACGATGCAGATCCGCTCGTTCCGCTCCGATGCGGTCATCATGGCCACCGGTGGCTGCGGCCTGGTCTTCGGCAAGAGCACCAACTCGGTGATGTGTACGGGTGCTGCCGCCGCTCGCTGCTTCAAGGCAGGCGTGTTCTACGGCAACCCGGAGATGATCCAGGTTCACCCGACGGCGATCCCCGGCGCCGACAAGCTCCGGCTGATGAGCGAATCGGCCCGCGGCGAGGGCGGCCGCGTGTGGGTTCCGGCGATCAAGAACACCGACGGCTCGTGGGGCCCGCACCCGCGCTCGGGCGATGATCCCAAGACGATCCCGACCAGCGAGCGGTACTACTTCCTGGAAGAGAAGTACCCGGCCTACGGCAACATTGTGCCGCGGGACATTGCCACGCGCGAGATCTTTGACATCTGCGTGAACCACGGCATGGGCGTGGCCAAGGGCAACCAGGTGTACCTGGACCTGACGCACCGCGATCCGGAGTACCTGACTCGCAAGCTCGAGGGCATTCTGGAGATCTACGAGAAGTTCGTGGGCGACGACCCGCGCTTCACGCCGATGCGCATCTTCCCCGGTGTGCACTATTCCATGGGCGGGCTGTACACGGTGTTCACCAAGGGCCGCTACGAACCGGCCAACCCGCTGGCCAAGCACAAGTCCGGCTCGCGCCCGCCGCTGGGCAGCGAGATCGGCCTTGGCATGCAGCCGGGCGCAATGAACAACATGATGACCAACATCGAGGGCATTTACGCCTTCGGCGAGGTCAACTTCGCCTACCACGGTGCCAACCGCCTGGGCGCCAACGCGCTGCTGAGCTGCATCTTCGACGGCTTGTTCTGCGGCGTGTCGGTGACGAACTACATCCGCGACGGCCTGCCGGGCAAGAAGCCCGCCAGCGGGCTGCCCGGGAGCGTCTTTGACGAGTTCGTCAACCAGGAGGAGGCCAAGCAGGCCAAACTCCTGTCGACGGTCAAGTCCGGGGCATCGGCGGAGACCAACCCGTACGCCATCGGCAAGGAGCTTGGCGACGAAATGACCGCCGCGTGCACGGTGGTGCGCGAGGCGGGGCGTCTGCAGCAGTGCATCGCCAACATCGAGTCGCTCAAGGGCCGGTTTGCCCGGCTGAACCTGTCGGACTCGGCGGCGTGGACCAACCAGTCGTTGTCCTACACCCGCGCCGTGGGCGACATGCTGTCGCTGGCCGAGGCCGTGGCCAAGGGCTCGCTGGCCCGCCGCGAGAGCCGCGGTGCGCACTACCGCTCGGACTTCCAGCAGCGCAACGACGCGGAGTTCATGAAGACCACGCTGACGAAGTACGACCCGGCGTCCAACTCCGTCTCCGTCGAGTTCGTCTCCATCGATGCCGACCTGATCGCCCCGGCGGTCCGCAACTACGGCAAGAAGGATGATTCATCGCCCAAGGCGGCTGCAAAGCCTGCACTCTCGGGCGTGTGAGCCGCATCCGCGTCCGGCCGCCGGTTCGAAACACTTCCGAAGTTCCACAGCGTCACGCAACTCACCTCGCTGTTTTCAACCTGACACATTCGCCTTCCCATGAGCACCCACACTCCAGTCGATCCGGCAGCCATCGCCCGCATGGCCAACCGCAAGACCGCCAAGGCCGGCCGCACGGTCATCTTCCGCATCAAGCGCTGCGACGGGCCAGGCAAGCCGTCGTACTGGCAGGACTTCAAGGTCCAGGTCCCCAAGAACGCCAACGTGATCTCCTGCCTGCAGCAGATCGCACTGAGCCCGGTGACCACCGGCGGCCAGCCCAGCACCCCTGTGGTGTGGGAGTCCGGCTGTCTTGAGGAGGTCTGCGGTTCATGCACCATGGTCATCAACGGCTCGGTGCGGCAGTCCTGCTCGTGCCTGATTGATGATTACGCCCCCAGCGAGGGCGACACGCTGACGCTCGAGCCGATGAGCAAGTTCCCCGTCGTTCGCGACCTGTGGGTGGACCGGGCTCGCCTGTTTAACAACCTCAAGCGCGTGAAGGCCTGGGTTCCGATCGACGGCACCTACGCCTCGGGCTCCGGCCCCAAGGAGTCACCCGAGGATCAGGAAACCCGCTACGTGCTCTCGACGTGCATGTCCTGCGGCTGCTGCCTGGAGGCGTGCCCCCAGTTCAACGTGGAGGCCGACGAGAGCAAGTGGAACACGGACTTCATCGGCGCCCACGCCATCAGCCAGGCCCGCCTGTTTAACATGCACGAGACCGGCAAGCGGCTGGCGGCCGAGCGGCTCGAGGCACTCTCCGGTGCCGGCGGCGTCTCGGACTGCGGCAACGCCCAGAACTGCGTGAAGGTCTGCCCTAAGCGCATCCCGCTGACTGAGTCCATCGCGGCCATGGGCCGTGCGGTGGTGTTCCACAAGGTCAAGCAGTTCTTTAATCGCTGAGCCGCTGGATCGAACGCACCGAGTTCTTGCAATCAAAAACCCGCCGCACTATGCGGCGGGTTTTTAGTTTCCTGACGTGGCGAGATCGCCACGCCAAGTGGCCTGCAGCGTGCCACACTCGGGGCAGAGCACCCGGCCCTCGGTATCGCGGGTGGTTGACTGCAGGTCATACCGACACCGCAGGCAGTGCCCCGGAGGCACGATGCGGCTAGCCCACCAGGCCGCTGCCGCCCAGATGGCGGTCACCACAATCGCCAAGACCCACATCCGCACCGCGAAGGTGAGCCCTCCGCCCAATACCTGCCACTGCAGCGGAGCCGAGCCAGGAAACTGCGAGTTGATGGTGGCCCACGCCAGCTTCCGGCTGTTGGCGTCGGCACGCGTCGCATCAAACGACTCAGTGAGCACCATCATCCGTCGCAGATACACGCCACCCTGACCGAACATGAAGTGTGTCTCGTCTCTGGCCACACGGGGCGTCTGCCCCCCGGTGATGGTCGGCTGCATGTGCGGCCGCGGCGGCGTCGCGGACATCACGCTCCACTGCACCATTTGCGACAGACCGGTGAGCAACCAAGCAAGCACGACCGCCGCTGGCAGCACCCACTTGGCGCCCCGCAGAAGCCGCGCGAATCCACCACGTCGCGACATCAACCTTGTTGCGCCGGTACCCATTGATCAAGCGTATCCGAGCACGAAGACCGACCAATCGATCGCCGGTGCGGCAGGCCCGGGCGGGTCGCACGTGCGTCGCCTGCCCGGTGGCAGGTTGCCCGGCGGGCCACCGCGCAGCACCCTCGTGACGGCCCCCGGATTGGGGCACGAGTTGGGACGAAGTGCTGCTCTGCCCACCAGAGGGGACCACAAGTTACGCACACCACCTGCTGCGACCGTGTCTCATCAGGCACAGAGCAGCTCCGTTTGAGCCCTGCGCACGCCCGCCGCACGAACTCGCGGTCTCTCATGCCGGTAGAACTCGGAGGTGGGTCAACAAAGAAGGAGTTCGCGATGAGCCCTCTGTGCGATGTCGGCGGATCCGGCGGCACCTTCACCAGCAAGGATGCATCGTTGCATCGGGCGGGCAGGGCCGCGGCGGGAGTTCGGTTGCTTGTCGCGGCCGCGGTGGCCGCCGCGGGCACGGCAGCAAGCGGTCAGTCCATCATCAGCACGGATGTGCCGGCGGGCACCGGGTGGATCACGCCGTTTACCATCAGCGGGGATGGGATGTGGGGCACGGGGTACGCCAGTAACGCGCACTCCTATCGCTGGACTGCCGCCAGCGGGTTCACGGATCTCGGCATTCGCGCCGGGACCTACGCAACGCAGGCCCGCTCCATCAGTCACGACGGCTCGGTCATCGTCGGCCAGTCATACCCGCTGAGCGGTCACTTCTACGCGTTCCGCTGGACCGCGGCGGGTGGCCTGGTGAACCTCGGTGCGCTGCCGGGAGGCGATTTCTCCTACGGCAACGGTGTCAGCGCCAACGGGATGGTCGTCGTCGGACAGAGCAACGACAGCACTTCGGTCTATCGCGCCTACCGCTGGTCTGCGGGGGTCATGACTGCCCTGCCCCGCGTCGCCGGCTCCATCAGCGATGCCGAGGCCTGGGGCACCAACGCCGACGGCTCGGTCGTCGTCGGTCAGGATTACGTCGGCGGCACCGCCTCGGGTTACCGCGGCTTCCGCTGGACCAGTTCGGGCGGCACCCAGACACTGCTCCCGCTTGCGGGCCATCGAAGCTCGCGGGCGTTCTGCGTTAGTGCCAACGGTGCCGTCATCGCCGGAGTCAGCAACCTCGTCGGAATCGACTTCTCAATCCCGGTGATCTGGAACGCCGCGGGGAACGTTACCGCGCTGTCGATGCCCGCGAACATGACCGAGGCCCAGCCCTCGGCCATCAGCGCCGACGGATCGGTCATCGGCCTGCTCGCACGCATGAACGGTGACCCGCGAGCCGGGATGTGGACCGCCGCCACCGGCGCCGTTGACCTCAACGCCTATTTGCCGACGATCGGCGTGGACATGACGGGGTGGGTGCTCACCCGCACGTACGGAGTCAGCGGGGACGGTCGCACGATCGTCGGCGAAGGGGCATACCAGAACCCGATCGGCGTCTATCACCAGGGCGCGTTCATCCTCTCGCTGGGCTGCACCCTGCCGCCGACGGTGCGCACGCATCCTCACGCTTCGAGCGTGTGCCCCGGCGACACCGCCACATTCACGGTCTCAGCCAGTGGCACCGGCCCCTTCACGTACTCCTGGCGAGCCGGCGGCACGCCGATCAGCCCGCAGAGCAATCCGTCGGCCGGCACCGCAACGCTGGTACTCACCGCTGTGCTGCCGGCTGATGTGGCCGCGGGCCCGTATGACTGCATCGTGATGAATCCATGCGGCGATGTGACGAGCAACGCCGCGGCCCTTGAGCTGGCGGAGCGCTGCTCGCTGGCCGATCTGGTCGGCACCGGCGGCGGGCCGGTCGTCTGCGGCGATTCGACGGTTGACGGCGCGGACTTCATCGCCTTCATCAACTCGTTTGCCATCGGTGATGCGAGCATTGATCCGCTGGCCGATGTGGCCGGCGCGGGCGATGATGGCCTGGAACCCGACGGGACCATCGACGGCTCGGACTTCATCGCGTTCATCAACTCTTTCGCCATCGGCTGCTGAACGCCCCGAGCCGCGGACAACACGCAGACGGACACGGCCCCCGCGAGGATCGCGGGGGCCGTGTCGTGTGGTCGTTCAATGCGTGTCGATCTGGCCGCCGGGGACGCACCGCACTCGCCAGGGCGCGTTCCCCCCCGCGGCTCAGGCGCGGCTCACGCCACGCTCTGGCGAGCGGAACGTGACTCGCGATCGGTCGGCAGAAAACCATTGGGCTCGATGCTGGCCGTCGCCAGCCCCGCACTCGCCGGGGCTCTGACCACAACATCGCACTTGCCGCCCGGATGCATGCGGCTGAGCCAGACGCCACCGGCGTGCAGCTTGACCCCGTCGGCCCCGTAGTCGGCCAGACGCAGCGCCTCATCGACGACATAGCAGAACCATCGGTCGCTCACGCATGCCGCACGCCCGTCCATCCCGCTGGTCAACTCATCATCCGGGGTGCTCAGGCATCGCTCTACAGGAAGTTCGACGACCCACCAGCCGGGCGGAACGCGACGCAGGGCAACGCGACCGCGATCCCAGTCCGTGAAGTCGCCGACAAGGTGAACGCACCGAGCGTGCGGGAGGAAGATCCGGAACCGGTACATGTCGCCTACTCGTTCAACCATGGCTGTTCTCCCAAGAACGTAACTGGCTGCCGAACATCAACGCCGACGACGGGGAACACAACCGCACAGATCCGTGCGGCGACGCTCACTTCCCCC
>CAILKP010000144.1 GCA_903834785.1 uncultured bacterium
GATCGCTTGCTGGATGTCCGGGGCCAGGAACACCATCCGCCAGAGCCGGCGGTCATACTCGTTCGTCGGCGCGCCCTTGCCCGTGAACGCTCCGTCCCCTGACTTCCAACCGAGATCAGCCGCGACCCGATGTGCCTTGCGCAGACCCCTGATTAGCACCGGATCCCGCCGGGCCTTTAGGACGGCCGATGCGCATACGGGGACAAGCACCCATGTCCGACCGCCTCGCGCCTGGCAGCGAACGGGCGCGACCAACACCACCCGGTCCGCGTGGGTATCGCAGGTCTGTAGCCTCTGGCGCACATCCCTCGGCAAGGCTTTGGCCTGGAAGCTGATGCGTAGCTCCTCGGGCAACACCTCCACCCGGCGCACCGGTTTGAGCAGAGCGGCAAGCAGGGTGTCGTCTCCGTCCGGCATCACCGTCGCCAGCTGCACGCGCACCGCCTCCTCCAGGGCTTCGGCGGAGACCCGCCGCAACACCCCTTCCTGCGGCACGACAGTGCGGCCCTGCTGCAGCGGCGCCGAGACGTAGTAGCGATAGACCCGCCCGCCCCGGCCGTAGCCGAACGACGGGCTCATCGGATGGCCGTCGGCATCGAACACAAGGCCCCTCAGGGGGAGCTGCGCCGAGCGCAACGGCCGCTCGCTACGGGCGCGGGTATTGCCGATCAGCTGGGCCTGAATCCGGTCGAACACCTCGGCGTCCACGATCGGCGGATGGCAGCCGGCGACGCTGGCCCCTCCGTGGACGATCTCGCCGAGGTAGACGCGATTGCGCAGCATGTGGAACAGGGCGCCGCGGCTGAGGGGCAAACCGCCCGACTGTGTCCCCTTGGCGCTGACCCAGACCTTGGAGCGCATGCCCTCCTGTGCCAGCCGGGCTTCGAGCGCCGAGACTGACCCCAACTCCAGATACAGATTGAAGATCGTCCTGACCTGCTCCGCTTCAGGTTCGATGCGAACCAGGGTCCGGGTCGCGCGGTCCGTCGGCGGGTCGTAGCCCAACGGCGGCAGTCCGCCCATCCACATCCCCTTGGCCTTGGAAGCCGCGATCTTGTCGCGGATACGCTCGCCGGTGACCTCACGGTCGTTGGGTGGCGGTGATCTTCCCCCGCAAAAGTGGACGGGGTTAAGCCGCTCTGCGTTCGGCCTCGACGGGGCTGATGTAGCCCAGTGACGAGTGCAGGCGACGGGGATTGTAGAAGCCCTCGATGTATCCGAACAGATCCCGCCGCGCCTGGTCACGGGTGGCGTAGATGCGGTGATGGACACGCTCGGTTTTGAGGGTGTGGAAGAAGCTCTCCATGGGCGCATTGTCCCAGCAGTCGCCCTTGCGGCTCATGGACGGGGTGATGCCCGATCGGGCCAGGGCGGAGCGATAAGCCTCGGCGGCATACTGGATCCCGCGGTCGGAGTGGTGGATCAGGCCGGGCGCGGGCCGCTGACGCTCGACGGCCATGTTGAGGGCGTCCAGGGCGATCTCGGTGTGCAGGGTCTGACGCATGGACCAGCCCACGATCTTGCGCGTGTGCATGTCGAGGATGGCGGCGAGGTAGAGCCAGCCTTCGCCGGTCGGGATGTAGGTGAGGTCGGCGAGCCAGACCTGGTTGGGAGCCGCCGCCTGGAAGTTGCGGGCCAGCCTGTTGGGAGCGATGGGATAGCCATGACGGCTGTCGGTCGTCCTGGCCCGTCGCGGCAGAGCGGCCAGGCCCCGCAGGCCAGCGCGGCGCATCAACCGCTCCACGCGGGACCGACCGACCCGACGGCCATGCCGCCGCAGGGTGGCGTGGACGCGAGGCGAGCCGTAGCAGCCGCTGCTCTCGGCATGGATCAGCCGGATATCCTCGGTCAGGGCGCGGTTGGCGACAGACCGCTGGCTCTCGGGGCGACCGCGCCAGGCGTAGTAGCCGCTGGCCGACAAACCCAGGACCGCGCACATCACGCGAACCGGCCAGACCTGACGATGCCCATCAACGAACCCGAACTTCACCGGGAGGCCGCTCCGAAGATGAGCGCGGCTTTTTTTAGGATGTCCCGCTCCATCCGCAGTTGCCCGTTCTCCCGCCGTAGCCGGGCAACCTCCGCGGCCAAATCCGACGGCGACGGGGACGACGCCTGCGTTGTGGATCGCCGCGACGCCCCCGTCGCCTGCGTCCCGAACTGCGTCATCCATCGACGGAGCACCGTCTCGTGCAGCCCCAGTTCCCTGGCCACTGCGCCGGCACTCAGCCCGCTGTTGGCGACCCGATCAACGGCCTCCCGCTTGAACGATTCCGGAAACACCCGGCGTTGAACACTCATCAGACACTCCTCTCCAGCTCCGAAAAGCTAGCATGGGTGTCCACTGAAACGAGGGAGGATCAA
>CAILKP010000145.1 GCA_903834785.1 uncultured bacterium
GGTTTCGGACTCGGGGGGATCGCCGGGCAGGCTCTGTTCAACGATCAACAGGTCCTTCGCCCGCGCGGGCGACCGCACCCCGACCCAAGCAAGAAACCCCTGCAGCAGGGCGCGGTCTTCATCCAGGCACACGGCGAGTGCATGGCTGAGACGATTCTCGGGCTGGCTGTATTGATCAAAGAGGTTTCTCATACGGGCGGTCCGGCCCATCGTATTGGCCGATCGCGGCGATCGGAGTCGATCCCAGAATCAAGGCGAGACATCGCACTTCATGGCTCTCAGTGCTTCCTAAACAAACATCGAGAAAACCGGATTGCGGGGGAGCGGCACCAGGGCAGGGGATCACTGCTCTTTCATGTAGCAAGACACAACCGTCGCCGCGGCGAGAGACGGTCGGCCCCGTTCGAAGCTCTCAGAAAGTGCCGAGAAAACCAGGGTCAAAGCGGAGACCCCGACCGCGACCCGAACGAATGTCGCGCCTTTACTCGATCCTCCTTCGTGCCCCGGTCCCGGAGTTTCCTTCCGACCCCGCCTCACGGCGGGGTCGTTTGGTTTACAGGCGGCCCGTTTTGCCCGTCGCGGCGGGGGGGCCAAGCAACGCCGCAGAATCCGAGCGGTTTGGCGATTTGACCCCCGGGCGGCTGCGCTCTCGGTTCGAGGCCGTTTCAGAGGGTCGAAGTCCGGACACCATGCGTCTCGGGATCGGTGCGTCCAAAACCTCTCGAACTCTCGGAGTCTCGGGTTGACGGGCGGAGGGTCAGCAGGGGCGTTGCGAGCGGGTCACGCACGAAGTCGTGCAAGTCAAGGCAAGGGCATCAGCGCTCGATCGTCACCTCCAGCGCGAAACCGCTAAAGCGGCTGGTGGCGGTGAACTGCTCGACGGTGTTGCAGCGCCGCCGGGCACGCAGGGAACTGATACCCTCTGCGGTTGCGCAAGGCGTGTGGAGCGATGAGATCGACCCCGTCATATGCTGGGGGTCTTGACCATTGGGAGCTCAATGAACGTATCGATACGAACCGCTGCTGTTGCCGACACCTTGTCGATCGCCAAAATTGTCGGTGAGCTTGGCTATTCGGCGAGTCCAAGTGACATCGCGACGCGTCTCCCGCTTCTCCTCGATTCCGACCGCTATTTCCTGGCCGTTGCGACCGGGTCCGACGGCGGCTTGCTCGGAGTCATCAACGCAGAGCGGCGTCTCAATATCGAGTCGGGTCTGTCCTATGAGATCACTGGCCTCGTCGTCGCATCGATCGTACGGCGTGCAGGGGTCGGGTCCGCTCTGGTGGCCGCGGCGGAGGCATGGGCACGCTCGCACGGTGCCGAGGTCATGCGCGTGCGCTCCAACGTGGTTCGACCTGAGGCCCACTTGTTCTACGCGAGGCTTGGCTTCGGGCTGCAGAAGACCCAGCACTGCTGCGCCAAGGCGCTGCAAGCATGACCATTCCAGAGCAGCCCACCATCATCCTGTTCGACGGCGTCTGCAATCTCTGCAGCGGCGTAGTGAAGTTCCTGATCGTGCGTGACCCGCAGGCGCGGTTCCGGTTTGCCGCCCTGCAGTCGCCTGCGGCGCATGCTGCGTGCGCGAAGGTGGGGCATGAGCTGCCCGTGGCCGCAACGCCTGGAACCATCGTGGTCATCGAACAGGGCCGCGCGCTGGAGCGTTCCGACGCTGCACTCGCCATTGCACGCAACATGCCGTTTCCGTGGCCAATGCTCGGCGTGTTTTGCGTGATGCCGCGTGGGTTCCGTGACGCGATGTATGGCTTCGTGGCGAGCAATCGCTACCGGTGGTTCGGGCGCGCCGAGGCATGCATGGTGCCGACGCCCGAACTGCGTTCGCGGTTCCTTGGCTGAGTCGAGGTCACGCGAGGGCACGCGGCCCGGCCATCCGTCTTGACGCGCGAAGTGTGCCCGCTAGGAAGATCAGGAGCCCGACGAGCCCGATGACGAATACGGAACCACCCTGGATGAAGGGGTTGACCCCCAGCATGTACTCCGCCGTGACGACGGCCACCAGGAGGGCCCCGAGCCAGGCCCAGAAGGGGCTCGAGATCCAGCCGGATTCCGGCTCGACGCGCGTCACGCGGTCCGGCGAACGGAA
>CAILKP010000146.1 GCA_903834785.1 uncultured bacterium
GTGTTGCGTTCGGTGATGACCATCTCGATGGCGGACTGGCGGAACTCGTCGGTATAGACCTTCTTTGCCATGTGGAACTCCTTCTGCCGCGGCTGTTGTAGCACGCGGCCGGGTGTGTCCACCATTGCTGGGTCAGGTCACCCCTCCCCTTTGACCATTTCCCCATTTGACCATTTGGCAACCCCCATGCCCGCCTCCTACACCGTCCAAGCCACCGTCCCCGAAGCGATCGTCAGCAAGTACATGCACTGGCTGATCCACGATCACATCGCCAAACTCGTCGAGGCCGGCGCGCTGGCCGCCGAAGTACGGCTGCTTGACGCACCAGCCGCACCCGCCCCGCAGGCCACCCGCATCGTCGAGTCCCACTACACCTTCGCCAGCCGCGCAGCACTCGAGGCCTACATCGCTAGCCACGCCCCCCGCCTCCGCGCCGAGGGCCTTTCCGCCTTCCCGCCAGAGCTCGGCATCACCTTCACCCGCACGGTCGCCGAAATCCACGCCCGGGTGCCTGCGCTCCAAGCCTAACGAAGAGAACGCAGAGTTCGCAGAGAATGGAAAGGCAAGAAACGCAGAGGAAAGGCAGGGAAAGGGCAGTTTCTCACGCAGAGCACCAGAGGACCAGAGAAAGGCAGGAGAGAGACGGAAGAGGTGGGGACCGTCAGTTCTGGTCATCAGCGGCCAGTTCGGAAACGGGACTGCTGTTGCTCGGTCGCAGCAGGCTCGCCAACGGGTTGATGATCCGCTTGGTGCCCTCTTTCATCGTGACGGCGCCGAAGTTCAGAAGCAACCCGACAGGCAGGTCGAGCAGTCGGAGGTAGGTCAGCACCTGCTTGCTGTGGACCGGATGCACCGACTCGACAGACTTGAGCTCGATGATCACTGAGATCTTCGGATTCAGTGCATGCGTCACCAGCAGATCCGCTCGGAGCCCCTCGTCAAACTGCATTCCATCGATGTCGATCTTGATCGGCACCTGCCGCTGCACCAGCAGGCCCCGCTGTTCGAGCCGCTTGGCCAGCACAAGCTCATACACCGACTCAAGCAGCCCCGGGCCGACTCGAACGTGAACCTGATAGGCCGTATCAACAACCAGTCCGGTCAGCTCGTTAAACCTGGGATCAACGACTTCCATCCACCGCTCCTTCGATCAAGTCCTCCACCGCCCCGTCTGCCGACTCCTCCGCCCCTCTCCCGTGCTCGTTCCTTCCTTCTCCGTCCCGTCCTTCCTTCCCCTTTCCATCCCTCTCCTGCCTTTCTCTGGTCCTCTGGTGCTCTGCGTGAGCCCCTGTCTTCCTTCCCCTCCTCTCTTTCCCGTTTCCCCCTCATCCCTCTTCTTCCTTCTCCTGCCTTTCTCTGGTCCTCTGGTGCTCTGCGTGAGCCCCTGCCTTCCTTCCCTGTCTTCCTTCCCCGTCTTTCTCCGCGTTCCTTGCCTCCCCCCTCCGCGAACTCTGCGTTCATCTCTCCCCAGCTTGCAAGAAGAGCAAACTCAGTTCGGATTCCGATTCGTCCTCCCCGGGAACTTGTTCCAGAACGGATTGCTCGAACCAACATCAATGCCCTGCTTGCCGCCGGCCGTCCAGCGGTAGCGAGCGGGCTGCGGCGTGGGGGTGGCATCGGGCCAGGGCGCCTCGCCCAGCGTGACGCGGCGTTCCCAGTAGATGAACGCGTCGCTCATCGCGCCAGTCTGGCTCCAGTAGCCGCCGAGGTTGACATCACCGCTGATCGTCTGCCGCACCGAAGCGTCGTAGAAGGCGGTGTTGATCGCCGCGGTGCGGTGGAGGAACGGCACATCCTGCTTGCCCTGGAAGCGGGCCTGGATGTCGTACGTCACCACCTTCTGTCCGGGGAACCGCACGGCACTGATCTTCTGGTTGCCCAGGCGGTACGAGCCGGTGCCCTCACCAGCGATGACGTAGTACCACACGTGGCTGTCGGTGTTGCGGGTAAAGCCGCCGCCACTTTCCCGGTCGGGCACAAAGCTCGATGTCGCAAACATATAGCTCGATGAGTACGGCCAGCGGGCACCGCCCGGCGCACCGATCTCACCACCGGATTCCAGCGCAGCCTTCGCCGCCCGCGGATCCTCCGCCCACCTGGCACGCTCGCGGTCATTCGGCGAGCGCATGACCGGGGTCGGCAACTGGGCGTTCATGTAATCCAGCACAACCAGGTGTGAGAACAGGTGATACGGCGTCCAGTTGGGCTGAATCGGAAAGTCCGTCCAGTTGGTCCGGCGGCGGATGATGTCAACGGCCTGGAAGGCTGCCGCTTCGTTATCATCGCCGGCGGTCACCGGTACACCTGTGGTGTTGGGGTTGCGGTTCGTGCCACCGCCGCGCCAGCTGAACGACGGGAGCCGCTCCTTAAAGTCGGTCGCGTAGTTCGCCGAGGCCGTCATGAACTGACGCTGGTTGTTGGCGTCGATCGACAGCTTGGCCGCGGTTCTTGCACGGCCAAGTGAGGGCAGCAGAATGCCCACCAGCAGCGCGATGATCGCGATGACCACCAGCAGCTCAATGAGCGTAAACGCGCGGCGACCGGAAGACGTTTTCATTAGTGAACACCTTCAATATGGCTGCGCAGTGGCACAGAACGCACCAGCACAGCAAGCAAAGAGTACCACTCGATTCAGGTCTCTGCAACGGAAATCCCATACGATCCACGTCACCCAGCGGTTCCGGTGCCCGCCGGATGCGGCCAGAACCCTCCCGTGTGACTCAGTTCGGCCGGTTCGATGTGCGCCCCGTAAACCGATTCCAGAACGGATTGGCCGAGCCAACATCAATTCCCTGCTTGCCGCCGGCGGTCCAGCGGTAGCGGCCGGGCTGCGTGCGATTGCTCTGGTCGGGCCACGGCGCATCGCCCAGTTCCGGCCTCTCCTCCCACGATACAAACGCGTCGGTCATGGTGCCCGTCTGGCCCCAATACCCGCCCAGATTTGTATCACCCGTTGTGGTCGGGCGCACGGATGAGTCGTAGAACGCCGTGTTGATCGTCGAACCGCGATACAGCCACGGACGGTCGGCCTTGGCGTTGAAGCGGTCAGACTGATCGTGGATGACCACCTTTTGACCAGGGAACTTGACGGTGCTGAGAAGCTGTGAGCCCAAGCGGAATGGCTCGTTACTTGGCCCGGCGCTCATGAAGAACTCAAACTGACGATCGGCCTGACGCACCAGGCCGCCACCGGCTTCCCGGTCCGGCGTGTAGTACGCCGGGGTGAACATGTAGCTGGAGGAGAACGCCCAGCGGGCCCCAGCAGGGGCACCGACCACGCCGCTGGCCTCGATCATCTGTCGTGCCGCACGCGGATCCTCGGACCACTTCTCCCGCAGCCTGTCCATCGGTGAGCGCATCACCGGCGTGGGCAACTGTGCATTCATGTAGTCCAGCACAACCAGATGTGAGTACAACGGGTACGGCGTCCACATCGGCTGGATCGGAAAGTCCGGCCAGTTGGCCCGCCGCCGCAAAATGTCAACCGCCTGAAACGCCGCAGCTTCGTTGTCATCGCCCGCTGTTGCAGGAACGCCCGTGCTGTTGGGGTTGCGTGCCAGCGGCCCGCCACGCCACGAGAAGGAAGGGAGCCGCTCCTCGAAGTCCGTCGAGTAGTTCGCCGCGGCGGTCATGTACTGCCGCTGGTTGCTGGCATCAATCGCCAGCCGCGCCGCGACTCGCGCCTTGCCCAGCGATGGAAGCAGGATCCCCACCAGCAGCGCGATGATGGAGATCACCACCAGCAGTTCAATGAGCGTGAAAGCCCGGCGCGGGTTCGATCGCCTACAGGTAGTCCTCATGCAGCAGCAGCAAGCCAGAACGGCTCAGCAGTTCCTGGAAATGTTTCCCGAACGCTCTCCTATTGTTCACCCGCTTCCAACTTTAGACAAGTGTTTCCACAAACATACCTTCGAGTGTTCCGGTTTCCCGAGATCCCCAAAACGACCACCGGCCCGCAATGCGCGGGCCGGTGGAGTAAAACGCTAGCTTGAAAGCTGTAGGACCTGAACCGAACGACTTAGTTCGGGTTCCGGTTCTGGCGACCCGGGAACCGATTCCAGAACGGGCTGGAGTTGCCAACGTCGATGCCCTGCTTGCCGCCGGCGGTCCAGCGGTAGCGGCCGGGCTGGGTCATGTTGCCCATGTCGGGCCACAGTGCATCACCCAGTTCGGGACGAGCATCCCAGGTCACGAAGGCATCCGAGAAGGTGTTCGTCGGGCCCCAGTAACCACCGAGGTTCACATCACCCGTCGTCGTCGGTCGGACCGAAGCGTCATAGAACGCCGTGTTGATGGTCGCTGAGCGGTGCAGCCAAGGGATGTCCTTCTTGGCGTTAAAGCGGTCGGATGAGTCATGGATCACGATCTTCTGCCCGGGGAACTTCACGCCGCTGAGCAGCTGCGAGCCCAGACGGTACGGCTCCGTGCCGGCGTCACCAATCACATAGAACAGGTTGTGCGCATCGGCCTGGCGAACGTACCCGCCGCCAGCTTCACGGTCCGGCATGTAGTACGCCGGGGTGAACATGTAGCTGGAGGAGTACGCCCAGCGGGCACCAGCCGGGGCAGCCACGGCACCGGATGCCTCGATCGAGGCCTTGGCAGCGCGGGGGTCTTCCGCCCACTTCTCACGCAGGCGGTCCTGCGGCGAGCGCATGGCTGGCATCGGCAGCTGGGCGTTCATGTAGTCCAGAACGACCAGGTGTGAATACAGGGGATACGGCGTCCAGTTCGGCTGGATCGGGAAGTCGGGCCAGTTCGTCCGGCGGCGGAGGATGTCCACAGCCTGATAGGCAGCCGCCTCATTGTCATTACCCGCCGTCACCGGGACGCCGGTGGTGTTGGGGTTACGGGCCGTGCCACCACCACGCCATGAGAACGACGGCAGCTTCTCCTTGAAGTCTGTCGAGTAGTTCGTGGCGGCGGTCATGTACTGCCGCTGGTTGCTGGCATCAATCGCCAACCGGGCGGCAACGCGAGCCTTGCCCAGCGAGGGCAGCAGAATGCCGACCAGCAGCGCGATGATCGAGATGACCACCAGAAGCTCAATCAGCGTAAATGCGCGACGACGAACAGTATTTTTCATACACTGGATTCCTTACACACTCTGACTCGGACAGAACGCCCAAGCACACTTCCCGCAAAGATCCCGCGCTAAACGCGGTCCACGAGATACCGTATTGTGCCACGTAATTTACGCAAAGGCAACAATCCGGATCCAGTTTCTTTCGGACTCCCTCAACATGCCAACCACCAGAACCGGGCCGCGCTCGCTGCAACCGACAGTTCTTCAAAATCGGTCATTGGTTATCGGACTTATTCTCGGCCTAGCGGCCGCCTCCCTCTTCGCCGCGGCTCCAAAGCCCGAGCCCAAGGTCCTAATAACAGCACCCCCTGCAAACGCGCCCGCCTTCATCGACGGCACCCCCACCCCCTGGTCCGAGCTCACCCCCCTGCTCGCCGAGGCCTCCGGCGGCACCATCCTCCTTGAACTCACCCTCGACCGCCGCCTCCAGCAGCGCCTGGCCAAAGCCGGCCTCACCCTCACCCCAGCCGCTGTCGAAGCAGAGCGGTCCGAGCTGACCCGCCAGATGACCGCCGCCTCCGACCCCGATACCGCGGCCCGCGCCCTGGCGAGCATCCGCAGCCAGCGCGGCCTGGGCGACCTGCGCTTCGAGGCCCTCATCCGCCGCAGCGCCATGCTCCGCGCCTTAGTCGCCCCCGGCATCGAGCTGCCCGACGACCTGCTGGAACAAACCCACGCCGCCCTCTTCGGCCCGCGCGTCAGCGTCCGCATCATCACCGTCTCCACCGAGCAGGACGCCGCCCGACTCAGCGATGAACTCCGCAACCTGCCACCGGACAAGCGAGAACTGGCCTTCTCCGAAGCAGCACTCAGCCGCTCGACTGACGAATCCGCCTCCTCCGGCGGCATGCTTCCACCCTTTGCTGAGGCCGACCCGTCCATGCCTTCGGCCGTCCGCCGCACGGTGGCGGGGCTCTCGGTTGGTGACGTCAGCCGTGTGATCCCGCTGGACTCGGGCTTTGCGGTGGTGCTCCTCCGCAGCCGCACCGCTGGCGACGGCTCGACACTGGACGCTCGCCGCGAGGCCGTCACCCGCGCCGCCCGCGCCCGCCAGGAGCGCCTGGCCATGGACAAACTTGCGCGGCTGATCGCCTCAGAGCCCGGCGTGACCATCCCCGATCCCGGCCTGCGCTGGTCAGCCGAGGCAGCCGGGACCGGCCTGCGGCCGTAAGGGGCATGGCCTTCGATCCCGCCACGAACTCCGGGAGAACGGCAAGCCCCCGCGCCGCCGCGGCAATCGGGTCACCATGCACGCGCTGCACTGTTTATATGCTGCGGCCATGCGCTGCGGCCGTGTGCTGCGATTTGGTGCGTCGCAGTGCCGCGGCACATTGCACGAGGTTGTGTTCCGGATAACCCCGGCTGCAAGGTCCAGAAATGTGTGGCGCCCTCGCTCGCACGCACCCCGCCGCAGCCCGGTTCAAGCACGCGCCAAAGGCAACCGATAGCACTGTGTCCGGCGGAGCCGGCGCGATGCTGGCAGCAAACCGCCGGCACGCGAACCCGATTGCCCCGCCGCTGCGTATGGAATGGCAGCACCGCTGCGAGACCCCGCACGGAAGCGCAGAAGGGGGACATCGTCCGGCCGTAGGCCAGAAGTGGCGACGGAACGGGTTGCCGGCAGACTGCACGCGATCCCCGTACCGACGCGTCCGTCACAGTGACGACGGCCGGACCAGGGAACTCAAGCCGGCATGAACCACGGACGGGTCACCATGGCTGATCTCACCAATGTGGCATTTCACGGCGGATTGAACCCCGGCGGCAGCAACACCCCCGGTCTGGGTGAACTGCGCGAGCAGCGACTGGCCGAGGCCAATGGTCCCGCACCGGGGACCGCATCCTCGGACCTTGCCGCACTCATCGATGCCCGCACCGACCATCGCCAGTTCCGCGATGTGCACTGGGAGGGCTCGTTCTACGACTATCTGGACATCGTCTCGCGCAACCCCGCGGTGCTGCGGACGGCCTACCAGCGCGTCTACGACGCGGTGATGAGCTTCGGCAGCGAGAAGTACCGGGCGTTCAAGCGCGACTTCGTGCGTTACCGCTTCTTCAGCGACCCGATCGACAACGGCGCCGACGCCATCTTCGGCCTCGACAGCGCACTTATGCAACTGGTCGATTTCCTCCGCTCCGCAGCCGAGGGCTACGGCACCGACAAGCGCATCTTGCTCCTGCACGGCCCCGTGGGCAGCAGCAAGAGCACGATTGCCCGGCTGCTGAAAAAGGGCATCGAGCACTACAGCCGCACCGAGGAAGGTGCGCTGTACAGCTTCACCTGGCTGCTCGATGAGCACTGCGGCCCGACGGCCAAGACGCACGCCTTTGCCTGCCCCATGCACGAGGAACCCCTCATGCTGGTTCCCAAGGAGGCCCGCGACGACCTGCTGGCACGCCTCAACGAGCGCTACACCCCCGCCTACGGCGGCGGCAAGCTCAAACTCATCGGTGAGCTCGACCCCTTCTGCCGCAAGGTCCACGCCGACCTCATGCGCCACTACAACGGCGACTGGCGCAAGGTCATGGAGCACGTCCGCGTCCGTCGCGTGGCCCTCAGTGAGAAGGACCGCATCGGCATCGGCACCTTCCAGCCCAAGGACGAGAAGAACCAGGACTCCACCGAACTGACCGGCGACATCAACTACCGCAAGATCGCACAGTTCGGCAGCGACAGCGACCCGCGCGCGTTCAACTTCGACGGCGAGCTGAATATCGCCAATCGCGGCATCTGCGAGTTCATCGAGGTCCTCAAGCTCGATGTGGCGTTCCTCTACGACCTGCTGGGTGCCAGCCAGGAACACCTCATCAAGCCCAAGAAGTTCGCCCAGACGTGGATCGACGAGGTCATCATCGGCCACACCAACGAGCCCGAGTATCGCCGCCTGCAGAACAACGAGATGATGGAGGCCTTCCGCGACCGCACCATCAAGATCGATGTTCCCTACAACATCCGGCTCGATGACGAGATCCGCATCTACCAGAAGGACTTCGGCCCCACCAAGGTCCGCGGCATCCACGTCGCACCGCACACGCTGGAGGTCGCGGCGATGTGGGCCGTGCTCAGCCGCCTGGCCGAGCCCAAGAAGGCCGGTCTCACGCTGCTGCAGAAGCTCAAGCTCTACAACGGCAAGGCCATCAGCGGCTTTACCGAGGACTCGGTCAAGGAGCTCCGCGATGAGGCCGAGCAGGAAGGCATGAACGGCATCTCGCCCCGCTACGTGCAGGACAAGATCTCCAACGCCATGGTCTCGCGTCAGGCCCTGGAGGACAAGACCGTCAACCCGTTCATGGTGCTCAACGAGCTGGAATCCGGCCTCTCGCACCACTCGCTGATCAGCGACGAGAACACCAAGAAGCACTACCGCTCCCTGCTGGCCGTCGTCCGCGAGGAGTACGAGGACATCATCAAGGGCGAGGTCCAGCGGGCCATCTCCGCCGATGAGGACGCCATCCGCCGCCTCTGCGGCAACTACATCGAGAACGTCCGCGCCTTTACCCAGAAGGAGCGCGTCAAGAACAAGTACACCGGCAAGGATGAGGAGCCCGATGAACGCCTCATGCGCTCCATCGAGGACAAGATCGACATCCCCGAGAGCCGCAAGGAAGACTTCCGCCAGGAGATCATGAACTTCATCGGCGCCCTGGCACTCGACGGCAAGAAGTTCGAGTACCACACCAACGCCCGGCTCTACAAGGCCCTTGAGCTCAAGCTCTTTGAGGACTCGCGCGACACCATCAAGCTCAAGAACATGGTCTCGTCGGTCGTTGATGACGAGACCCAGGCCAAGATCGATGTCGTCAAGCAGCGGCTGATCAAGCAGTTCGGCTACAACGAGACCAGCGCCAGCGATGTGCTCAACTACGTCGCCTCCATCTTCGCCCGCGGCGACAGCAAGAGCAAGTAACGGCCCTGCTCGTCCAACTTGGTCCTTACACCGCAGGTCCGCCGGCTTCACCGCCTGCGGACCTGCTTTCTTTCCGCTTCCCCTCCGCGCCTCCTCCCCCTCCCCACTCACTTCTTGGTCGATTCCCACCGGATCTTCAGGTCATGCTCGATCCGCAGCAGGTCCAGGCACTTGCCTACGACGAAGTCCACGATCTGCTCCAGCGTTGTCGGCCGGAGGTACCACCCCGGGTTGGCCGGGGCGATGATGCCGCCTGCCAGCGTGATCTGCTCCATGTTCCGAATATCTATCAGGTTCAGCGGCGACTCGCGGTGCACCAGGATCAGCGGCCGCCGCTCCTTGAGCGTCACCATCGCCGCACGCCCCAGCAGGTTGCTGGCCGAGCCGGTGGCGATGTACCCCAGCGCCGTCGATGAGCACGGAATCACCACCATGCCGTCATGCAGGAACGAGCCCGAGGCGATCACCGCGCCCACATCCTTGTGCGGGTGGATGAACAGCGTGCGGTTGAGAATCTCGCCCTCCAGGTGCGCCAGCGACGGTACCAGTGTCCGCACCGACAACTCCGTCACATCCAGCTCATCGTGCAGCAGCCGCCGGCCGTACTCCGTCACCACCAGGTGCACCTCATGACCCTGGCTCAGCAGCACCTCCAGCAGCCGCGTTGCAAACCGCGCTCCCGATGCACCGGAGATCCCCACGACCACGCGTTTGCCCCCCGGGCCGAGTTGTGCGATCCGACCAGTTCCGACAGTGCCGGCCGGGCCGGGAGTAGATGCCGTGTTGTCAGCCATGGGTGCCTAGCGAGCAAAGGTGAGCAAACCGCGGCGGGGAAACACACCGCCAGCGGCCACAGTTTACGGCCCCGGCCCCGCCGGAGCGCGTGTACGCTGGGCCCATGTCAACATCGATATGGGACCCGGCCACCCCCATCGTTCTGGCCAGCGGCAACCCCCACAAGCTCGAGGAAATGAACGCCCTGCTCGCCGGCCGCCTCCGCTTCATCTCCCTGACCGAGGCCGCGGCCTCCCGCGGCGTGAAGATCACCGAGCCCGCCGAACCGGGGCAGACCTTTGAGGCCAATGCGGAGATCAAGGCCGTCAGCTACGCCCGCCAACTGGGCATGGCCTGCCTGGCCGATGACTCCGGCCTGGAGATCGATGCGCTGGGCGGCCGCCCTGGGGTCATCAGCAGCCACTACTGCACCGACGGCCAGGAAGCAGGCATGACCCGCGTCCAGCGCGACACCGCCAACAACCAGCGCGTGCTCGCCGAACTCGGCGACATCGCCCCCGCACAGCGCACCGCACGCTTCGTTTGCGTCCTGTGCCTGGCCGCCATGGACGCCACCGGCCAGGAACGCGCCATCCTCACCGTCCGCGGCACGTTCGAGGGCCGCATCGGCCTGCCCGGCACCGACGGCGCAATCCCGCGTGGCACCAACGGCTTCGGCTACGACCCGCTGTTCCTCGTCGGCCCCGCCTCCACCCAGACCAGCGCCGAGCTCTCGCCGCAGGCCAAGAACCGACTCTCTCACCGCGCCGCCGCCGTGGAGCAGCTTGTCGACCGCCTGGGAGTCCGCGCGTGAGTCAGGCAACTCCCGCGGCTTCACCGCGTGCCGACCTGCCCCGCACCATCGGCTTCTGGGGTGGCTCGGCGGTCATGGTCGGTGTCATCATCGGCAGCGGCATCTTCAAGACTCCCACCTTCATCGCCGGACAGATGGGCAGCCCGGGCCTGGTGCTGATGTTGTGGGCCATCGGCGGTGCGCTCGCCCTGATGGGCGCACTGACGTTCTCCGAACTGGCCACAATGCACCCGGCCAGCGGCGGCATCTACGTCTTCCTGCGCGAGGGCTTCGGGGCCCCCACTGCCTTCGTCTTCGGCTGGAGCTACATGCTCCTGAGCAAGCCGCTTGCCGCGGCAGGTATCGCCGTCATCTTCGCTGAGAACCTCAACTTACTGCTGGGCTCATCGCTGAGCCCGGTGCTGATCACCTGCGCGGTGATCATCCTGCTCACGGCCATCAACGTCATGGGCATGCGCCTGGGGGCCGGTGTGGCCGTGGTGCTGACCAGTGCCAAGTTCCTCGCCCTGCTGGCCATCATCGGCCTGACGCTCATCCTGTTCCGCGGCGACGCCTCCGGCTTTGCCACCCGCACCATCCCCGATGCCCGCCCCTTCTGGGCCGCCATGGTGCCGGTGATGGCCGCGATCCTGTGGACCTACGACGGCTGGAGCGACATCGGTGCCATCGCCGGTGAGGTCCGCAACCCTCAGCGCATGCTGCCGCGGATTTACCTGATCGGCACGGCGGCCGTCACCGCGGTTTACGTCGCTATCAACGCGGTGTACTACTGGGTGCTTCCGGGTGACAAGATCGCAAGCAGCCCATCGGTCGCACCGCTGGTGCTCGAACTCCTGCTCGGCGGTGCGGCAGGGACCGCCGTCACCGTGCTGGTCATCGTCTCGAGCCTGGGCTCAACCCACAGTTCCATCATGACCGGCGCCCGCGTCAGCTTCGCCCAGGCCCGCGACGGCCTGCTCTTTGGCTTCCTCGGCCGCGAGCACCCCACACTGCACACACCGGCCGTCGCCCTCTGGGTGCAGGCCGCACTGTCGTGCCTTGCCGTCATCTGGTTCCAGACCTTCGACAAACTCGCCGGCGGGTTCGTCTTTACCATGTGGATCTGGTACGGCCTTGGCGGCCTGGCGATCTTCATCCTTCGCATCCGCCGCCCAGATGCCGCCCGCCCCTACCGCTGCTGGGGCTACCCGGTCGTGCCCGCCATCTTTGTGCTCTCGGCCTTGGCAATGACCGTCCTATCAATCGCCGAGGACCCGATGGGCACCGGCCTCTGGCTGGGCATTCTGGCCGCAGGGTTCCCGGTGTATCTGGTGTGGAAGCGTCTCCTCACCGCGCGCCGCACCACCGCCACCAACGAATAAAAGCACCCCGGGGCCGTGGCTCCGGGGTGCTCTCATTGAAAGGGAACTGTCGTCAAGAGCCGGTCACGCCGGCTCAGCTTCCTCAGGCGCGGCGGCGGCGGGAAGCAGCCAGGCCAACGAGCACCATCGCGGCGGCGGCCGACGGGGCCGGAACCACGGTGCCGGTGACCGTCACCAGGTCAAAGCGGTTCGTGCCCGCGGTGCCGTAGGTGGAGGTCGGGTTGCTGGTCAGGTAGTTGCCGGAAGCTGCATCAACGATCGACACCACGCGGAACGCGAAGCTGGCGTTGTCGGCCACACCGGTGATGCCGCTGAGGTCCACCGAGCGGGCGAACCAAGTGTCGCCGGCGGTCGCGGTGAAGATGCCGTCACCCGCCAGACCGGCGGAGGTGAAGCTCAGACCGTCGAGCGAGTACTGGAACTGCACGAAGCGGCTGGAGGTGTTGCTGTGGCGGTGCTGCCAGGAGACCTGGATGTTCTCAAAGCCGGCGGTGCTGGTGGCGAACTGAACGCCGCGGGTGCCCGAGCCGGTGCCCTGAGCGGCCCAGGTCGTCACGTTCCAACCGCTGTTGACCGTCGGGGCGGTGACCACGTCGAGCGGGTTGCCCGTCGCGAAGGTTGCCGTTGTACCACCGACCAGCGAAGCCGTGCCGGTGCCGATGTTTGGCGTCGTGGTGCCCGCGGGGGTGGTGGCGGTGTTGAAGTTCCACTGGACGATCTGGCCGTTGGCGGACGCCGCACCGGCGAGAACAACTGCAGCAAAAAGAAGACGATTCATCTCTAACTCTCCATTGAAAGGTTGTTTACAAAATCTCAGCCCTGTGACTGATGCGTAATAATGACCTGACCACCCTGCTTGTCACGCCGCGGAGTGTCAAGGGACTGTGAAGCTCGTCAGGGACCGAGAAATTCGCGCACCGTTCGCAGGCAGTTGGGGTTGTCCCCCTGAATGCGGGGGGAATAACCGCCTTCCACTCCGCGTTTACTTGGCCTGCGTCTCGCCGGAATCGCCGCCACCCACGCGGACGGCCTCGCCGCTCTGCATCGCCGCAAGCCCGCGCTTGAGGTCGGCACCGGTCGCTTCACCAGCGGCCGCCGCGGCAACCGGCTTCTCCCGCAGGTTGCCCGTGCCGATGGGCGCAAGCTTCTCGGGGTCCTTGCCCGCCGCCTTGCCGGCACGTCCGCTCGCCTCTGCCGGGACATCCTTGATCGAACCGTCGGCACCGATCTGGTCAATCCGGACGCTGACGCGCTTGCTGACGCCACGCTCCTGCATGGTCACGCCGAACAACTGATCGGCCTGGTGCATCGTGCGCTTGTGGTGGGTGATGACGATGAACGAACTCATCGATGTGAACTCCTCAACCACGCGGCAGAAGCGGTCCACGTTGGCATCGTCCAGCGCGGCATCGACTTCGTCAAGCACGCAGAAGCACGACGGCTTGGAGCGGAAGATCGCCATCAGCAGCGCAACGGCCGTCATGGATTTCTCGCCACCCGAAAGCTGGCTGATGCTCCGCGGCTGCTTGCCCGGCGGCCGCGCCACAATCTCAATACCCGACTCAAGCCAATCCGTCTCGCCCGTCTCCGCTCCGTCGCGCACCACCGGCATCAGCCGGATCTCGGCCTTGCCGCCACCGAAGAGCTTGCGGAACATGCCGCCGTCGCCGGCGAAGTGCTCCTGCACCGTCTCGAAAGTGCGGCGGAAGCGCTCGCGTGATGCGTCCTTGAGCTTCTCGATCAGCTCGACGAGCTGGCGGCTGGCCGTGTCCAGGTCCGTCACCTGCGCCGCCAGATCCTCGTTGCGACCGGCCAACTGCGACTCTTCCTCGATCGCATCCAGGTTCACATTGCCCAGCTTCTTGATCTCACGCCGCAGTTCCTCGATCGTCGCGGCAGTTTCTTCATGCTCGACGGGCAGAACACGAATCACCGTCACCGCGGCGGCCTCGACCGGTGCTGCTTTGTCGCCGGCCTCAGCACCCTTCACCTCGTCAGCACCGATCAGCGGCGGGTTCTCTGCCAGCAACTCGCAGTACTCGCGGTACAGCCCGCCCATGGCCGAGCCAAGCTCTTCGGACGCCCGACCCTCGATGTTGTCGCGGCGGATCTCCGCCTCGCGCTTGTTGATCTCCAGCGTGTGCCAGAGCTTCTCGATCTGCCCGGCCGCCTCGCGGGCCGCCAGCAGCTGCTCGCCGAGCTCGCCGGAGGCAGCAACGGCCTTGGCCAGTTCCTCGGCCACCGCCGCCACATCCTTGGCCAGCAGTTCCGCCGTGCCGCGGGCCTCCTCGGCCAGCTTGGCCGACTCGGCCACTGTGGAGTTGTGCTCCACCAGCGCGGCCTGCCGGCCCTTGACGGCCTGGCCCAGCTGCACCGAACGCTTCTTGTTCTCTTCCAGCGACCACTCCAGCCGCTGCCGCTCTCGCCGGGCCGCAGAGAGCTGCTCGGCCACGCGGGTCACGTTCACGCGTGCCGCGGTGATCTGCTCGCTCAGCCCGTCGGCCTCGGTCTGCACTTCAGCGATCTTCTGCTCAACTGCCTGTGCCCCGGCCTGCTCATCGGCCAGCAGCCGCTGCAACTGTGCCGCGCGGGCCACCAGGGCCTCGCGCTCGGCGCTCAGCGCCTCGCCTCGCTGAACCAGCGAGGTGATCTCATCGGCCAGCCCGCGCGACTCACGCGCCAGCCGCTCGGCATCACGGACCGTCTGCTCGAGCCGGGACTCATCACCAGCCAGTTGCCGGCGCGTCTGCTCGGCCGCCTTGCGCGTTGCGCCAACCGCCTCGGCAATGCCCGCGGCTTCGCTGTCGAGCGTCCGCACCTGGGTCCGCAGCGTGTCTCGCTCGGCAGTCAGCGTCGCCAGTTGCACCTGCAGCGACTCAAGCTCCGCACGGCGCTCCAGCACGCCCATCGCCCCGCCGCCCGCGGCATCCGCCCCGCCACTGGGCCCGGCCAGCACCCGCCCGTCGGCCTCCAGCAACACGCCGCTCTCAGTCAGGAATCGCACACCAAAGCGGTCGGTCGCAAACTCCGCCAGCGGGCCGGCCGCCAGCATCATCGCCGTGTCCAGGTCACGCACGGCCAGCGTGCGGCCCAGCAGCCGGTCCAGCAGGCCGTTCATGCCCGCCATCAGCGCCTCGGCACCCTCGGCAACATCCGCCCCGACGCGTGCGTGCACCAGCGGGCGAACCCGCGTCACCAGCGGGAGCTGCGCCACCGCCGCGGCAAAGGCCTCGTCCGCCGCCCCGCCCGGCAGCACGCCGGTCATCGGCATAAAGGCCACCGAACCGGCCAGCCCCGCAAGCTCCTCGCTCCGCAGCGTGTCAGTCAGCGTCGGCAGAACCAGCGTCTGCAGCCGCTCGCCAAGGGCGGCTTCAACCATCTTGGCGTGCTCACGCGGGGCATCAACCAGGTCGGCCAGCACGCCGATCACACTGGCAAAGCCCTTGCCCGCCTGCTTCTTGCCCAGCACATCGCGCACCGCCTCATCAAGCCCCACCCGCTGCAAAACCATCTCCTGCAGTGCGGCGCGCCGCGCATCGGTGCGGGCCACACCCTGCTCAAGCTCGCTGAGCTTCTCGGCCACCGCGCGGCGCTCGCTGGACAGCGCACCGGACTGGTTGGTCAGCTCCGTCAGCTTCGCTTCCAGCTCCGCCTGCTGGGCCCGCAGCGACTCAACGGCCTGCTGCAACTGCACCCGCCGCGTCTCGACCTGCTCGCCGTCGCGGGCGGAGAACTCCGCCTTCTGCTTCAGCCGCGTGATCTGGTCGTGCAGCACCGAGACGCGCCGCTGGTCCTGCTCGACCGCTGCCAGCAGGCCCGCGCGCTCACGATCGATGTTGCCCACCGTCACGCGCCGGCGCGACAGCTCGCTGCGGTGCTCAGCGGCCTTGTCCAGAATCGCCCCCCGCTGCGTGCCCAGGTTGTTCAGCGCAACCTCGGCCAGCGCCTGCTCTTCGGACAGCGCGGCCACGTGGTCCGCCGCCGCCTCCTGCTGCGTCTGCATCTCGGCAATGCGGCCGTCGGTCTCGGCCATCTGCTGCTGGTCCTGGTCCAGCTGCCTGCGGGTCGCCTCACTGGCACGCTCGGCCGCGCGGCCACGCTGCGTGGCGGATTCCTCAGCATGCCGCGCGTTCTGCAGCTCACTCTCCGCCCGGCGCTTGCGGTCCGCAAGTTCATGCCGCACTAACTCGGCCTCCTGCCGCTGACCTTCCAGCCCGGCCACGGCCTGCTGTGACTCGGCCCGCCCCTGCTCGTGCTGGGCCAGTTCGGCCGTCAGCGCTGCCAGCGTGGTCACCACACCGTGGTACTGGTCCAGCAGCAGCGCCATCTTCAGGGCGCGATAGTCCTCATCCAGCGTCCGGAACTTGCGTGCCTTCTCGGCCTGGCCCTTGACCATCCGCAGCCGCCGCTCGGTGTTCTCAAGCTGCTCGCGGGCTCGGATCAGGTTCGTGTCCGTGCGCTCCAGCTTGCGCTCCGCCTCGGCCTTGCGAATACGAAACTTCGCCACGCCCGCGGCTTCCTCAAAGATCGACCGCCGCTCCATCGGCGAGGCCAGCAGCATCGCATCGACCTTGCCCTGCTCGATGATGCAGTACGCATCAGCGCCCACGCCAGTGTCCAGGAACAGGTCGCGAATGTCCTTGAGCCGGGCCTTGCGGCCGTTGATCAGATAGTCGCTCGCCCCATCGCGGTACAGTCGCCGCTCGACTTCCACAACGTCCGAGTCAATCGGCAGCCCGCGCTTCCGCGGCGCATCCTTGGGCATGAACATCGGCGAGCGCCGCTCATCCTCGGGCACCTCGGCCTCGGCAACCTTCTCCACCGCTTCCTCGGGAACCTCAACCGGGTCCGCTTCGGGTGAAACATCCCCAGCAACCGCTTCACCAGCCGCAGTCGCCGCCGCGGGTGCAATCGCCTCAGCCGCCGCCTCCACCGCCGCCACAGTCTCAACGATCGGGTTGGAGAACGTCAGCGTCACACTCGCCATGCCCATCGGCTTGCGCGAGGCCGATCCGGCGAAGATCACGTCGATCATCTCCGTGCCGCGCAGCGACTTGCTGGACCGCTCACCAAGCACCCACTTGATCGCATCAACCACGTTGCTCTTGCCGCAGCCGTTCGGACCGACAATGCCCGTGATCGGCGCATCGAAGGTGAACTCCGTCTTGTCCGCAAACGACTTGAATCCGGCAACAGTCAGCTTGGTCAGGCGCATGAAAATCTCCGCAGGCGGCGGCAGGCAGTTGGTCCATCAACCGAGTCATCACATTCAGGCACATCCGCACCCGAACAGGATCCGGGCCGCTCCAGCGTATGAAACCCCAACCGCTAGGGTGTCTATGCGACAGGCCGCCCACCCATTGTGGGAAACCCCGCCGCCACAGGCATTCCGCCGACTCTCAGGTCGCCCGGAGTTTTCCACTCAACCGCAATAGGGGCTTCCCAGCAAGATCGGCGATGTTTGCGTCTGATAAGCACTTTTTCACCCCCTTTTAGGGGCATTTTGCTTGGAGTTTTCATGCCTTGGATTACACTCTCAGCTGTACTGAAGTCAAGCCGGCTAATCCCCGGAGTCCATCCACACTTTAATACCGGAGTTTGAGAGATGAAATTCGCTGTTGCTTCCTGCGTTGTTCTCGCCGCCGCCGCTGGCGCCTCGGCCCAGACGTTCCTTTACAACTCCAACGGCTTCGAGGCCCCCGGCTTCACCGTCGGTGCTCTCGCCGGCCAGCAGGGCTTCATCAGCGACAACCCGGCCGCCTCCGCCGCTGGCAACGTCCAGAACACCTTCGCCAACGGCGGCAGCCAGGCCGTCCGCCTCGATGGCGGCATCGGCACCAACTGGTTCTACCCCGCCCTGAACTACACCCCCAACGCTGGCGAGATCATCTCCGTCCGCGCTGACATCGCCCGCACGCTGGGTGCCAACACCTCCAGCTTCGGCTTCCTGCTGGACATCTACGGCAACAACGGCGCCCGCATCGCCCGCGCGGGTCTGGGCACCAGCGGCGGCGTCGTCCGCGCCCTGGTCACCACGCTCAGCACCACCGGCGCCGTTGGCAACTTCCTGGCCAACAATACGGTGTACAGCCAGAACCAGTGGGTCAACTTCGACATCCAGCTCAACTTCACCACCCGCACGTTCGCTCTGATCATCGACGGCGTCTCCGTCGGCGCCGCCTTGCCGATGACCAACAACGCCGCCACCGGCCTGGCCGATGCCGACCTGCAGGTCTCCACCGCCGCTGGCGCCACCGATGCCGGCTTCTTCGACAACTACTCCGTCTCGGTCATCCCGACCCCCGGCTCCGCCGCCCTCCTGGGCCTCGGTGGCCTGGCCGCCCTGCGTCGCCGCCGCAAGTAAGTCGTCTCTGGCGACTTGCACATCCCGTGACCCATCATCCACAGGCCGTCCGGTCATCCCGGGCGGCCTGTGTCGTTGTCAGCACCCCCGCCAGGCCAGATCCCGCGCTCCGGTACACTACCGTCAGGCCATGGCCCTGATCGAGAACACCCCCCGCGGCCTCTACTGCCCCGCCGGGGACTTCTACATCGATCCCTGGAAGTGCGACAACTCCATGCGGGCCGTCATCACCCACGGCCACAGCGACCACGCCCGCGCCGGCTGCGCAACGTACCTCTGCTCCCCCTCGTGCGAGCCCATCCTCCGCGCCCGCCTTGGCCGCACCATTACTACTCAGTCGCTCCCCTTCGGTCTCGCGCACGAGCTCCGTATCGGCGATGCCCTCGTCGCCCTGCTCCCGGCCGGACACGTACTCGGCTCAGCCATGATCCGCATCCGCCGCGCCCCCGGCACCACGCACGCAGCAACTCCACACGATGACGGCGGCACGTGGCTCATCACCGGCGACTACAAACTCACCGCCGACGGCCTGACCGAGACCGCCGAACTCTGCTCCTGCGACACGCTCATCACCGAGTCAACCTTCGGCCTTCCCGTCTTCCGCTGGCAGCCAGATGCGCAGCTCCGCCTGGACTTGAACACATGGTGGCACCAGTGCCAGCAACTCGGCCGCTCTGCGGTCGTCTTTGCCTACTCCCTTGGCAAGGCCCAGCGCATCCTGACCATGGCCGATTCCTCGCTCGGTCCGCTGCTGGCACACCCAGCCGCACTGTCCATCGTCCAGGCCTATCGCGCCGCCGGTGCCACCCTGCCGGAAGTCACCCTGGCCACACCACAAGCAACCAGCGCCGCGCGTGCGGCAGGCACCCCCGCCCTTGTCGTTTCGCCGCAGTCCGTCGACGGCTCCGCATGGCTCACCGCACTAGGCCCCATTGCCACCGCCGTCGCCTCGGGCTGGATGGCCATCCGCGGCACGCGCCGCCGCAGCAACATCAGCCGCGGCTTTGCCATCTCCGACCACGCCGACTGGCCCCAGCTCCTGTCCGCCTGCCGCCAGACCGGCGCTTCCCGAATCGGCGTCACCCACGGCTACACCGCCCCGCTCGTGCGCTACCTCATCGAGTCCGGCACGCCCGCCTTCGAGCTCGCCACCCGCTTCACCGGCGAGTCCCCGCAGCCGATCATGGACACATCCGACGCCGCTGATGCTGCCACCGGCGACTCGCCCGACCCGTAAACCAGGCACCCCCCAACCTTTCATCCGCTGCAATCGACAGGGAAATCCCCGATCCGCCGCACCGATTGACCGCGCTATCCCCAGCAAATCACAGCCTGCCGCGCGTGTTTCCTGAAATCTCCCGTAAACCGGTCCGGCATCGAACAGTTCCTTTCTACGCTGCAGTCGTTATTCGGCGGCGCTCTGCCGTCGATCCGCATCGCCCGTTAGCCCATCTCGGAGAGTTCCATGAAGTCGAGGTATGTCCTTTCGGTTCTCACGCTATCGCTCGCCGCCGGTTCCGCGCTGGCCGTCGATGCCTCCTCCATCCAGCTCGCCTCCACCGCCGCGGCGGCCAGCACCGCCGCCACCGCGGTCCCGGCCGAGCTCACGCTCACGGCCCCGGAGCTCGTCCTGGCCGCCGCCACTGCGCAGGCCGCCAAGGCCGCCCCCGCCCCCGAGCCCACCACCTTCACCGAAGGCTGGAAGTTCAACGCCGACGTCGGCCTCAACGGCTCGTCGGGCAACAGCGAGAACCTCAACCTCCGCGCAGCCTTCGGCGGTGTCCGCAAGTCCAAGCCGATGGACACCTCCTTCGGCCTGCAGTACTCTTACGCCACCGACAACGGTGCCACCAGCAAGTCCCGCGGCGAGGCCTTCATCCGCAACGACTGGAACTTCGACGATTCGCCCTGGTCCATCTTCGCCATCGCCAAGGCCGAATACGACGAGTTTCAGGCCTGGGACTGGCGCGCCTCGCTGTTCGTCGGTCCCGGCTACGCCTTCATCAAGAACGACACCACGCTGCTCAAGGGCCGCGTCGGCGTCGGTCTGACCCGCGAAGTCGGCGGCCCCGACAACGACTGGATCCCCGAGGGCGACATCGGTGTCGATTTCACCCACAAGCTCTCCGAGCGGACCAAGATCTACTTCACCGGTGATTACTACCCCTCGCTCAAGCGGTTCAGCGATTATCGCCTGGTCGCCAAGGCAGGCCTCGAGATCCTCGTCGATCCCGAGCTCGCACTGACCCTGAAAATCGGCGCCGAAGACCGTTTCGACTCCAAGCCTGACGGCGGCTTTAAGAAGAACGACATCGATTACTTCATCCTGCTGTCCGTGGCGTTCTGATCACCTCCCGTCAACAGTGCCCGCAGCGCAATCCCGCGCTGCCTTCCCTCACTCCCTCACCCCGCTCCCCCCTGCACGCCAGCGTGAGGGCCAACTCTTTCTGAAAGGAAACTTCTCATGGGCTTCGTCTCTGAGTTCAAGGAGTTTGCGCTTAAAGGCAACGTCCTGGATCTGGCCGTCGGCGTCATCATCGGCGGCGCATTCGGCAAAATCGTCAACTCCATCATCGAAGACGTCCTCATGCCCGTCATCGGCATGGCGGGCAACGTCGACTTCACCAACGCCTTCATCCCCCTTGCCAAGAGCGTCAGCGACGCCGTCGACAAGGCCAAGGCCTCCGGCGCATCGTTCGGTCTGACCGAGGCCCGCAAGGCCGGCCCCGTGCTCGCCTACGGCAACTTCATCACCATCACCATCAACTTCGTCATCCTGGCCTTCTGCGTCTTTATGGTCGTCAAGTTCTTCAACGCCGCACGCAAGCGCATGGAGGCTGAGAAGCCCGCCCCGCCACCGCCCGCGGCAAGCAAGGAGCAGCTCCTGCTCACCGAAATCCGCGACCTGCTCGCCAGGCGCTGATTCCCGCTCCCCGTGTCAAGACAAAGGGCCCGATCCGCTCCCGGATCGGGCCCTTTTCATTCTCAGACGCTCGTCTCTGTCCGCAGCCTTCAGTTCGCAGCCACCGGCTTGCCCGGCGCCAGCTTCTTGTTGGCCTCCGCCACGCCCTGACGGGCAAAGTCGATCGCTTCACCCAGGATCCTGGCCGACTCCTGCGGAGCATGGAAGCCCATCGAGTTCTCCGCGGCAATGAAGTCCAGCCGCCACTGCGCCTTGCGCTGCAGGTCTCGCGCCAGCTTCAGATCCCCGTCACTGGCCCCGGACTTCTGCGCCGCCACAATCGCGTTGATCAGGTCTACCGTCGCGATCTCGCCGCGTGTCATTAACTCGCGCGTCCGATCCTGGATCGTCTCCACGCGGGCCTTGATCTCGCTCTCGCTGTAGTTGTGGCACGTCTGGCACGCCCGCGCCGTGTTCAGCATCGGGCTCCGCACCTGGTGGTCCGACAGTTTGATCGCCCCTTCACGCTTGTACGGCATGTGGCAGTCCGCACAGCTCACACCACTGCGGGCATGAATGCCCTGTGACCAGAGCTCAAACTCCGGGTGCTGCGCCTTGAGCACCGGGGCACCCGACTCCTTGTGCTTCCAGTCGCTCCACCCCACGCGGTCGTAGTACGCCTCGATCTCCTCGACCTTCAGCCCGTTGTGCCACGGGTACGTCAGCCGTTTCTCGTCGCCCTTGAAGTAGTACTCCACGTGGCACTGCCCGCACGCCATCGACCGCATCTCCTGCCGCGACGCATCGATGTTCGGGTCGTACGGCTTCTTCTGGTCACCCTTGCGCCAACGTTCAATGCTCGGCAGGTGAGGCGTCGGTTCGCCCGAGGCCGCCAGCGTCCGAATGCCCTCCAGGAAGGCCGGCTTGGTCACCCGCAGCGCCATCGTTGACGGATCATGGCAGTCAATGCACGCCACCGGATGCTTGGCCAGCTGCGACGCATCGGTGTACTTCATCGGGTTGATCGTCTCCCAGCCCTTGATGATCTGCTTCCAGCCGTTCTCGCTGGTCGCCGACTCCTCCAGCGTCCCCGGCGCACCGGCCTTGATGCCCGCCTCGCGGTACGGCACCACCGTGCTGGCGTGGCACTGCAGGCACGCCCCCGGCTGCGGCTTCTGCTTCACCCGCTCCGTCTCCCGCTGGTCACTGAGCATGTACGCGTGCCCGCGCTCCTCACGATAATCGATCGCAAACGCGTAACCGTTGAAGATCACCCGCCACATCGGGTCGTCATCAAGCCTCTGAAACGCCTCCGACCCGCCGTACTTCGTCCGCTCAATGTCCACCGTCCTCTTGTACCCGTCGTACTGCCGCGGAAAACTCTTGCCCCACTCCGCAGGATCGCTCACATTCTCGTTCAGGTCGCTCAGCAGCAGCGCGACCTGCCGCCCCTCCTGTTTGCGCTGGTTGATGTTCCCCAGCAGCAGCGCCACGCCCGCCGTCGCAGCGGCCACCAGCGCGAACACTACCGAGTAGCCCGCCCGCCGCCCCAATCCCCCGCTGGCGGGCGCAGGCCTCACCTGCACCTCAATGGGCCGCTGGGTCATCGTGCTCACCGCGCTTGCATTCGTGTCTGTCGTTTCCATGGGATCTGTCTCCGCTGGGTTGTGTCTGTTTCGCTTCTCACCACACGCGCCGCCCGCCCCCGGTCACCGCCGCGGTCCGTGCCCTATACCGCTGTGACAGTGCACGCAGTCCCCGCTTGCGTGGTCCGCCACCGCCAGTTCCGCCACCAGCGCGGTGTGGCACCGCCTGCAGTTGTTCTCCACAATGTCCTTGGAATACTGCGAGATCTGAATCGGCTCGTGAAAGTTGTCCAGCGTGAACGCCTTGCTGTGGTTCCACCCGTGCACCGCCTTGCTGGTGTACTTGCCCACCACATCCACCGGCACATGGCAGTCGTTGCACGTCGCATTTGCATGGTGCGGCGACTTCTGCCACGCATCAAACGTCTCCCGCATGATGTGGCAGTTCACACACGCGTTCGGATCGTTCGACAAATAGCTCGTCCCCTCGGCGTACGTGAACGTGTACCCGCCAAGTCCGACGAGAACACCAACCCCACCCGCAAGGCACACGCCCGCGATTGAGAGCTTCCGTTTCGGTGACATGTTCGTGCTCCAACGTGCCGGTGAGCAAGGCACTGGGTCAAGCCACTCGGACCACACCCAAAGCTTAGTACAAAACGATCCACTTGTCAACTATTAACCGGTTCCTCTCCCTTGCTGGGCTTTCCCCGCCGCTCACCTGCCATCCCAGTTCGACACATCCACCGCTGTCCGCCCAGGCTCGGTCTGCCACGGGAACATCGCCCGCGGCCAGCTCAAGCGACCACGACCCTCACGATTGACCACCAGCGCCAGCGGCAGCGGCCGCCGCGCCGGCCCGCTCTCACTGGCCGCCGCCACCTCATCGCCAACCTTCAGCTCAACCTCCACATGCAGCACCTCGCCCACCTCGCTCATCGCCGCCCGTTCGATCACCCGCTTGCTCACACTGGCCAAACGCTCCGCACTCGCCTCACCATACACCTCAACGCTCCGCACCGCACCCACCTCGGCCCCAAGGGTGATCGCCAGCAGCCACTTGCCCCGAGCCCGGTCAAACCACACCTGTGCCGTCACCTGCCCGGGCTCGCTCACCCGCAGCCGCCCCGCCAGCAGGTCCGCCGCCGTCAACTCCTGGGCAAACCGCTCCACCCGCAGCCCCGGCGGCCGCAGCACCGCGGTACCAGCCACCGCGTGCTTCTGCTCGGCCCCAAGACTCCGCAGCACCAGCTCCCCCGCCCCCGCCGGCACCGACTCGGCCCGCAGTACCAGCGAGCCGAACGCCGCCAGCGGCTCCATCACGTCCGAACTCACACCCGCGCTGGCAAGCCGCGCCACCCCATCACGCCCGCTTGCATTCATGATCACCATCGCAGGCCGCCGCAGCACCCCGGCACCCGGCGGCAATCGCCCGCTGTCGTCCGTCACAACCGCCAGCAGTTCCGGCTGCCGCGCCAGCCACACCTTCGCGGTGCCAAGAACCTGTTCATCGTCCCCAGCCATCGCGAGCTCATCAACCATGGCCCCGTCCGTCGCCGCATCCGCCGTGAACACCGGCGCACGCAGCCGCACCGGTGACAGGCCCTCCAGCGGCTCACTCGGCAGCGCCAGCACCGCAAGCAGCCGCTCAGCAACCTCCGCCGACAGCTTCAAATCAGCCCTGGCCAGCCGCCCGAGCCCGTACGCGAAGCGCTCTCGCTCTTGCAGCAGCGGCAACTTCCCAAGCTCCGCCCGCTCAAACGTCTCACCGGCTCGCCGCACCACACCTGGTTCGCCTGGCTCGCTCGGCCCGCCCGCCTTGTCTGGCTGCACCTCCCCCATTCCTGCAGCCTCCAGGACCAGCCGCACGCGCCAGCCCAGTTCCGGATGCTCCCGCTGCACCAGCATCGGCGCAGTCAGCCACGGCGCACGCTTGGAATCACCACCGATACGCCCGACCACCGTCGCCGCCGCAGCGGCAAGCACCTTCTCACCCGCCAGCACCGTCGGAGCCACGGCTTCTCCCTCGGCAATCACCACCGCACGCCGCAGCGAGGCATTGCCCGCCAACCGCCGCGTCAGTTCCTCCCGGCTCAGCACGATCATCTCACCCGGCTCCGCCCGCGCCGCCGTCGACTTCACCCCCGCCGCCTCCGTCCTCTCCCGCACCGCGAACGCCCGCGGCACACCCAGCCACAGCAGCGGGCCAGGGTTGCCCTTGATCGCCACCTCGCCCGGAACCAGCCGCACCACATCCACCGGCACCCCGCCGCCAGCCAACACCCCCGCCGGCACCGCCACCTGTGTCCGCTCCCCGGCCACAATCACCAACTGCCCCCGCGCCTCCCCACCCCCACAGCCCACCACCAGCACCCCAACCACACCCCACACACCCACCAAACTCTTCATCAATCGTCCGCCAAAACCCGTACCCGCACCCCGCGCAGCCCGTGCGCTTGGTGGTGTGTTTTCCTGAACGTGCCGCGTGAAACGCCTTTCATCCAAGGGATCTGCCCCATGAGCCGATATTGACCTCATCGGGTGCGATGCACCCTTGCACGAGTCTGACAGCATTAAAGATGAGGTTGGCATGATCGCAATCAACAACGATGGCACCGTGACGTTCCGCATGTTCCTGCCCCACGCCGCACGCGTGGAACTGCTGGGTGACTTTACCTCCTGGCGGAACGGTCGGATCACCATGAAACGCGAAAATCCCGGTTGGTGGACCGCCACCATCCCCGTTGCCGGTGGCGAGCACCTCTTCTGCTACCTTGTCGATGGCTCCATCTGGCTAGCCGACTACGCCGCCCACGGCGTCCGTCTCAACGATTACGGTGGCTGGGTCAGCCAGCTCCGCGTCTCGGCCGCCACCATTGAGCCTAAGCCCAATGTCCTCTCGGCCACCGCCGCCTGATCTCCCGATCAGCCAAGCACTTGTCCCTGAAAAACAAGCAGGCCCCGCTCATCACGAGCGGGGCCTGTTGCGTTATCGACTGTGCAACTGCTCGGCCGACTGAGTCAGCCGGAGCCGGCTTAGTCAGCCAGCTTGGGCGAGCCGCCGCCCTGATTGCCCTGGTTCAGATTGATCTCGCCGTTGGACTGCTCGTACTGGCGGATGACGTTGCCCAGCGTGATCGCCAGACGCTTGGCGCCGCGCCAGTTCATCACGATGCGGCTGGACACATCGAACACCAGCATGGGCTTGTTGTCCGGGGTCGGTACCGGCATGTTGACGCCGAAGTCCATGATGACCTCATCGGGGGTCGTCGAGGTGCGGATCGTGTTGGCGTAGCTCGTGCGCATGCGGGACTCGTCAATGCGGAGCTGGATCTGCTGATTGTTCTGGTCGGACATGCTCAAACCTTTCCTGTTGCGTTCTGCTCATCGCTCGGCACGGACTGTCCGCGCGAGGGCACGAATATAGCCAGACCGCCCTCGCAAGGCACCGCAGCAAAACGCCCTATCGTGGTTATCACCACGCCCCCGATCCGGTACCCCCGGCTTTCCCCAGCCCCTCCACCGCCCCCCGCCTCGCCAAATCCGACATTTCGGCTCCTCCCCCCTCTCTCCGGCGAACTCTGTACAGTCCGCCCGCCCCACTCCCGCCGCTTCCGACCTGTCCACGCCGCACCGCATGCCGTTTCGCTGGACATTCCGCCGCCGCCCACACTGGCATGACCTGCAGGTCAGCCGCCGCCGGCTGTCCCGCATGCTCCGCCGCAAGCGCCGCCGCCTCCGCCGGCGTTCCCGCACGGCCGTGGTCGTGCTCATCATTCTCCTGGCCGCCGTCGCCTCCCTCACCGGTGGCCCCCTGCCCCGCTATCTGGCGATGCGGCAACTCGCCGCCGTCCTGCCCTCTGTCAGCTTCACGGCCGACTCCGCACGCCTCACCCGCGACGGCACTCTGCTCATCAGCCGCCTGGCCGGCGAAGCCACCGGTCCCGCGGCAGAACGCCTCCCCGAAGACGCCCGCCGCCTCATCACCGCCGACAGCGTCGAGATCGAAGTCGACTGGCCCGGCTGGCGCTTCTGGCAGGCACGCATCGCCGCCATCCGCATCGAGCATCCCCGCGTCCGCATCAGCCAGAGCGTCACCGACGGCACGCTCAACTTCGCCATTCCTGCGCCGACCGCCGCTGCACCCGGCACCACGTCCCCCGGCTCACCGGCATCCCACAATGGTCCCGACCGTTCCTCAACCCCGGTCTCAGACGCCCTCGCTGGAATGACCCCGCCCCTGGTCGAACTCGTCGGCGGCGAGATCGAACTCGGTGAGCACGCCGAACGCACACCCAATGCACCCGACACCGCGGCGAATCCCGGCCGCTACACCCCGCTGGCCAACGTTCAGATGGCCGGCTGGGTCATGCCGCGCACCCGCGGACAGGAACAGTTCACCGTCTCCGTCCGCCAGGTCGGCGGCGACGCCCTCGGCCTCGACGGCCGCCCCATCGTCATCGATGGCAACTGGATCCCCACCAGCCGGGAGGGCACGCTTCGAATGTCCGGCGTCGATCTCTCGCGTCTCACCGCCGACAAAGTACCCGCCGCCTTCCGCCCGCTCTGGGAGTCCATGCGCCTCCGCGGCCGCATCACCAGCTCCACCATGCGCAGCTCGCCGCTCGGCCTCGAAGTCGAGCTCGCACTCGAGTCCGTCCGACTCTCCGTCCCCATCGCCGCCGCCCGGCCCGACCTGGCCGTCAGCCGCCCGCCTGTCATGGAGGACGTCAGCGGCACGCTCCGCCTCGTCCAGTCCTCCGCCGCCCGCGGCGGCCGCTCCGGTGTCGAGGCCTCGCTGACGGGCTCACTGGAGGACCTCTCGGCCACCGTGCTCTTCGCCAGTTCCGGCCTCTCGCTGGACTCGCCCTACACCGCTCAGATCGTCGCCCGCCAGTTCCGCCTCGAGCGCGAGCCTCGCCTCCTCTGGCTCACACCCGATGCCGTGCGCGATCAGCTCGGTGAGTTCTCCGGTCCCACCGCGCTGGTCGATGCCCTCATCACCATCACCAAGGCCGCCCCGACCCCGGAGCGCCCCTCCGGCCTCCGCATCGCCGGTTCGCTCTCGTTTACCGAAGGTGTCGCCGCCTACGACCTGTTCCCCTACACCATGCTCGACCTCTCGGGCACCGTCAGTTTCGATGACGATCAGGTCATCATCCGCGGCATCCGCGGCCGCGGCCCCACCGGCGCATCTGTGCTCATCCAGGGATCGTTCAACGAGGCCTCCGCCGCCAACATCGAAGTCACCCTCGTCGATGTTCCCTTCGATGAGGAAGTCCGCCGCACACTGGAAATCTCCGCCGCACGCCCGCTGGTCGATGCCCTCTTCTCTCAGCCCGCCGCCGATCGCCTCAGCCGCGCCGGTTTGCTGCCCGAGGGCTTCGTCTCCGGCGGCCGCATCGACTCCGTGCTCGTCAAGATCACCCGCGCCTCGTTCGACAAGCTCGAGTTCAAGCGCACCATCGAGGTCCGCTTCGACCAGACCCGCATGCTGCCCGAGGCATTCCCGCTCCCGCTGGTCGGCAAAGACATGGTCCTGACCATGCGCGACGGCGATGTCACCCTCACCGCACACAACCTCACCCCGCCCGGCGGCGGCAGGGTCGATGTCGATGCCACGCTCGTCCTGCCGCCCGAAGTCTTCGCCGGCAAGCCCTTCGGCGAGATCCTCCCGACCGTCAACGTCACCGCCACCGGCGTGCAGATCGACCGCCACCTCCTCTTCGCCCTCGATGCCGCCTCCGCTGCCAGTGCCGCAGCCAGTTCCGCGGCCCGCGCCGCACACCCGCCCGCCGGCAGGTCACCGTCTCGGTCCGCACCGCTTACCCCCGGCGTCCTGCTCGGCGAACTTGGCTTCTCCGGCACCGTTGACTGTCAGGCAACCGTCGAGCCCACACCACCCGACCCCGCCGGCCAGTCCACCCTGACATACCGCGCCGCAGTCACTTTCGAGAACGCCACCGCCACCCCCCGCATCATCACCGATGCCCGCTCCGTTCCCCTGGGCGTCTCAGCATCCAACCTCTCCGGCAGCCTGCAGATCGACGCCTCAACGCTCCGCGTTGACTATCTCGGCGGCGACATCCGCATCCTCCGCCCCATCGCCGCCGAGGCCGGGCTCGACCGCGCCCCCCTCCTCCAGGCCGCCGCCGATCCCGACGGCACCTTCGCCTTCTCCGGCGGCTTCATCCTGGAGCCAGGCGCTCCCGCCGCCACCGCCACAACGCCCACCATCGATGCCGAGTTCACGCTCTCGGCACTCAACCTCGCCGCCCCAGTCGAGGAACTCCTCCGCCCGTTTGATGACAAACTCGCCTCCGCCATCGAGGCCGTCCGCTCCACCGCCATCACCTCAGGCACCGTCGATCTGGATGTCACCGCCCGCTCCCTGACACAGGTCGATGCCGACGGAACCGGCACGCGTCTGACCGCAGTGGTCCGCAACCTCTCCGCCCTGCGCACCCCGCTGGCCGAGGGCACCGTCCGCGTTGATCAGGACAGCGGCGCACTGGCGCTGACCACGGTCCTCCGCCCGGACAACGCCGGCGGCGGTATCACCCTCAGCCGCGCCACCGTCCTGCTCTCTGACTTCGCCGCCGAGCTCAGTTTCATCCCCACCGGCGAGCCCATCGGCAGCCTCATCGGCCGCCTCGACGGCTCCGGCTCGATCGAACTGGCCATCGACCCGGCAACCTCACCGCCGCGCCTGTCCATCCCGCGCATTCTCGATCCCACTTCCATCCGCCTCCGCGACGGTCGCCTCGGCTCGCCCGTCATCCGCTCCATCGCCCGCCGCCTCGGCGGCGACGGTCTGGCCGATGAAATCGCCGATGTCGATCTCCGCGGCGAGTTCACCGCGCTGGCCACCCTCGGTGTCACCGGTGATGCCACCGCCCCCGAAGCCTCCGTCACCATCTCCCCCCGCTGGCTCGCCGCTCGCCGCGTCGGCCTGGATGTCCTCCTCCCCCGCGTCGAGGGTTCCGTCACCGTCTCGGCCTCCGGAGGCAGCATCGACAACCTCGTGCTCGATGGCGGCCTCTGGGAAGTCCGCCTCGACGGCCTCTGGTACAACCGCACCGATGAAGCCGGCCGCCTCCTCTGGACCCTCTCCACCCGCATCGACGGTGAAGCCACCGACCTGGTCCCCTCGCTGCGGGCAATGCTCCCCGAGGGCACACGCCAGACCATCAACAACTTGGCCCTGGCCGCGCCCGGCGGTCTCTCCCTGTCCGGCGGCAGTCTCGAGCTCTCCTGGCCCGCCGCGGCACTCGAAGGCGACCCGCCCTCGACCACCGCCGTCCGGTTCATCGGCCCCTTCGCCTTCCGCAACATGAAGGCCAACCCCGGCCTGGCCATCACCGAGTGCTCCGCGCGGCTCGACATCAACGTCGACCGCCCGATGTTCGCCTCCATGACCTCGCTGCAGCTCTCCTTGTCGGAGGCATCGCTCATCGCCGGCGGCCTCCGCATCACCGATGCCTCCGGCCTGGCTGAATCCGGCCTCACCCCCGGTGAGTTCATTCTCCGCTCCATCGATGGTGACTGCTTCGGCGGCAGGATCTCCGGATCCGCCATCATCCGCCCGGCCGAGCCCGCCCCCGGAAGCAAGACCGCAGATGCCGCCCAGCCCGGCAACGCTTTCGCGGCCGTTGTCTCCTTCGGCGGCATCTCCCTGGCCGATGCCGTCGCGGCCATCGCCAGCTCCGCCCCCTCCCCCTCCCCCGCGCCTGACACAACCTCATCGCCTGCCGCCGCCCCGGCCAGCAAACTGGCCATCGGCCCCAGCGCCGTGGTGGATGGCCGCCTCTCCTTCTCCGGCAACGCCAGCGACCCCGCCTCCCAGGCCGGCGAGGGCACCATCCGCGTCTCCGGCGGCCGCATCATCGATGTCCCCCTGCTCCTGCCGCTGCTGAGTCTCAGCAACCTCCAGTTGCCCGTGGGCCAGCAGCTCGACTACTTCCAGGCCGACTTCACCCTCGACCGCACCACCGTCCATTTCCAGCAGCTCGCCGCCCTCTCCAGCTCAGTGGCCATCCTCGGTGAGGGCTCCATGACCCTGCCCGACCTCTCGCTGGACGTCGTCGTCGCCTCCCGCCGGCGCGATGTCCGCATCCCGCTGCTGACCCAGATCTTCGAGTCCCTGCGTGACGAGCTCCTCACCGCACGCGTCGTCGGCACACTCACCTCCCCCCGACTCTCAGCAGAGACCCTCGCCGGCACCCGCCAGCTCCTGGGCGGTCTGGCAGGGTCCCGCCGCGCCTCGGCCCGCTCAACGGAGGAACGCCTCGCCGACATAGAACGCCAGTCCCGCCGCTCCGGCACCTCCGGCGCCACGCTCCGCCCGGCGGAGTGACCGCCTCGCACCAAAGTTCATCGCCCACGCCCCTGGTCACGCAGCCACCGCCTGCCGCGTTCACGGGGCATGCCGGGTTTCCCCCGCTCGCCCGCCGCCCGCCCCGCGGCACAACTATCCTCCCGCACCGTTCACACCCCCATTCGGAGATCTCCCCGATGCGCTCGCGCCTGACCCCGTTCGTCGTCTCCCCGGCTCTCCTGCTTGTCGCTCTCGCTGGCACCGGCTGCCAGTCCGGCTTCGGCACCACCGATCCCACACCCCCAACACCCCAGTCCATCAGCGGCCGCTACATCGCCGTCCTCAGCGATGCCGACCTGGCCGCGACCGGCTTCGCCGACGGCATGCTCTCCAAGCCCAAGGCCGATGCCAGCGACGCGCTGACGATCATCGCCCTGCCCATCGCCGCCGAGCCCACCGCCGGAACCCCGGCCTGGGACACCGGCTACGCCCAGGCCCCCGTCTCCAACTCCGTCATGGGCCCGCCCACGGCCATCACCGTCTCGCGTGACGGCTCCTTCGCCGTCGTCGCCGAGACCCGCGAGCAGCCCGCCCCCACCGCCAAGCGCCTCAGCGAGCTGCCCGTCGGCTTCGCCGTCACGCCCGTCGACCTCTCCGACCCCATGAACCCCAAGGTTCTGCCCAAGGTCGAAGTCGGAAAGAACCCGCAGAGCGTCGACCTCAGCCCCGACTCCAAGGTCCTGGCAGTCGCCACCGGCCAGCCCGGCGGCCAGATCGTCCTGGCCCCCGTCACCGGCATGTCCATCGGCGCCCCCATGGCGTGGCCCCTGATGGGCATGGAAAACGACGCCGTCTCGGCCAACGGCATCGCCTGGAGCCCCTCGGGCCGCTTCCTGGCCGTCACCGTCGCCGACAAGAACCTCGTCGCCTTCTACGAGTTCACCAGCGATGCCAAGACCGGCGAGTTCGAGCTCGCCCCCTTCGGCCGCCCCGTCACCGTCGGCAAGTTCCCCTTCCACGGCAAGTTCACCAGCGACGGCAACCACTTCATCACCACCGACCTGCAGTGGGGCGCCGACGTCAAGGACTACCTCATCGGCGCACCCGAGGGCACCCTCTCGGTCATCCGCCTGGCTGATCAGAACTCCAAGGACCTCACGCTCGAGCAGCGAGTCGAGCTCATCCACCAGGTCGTCTGCACCACCACCGTCGGCATCTCGCCGGAGTGCCTGGCCATCAGCCCCGACGGCAAGTTCGTCATCACCGCCAACCTCCGCCGCTCCATGCTCCCCGCCGGCGACCCCGGCCTCATCGGCGGCTCGCTCTCCCTGCTCTCCTTCGATTCCTCCACCGGCCTGCTGACCAAGATCAGCGAAACCCCCATCGATGCAATGCCCGAAGGCCTCACCTTCGACGCCTCAGGCAACAACATCGTCGTCAGCAAGTTCCGCTCGCTGAACCCCTCCATCGTCGATGGCGAACTCGACTTCTACAAGCTCGTCCGCGGCAGCGAGCCCAAGCTCGTCAAGGGTGACTTCTCCGTCGGCGTCGGCGTCGGCCCCCACGGCGTCGTGATCGTCCGCTAAGAGCCCCTCACCACGCTCCATCAAGACCCTCAAACCCATCCCCGGGGCCGTCAGGCCCCGGGGATGTTCGTTTGCACTCGCACACTCCCTCCCTCACCCTTCCTTCCAATCACTTCGCCGGCTTGGCACCACCCGCCGGCCCACCCGCCGGTACCACTGCCGCCGGTGCCGCACCCGGCTCACGGATAAACGCCTTCAGCGCCTCGCGATAGTGCTCCATCGCCTTGTCCTTAGCGCCCTTCTTCTCGAAGATCTGCCCCAGGTAGTAGTGCACCAGTTCCGGGTTGGCATTCATGTTCAGCGACTCTTCCAGCAGCGCCTGCGCCTCATCAAGCTTGCCCCGCTTCAGCATCACCGTCCCCTTGAGCTGCTTGGCCCGCCGGTTGTCCGCCTGCCCCGCCAGCACCTTGCCCAGCAGCACATCCGCGCCATCCAGGTCACCAGCGATAGTGTTCACATCCGCAAGGTCCAGCATCACCTCCCGGTTCTCCGGGTCCATCTCCAGCCCCTTCTTCAGTTCTTCGCGGGCCGCATCCAGCTGGCCCTTCTCCCGCATCACCCGCGCCAGCGACCGGTGCGCCGCGGCCGCAGTCTTCGGCGTCGCATGCTCCGCCGGCTTGGCCGCCAGCTTCTGCTCCAACTGCTGATCGCTCAGCATCCCCAGCGCATGCCGCACGTGCGCATCAAGCTGGTCCTTGTAGCTGCTGCCGTGCAGCGTGATCACGTTGTCCAGCTTCCCTTCCTTGTCCACAATAATCGTCGTCGGGAACGCGATGATCCCCAGCTTGCCGTAAAACACCCGGTCCGCATCAATCGCCAGCGGGGCCTTGATGTCATGCTCCTTGCGGTGCAGCTCGTAGTACGGCTTCTTGATCGCATCCGCCGTGATGTGCACCAGCCGTACCGGCTCACCGCTCAGCGCCTTGACCACCTGCTGCGACTCCGTCGCCGCCAGCTCCGATCGCCGCTGCTCGGCCGACAGACACACGTACACCACCACCGAGCCCTTCATCGCCTCGCTGTCCACCACCGCCCCGTCCATCGTCGGCAGCTTGCACACCGGCAGCGTCTCACCGTGCTTGACATGCCGCAGATCATCGGCCCGCACGCCCGCAGTCAGCATCCCCGCCAGGGCCAGCACACTCAGCAGATTCAGATAACGTTTCATATGTCTTCCTTCGTGTTAGGCGGCATCACCTGCCGCAGGATCATCTTCAGTCACCTTCACTCCCCTCCCCGCTCCACGCCTACTTCGGCTTCGCGGGCTCCGCACGCGTCCCCGGCACCAGTTCATCTCCCTTCCACACCTTGCCCGGCTGCCGCACCTCGTACGTCAGCGGCTTCACGCGGTTGTACTCATGCGCCGCATGGCACGATCCGCCGCACTTGCCGCCCTCCGGCAGCGCCTCATACCTGATCGGCAGCTTCCAGCCCGCCGGCCCGTACGCCACCTCATCGCGAATGTGCTTGTCGTGCGTCGATGCATGCGAATCGTGGCACACCTTGCACGAGCGGCCCTTCACATCCCGGCTCACATGCACCCAGTGCAGGTTCGTCTCGCCGTTGCGGAAGCCCGTCGCCGAGCCCGTCTTGGCCTCCATCACCAGCTGCCGGTCATGGCAGCTAAAGCACAGCGCATAGCTCGTCTCGCTGAACGGGTAGTACAACTCCGACGGATACTCCAGCGTCAGCAGCCGCTTGTGCCCGCCGCCGTGAATGTCATGGCACTCCACGCACCCGCGCTGCGTCAGCGCACCGTGCAAACTCGTTCCCGTCTCAATGACCGCCTTCATGTTCACCAGTTCCGTCCCATCCGGCATCCGGATCGGCTGGTTGTGGCACTCAAAGCACAGCTGCCGCGGCTCATTTTTCAGCAGCGACACGTGATCGCTCGCGTGCGCCGCATGGCAGTTCGTGCACGACCGTTTCGTCGTCACCGCCGCGTGCTGCGTCGTCGCCGCGGCCATCGTCCCGGCAATGTTCTGGTGGCACGATGTGCACAGCGCCGCCGTATCAGCCACCAGCATCGCTCGGCTGTCCGTCGCGTGCGGGTTGTGGCACACCTGGCAGTCACCCAGCACCGGCGCGTGCACCACCCGTCGGTTCTGCAGTTCCAGCCCCGTCCGTACGTGGCACTTCAGGCACAGCTCCCGGCCCTCGGCATTCAGCAGCTTCGCCCGCTTAGACGTATGCGGCTCATGGCACGCCCCGCACGCACCGATCGATGCCGGCCCGTGCACGTTGTCGTGCGCACCGGTCACATCCTTGTGGCACGCCACACACGTATCGGCATACTTCCCGCCCCGCAGCAGCTGCGGCTCATTGCCCCCGTGCGGGTTGTGACACGCCAGGCACTCACCCTTGGCATATGGCAAGTGGCTGAACTGGTTCGTCGTCGCCTCCGGCCCGTGGCACAGCCCGCACACCTCGTGCCGCCCCGCCACCGGCGTAAAACGGTGCAGCGATGCATCCGTCAGCTTGTGGCACGCGTCACACGCTCCCGCCCGCACCGGCCCGTGCAGCTGCGGGCTGGCCTTGATCCCCGGGTGGCACTCCGCCGTCACGCACCCATCCCGCGCCACCACCACCCGCGGCGCCGCCACCGTTGACCCCGTCTTGTCCAGCAGCAGCCCCGCCGGCTTGCCGGCCGGCGCCGCCGAGCACACCCCCACGCCAAGCAACCCCGCCAAAACCCCACACACCGCGGCAATCCGTTTACTTCTCACGGCCGACCTCCATTCTGCTTCATGTTCCGTGCTCCGCCCGCCTTCCGGCTGTACTCCATCGCCTCATGGCACGCCGTCCCGCACCGCCCGCCCTCCTCGGTAGCCACAAACCCCATCGCCATCCCCCAGCCCGAGCCCTGGTAGTTCACCTTCCGCACCATCAGCCGCGGCTCACCCTCGCCGTGCGTGCTGTGGCACGCCACACACCCGCGCGATGTGCCCTCTCCCATCAGGTGCACCCCATGCAAGTTGCGCTCCCCATCGCGAAAGCCCGTCGCCGCCGCCACCCGCACCAGCCCCGCATCATGGCACCCAAAGCACAATCCAAACTTCCCGCCATCAAACTCCCCCAGCGGCAGCTTCTCGTCGCTCCCCGCCAGCAGGTGCTGCTCCGCGGCCCCATGCACGCTGTGGCACCCGCTGCACGTGCTGTGACCGCCCGTCTTGTGCGCAATGCCCGACTCCGGCGCACCCATCGCCGCAATCACCCGCCCACTCGCCGCCTTCACCGCCTTGCCGTGGCACTCCAGGCACAGCCCCGGCTCCGCCGCCCGCAGCATCGCCGCGCCTGCCACCCCTCCAACGCCTCCCGCCCCGTGCGCATCATGGCACCGCACGCACCCTTCCTGCTCAATCACCGGCCCATGGGTTGAGCCTCCCTTGCCGCCCCCCGTCGCAATCGTCTTCGCAATCTCCTGATGGCACCCCAGGCACACGCTCCGTGGCGACCCCGCCAGCAGCTTCTTGCCCGCCGCCGCATGCGGCTCATGGCACGCCGCACACCCGCCCGCCAGCTCCCGGTGCGGCGATGCCGCCATCCGCTCGCCATACCCCGCACCATCATGGCACGCCGTGCACACACTCGCCGCCTTCGCCCCGCCCGCGGCAAGCAGCATCTCCGCCGCCCGCTCACCGTGCGGCGTGTGGCACGTCTCACACCGCCCCGCCGCAAACGGCCCGTGCTTCACCGCACCCTCAGTCATCACATGGCACGCCAGGCACGCACTCTTCGCCCCGCCTCCGGCCGCCACCATCGCCACGCCGCCCCGCGGCCCGTGGGCCGCATGGCACGCCAGGCAGTCATCACCGCCCATCGCCTTCTCGTGCGCCGGGCTGTGCGTCGTCATCACATCATGGCACGTCAGGCACAACGCCGCCCCCTTGGCCACCAGCGCGTATGTGTGCCCGCCCGCATCCGCCGCATGACACTGGTCACACCCCTGCACCACCAGCCCCGCGGCATGCGCCACCCCGCCACCCCGCAGCGACCCATGGCACGCCGCACTCACACACCCCTGGGCAAACGTCACCACCTCCGTCGGCTTCCCATCACGCCCCACCGCCGGCCCACGCGCCTCGGCCACGCCCCGCGCCACCTGCCCCGCCCCGCCACCGCGCCCACCCCCGAGCCCCAACCCCGCCGCCAATCCCGCCGCCACCAGCGCACACACGGCCACCACACCAATGCCCACCGCCAGCCGGGGCCGTTTGCCCAGCTTCGCCGCCGCATCAGTCAGTGCCTTCATGCCACGCTTCACAACAACACTCCGCACCACCACCACCCAGCCGTCACGACAATCCGCCCACGATGATCAGCCCAAGCAGCACCAGGCCAAAGCCCACGCTCACCACCGCCGTCAGCACAATCAGCCACCGCCGCTTCGGATCCGGCGACTTCACCCGCAGCGATTCCAGCGTGCCCGTCTCTACCAGCCGCTGATACTCCTCCGGCCGCTGCTCTTTCAGCTCCGCCTCCGGCACCGTGCCGTGGAAGATCACCTCATCAACGGGGAACATCCCCGGCCGCAGGTGCGCGTTAAAGAAGTGGATCGTGAAAATGAACCCGATCGCCAGCAGCGCCTCGTACCCGTGCACGATCATCGCCACGTTAAACGCCCACCCCGGAATCACCTTCGAGGCCAGCACGGGGAACCACAGCAGCAGGCCCGAGCCGCCGATGATCACCGACCCGCCCACCTCCGCCCAGTAGTCAAACTTCTCCCAGTACGTCCACCGGTCCAGCCGCGGCGGCCGCCCGCGACCGGCAAACCACTTCAGCATCCCCAGCACATCCTTGGCGTCCTTCACCCGCGGCATCAGCGAGTTCGGTCCAAACAGCCACTCCCTGGCCGAGCATGTCCGATGCACAAACCGGTGCGCCAGCCCCGCAAAGTGCAGCGCAAAGTTCAGAATCAGCAGGATCGCAAAGAACCGGTGCCACAGCCCCGCCGCCGCAACACCACCCACCAGGTCCGCCAGCACCCGCGCCCAGTGCTGGTCCGCAAACACCAGCGGAATCCCCGTCGCGGTGAGCCCGAAGAACGTGATGGCCACAAACGCGTGGTTCACCCTGTCCAGCGTGGTAAACCGCCGGATCGCCGTCGCCTCGCGGTGGTGGTGCCCCGGCCCCATCTTCGCCCGCTCCCGCCTCGCCCGGAAGAACCACAGCACCGTGTGCAGCCCGAAGAACGTAAACACGCTGCTCATCATCACCATGAAGTACAGCCACACACCGTGCAGCACCGGGTAGTTCGCCGCATCCCGGTGGTTGGCGTGCGGATCAAACTGCACGAACTTCTCCGTCGCCCCCGGGTGGCACGCCCCGCACGTGCTCACCAGGTTCGCCTTGGCCACCCGCGACTGCGGGTCATTCAGCGGCCGGATGTCGTGCGAGCCATGGCAGTCCGAGCACCGCGCCGCCCGCGTCGTCCCCAGCTTCGTCACCTGCCCGTGATAGCTCGCCGCATACGTCGCGTAGTAGGTCCCCACCCGCTTGCCCGTCGCATCCGGGCTGTCATGGCACCGCCCGCATCCGTTGATAATGTCAATCATGAACCGCGGCGACGACGCATGCGTGATCTGGTGCGCCGTGTGGCAGTCCGTGCACACCGCCGCCTTGCCCGGCTGCTTCTGGTTCGTCGTCCCGTGCACGCTCTGGCTGTACGTCTCGGCCACACCCACATGGCACTTGCCGCACGTCGTCACAATGTTCGTCCGATTCACCGTCGAGGTCACATCCGCCGCCGGCTTCACCCCGTGCGCCCCGTGGCAGTCCGCGCACGTCGCGGCCATCGCCAGGCCTGACTTCGTCACCGCCCTGGCATGCGTCGAGTCCATGTAGTTGGTGATCATCAGCGCCGGATCCGTCTTGCCCTGCTCCGGCTTGTGCTGCTTGTGGCAGTCGCCGCACACCTGCAGACTGTTCAGCCGGTGCTGCGCCGCCTTCCGGTCCGACAGCCGCAGCACGTTGTGCCCACCATGGCACGAGGCACACGTCGGTGCCAGTGGGTTCTTCCCCGCCAGCGCCGCAAAGTGCGAGCTCCCCGCATACGCCTTTGCCGCATCCCCATGGCAGCTCGTCGCGCACGTCGCGGTCTGCAGCCTCACCCCGTGCGGCAGGTTCGCCGCGTCCTCATGGCATTGCACGCACGCCAGCGCCGCGTGCGGCCCGCCCGCCGTCACATCCGCCTTCACGAACAAGCCCGGTCGCGTCGCCGGTCCATCCACCACTCCCACCACGCCCCCCGCCTGTACAGCCGCCGCCGCACCCCCCGCTTCCAGATTCGTCGACACCATCGACACCCGCTCCGCCGGGCCCAGCATCGCAATGCTCTCCTGCCCGTGACACCGCAAGCACCGCCGGTCCGCCGCCTCACGCCCCGTCAGTTGCCCCATCGCTCGCCCGCTCCACGGTCCAGCCATCACCACCACCGCCGCGGCAAGCAGCACCATCCACTTCCCGATTCCAGGTGCTCCGCTCGCTCTCACTCCCCTTTCCAGGTGATTCGACCACGCTGCCATACCGCAATCCCGTCTGCCGCTTTATCGCTGCCTCCGCGGCATAAATCCTCACACCCCACTGCATCAGTATGCAAAGCCGATGCCACCACCCCCGCGCACGCCACCGCCGCTAGCGCACCACAACACCCATTCGCGCATCCGCCGCCGCTGCCGGCCTTCTCGGTTCTAGGAAGCCACCACGCTCACCTCATCCACCATCAAGAACCACCACGCCCCAACTCACCATCAAGCCTCCCCACTTCGCGGCAGTTCTCCACTTCCACCCTCCACCCCACCACCCCGCACGCTCGCCTGACACCCGCCCCACCACCATCACCCCATCCAGCCATCAAGCCACACACCCCACGCGGCGCCAGCGTGGCATCGCCCTTCCGGGCGATGTGCCTTCCTGCCTCTCCGCCCTTCTGCCTCCCCACTCGCGTCCCGCGACTCACCCCTCGCAACTCCCCCATCCCCGTGCCACAACCCTTCCGGTCCTCCGGAAGGGTTGTGCGGTGCAACAAGAACCCCAGCCCGCCAGACCGGGGCCAGTGACCACACGCACTTCAA
>CAILKP010000147.1 GCA_903834785.1 uncultured bacterium
GGCCTGCATGCGCAAGCTCCTGACCATCATCAACGCCCTGGTGCGTGACGACCTGCTCTGGGGCGAAAAGAAAAAACCAAATCAGCCTCAAAATCATTGACTTGAGACACAGTCGCTTTCCTCTCGCCTCTTTTCTCTTTCACCTCTTCCTCTTCTTCCCTCCGCTTCCTCCGCGTTCATCTCTGTGCCTTTCCCCGCAACTCCCAAAAACACAAACCGCCGCGTTTCCGCGGCGGCCTGGTTCGTTCATCTCTCGGTATCCAACCGTGAATCCATTCCCACCCGCCCCCAGAACAATCAGGCCTTCTTCTCGACGGCCTTCTCGCTCTTCTTGGCAAAGTAGTTGCCCTGGAACTTCTTCTGGAACTTCTCAACGCGGCCTGCCGAGTCAATGAAGCTCTGCTTGCCGGTGAAGAACGGGTGCGTGCCGGACCACACTTCAACGTGCAGCTCGGGAACAGTCGCGCCAACGACCATGACCTCGACGCCGTTGTGGAAGACCTTGCAGTTGTAATACTTCGGGTGAGTTTCAGACTTCATAGCTGCCGCTCCTGTTGGGATGCGATGGGTCGAGATTGTAGACGACAGCCCGTCCCAAGGCCAGCCCAACGCCCAGTCCCACCCCACCCCGGCACGTCCCATAGCCCGTCCCACCCTCGCGCGCCTCACCAAACACCCAATCCCAACCCAAACAAACCTGCCTCATCCACAGACTGTCCCAACCCTGTGGATCCGCGGCCCGGCTCCAGCCGGCTCCGCCCGGCCCGCACGCCACCCCCACCCGCACCCCCACCCCCACCCCCTCACTTCACCGTCGCCGCCCCCGCCTTCTCCCACGCCCCATACCCGCCCGCCAGGTTCGTCACCGCGTACCCGTTCCGCGCCAGCAGCGAGCACGCCCGCGCCGAGCGCACCCCACCCTGGCACTGCACCAGAATCGGCCGGTCCTTGGGCACCTCCGCCAGCCGTGCCAGCAGCCGCGTGTGCGCGATGTTCGCAGCACCGGCAATCCGCCCCGCGGCAAACTCCGCCCCGCGGCGAACATCCAGCAGGTAATGCGTCCCGCCGGCCAGCATCCGCTGGGCCTGGGCCACATCCACCTCCGCCGTGGTCTCCATTCTCGCCCCGTCCCCGCCCACCGCCGCCACCGCACTCAGGTCCGCCGGGTCCAGCCAGCCCACCACCTTGTCCAGCCCCACCCGGATCAGCCCGCGCACGGCCTCATCAACCTGCCCGGCCTCCACCACCAGATACATCGCCTCGTCCTCACCAATCAGCGACCCGCCATCCGTGCTGAACGTCGTGTTCACCGGCAAATGCAGCGCACCAGCCACATGCCCGGCCTTAAACGCCGCCCACGGCCGCGTGTCCACCACCACCCCGCCGCTCGGCCGCGCTGCAAACTCAGCCGCCGTCATCTTCCGCGGCACAGGCACGCCGCCCAGCACCGCCGGCCCCGTCTTGTTCTGCCGCTTCATCCTGGCAAAGTACAACGGTGGCTCCGGCTGCCCGTCCAGGATGTAACTCACAAACCCCGCCTCCGTCGCCGCAGCCCCCGCCGCAGCCCTGATCGACGGGTTGAACATCTTCTCATACCCCACCGTGCTCTGCGGCACAGCGCCCAGCGCCTTGCCGCACGCACTGCCCGCCCCGTGGCCCGGCCACACCTGCAGATAGTCCGGCCACTCCATGAACTTCCGCACCGTGCCATACAGCCGGTGCGCCGAAGCATCCGCCTTGCCCACCACACCCGCCGCCGTCTCCAGCAGGTCCGGCCTTCCCAGGTCACCCACAAACACAAAGTCACCCGTCGCCACACCAATCGGCTTGTCCGCCCCGCCGCCACGATCCGTCACCATAAAGCAGATGTGCTCCGGCGTGTGCCCGGGTGTGTGAACGACCTTGAACTCGATGTTCCCCACGCGAAACACATCCCCGTCGCGCACCAACTGATAGTCGTACGCGCCCCCGCCCGTCTTCTTCTCCGCCCAGCCATACTTCCAGTCCGCATCACCCTCGTCAGAGAGATACACCTTCACGCCCTTCTCCGCCAGCTCGCGCAACCCGGAGAGAAAGTCCGCGTGAATGTGCGTCTCCGCCGCCGCCACAATCCTCAGCTTGTTGGCCGCCGCAATCGCCTCATACCGGTCCACATCCCGCTGCGGGTCGATGATGATCGCCTCACCGGTCTTCTGACACCCGATCAGGTACGCCGCCTCCGCCAGTTTGTCTTCGTACACCATCCGCAGGAACATGCTTGGTTCTCCAGGGCTTGTCAGCCGCGGCAGCCAGCCGCGCCAGCTTGGTGGCCCCCGGCCCCGCCTGGGTTCCAAATGCCCCTGGAATTCACCCCGCCCGCCCCTCCCGCACTCACGGAATCGGCGTCTTCACCGGCACCATCCGCGGCTTGGCCGGCTGTGCCGCCGCCTGCTCCTGCCCCGTCTTCAGCGTCCCCTGCATCAGCAGCACAATCAGCAGCGCACCCATCGCCAGCCGGTAATAGCCAAACGGTGCCAGCCCGTGCCGGTTCAGGAACCCCACCAGCCACTTGACGGCAAACGCCGCCGAGATCGCCGCCACCACAATCCCCAGCACCGCCGGCCCGATCCCCAGCGTCTGGAACACGTTCGGCGCACCCGTCGCCGCCGACTCCTTCAGGTTCTTGTAAATCGAATACCCCGTCGCCGCCAGCAGCGTCGGCATCCCCAGCAGGAAGCTGAACTCCGCCGCCGCCGCAGGCCGCAGCCCCGCAAACACACCGCCCACAATCGTCATCATCGAGCGGCTCGTCCCCGGAATCAGCGCGAAGATCTGCAGCACACCAATCAGCAGTGCCTTACCCGGCGTCAGCTCATCAACATCCAGCCCGCCCGCCCCCGCCTTCCCACCAGCAGCCTCACCACCACCCGCAGCAGCAGCAGCAGCCTTCCGCCGCGGCTGCACCAGCAGCATGTCCACAATGATCATAAACGCCCCGCCCGCAATCATCGCGATGATCACCGGCACCGGGTGAAACAGCACTTCCTTGATCTTCTTGTTCAGCAGAAACCCCAGCCCCGCCGCCGGCACAAACGCAATGCCGATGTTGATCAGCAGCCGAAGCCCGCCCGGGTCCTTGCCCATCAGCCCCTGCAGCATCCGCACAAACCGCGGAAAGTACAGCCCCAGCACCGCCAGAATCGCCCCGCCCTGAATGATGATCTCAAAGTCATGGACCGCGTTCTCCAGCGGCCCCCCGTCGTACAGCCCCAGCAGCGAGCTCGTCACAATCAGGTGCCCCGTGCTCGACACCGGCAGATACTCGGTAATCCCCTCCACCAGCCCCAGAATCACCGCGTGCAGGTTCGACAGCTTCGTCGCCGTCTCCACCGCCGCACCTCCCGCCGCCTGCGCCGCCACATGCGCCACCGGCGCAACCGCGGCATTGGCTGCCATCGCCATCACCGCCGCAGCATGCGCCGCCGCACCAAGCATCGGAGTCATCAGCATGTCATCTCACTGAAAGCAAAGTGGGGGGGCCACATCCGAGTTCACCGCGCACAGCCATCCTGGCTTCCCGCCCCACCCTCACTCAGTTCGTCTTCATCGTCTCCAGCAGCGTCTTGACCACCGGCTCCACCGCCTTGACGTCCTCAATCTTGCCCGTCACACGGATCTGCACCGGCCCCGGCCCGCCCTCGACGATGATCCCCATAAACCGCGTCCCCGATGCCACCGGCGCCGCCCCGCCCGACGGGCTCATCCCCGCATACGCACCTTCCATCGTGATGGTGTGCACCGTGAACCGGCCGATCGTCTTCTGCTCCTGCTTGAACTTGTTGTCCCCGCCCTCACCAGTGACCATCAGCTTCCAGCGGTCCACGTTGCCCTCAACGGATCCGCCCGCGTTGAAGAACACAACCTGCACATCACCCGGCGCCGTGAACGATGCCACACGGAACTGGCTGCCCTGCCCGCGAACCCACCCCGCCGGCGTGTTGAAGTTGATCCCCGACACCGAGAACACCGCCCCCGTGTTCTGCTTGGCCGCCAGGTCCTCACCCGCCTTGGTCCCCACACCATCGGCCATCGCCCCGACCTCCGTCTGCTGATTGGTGATCTGCTGCCCCGTCTCCCGCGCCATCTTCGCCGTCTTGCCCAGCATGCTCTGCGGGTTCTCCTGCCCAACCGGCGGCTTCGCGGGCGCATCAGCACCCTTCTTCTCGCAGCCGGCACCCAGCGCCAGGGCCACCAGCGAAACACCAACTAAACCGGACCCGACCAGACCGTTGATAAAGTAGCGTGCCATAGCCCGATCATATCGGGGCCCCGTCCCCTCGCGGAATCCAATCACCGCCCCGCCCAACCTTCAGCCCAGCCTCACCCCGATGCAATCACCCCGCCCACCCCACCGTTCACCCCGCCACACACCCTTGTGGAGCATCCCATGAACCTCCGCCCCACCGCCATCCTCTTCACCCTCCTGGCCCTCTCCGGCACCGCGCTGGCCACCAAACCCACCCCTCCCACCCCTCCAGCACCTCCCGCCGCCCAACCCCCGCGCGAGCCCTCCCTCGGCGGCCCCAAAGTCACCGAACAGGCCGCCAAGCCCACCCTCATCCACCGTGAGCTCGACGGCTCCATCAAACGCCTCGACACCGCACCGGCCGAGGCCGCCGTCCGCCTCCTCAAGCTCGATGATGCCACCCGCACCAAGGTCGATGCCATCCTCACCGAGCAGTCCGCCGCCTGGGATGCCCTCATCCGTACCAACCTCAAAGATGTCGCCCGCCTCGCCCAGGAGTTCGCCGACCTCCGCGCCGGCCAAGCCCCTTCGAAAGAACCAGCCAAAGCGCCATCCAGCGCGCCAGCCCCCGACAACGACTCCATGACCGCGCCCACCACTCCCCGCACCACCCGCCGCGCCGCCCTCGGCAAAGCCGCCGACCTCATGCGCGACCTCCGCGAACTCCTCGCCCGCGAGCCCGAAGCTCCCCCCGGCACCACCGAGCGCCCCCGCTCCCTGACCGCCCGCGGCCCCCTGGCCACCCAGCTCGCCGCCGGCCTCACCGCCGCGCAGGCAGCCGACATGAACGCTCTGATCAAGGAGTACACCGACGCCCGCGCCGCCGAGCTCGTCACCGCCTCCAAGTCCTCGCCCCAGCCCCTCACCACCGCGCAGGCGAGCACCCGCGTCATGCTCGAGTCCCTCGGCCAGGACTTCCGCCGCGCCTACGACCGCGTCGTCGGCCAGGCCTCGCGCGACTTCGATGCACTCATCCGCGAGCTCACCCTCACCCCCGAGCAGGAAAGCAGAGTCCGCCAGATCGTCGGCGACTCCTTCCAGAAGTCCTACGGCAACGCCACCGCCGCCGAACGCTCGCGCATCTTCACCGAAGTCATCCAGGTTCTCACGCCCGAGCAGCGCACCCAGCTGGCCAAGCGCATCCGCTGAGCCGCCCGCGACTCACCGCCGCTCACCGCGCAGCACCCGCCGCTGCCGGCTTCGCGCCCGCACCCGGCTCCGTCTTCGTAAAGCCCGCCGGATACAGATACGTCCCCTTCCGTGACTCCGGCTTGTCGATCTCCACCGCCATCGGCCGCGACTTGGCGTACGCATCCTTGCGGTTGCCCGTCACCTGCCACGAGATCTCCACACCCGGCATCGACGTCTTGATCACAAAGCTGTTCGGCCCCGCCACACCGATCTTGTGGAACACCTTGGCCAGGATGAAGTCGTTGGCCGAATCATCGATCACCGTCAGCTGATACCGGAAGTCCTCGTTGAGCGCACTGAACCACTCCGGCATCGTCACCGTCGCAAACCCCGCTGCATCCGTCGTCACAGTGCCGTCATAAATGTTCTTGTACTCGTCGCTCTCCACGCACGCGTGCAGCAGCTCCTTGTTGGCCGGGTCCAGCGGGTGATCAATCCGGAAAAACTTCAGGAACGCCGAGAAATCACCACCCACCGTCAGCTCCATCAGCCCGCCCTGCTCCGGCGGCCGCGTCGTGGGCCCCGTCGTGTTGATGCACACGCCGCCCGCCGACATGATGATGAACTGATCCGGCCCCGTTGACTCCGTCGGCGTGTTGAACTCCCGCAGCGAGTCGCCCCACACAAAGCTGCCCGCGTGCCGCGCAAACGAGTACTTGCCCGCCGCAAACGCATACGGCGCCGTCGCCCGGTTGGCAAACCCGCCGGCCGACACCGCATAATCCGCGTTCGCCCACCCGTTACTCCCGCCGATCACCGTCGCGTACTGCCCCGTCGCCTGGCCGATCCCGCCGCCGCTGATCGTCGAAAAGTTCCCCGTCGCACCGTTGAGCTGCCCGCCGCCCACAAAGCTGTACTCGCCCGCGGCATTGTTGTTGTTCCCGCCCACCACCGCCGCATTGATGTTCGTCGACCGGTTCGCCGATCCGCCCAGCACCGCCGAATCCGTAAACGTCGCACTGTTACTGTTTCCGCCCGCCACCGCGGCATAGCTGGCCATCGCCCGGTTGCCACGCCCGCCCAGCGCCGCCGCGTACTCACCCTCGGCACGGTTCTGGAACCCGCCCGCCACCGTCGTCATCCGGTTGGTCGCAACGTTCCCGCTGCCGCCACCAATCGTGCTCCGCTCCCCGCTGGCCGTGTTGAAGTCACCGCCACCGACGGTGCTCACAAACCCCGACGATGCGTTGGCACTGCCACCGGCGATCGTCGCGAACCCGCCGCCCGAGACCACATTGCTCGCTCCGCCACCAACCGTGCCGTACCCCGCACTCACCTGGTTGGTCGATCCCCCGCCGACCGTGGCATACCCCGCCGTCGCCTGATTGGCCCCGCCGCCGCCGACCACCGCCAGCCCGCCCGATGCCGCGTTGCCGTTGCCGCCGCCGATCGCCGCACGAGCCCCGCTGGCCGTGTTGAAGTCACCGCCCGCCACCGAACTGACAAACCCCGTCGCCGCGTTGTTGCTGCCGCCCGCTACCGTCGTAAAGCCGCCACCGGTGGCCGTGTTGTTGATGCCGCCACCAACCGTCGAGTACTGGTTCTGCGCCTGGTTGCCCGATCCGCCGCCGACCGTCGAGTACTCACCTGCCGCCGTGTTACTCCGCCCGCCACCCACCGTCGCAAACGGCCGGTCCTCCGTAGTACCAAGCCCGTCACCCGCACGGTTCCCGCCACCGCCGCCAATCACGCCCCACGCATCCGTCACGCGGTTGTTCGTGTTCAGCACATCCGCCGCGTTGCTCGGGCCACCGCCGCCGATCGTCCCGTACCGCCCCTGCACCAGGTTCCGCTCACCGCCGCCCACCACGCCGGAATCCGCCTGCACCGAGTTCACCGTGCCACCGCCGATCGCCGACCGCGCACCCTGCACATTGTTCGACTCGCCGCCCAGCACCACCGAGTAGATCGATGCCGCCGGCGCACCGGCCTGCCCGCCGATGATGTTGTTCGACCCTCCACCAATAAATCCATACACCGCGCCGATCCGGTTGCCCAGCCCGCCCGAGATCGTCGCCCCCGAACTCTGCAGCGAGGCCGTGTTCGTCGCCGAGCCCAGCGTCACAATCGGGTCGCCCCCGTTCTGCTGCACAAACACCACCCGCCCCAGACTGTTCCGCAGCTGCAAGCTCTCACCCGTGCTCGCCAGCGACCCCGCCATCTCCAGCCCGCCAAACCGGTTCACCGCACCCGACCACACGTTGCTCGCTCCCAGCCGCGCCACACTCGCCGGCAGCGATGCCTCCGGCACCGTCCCCGTCAGGTTCGCCGCATTGGTGAAGAACCCCGGCGTGTATCCCAGCAGCGAATCGGCCATCAGCGCCCTGTCCGCCAGCACGCTCCGCGCCGCCAGCGGAGCCGCCGTAAACGGCTGCGCCGGCAGCAACGTCACAAAATCCCGGTCATCATCGCACGCCCGCGCATCGTTCGGCCGCATCGACACCCGCACCGCCACCACCTCCCGCATCAGCGTTGCAAACTCAGACCCCGAGTCAAGCACCACCGTAAACCGCCCGTTAGTCACACCCACATCATCGGCGCACAGCGTCTGCACCACCCGGTCCCCCGCATCCAGCAGCTCAAACCGCAGGTCGCACGGCCCCTGCACTGCACCACCGCCGCTGCCACCGCCCGTGTTCCGCAGCTCACCCTGATACGTAAACGCCGTCGGCTGCGCCACAGCTACGCCCGCCAGAAGGCTCAGAATCGCCGCCGCTGAAATCGCCCGGGTCGTCGTTGTGCTGCGCATCGGTCCGCTTCTCCTGTTCTCGTGAGCCGCGGCAGAGTGCCGCCGCATCCCAACAGCGAAATCCGCTCCCGCGGTGCGCCCGGATTTCACCGCCACACCCGCTCAACCCCGCTCCGATCCGCCCCGTTATCAGGACCGCTACCCCCGCCCACTCGCTCCATCACCCCTCCGCGCCCGTGAACTTGTGCCGCCTGCAACGCCTGCACCCCTCAACCCCCGCGGCACTCCACCTCCCATCCACACCCGTGTGGATTCTCCGCCCAAAAATACCCCCCATCGCAATATCAAACGCCCCGCCCCGTTCTCCTAGCCGACACAAAGGAGTCACCTATGAACATGAACTCACTTCGCTCTTCCACCCTCCTGGCCGCAACCACCATCCTGCTCGCCGTCGGCGCCGCGTCCTCCATCGCCGCCGCTCAGCCCGCACCCACCGGTGGCCCCGGTCTCGGCGGCCCCAAGGTCACCGACAACAACCCCCCCGGCGCCCGCGGCGGCTTCGGTGAGGGCTCGACCAAGATCTCCAAGAAGGACCGCCCCGTCGAGATCCCCCTGCCCGTCTTCCTCAAGAGCGTCCGCGAGACCCTCTCCGGTGACAGCACGCTCGCCCTCACCGCCGACCAGAAAACCAAGATCGACGAGATGGAGACCTCCTTCCGCGCCGCCGGCGAACAGTTCCGCAAGGAGCACGGCCAGGAACTCCGCAACCTCATGAGCCAGATGGGCGGCCCCGAAGGCCGTGGCCCCGGTGGCCCCGAAGGTCCCGGTGGTAAGGGTGGCAAGGGTGGCGAAGGCGGACCCGGCAAGCGTGGCCCCGGTGGCCCCGATGCCAAGGGCGGCCCCGAAGCCGCACCCGGTGATCGTCCCGCCCCCGCTGGTGAAGGCCAGCCCCGCCGCCCCCGCGGCGAAGGTCGCGGCGAAGGCCGTCCCGGTGGCGGTGAAGGTCGTCCCGGCGGCGCAGGCCGTGGCCCCGGTGGTCCTGGTGGCCCCGGCGAAATGGCCGACCGTCCCCAGCTCACCGCCGAACAGCGCGAAGCCCTCATGACCAAGGTCCGTGAGCTCCGCGAGAAGGGCCCCAACCCCGCCGATCAGCAGAAGGCCGTCTGGGCAGTCCTCACCGCCGAGCAGCAGGCCGCCGTCCAGCCCAAGCTCGACGCCTTCATGAAGGAACGCACCGAGCAACGCGGCCAGCGCGAGGCCGATGCCAAGGCCCGCAAGCAGATCCAGCAGAAGGACGCTCAGGATGCCGGCGCCGAGCCCAAGCCCCGTCAGAACCCCGGCCGCCCCGCCCGCAAGCCCTCACCCAACCAGCCCGCCCCCGGCGCACCCGGCTCTGAGCAGCCCAAGTAATCAGCCGCAAGGCAACCCCGAATCGTTGAGCCCGTGAACATCACACTTCACGCGACCCCAGCCCGCGCCCCGCGCGGGCTGGGCCCGTTTTGCACGACACCACCACACAACCGACGCCCCATTAGAACCCGAAGCGCCCCATTAGAGCCCGAAGCGGAAGCGCCCGGGCCGGTGAAACAAAGACCCCTTCCCCAAACTCCCCACCCGCACGAAGATGCGTGTGCTCACCAGGCACAACCACCCCCGGGCCCACCATCAATTCCGCCCCTGCCTCTTCCTTTTCTCTTTGATCTCTTCTCATTCACCTCCCCCACCTCCCCGCCTTCATCCTGCCCATCCA
>CAILKP010000148.1 GCA_903834785.1 uncultured bacterium
CCTGCAGGCCCGCAGCACCATGGGTGCGGCACTGCAACTGCGGCGTGAGAAGGTGCTGCTGGTGACCCCCAGCGTGCTGATCTTCCGCTAAGAGTTGATAAGGCTGCGACCTGAAGAACTCATGCCGGCCGTGTGGCAACCTGCCCCACGGCCGGTTTTTCATTGATCGCGATGGTTCTCGGCCGTCGCCAGTGCCGCAGGCGACGGAGATAACGCGGAGAGACCTTGAGGCCCCGGAAAGTCCCAGTAAACTCCACCATGCCCGTTTCCTGCACGCTACTGCTGATTCGATTCGTCTTCCCCGCCGCGGTGCTTGCTGCGGCCGGCGTTGCCGCGGCACAGCCGACGGTGACTGACGGCAGGCTGAAGGCGGAGGTCGTGGCGACAGGGCTGCCGACGGGGATCGACAACCTGGTCGCGGCGATGGTGATGCTTGATGAGCGGACCGGGCTGCTGTGCTATCGCGCCACGGGGCAGATCCGGCGGATCGACCTGCCGGGGTTGTCGTTCGGCCCGGTGGCGCCGGTCACGGCGGGCCCGCTGGTGGCGGACCTGGACATCATCGCGCGGACGCCAGGTGACGGGCAGTCGGAGTACGGCGTGCAGGGGATCGTGACGGATCCCGGGTTTCCGGCGGTACCGTACATCTACATCCGTTACGACGCTTCGCCGACGCCGGGTGTTGATACGCCGCAAAGCGCGTTCGCGGAGTTCACGCTTCCCTCGCCGCAGAACAGTGTGGTGGACAGGTTCATCTGGGATCCGTCGGGCAACGGCGGCGTCGGGTCGCTGGCCTTTGACCGCCGGATTCACACTGCCGACACGATGTCGCGCTATCACCACGGCGGGCCGCCGGTGTTCGGCCCGGACGGCACGCTGTACATCCCGCTGGGTGACAACCGCTTGAGCTTCAACCGGGCGTTCAACAACGAGCCGTCGGTGCAGTTTCAGGCCGGCGTGATCCACCGCATCAACGCCGACGGCACGGTGCCGGCGGACAACCCGTTCCCCGTTGCGATCTCGGGCTGGCCGGGAACTGAGAAGTGGTTTGCTTACGGGTTCCGCAACATCTTCGGCACGGCGATTGACCCGTGGTCAACAGCGCCCGGCGGCGGGCTGTGGGTCACAGAGAACGGCGAGGCCACGTATGACGAGCTGAACTATGTGCCGCGGTCGGCCAACGGCGGCTTTACGGACATCGCCGGGCCCACGGGCCATCCGCGGCAGACGGGCAACATCAACGGTCTGATCCAGACGCCGGGCGAGCCGGGTTCGTTCTATATCGAGCCGAAGTTCTCGTGGTATCAGACGACGGGTGTGACGGGGCTTGCGTTTCTGGCGGGCTCGGCACTGGGTCCGGCGTTTGACTCGCGGATCCTTGTTGCCAACTACAACACGCCGTTCCTCTATTGGTTCGAGCTCAACGCGTCGCGGACCGCGCTGGTGCTGCGGCATCCGGGGCTGCAGGATGCGGTGGATGATCGCCTGCCGAGCAACCAGAACCCGACGGGGACCGAGTCGGCCGAGACGCTGCTGGGCCGTGGCTTTGGCACGCCGTTCTCGGGCGGTGTGCTGATCGCCCAGACGCCGCGGCTGCGGGTGCCGCTGGTGGTCACGGCCGATGGCCGGATCATCCGCGTGACGCGGCGATGCTGGGCGGACGTAGCCGCACCGGGCCTCACGCCGGGTGCTGACGGCACGATCGATGGCGATGACTTCATCGCGTTCATCAACGCGTTTGCGATCGGGGAAGCACTTGCGGATCTGGCCTCGGGTGGCGAGCCGGGGCCGGATGGAACGGTTGATGGAGATGACTTCATCACCTTCATCAACGGGTTTGCGGCGGGCTGCTGAGCCTTCGGCTGTCCTGATAACACATCGGGTGTAAGCCTGTCAAGGTGACGGCGCAGGGTCTGCGCGAAATCGTTCAGTCTGTGCGGGGTGGGTCAGGAGGCCAGCAGAGGTTTCCCTGGTAGTGGGGATTCCCTCGGTTATCGCGCGGGGGATTGAGGTCGATCTGGTTGGTTCCCTGCCGCTGCTTCCTATTCGGGGCGTGGCGATACCTGATTCCATTGGAGCCCAAGATCATGCAAATCCGTTCGAACCGCAATCGTCTCCCGATCACCGGAGTTCTGCCCGCCCTGACACTGATGCTTGCCGCGGTTGCCCCTGTGCTGGGCGACAATGGCGTGACTGACAAGACGATTGTGCTGGGCCAGCCCGCAGCGCTGAAGGGCCCGGCGGCGAACCTGGGTACGGGGATGCAGACGGGTCTGAACGCCGCGTTTGCGCAGATCAACAAGGCGGGCGGCGTCAAGGGCCGCACTATTGAGCTCAAGAGCGTCAACGACGGCTACGAGCCCGAGCGCAGCAAGGCGGCCACGCAGGCGCTGATCGAGGGCGACAAGGTGTTTGCGATCATCGGTGCGGTGGGCACGCCCACGGCGCGGGCTGCGCTTCCGGTGTGCGAGTCGGCCAAGGTGCCGTTCATCGGCGCGTTCACGGGCGCGTCGGTGCTGCGTGAGAACGCCAGCCCGGTGGTGGTGAACTTCCGCGCCAGCTACGACCAGGAGACGGAGAGCTGGGCGAAGTATCTGGCCGATGAGAAGGGCTACAAGAACATCGCCTGTTTCTACCAGAACGACGCGTTCGGTGAGGCCGGCATCAAGGGCATCACCAAGGCCCTGGAAAAGCGCGGCATGAAGCTGGCGGCCACGGGCAAGTTCGAGCGCAACACCGTTGCGATCAGCGACGGCCTGACGGCGGTGGCGGCATCGAATCCTGACGCGGTGGTGATCGTGGCCCCGTACAAGCCGTCGGCCGAGTTCATCAAGGCGGCCAAGGCCAACGCGGCGACGAAGAACGCCCAGTTCGTGAACATCTCGTTTGTGGGCACCGAGGCGCTGGTTGAGGCCCTCGGCAGCGACGGTGAGGGCGTGATTGTCAGCCAGGTTGTTCCCTCGCCGTGGGACACCAGCGTTCCGCTGGTCAAGGAGTACCAGCAGGCGATGAAGGACTCGGGCAACGAGTCGCAGATCGGCTACATCAGCTTTGAGGGCTACGCCGTGGGCCGGTACTTCAGCCAGATTGTGAGCAGTATTCAGGGCGATATCACCCGCGAGAGCTTCCTGAAGGCCTCGCAGTCGATTGCCGGCCTGGATCTGGGCGGTCTGAAGCTGACGACCGGTCCGAGCGACAATCAGGCCAGCGATCAGGTCTTCATGACCCGCCTGACCGGCGGCAAGGCCGTGCCGATGAACTCCGCCGTGACGGGCGTGGGCGAGAGCAAGTAACCACAACGCAAACGCCGCCAGCGCGGCGAACAGAACATCAAAGGTCGCCGCGGGCCAGCGCCCGCGCCGACCGTTCGGACACGTGTGTTGCGACCGGCCAGCCGGCTTCAGGAATCATCCATGAGTATCTTCCACTTCCGTTCGATCCGTACCCGTATCGCCGTCAGTGCCGGGCTCTGTGTCCTGGCGACGATTGCCAGCATCAGTGCCGTGGCGGGGTATACGGCGTACGGGGAGGCTTATGCCAAGGCCGAGCGTGAGGCGGTCAACTCCGCCCGGCGGATGGCCGGCGGGTCGGGTGCGGCGGCGGCAGATCCGGGCGGTGGGCGGACCGGTGATCATCGGGACGAACCCGTGATGGCGCAGGGGGCGGACGGGTGGGGGGCGTTCAGCCAGGGTGAGAATGAACAGCGGCTCCCCGAGATGGGGAGCCGCTGTGTTTGATGCGTGGGGCGGGTGCTGCGTGACTTGTTGTGGTCAGCAGCCGCTGGCGAAGGCGTTGATGAAGGCGATGAAGTCGGAGCCGTCGATGGTGCCGTCGGGGGCGAGGCCGGAGGGGCCGGCACCGGCGACATCGGCCAGAGAATCGGCGGAGGCATCGCCGATGGCGAAGGAGTTGATGAAGGCAATGAAGTCGGTGCCGTCGACAGTGCCATCGGGGGACAGGCCGGTGATGCCGCCGCCGGCGAGGTCGGCCAGGCAGGAGCTGCCGGAGAACTCGTAGCAGCCGGCATCGGGGGCGGGGTCCTGGGCGAACATGATGTCGGGGATGCCGATGTCGTCGATGCGGCGGTTCTCGCGGTCGAGGTCGAAGGGGATTTCCTCATCGGTCAGGCCGTCACCGTCGAGGTCGCCGCGGTCGAGGCTGAGTTGGGTGACATCGCCGAGGTCGATTGCCGCGGAGAAGCGGCTGATGCGGCAGTTGTCATCGGCGGTGCCCCAAAGGTTGTCGGGACCGGCGGGGTTGACGAACAGGGGCGGGCTGCTGAAGACATTGGTTGCGGTGCCGGGCGTGCCGTCGAAGCCCTCGATCACACTGTTGGCCAGAACGATCGTGCCGGAGCCGTTGATGCGGGATGTTGCAACGGAACCGTCACCCTCCGGTGTGCGGCCCCAGATGATGGAGTTGTAGAGCGACAGAGAGGTGCCAGGGCCGGCGAAGAGCGTGCCGGGTGCGGTGAGCGCTTCGTTGCCGGAGAAGGTGCAGTTGCGGAACGCGGCGGTGGCGGAATCACGAACTGCTGCAGCGCCCGCACGCTTGGAGCCGATACCGGCTGGACTGCTTGCGGTGTTGCCGGAGAAGAGGCAGTTGGCGACGTCGACGGTTGCTGAACTGCGGATGAGCAGTGCGCCGCCCTCGTCCTGATCGGCCCGGTTGCCCAGGAGGGTGTTGCTGACCAGTGCGGCGTTGAGCTCGCCGCCGATGCTGATTGCGCCGCCACGGCTGGTGGCCAGGTTGGCCTGGAACGTGTTGCTGACGAGCACCGGGGAACCGGAACCGGTCAGAAGAATCGCGCCGGCTTCGGTGTTGGCCCAGTTGGCAAAGAAGGTGTTGCCGGAGATGAGCACATCGCCGACATCTGCCGTGATGGCGGCACCGGAGAAGCTGTCGTTGTTGGCGAAGCGGTTGCCGGAGATCGTGGTTGGGCCAGCGGAGACGGCGATGGCTGCGCCGGGAGCTGCGGCGGTGCTGCCCCAGGCACCCTGGAGGGTGAAGCCGTCGATGGTGACGTTGGTGGCACCGGGATCGATTCGGACCGTGCGGCGGGCGTTCTCGTTGCGGGTTGCGCCGAGGCGGTTGGCCGGGATGGTGTAGGAGTCATCACCGGCGAGGTCGGCGGTGAGGATGGTGGGGCTGGTGGCGGGGGTTCGCTGGATGCGTTGCGTTTCGTTGGCCCGGAAGCCACCGTAGAGGGCGGTGCGATCGACCATCACAAAGGACTGGGCGGTGCCGCCGACGGGCAGGCCGGGGCGGTAGGTGCCGCGGGCGACCCAGAGCTCGCGGCGTGCGCCGGCGGGCATGGGGCCGTTGCGGGCAGTGTTGAGTGCGGCCTGCAGGTCGCGGAACGCGGTGCCCCAGGTGCGGCCGTCCTGCGGGTTGGCGGCGTTGGCGTTCGCGTTGATGTAGAGGATCTCGGTGCCGGGGTTGAGCGTGAGCACACCGGGGGCGGAGACGGACTGGCCGCAGGGCGTGATGGCGGTGGCGGTGTAGTTGCCACCGTCGGCGTAGATGAGGCGGTTGATCGTCAGTGTGGTAGTGGTTGCACCGGAGATGAAGGAGTTGTTGGCGAGCGGGACACCGTTGCGCTGCCAGGAGACGGAGGTGAAGGCACCGGTGATGGTGGTGGAGAAGGTGACGGACTGGCCGAGGTTGGCGGTGACGCTGGCGGGGGTGGAGAGGAAGGTGCCGGGCAGCGGGATGAGGGTGACGGGGGTGGAGAGCACGCTGCCGCACTGGCCGGTGACGAGCACGACGAAGCTGCCGGCGGTTGCGGTGGTGACGGAAGAAATGGTGTAGCTGGGGCCGTTGGCACCGGGGATGTTGACGCCGTTGCGACGCCACTGGTAACCGGTGGCGTTGGTGGCCGTGACGGAGAAGGTGTAGGTGGTGCCGGGGCAGACGGTGGCACCGACGGGTTGTGCGGTGATGGCCGGCGGCGGCGTGACGGTGAGAGTGATGGGGGAACTGGTTGCGCTGCCGCAGGCGGTGGTGGCGGTGCAGATGTAGGTGCCGGCATCGGCCACGGTGACGGCGGTGAAGGCGAGGGTGGGGCCGGTGGCGGTGATGGGTGAACCGTTGCGGGTCCAGGTGTAGGTGACCGGGCCGACAGAGGCGATGTTGGGCACCGAGACGCCCAGTGCGACGGCGGAGCCGGCGCAGATGCTGGAGTTGGCCGAACTGATCAGCGGCAGCAGCGGCTGGCGGACGGTGACTGCTGCCGCGGTGCTGACGATGCTGGAGCAGGAGGAGGTGACGACGCAGTCGTAGCTCTCGGCATCGAACGCGGAGAGATTGGACAGCGTGAGCGTGGCCGTGGTCGCTGAGGCGTTGCCGGCGAGTGCCAGGGCCGAGCCGTTGCGACGCCACTGGTAGGTCAGGGGCGAGTTATCGCTAACGGCCGCGGTGACCGAGAGGGTGACCGTTGAGCCGACGCAGCCGGCCGTGGGGGACGGTTGGGCTGAGATGGAGGGGTTGGCGCAGGGTGGGGGCGTGCGGAGGAGCCAGGTTTCGTTGCCGCCGGTGTTGCCGCCGTACATCACGAAGGTGCGGCGGAGGGTGTCGTAGACCATGGCGTGATAGCTGCGCGCGAGAGGGGCGTTGGGAGGCTGGAACTGATTCCACGTCGCGCCGTTCCACTCTGAGGTGTTGTTCCGGTCGCCGAGAACCTCGCCGCTGAACGTTACAGTGCGGTTGCGGAACGGATCAAATGCGCTCGCGGAGAAGTGCCTTGGCGTCAGACTGCCGTTGTTCACGTTGTTCCACTGCTGGCCGTTCCACTCCCATGTCTCGCTGTTCCAGTTGCCGAAGGCGAGACCGCCGAACATGAGTGTGGCACCGCGGACGGAATCGAAGACCATGCTGTGGCCGTAGCGCGGGGTGGGGCCGCTTGAGCTGCGGAGGGTCCATTCGGAGCCGTTGAACTCCCATGTTTCGCCGTTCCAGTTGCCGCTTTGCCAGCCGCTGAAGAGGACGGTCACATTTCGAACGGCATCGAACGCCATCGCGTGCTGATCGCGGGGACCGGGACCGCTGACGTTCCGTTGGGTCCAGGAGGTGCCGTTCCACTCCCAGGTCTCGGCTGATCGTGTTCCGTTCTGAAGGATGCCGCCGTAAAGCACCGTGACACCACGGGCCGAGTCGAAGGCCATGGCGGCGTAGTTGCGTGGAGAGGGGCCAGCCGCATCAAGCTGTGTCCAACGGGCACCGTCGAACTCCCATGTGTCGGCGTAGAACTGCGAGCCGTTTGTACTGCTGGAACCGCCGAATAGGACCGTGACGCCACGAATCGAGTCAAACGCCATGGCGTGTAACTGGCGATTGCCCGGGTTGGACGCCGATGGATTTCGCCATACCGAGCCATTCCATTCTGTGAGCTCAGAGAGGTGGCCGATGTTGGCGTATCCGCTGATCTGGGTCAAACACTGTTTGGATACATCAAAGGTGAGCGTGTGTCCGTATGTGGCCAGGGTGAGGCTCGTCGGACGCTGTGTCCACTGGGTTCCATTCCATTCCCATACTTCGTTCGAGGCGCCACTGTTCGTCGAGCCGCCGGTCAGAACGGAGACACCGCGGATGGGGTCAAACGCCAAGCCAGCGAACTGACGCGGGGACGGGCCAGCGTTTGCCCGGTTGCTCCACTGGACACCGTCCCACTCCCATGTCTCGTTGGTCAAGCCCCAAGGCGAGGTGCCTCCGAACAGCACCACTACGTTTCGTGAGCTGTCCCAAGTCAGTGTGTGTGCGTAGCGTGAGGAAAGACCGGGCGCGTTTCGTTGAGTCCAGGACGTTCCGTTCCAGTCCCACGTGTCGGCGAAGTTACTGTTTCCGGTGCCGCCAAAAAGTGTCGTCACTCCCCTGATGGGGTCGTACACCATTGAGTGATGCAGTCTGGGGGGCGGGCCTCCAACCACTCGCTGGTTCCATGTGTTGCCGTCCCACTCCCAAGTTTCGTCATTGATTCCATTGACTGAGGCGCCGCCGAACAGAACCGTCACACCGCGCGAAGCGTCGAACGACATAGCGTGACCCACGCGGGGCGACGGGCCGACGACTCGGCGGTGCCTCCAGCTTGTTCCATTCCACTCCCACGTCTCGCCGTTGCGACCCTGCGTGGTCTCGCCACCAAAGAGCACGTGCACACCTCTGACAGAGTCGTACACCGTGGCGTGCAGGTAACGAGGTGATGGGGCTTCGCTCACGCGCTGTCCCCAGGTTGAGCCGTCCCACTCCCATGTGTCGCTGCCCGCGGTGCCACCGGAGCCGCCGAACATGACTAGGACGCCACGGCGGGAGTCAAATGCAATGCTGGCGAAAGAACGGTTTGAGGGCCCGGGTGCGGCAATGCGATTCCAACTGCCCTCATTCCACTCCCACAGGTCAGGGTTGCCACCGCCGTAACTCACGACCCGGCGTCGGATTGGGTCATAGGTCATGCTGTGAGTGGTATTTCCGGCTGAGGACGAACTGCCTCGCTGTGTCCAGACCGAGCCGTCCCACTCCCATGTGTCGAAGTAACCGCTTTGGCCGCCGAAGAGAACTGTGACACCGCGTGCGGCGTCGAAGGCCATGGCGTGGTAAGTTCTGGCAGCCGGACCGGAGCTTGCCCGCTGTATCCATGTGCGGCCATCCCACTCCCACAAGTCATTTGGCTGGGAGCCGTTGCTTGGATTCGATCCACTGAAGAGCACCGTCACGCCGCGTCGCGAGTCGTAGGCCAGTGCGGTGCCGTATCGGCCCGTAGGCCCTGTCGTGGCCCGCAACGTCCAGACGGTACCATCCCATTCCCAGGTTTCGAAGCTGTTGCTCTGCAGATCGCCGCCGAAAAGGACGGTGACCCCTCTCCCTTCATCGAAGACCATTGAATGGAACTGGCGAGCACCGGGGCCCGCGACGGCACGACGGATCCATACAGTCCCGTCCCACTCCCACGTTTCGTCGCTGCGAGTTGCGAGTTGGGTTTGGTATCCCCCGTGAACCACCGTCACACCCCGGCGGGAGTCGTAGGCCATGGCGTGGCCGTAGCGGCTGGAGGGGGAGTTGGCGCCGACTTGGGTCCACTCCAGTGCCGGCGTCTGTGCCGCGGCGGGGCGGGAGGCGAGCAGCAGGCCACTCAGGACGATGGCCAAGGTGGCCAGTGTGATGAGCGTGCGGTGCGTGCCGCGGGCGAGAGGCCGCGGATGCGAGAGCGTTTGGCTGAGGGACCGCAGTGCGCGGACAGCGAACGACGAGAGCGACTGAGTTGACATGTACCACTCCGAGGCAAAGGCCTGAGGAAGAACCACCCGCCAGATGCGGCCGGGGTGAAGATAATCACCTACGGAGTTCGTGTCGAGCGGCTGTTTGAAATTCCGTTCAAAACCCGCACATAAGAGTATGCAGATTACCTGTTTAGGGGTCGGCGAGCTGCTGAAGAGCCTCTGAGGTGGGAACAAGGCCCCTCGGAGCAAAACGGAAACAGCCCTTGCGTGGGCAAGGGCTGTTTCGCAGCGGAGAGGAGGAGATTCGAACTCCTGATACGGTTGCCCGTATACGCGATTTCCAGTCGCGTTCCTTCAGCCTCTCGGACACCTCTCCGGGAAGGGGGC
>CAILKP010000149.1 GCA_903834785.1 uncultured bacterium
GCCCTCTCCCCCTGCGGGGGCGAGGGGGAAGATTAAAGGCTCATCTCTCTCCCCCTGCGCGGGGGGGGGCGAGGGGGAAGATGAGAGTGATCCCGCTTCTCCATCAAGGGCAAAGGGGGAAAACGAAAGGGGCTGGATGTGGTGTCCAGCCCCTTTGCATTTGCCCTTTCCGGGCGAACTCAATTGGCGCGGTAGTCCTGGATGCGGGTGGTCCGCAAGCCGGCCAGGCCGTGGCGGTCGATCGACCGCTGCCAGCTCAAGTATTCCTCGACGGTGAGGACGTACCGGTCGCAGGCCTCTTCCAAACTCAACAAACCGCCGCGGACGGCCGCGACCACCTCCGCCTTGCGGCGGATGACCCAGCGCTGGTTGCCCGGCGGGGGGAGGTCGGCGACTGTCAGCGGGCTGCCATCGGGACCGATGACGTAGTTTACGCGGGTACGCAACTGACCGTTCATGAACGCAACTCAACCCATACGCAGGAACTCACTGAACTGCAGCCTAGTTCCAGCCCCTTAAAATTCGCCTAAGTACACATGAAGATTTCGCAAACCCGGCTGGGCAACGGTGCCATTTCAGCACAACCGGGTTTACAAGGGTGGTTGGATCGCCCATCTAGCAGGATGCAATTTGGTTGCAGGCAGCGGAACATGATCGGACAGGCCCTCATCGACAGTGTTCGCGAGACGGTCGGCATTGCCGGGGATCCGTCGGCGGTGCGCGTGGTCTGCGCCATGTCGGGGGGTGTCGATTCCACCGTGACGGCGGCATTGCTCAAGCATGCGGGCTTCGATGTGGTGGGCATCACGCTGCAGCTTTACGACCATGGAGAGGCGGTGCAGCGGAAAGGGGCCTGTTGCGCGGGGCAGGACATCCACGATGCGCGGCGGGCTGCGGCGGCGCTGGGCATTCCGCATTACGTGCTCGATTTCGAGTCCCGCTTCAGGGACGCGGTGATCGAGGATTTCGTGGAGAGCTACCTCGCGGGGGAAACGCCGATCCCCTGTGTGACCTGCAACCGCACGGTCAAATTCGCCGATCTGCTGACGCGCTCGAAGGACCTCGACGCGGCGGTGCTGGCGACGGGGCATTATGTGGAAAGCCGGGCGCGGGCGAACGGCGCCGGGCGGCGCGACATGTTCACGCCCGCTGACCTTGGGCGGGACCAGAGCTATTTCCTCTTCGCCACCACCCAGCCGCAGCTCGACTATCTGCGCTTTCCGCTCGGCACACTGACCAAGGCGGAGACGCGGGCGATTGCCGCCAGCCTGGGCCTCGGCGTGGCCGACAAGCCGGACAGCCAGGACATCTGCTTCGTGCCGGACGGGGATTATGCGGGGCTCATCCGCAAGCTCAGGCCGTCTGCCGTGGAGCCGGGCGACATCGTGGACATGGAGGGCCGGGTGCTGGGGCAGCATGAGGGCATCATCCATTTCACCATCGGCCAGCGCCGGGGGCTGGGCGTGGCCGGGCCAGAGCCGCTCTATGTGGTACGGATCGAGGCGCCCTCCCGGCGCGTGGTGGTGGGCCCGCGCGAGGCCCTGCGGCAGACGGAGATCCGGCTTTCCGGCCTCAACTGGCTGGGTGACCAGCCGCTGGGGGCTGAGCCGCAGCCCGTCCATGCCCGGATCCGCTCCGCCCGGCCGCCGGTTCCCGCCGCGATCCGGATGGTGGAGGGGGCGCCCGCCGTGACGGTGAGCGGGGGTGAGTTCGGCGTGTCCCCCGGCCAGGCCTGCGTGCTTTATGAGGGCGAGGGACCCGGCATGCGGGTGCTGGGCGGCGGGTTCATCGCCAGGGCCTGAAACCCGCCGGAGGGCAAGACCACTGCCGCATTTGCCTTCGTGCCCTGGCTTTCATATAGTCGCGCTTCACGTAGGAGTAACCATCTCTTGGCCAAGCTCAACCTGCATCCCAACATCGACCGAGATGTGAAGCGGGGTGTGGCATGGGCCGTCCATGCCTTCACCACCTGCGGGATCGTGCTGGGCTTCCTGGCGCTGGTGGCGGTGCTGAAGAATGATCCGGTAGCCGCCTTCATGTGGCTGGGCCTGGCGCTCTTCGTGGACGGGGTGGACGGGACGCTGGCCCGCAAGGCGCGGGTGCTCGAATACACCCCCAACGTCGACGGGCGGACGCTGGACAACGTCATCGACTTCTTCACTTACGTGGCCGTGCCGGCCCTTATGGTCTACTGGTTCAACATGACGCCGGTGGATTTCATCTTCTCCGGCCAGACCTGGAGCCTGATCTCGGCGGCGGCCATCATGGCGGTGTCGTGCTACACCTTCGCCAATGTCGGCATGAAGTCGGACGACTATTACTTCGTCGGCTTCCCGGCGCTGTGGAACGTGGTGGTTCTGTATTTCTTCGTGCTGCAGACGGGGCCGCTCACCAACCTCCTCACCATCGCCTTCCTCTGCGTGCTGACCTTCATTCCGATCAAGTTCGTGCACCCGCTGCGGGTGGCGCATTGGCGCGAGGTCACCATACCGATGACGGTGCTGTGGGCGGCGATGTCGCTGTCGCTCATCATTCAGGCCAAGGACCGCGCCGGTTGGGGCCCGGTGGAGGATGTGCAGCTGTGGGTGTGGGTGGCGGCGAGCCTGTATTTCCTGTTCATCTCGCTCTATCGCACCTTCGTCCAGAAGGACCCCGAGAGCGACCACGACGGCGAACACGCGGCTTGACTTCGGGGCGGGCGCCGCCCTATATCCCGCCCCACTCCGGCGGGGTA
>CAILKP010000150.1 GCA_903834785.1 uncultured bacterium
GCAGGTTCGCACGGATCACCTCGTGCACCCGCCCCGTCGTGCCCGTCAGGCGGCAGTCCGTCTGCTTCATCACCGGGAACTTCAGCAGCGAGGGAATCTCCGGGTGCCCGCTCGCGCCTCGCGCTCCCCCCGCATCAGCTCCCGCCAGCGAGCCCGTCAAATCACTAAACGCCACCGGCGGCTCATCGCCCAGCTGCTCCTCCAGCGTTTCCCAGGCAATCGTGCTCCGCTTCAGCCGCGGCGGCGTGCCCGTCTTCAGCCGCCCAAGCTCAAAGCCCATCGCAGCCAGCGATGCCGAGATCCCCACCGCCGGCGCCTCGCCAAACCGCCCGCCTTCGGTCCGCTGCTCGCCGGTGTGCATCAGCCCGCGCATGAACGTGCCCGTCGTCAGCACCACCGCCGGGGCACGCAGTTCCACCGGCTCCCCGACCGGCTTGCCCCCCTCCCGCGGCTGGATCACCACGCCCCGCACCCGCGCCCGGGCTGTGCCCGCACCGTCAATGAGCAACTGCTCCACACTCGCCCCGATGATCCGGATCTCCGGCCGCGCCGCCAGCATCCCCTGCACCACTCGGGCGTACGCGTGCTTGTCGCACTGCGCCCGCGGGCCGCGCACCGCCGGCCCGCGGCTGGCATTGAGCACCTTGAACTGGATCCCCGTCGCATCCGTCGCCAGGCCCATCAGCCCGCCCAAGGCATCAATCTCCCGCACCAGCTGCCCCTTGGCCAAGCCGCCGATGGCCGGGTTGCAGCTCATCACCCCGACCTTGGCCGGTTCCAGCGTCACCAGCACCACCGAGGCCGGGCGACCCAGCAGGTTCGCCGCCGCCCAGGCCGCCTCCACACCGGCATGCCCACCGCCGATAACGATCACCGTCGGGCTCACGCCCCCGGCCGCCACGTCGCGAGAACGCGGATTGGATGCAGCACCAGAACTCACGCCGAATCAATAGGCACGCGGTCCGCATCGGGGCGAGTATCGCCCTGATGCGGACCGCGTGAGGTTGTGCCTGGTGAAGATCGGTAAGTTGGTGCGAGTGCGGCGGGCCTCATGCCGCGGATGGTTACGACGTGGTCGCGGGTAACACCCTCAGGTGTCCCGTGGCGCTTCACAGCGCAGGACGTCGTCGACGGCCGACCACGCCCGCAAGGGCGAAGGCGGCGATCACCCCGGCGCCGGGAGTCGGCACCACCGTGATCTGATCCTGGACGTTGTTGTTGGTCCAGATCGCAACACCGGTCGGCAGGCCGATGCCGGGAATGGCACTATCCAGGAACGCATTGGCCTGCGTCAGTGTGGCACCGCTCACGGTGCTCGTCAGGTTGCCGGATGACAGATCCAGCGAGGCCCGGCCCGTTGCCGGGTTCCAGTCGTTCATGATCTCCCAGATCGCCAGCTGCATGGCGGCGGCAACCGTGTTGTTGCCCGAGGTCGCCCGGTTGCCGTGACGCTCAAACAGCCACGCCACCGCGGCACGACGCGCATCGGTCGTGCTGTTGCCCGTGACGAATGCCGGCGAGGTCGTCGGCACGTAGTTGTACGTCCGGGCTGAGCTGCTCACACCCTGGGGCAGCTCGATGCAGAAGGAAATCTGATTGCCGACAAAGCTCGAGGGCGTGCCGCCCTGGAGGTTGGCGAAGTTGAAGCGGATCTGCCCGGCGAAGGTGCCACCGTTGTGACCGGGTGCGGTGACCGAGACACTGGAGCCCGCGCTGGTGCCAAGGAAACTCAGGTCCATGGTCTGGGCCGAGGCGGCACCAGCCAGAGACAGGACAGCGAGGGTTGAAAGGCCGAGAGATCGCATGTGTTGGACTCCTTGCATGGCGGAGAGACCCGCCGACAGGAACAACATGCGATTGCCACGCCCCGCTTCCAAGCCACCGCACCGCGCAGCACCGTCCACCCGGGCGGGTCGTGCGGGCTCGGCGGGCTGGAGAGCCGATTTGGCGACCGGCCGGCCGCTTTGCGGACGCAGAATGCCGGGCTGGGCCCGGCATCGGGTGTTATTTGACCGGTGCCGGTGCCGGCGCCGGGGCCGGTGCGGCCTCCGGCTTGGCCGCGGGCTTTGCCTCAGCCGCGGCAGGCGCCTTGGCATCTGCCGCGGGGATCTGCGAGGGGTTGAATGAGTCGTACTTGGTGAAGTCGGCGATGTCCTGCTTGCTGGGCGCCGAGTTGGCCCAGGCCGAGTTGTACACCGCCGCCAGCATCGCCCCGGCATCGTGCAGCCGCTCGGTGATGAACGCCTTACCCTCGGCCTGCTGCAGCTTGCCGGTCTTCTCCATCTCGTAGAGCGGCACAACCTTGTCGTGTGACCGCTTGATATACGTCAGGATCTCGTTCCATGGGTCGGTGGCAACAGCCGGGATCTCGTACTTCTGGCCTTCCTTAAGCGTGTTGTACTCAAGCTTGTGGTGGGCCAGCACGCCGCCGTCGATGTAGGCGTGGATGGTCTTGGCCGTGGTGTAGCCATTTGGGTTGTCGCCCACCCAGCCATTAAAGTGCTTGGTCGTGTGCAGCGGCTGGGCCGTGTCACCGACGTAGTGTGAGAGCAGACCCATCGTCGTCTGAATGTTCGCCTTGGCCATCTCCAGCTGCGGCGCGCGGGCCGGGTCCTTGAGCGATTCCAGGATCCGGTACGTCTTGAACATGCTCGTGAGTTTGGCGTGATGCTCCGCGATCGCGTGCGGCACAAAGCCCACCCACTGCTTCTGGCCGGTTGGGTCCAACTTCTCGTTGTACGGCTCGCTCTTGCCGTCGGGCCCGGTCGGGTGCTCGTGCCGGGCCACCGCCATGTCGCGCACAAAGCGGTACCGCAGCGGGCTGACGGTGTCAAGCGTCAGGCCGAAGCCGTCGAGATCCTCAACATCAATGAAGTGGTCGCCGTACGTCGCGTTGGTAATGTACGGATTCCGCTGCCCGCGCCACCGATCCGGCTCGGCAGATTGCCAGGCGATGCCATGCCGCACGGAGGGATCCCGCAGGAAGGCCGGCATGTCGGCGCTCAGCCCATCAAGCGCGAGCCAGGTAATCGCCCGATGCCCGATCGCATCCCACGCCTGAGCCCGAGGCGTAACACTGAACACCGCGGCAACAACCGTGGCGGAAACAGCAAGCGAAGCCAGCAACGAACGAACCGTGGAGTAACGTGCCATAAGACAAAACTGTACGGCGGCAGGGCGACGAGGAAGGAGACGCTCATACCTGATAGGAGCCCGAGCGGAAGCGAAGGGACGGTGAGTGCTGCTGCGTACGTGAAAATGATCGCGGGCACGAAGGTGTGTTGTGCTCGGAAAGCACAAATACCTTCGTGCAAGCAGGGAGTTTGGAGAGTGTGCCTTGGTTTCACCAGCCCGGGCGCTTCCGCTTCGGGCTCCAATAAGCCGACCCCGTCCTCATCCTGTTCATCCTGCCCATCCATGTTCCCCTCTTCCTCCTCCTGGCTTCCTCCGCGTCTCTGGTGCTCTGCGTGACCCCGCCTTCCTCCGCCCTCCTCCGCGTCCTCTTCTCCCTCCGTTTCCTCCGAGTTGATTCACATCAAGCCGACGACCACGACTGCCCTGCCCTCTTCCCCCTTCCTCCTCTGGTCCTCTGATGCTCTGCGTGACCCCATTCTTCCGCGTTCCTCCGTTTCCTCCTCCCCCTCCGCGTCCTCCGCGTTAAACCGCTGACCCCCCCGTCCAAGTGTGGTGCAGGCAAAAACCACGTCAAACACCAGTTTCACCCGAGAATCCCCGCACCAAATCGCCTTTTCCACTCGCGTCTCGCGACTCCCGACTCGCGACTTTGCACACCGCGCACAAGAGAGACACGCCGTCGAACAGAATCCCAGATTTTTCATCCGCGTTTTCAGTTCAAAAACGCGGATTCTCACAGGTTCCTCCCCGAGTATGGCGCAGGCAGGTGCGCACAAGACGAGCGCGCTGTGCCACCTTGTAGAGGCACCATGCAAGACCAAGCCACCCAACCCGAAGCCCTCACCCCCGAGCAGCACTGGAACCTCCAGTGCCACGGTGTCCACCACGCCAACGAGGGCATCACCCGCACACGCAACTCCGGCCTGCGTTACATCCGCCGCCTCATCGCCGGCAAGGTGGACTCCGACAAGCCCAGCAAGTTCACCGCCGCCAAACTCGCCGCCGCCCTCAAGCCCATCGCCCTGCCCAAGTTTCCCTCTACCCAGCGTGCGCCGCGAACCACAACCAACACCACCCCGCGCAAGCGCCCCACCGATGATCGCCACCCCGACTACACCCACTGCGTGGAGGCCGTGAACCACGTCAATCCCGTGAGCTTCGTCGACTTCGCCCCCGCGCCACCGCTCGCGCCGCTTCCCCCCGAACCACCCAAACCAATCGACCCGGCGGAGATCCCCGATCTCACCGCTCAGGTCGCCAAACTCGAAGATCTGCTCACCACCTACACCCGCCAGCTCGGCTGGGACCGTACCGGCTCAACAGTCGCCGAAAACCCCGCCACGCGCGAGTACCTCCGCAACCGCGCCGACGACATTGAGTCCAACTACCTCCCCGAGTTCCGCCAGGAACTCGCCGAAACCACGGATCGCCTCGAGAAATCCATCGCCCTGCGCGATTCC
>CAILKP010000151.1 GCA_903834785.1 uncultured bacterium
GAGGAAAAGTGTTACCTATGTCCTGAGCACGTTGTGTAACCCATGTCCTGGAACGTGCACGACTCGCGACTCCTCCCCCCCCGTCCACGCAGGCCGTTCCCGGGAAGGTTCCTGGCCGCCCAATGCATCCAAACCCACTGCACACTCCGACATGCATCTTGGCTCAGGGGCGAATGTTGTGACCGAATCAGGGGTTGAAGGTGGGGGGTGTCAATTTTCTGCTTCCGGCAGGTAGTTGGCCGATCCTGACCCTACGATTCTTTGTTCTTCTTTGGCTGGTCTTCGCGGTCCCTTCGATTTGTTTGCAGACCCCGCGCAGGCCAGCATCGTTCTCCTCTTTCGATTGAACCACTGCCGCGGCGATGTGTGACGGGAGTCGCCGGGACTGGGTTTAAGGCAAGGTCAGCTCGCGTGTCCACACTCCCCGTTCCGTCTTTTCTCCCGGAGGCCGCGCCCGCCTCCGCGCCCGCCTCAAACTCCCCCTCGCATTCCAACGGCTCGCTTGGCTCCGCCACGCCTGAAGCGGTGATCGAAGTCGCTCCCACCGAAGGCATGACGATGTCCAGTGCCACCTTCGGCACCCGGGCAACATGCCTGGCGGTCATCATCCTGCCCTTCCTGGGCGTGATCGCGGCGACCATCCTCGCCTGGCAGGCCGGTGCCGTGCACTGGATCCACTTGGTCGTGGCCTTCGTCGGCTACGTCGCCACGGGCATGGCCATCACCATCGGCTATCACCGCCTCTTCACGCACAAGTCGTTTAAGACCAACCGGTTCATGACCGGCTTCTGGGCCATTCTCGGTTCCATGGCCGTCGAAGGCCCGATCGTCCGCTGGGTCGGCATGCACCGTCTGCACCACCAGCACAGCGACCACCCGCTGGACCCGCACTCGCCCCACACCCACGAGGAAGAGGGCCTCAAGGGCTTCATCAAGGGCCTGTGGCACTCCCACATGGGCTGGATCATGTTCGCCACGCCGGTCGATATCGACAGGTACACGCCGGACCTGCGCCGCGACAAGATGCTCATGTTCATCGACCGCACCTTCTTTGTGTGGGTCCTGCTGGGCATGCTCATCCCCGGCCTCATCAGCTGGGCCGTCACCGGCACCATCACCGGCGGCCTGCTGGGCATTCTCTGGGGCGGCCTCGTCCGCATGTTCATGGTCCACCACGTGACCTGGAGCGTCAACAGTGCGTGCCACCTCTGGGGCCCGCAGCACTTTGTGAGCCACGACCACAGCCGCAACAACGCGGTCTTCGGCATCTTCGCCTTCGGCGAGGGCTGGCACAACAACCACCACGCCTTCCCGGCCTCGGCCCGGCACGGCCTGAAGTGGTGGCAGTTCGACAGCAGCTACATCGTCATCAAGCTCATGAGCTGGGTTGGCCTGGCCAGCGACCTGAACCTGCCCAGCGCCGAGCGCCAGGCAGCCAAGGCCCTCAAGCCGGGCGCTCCCAAGTTCGGGCACTGATGCCCGCGGCTGCTGAGCCCGCAAGGCCCTTGGGTAGCTGGTTGTATTGTCGGTGCATATGCTGGAACGGCTTTGCTGCAGAGCGAACCTGCCGGCATCCGAATCTGTAAGAACGAGGCCGCTCGAAAGACCAATGGTTCGAGCGGCCTTTCTTGTTGAACGTGCCGATCTGCCGCCGCGGCAAGAGGCCGGAACACCCTATGCGAAACTTCACCATGAACCTGACGACATCGATCATCGCCATCTGTGCCCTGGGCGCGGGACTCGCCGCCGCCATGGTGCTGCAGCCGAGCATCATGCCCCTGAAGAACGAGGCGTACGAAAAACTGCTGGTCCTGGGTGACCAGCAGCGTCTGGACAAGAAGCGTGCCGAGATCGAGAAGATGCGTACCGCCGCGACGGCGACCACCCCGGGCAGTGACAAAACAACCAGCGACAAGCCGGGCGCCAAGCCCGCGATGAAGGAGGATGCCAAGCCGATGAACGAGATGACCAAGACCCCGCCGATGACCCCGTCAGCCAAGGCCGCGCCGAACGCCAACCAGCGGATCATCTCCCGCGCCGGCTACGACATCACGCCGTTCACCCAGGCCGAGATCGACGAGATGGCCAAGAAGCTTACTCCCGAAGAGATCAAGATCGTTCTGGCCAAGGGCACGGAGCCGGCCTTCTGCGGCACGCTGCTGGACAACAAGAAGCGCGGCACGTACGTCAGCAAGCTCGGCGGCCTGCCCCTGTTCAGCTCCGAGGACAAGTTCAACAGCGGCACCGGCTGGCCAAGCTTCTTCAAGCCGGTGAGCTGGGACCACATCCGCTACGTGCGTGACACCACATACGGCATGGACCGCATTGAGATCCTTTGTGCCAAGAGCGGTGCGCACCTGGGCCACGTCTTTGAGGATGGCCCGCCGCCGACCGGCCTGCGTTACTGCTTGAACTCCGCCTCGCTGGACTTTGTCGAGGAGGGCAAGCCGCTGCCGGTGCAGACCATCAAGATGGAGTCGGCGTACTTCGCCGGCGGCTGCTTCTGGGGTGTTGAGGATCGTTTCCAGCAGGTGCCCGGCGTGATCAGCGCGATCTCGGGCTATCAGGGCGGCACACTGGAGAACCCCACGTACAAGCAGGTGTGCACGGAGACGACCGGTCACGCCGAGACGGTCCGGATCATGTACGACCCCACGCTCGTGAGCTACGAGACGCTGCTGGAGAAGTTCTTTGAGTACCACAACCCCACCCAGCTTAACCGCCAGGGCCCGGATGTGGGCACGCAGTACCGCTCGGCGATCTTCGCCGATGAGAAGCAGCTTCCCATCGCCAAGGCGTTCCTTGAGAAGAACAAGGAATGGCGCGGCAAGAAGGTTGTGACCCAGCTGGAAACGCTGGCATCGGCCGGCAAGTTCTACGTGGCCGAGGAGTACCACCAGGACTACCACCAGAAGCACGGCGGCTCGTGCGCGGTGCCGTGAGTGACTGTGACGATTCCTTGAACTGAGATTCAATCTGCCGCGGGCCGGACGCATCGTCCGGCCCGCGGTTGTTGTTGTGGTGATGTTCAGCCGCGGGCCATGTCGAAGCGATCGCGGGTGGTGCAGTAGCCCGCGCCGCCCATGCGCCCGATGGTGTCCAGCACGGCCGGGTCGGCGTGCAGACGCTCATTGAGCACGCCGGGAGCGCAGGCGACGTGAAGCACCTGGCCGATGACGATGTTGCCGCCGCCGGGCTGGCCGGGGTTGGTGCGGACGACCTGCACGGTGCGGCACTCAAAGCAGGCGGGGCTGGCCAGCACGCGAGGGGGACGGACGGTGTGGCTGGGCTCGGTGGTCAGGCCGGCAAGCTCGAACTCGTTGACGCCGTACTCAACCTCGGCGGCGGTGCGGCTCATGGCAGCGCCGAGTGCATGGCTGACGATGCTGATGACAAACTCGCCCTGCCCGCCTTCGCTGACGGGCTTGGCGTTGCGGAGCGAGTCCTTCTCCGAGCCGTCGGGCTTGTTGGCCGGGCAGAACATGACCAGCATCGGGTTGCTGCCAACGCCGGTGAAGAACGAGAACGGCGCGAGGTTGAGGCGGCCGTCGGGCGAGATGGTGGACACCCACGCGATGGGCCGCGGTGTGATCAGGCCGATGAGCAGCTTGTAGCGGTCGGGCTGGCTCAGCGCGCTCGTGTCAATCTCGGTGCGGGTGCTCATCGCCGAGCGTAGTGGGGCACGCCAGGAGGAGCTTACTCGCCGCTGAGCAGCAGGAGCTGGCGGAGCACGGTGAGCCCGGTGGTGGGGATGACCATGTGTGGCGCGATGCTGGCCAGCGGTGCCAGCACGAAGGCGCGGTCGTACAGCCGCGGATGGGGGATCTCGATCTCGGGCGTGCAGAGGATGGTGTTGCCGTGGAGGACGAGGTCAAGATCGATGGTGCGTGCGGCACCGTGGGGCTGCTGGGCGCGGTCGCGGCCGAGGCGGTGCTCGATTTCGTGGAGCATGCCCAGAAGCTGGCAGGGGTCGAGCGTTGTCTCTACCAGTGCCGCGGCATTGAGATATTCGCCGCCGGGATCGGCACTGCCGACACGAACGGGTACGGTGGCAACGGGGGCTGACGAGGACAGCACGCGGCAGCCCGGAAGCGTGCCGAGCGCGGCGATAGCAAGCTCGATGTTGGCGGCCCGGTCGCCGAGATTGGAGCCCAGTGCGATGGCGGCGTGCACCGGGCGGGCGGTCGTTGTGGTCATCGGTGCTTCATCTCGTCTCGTGCCGATCCGGGCTCATGGCTTACCGGATGTGTGGGGGCCGGATTCTGTATTGTGACGGGCTGGTTTGGGGCGGGTGCGGCGAGGGGCTCAGCGTTTGGAGCCCTTGCGAGCAAACAGGCCCTGAAGCTGCTCGGGGCGGAAGGGGCCGGTGTTGGTGTCACCGGCGAAGGCCATGCGGTAGGTGGCGGCGATGAGGATGGAACGCATCACGCTGCTGACCAGTGACAGGGCCAGAGCGAAAGCGACCCACAGCAGGAAGCAGACCACACCGGGAACGAACGAACTGGTGGCGATGGAGATTGCCGTGCCGCCGCCGATGAGGATGAGCGCTGAGACCAGGGCCATGAGGCCGGTGATCATGCTGAAGCCGAACTGGGTGATCAGGGCCTCGCCCCACTGGCGACGAACGACGGTGGCCGAACGCTTGACGGCGGTGATGGGGCCGACACCCTCGACGACGAGGACGGGGACGACAAAGAAGGTGGCGATGTTCCACACGGCCTCGATACCGCCGAGGAACAGGCGGCCGATCCAGCCGGCTTTTTCCTTGAGCGCGTTGAGCACGACGCCCACTGTGGCGGTGAGCAGGGACCAGGCCAGCAACTGCGGGATGCGGGTGCAGGCAAGGGCAAGGCCGGCGCGCAGCGAAGGCGTGCGGCCGTCGAGCCGTTCCATGATGCAGGCCATCAGGGCGGTCTGGAAGAAGGTCATGACAAAGTGGGTGACGAAGTAGATCGCGCCGATGGCGACGTACCAGAGCATGCCCATGGACTCGCGGAGCTCGGCGGCGGCGTTCTGAGATGAGCCGCGGGAGTTCTGAAACTCCGGCTTCGAGGCGATGACGACGACCAGTGCGCCCACGCCGATGCCGACGAGGAGGAACAGGAGTGTGCCGCTAATGGCCGGGAGGATGAGGAGCTTCTTGTCCTGCTGGAGGACGGACCAGGACTGGCGGAACAGCTGCATGCTGTTGCTGAACTTGGTTGAGAGGGAAGAGAACATGTGGGGCTCCCGGAAGTGGTCGGTGTTGGACGACTTCAAATATACCGGAAAACTGCCCGAGCGTTTGCGGATCGGTGCGGGGGAAGTTGTTCCGAATGGTGCCTGATTTAGGGGGGGCAGGCCGAACGGGTGATCAAGTTCTGGGGTTCTTACTAGGTGGTCGGGCAGGGCGGAGGCTGGCTTGCCCACCGAAGCAGGGAGTGCGCCGGTGTGAGGGAGAGATTCAAACTTTGTAAAGTTCAAAAACAGAGATGATCTGAGCGTGGATCTGCTCAACAATCATCCGACCCGGATTATCTGCGCCGGGGTTGATTCCGTCGAGAGTTTGCACCATGCTGAAGATCACGCGAACTGTTGCACCCGAGACCGGGGCGGTGACTATTTCCTTAAGCGGCTCGGCGGATATTCATGCCGTTGATCAGCTCACAACGGCGGTCAGTGCCGCGGCGGCGGGGCATCCGAAGGACCTGACGATTGACCTTGGGGAGCTGACGTTTATCTGCTCGCTGGGGATCGGGCAGCTGGTGGTGCTGCAGCGATCGATCCGGGCGAAGGGTGGGGTAATGCGGCTGGTGCACGTTCAGCCGGCAATTTATCAGTGCCTTCACCATGCCAGGCTCAACGAAGTGTTCACGATCGTGGGGCCGTGATGGCGTGTCGGGGGAGGTGGTTGGGTAAAGCGAGCGATTCACTCGGTGGAATACCAGGCGATGGGGTGGAACTTCAAACTGTTTGCTGCATCAGATAAGTACCAGTACCTATTGGTCGATAGTGCTTCTCTTAGACCTCCTAGGTACCCGGGAAGCTATCGATGCGGATTAACAGTTTTGCCTCCAAAATCGTCGTCAGCTTTGTCGCCGTTGTCGGAGGGTTTGTGATTTCCGACGCGGTTACTGTGCAGAGGGTTCGGGCTTTTCGGCAGTCCGCTTGACCTGCCCCCATTTCCTGTACCAGCCGCTATGAGAGTCTGTTGATGGTACCAGCCCCTGCAGCTGCACGTTGCACGCCACAGGGGAGGGGGGTAGAGGGGTGAGTTTGAGAGGGGAGAGGGGCC
>CAILKP010000152.1 GCA_903834785.1 uncultured bacterium
CGGTGTGCAGGGGTTTTGGCTGTGGCGCCGGAGGTTTGGCCCTCCAGCGCCGATCGATGCCTTCAGCAGGCCCGTTGGCCGTCCGCCCCAGCCCCTACGAACTCAGTGCCACAACGTTCGTTACCACATCGTTCGCTACCACATCGTTGGGGATTGTCAAATCCCTCCCTGCCATGAAACTTGTCAAGCACGATCTTGAATTCATCCTGCAGCAGATCCTGCTGTCTGAGGCTCACAGCAATGGCGCCGACCCCCTCTCCCTGCTGAACGGCAACCCGCTGCTGCCTTACGGCCTGCGCACCGTGGGGGGCACCTACAACAACGTGGTGCCCGGTCAAGAGCAATTCGGTGCCGCCGACCGGGATATGCCCAACGCCCTGCCCCAGGTGTGGCGACAAGCCCAGGGGGCGGCTTTCGATCCGGATGGCCCGGGTCCCCTTACGGCAGGCAGCCCGACGAGCTACACCCAAACCTCCGGCCTGGTCTTCGATGGCGAGGTTCGCACGATCAGCAACCTGATCTCGGATCAAACCGTTCTGAACTCAGCGGCTGTTGCGGTCGCCGGGCCGGCGCCGGTGGTGTCGTCCAACGGCACCCTGTTCATCCCCAACGTGGCGCCCGATGCCGGCTTATCGGCTCCTTATAACTCCTGGTTCACCATTTTCGGCCAGTTCTTCGATCACGGCCTGGATCTGATCACCAAGGGCGGCGGCGGCAGTGTGATCATCCCCCTGAAGCCGGATGATCCCCGCTTCGTCGTGGGCAGCAGCACCAATTTCATGGTGCTTACCCGGGCGGCGGTTTCGGCCCTGGACCCCGGGCCCGACGGCGTGAGCGGCACGGCCGACGACATTCGCACTTACAACAACGTCACCACCCCCTGGATCGACCAGAACCAGACCTACACCTCCCACCCCTCCCACCAGGTGTTCCTGCGGGCCTATGCCGTGGAGGCCGGCCGTCTGCGCAACACCGGTTATCTGCTGGATGGGGCCTTGGCAGGCTCGATCGCCAACTGGGGGGAAGTGAAGGCCCAGGCGCGCACCCTGATGGGGATCAACCTGGTGGATGCCGATGTATCCGACGTGCCGTTGATCTACACCGATCTGTACGGCAACTTCATCCCCGGTGCCAACGGCCTTCCCCAGCTGGTGATGCTGGATGGTTCGCTGCTGGAGGGCAACCTGCTGGCCCCGGTGAGCACCGAAGGCGCGCTGCGCACCGCTCACGCCTTCCTCGATGACATCGCCCACAACGCCGCCCCAGGGGCTGGCAAGGTGGCCGATGCCGACACCACCGTGAGCACCGCCGCCACGCCCCAACCGCCAGGCACTTACGACAACGAACTGCTCGACCGCCACTACATCACCGGCGACGGTCGGGGCAATGAAAACATCGCCCTCACCGCCATCCACAGCGTGTTCCACTCGGAGCACAACCGCCTGGTGGAGCAGGTCAAGCAAGTGGTGCTGGATAGCGCCGATCTGGCGTTCCTCAACCAGTGGCTGATCACGCCGATCGCGGCCCTGCCCACCTCGCCTGCGGAGATCGCCGCCCTGCAGTGGAATGGCGAACGCCTATTCCAGGCGGCGCGCCTGCCCAACGAGATGCAATATCAGCATCTTGTGTTTGAGGAATTCGGCCGCAAATTGCTGCCATCGCTTGAAATCTTCAGTGGCTACAACAGCACGGTAGATCCGGCGATTATGTCGGAATTCGCCAATGTGGTTTATCGCTTCGGCCACTCGATGCTCAACGACACCGTGGATCGCATCGATCCGGGCACCGGCGTCTCCTTGCCGATGCGGCTGATCGATGCCTTCCTCAATCCGGTGGCCTTCCAGGACAGCGGCGCCGGCACCAAGGCTGCGGTAGGCACGATTGCCAACGGCATGGTGCAACAGGTGGGCAACGAGATCGATGAATTCATCACCGAATCGCTGCGCAACAACCTAGTGGGGCTGCCCCTCGATTTGGGTGCCCTCAACCTGGCCCGGGGTCGTGACACCGGCATCCCTGGGCTTAACGGCGCCCGCCGCCTCTTCTATGCCGATACCGGCAACCCGGCCCTTCAGCCCTACACCAGCTGGAACGACTTTGGTCTGAACATCAAGCACGTCGAGTCGTTCGCCAACTTCATCGCCGCCTACGGCACCCACGCCACGATTCTGGCGGCCAGCACCGATGCGGCCCGCCGAGCGGCGGCCGAGGCCCTGGTGAATGGCGCCTCAGCCGGAAACCTTGATGCCCAGGACTTCCTCAACGCCACCGGCATCTACGCCGGCGGCTCCCTGGGAGGGCTGGAGAATGTGGACTTCTGGATCGGCGGCCTGGCGGAGAAGTTGCAGCCCTTCGGCGGCATGCTCGGCTCCTCCTTCGCCTACGTGTTCGGCACGCAGATGTTGCGCCTGCAGAACCACGACCGCTTCTACTACCTTGCCCGCACCGCCGGCCTGAACATCCTCACCCAGCTGGAGGAGCAGAGCTTCGGCGACATCGTGAGCCGCAACTCCACGGCCGTGCATCTGCCGGGCGATGTGTTCTCCACGCCGGCCTATCGCTTTGAAGCCGGTCGGGTGGGCACCACCGGAGCGATCCTGGATGATCCCCTCACCGCCTACAACGAAGCGACCCTGCTCACCCGCCTGGCCAATGGCACGATCCGCTACGGCGGCATTGAACATGTGATGCTCGGCGGCACCGCCGCTGCCAACAGCCTCGCCACCGGCGAAGGGGACGACACCATCCATGGTGATGAGGGCAACGACACCCTCGAAGGGGGTGGCGGCAACGACTTCATCTTCGGCGGCGCCGGCGATGACGTGATCACCGACGCCTTCGGTGACGACAACCTCAAGGGCGGCGATGGCAATGACGTGATCGTGAATGCCGGCGGCCTCGACCTGATCTTCGGTGGCGATGGATCCGATGTCATCTTCGGCGGGGTCGGCGATGCCGAAAGCTTCGCGGGCCTGGGCAACGATTTCGTGAACGCCGGCACCGGCATCAACACCGTCTTCGGCAATGCCGGCGACGACTGGATCGAGGGCGGTCAGGGGGCCGACCTCCTGCAGGGCGACAACGCTGATCCCTTCGGCACCAGCACGCTGATCGGCCACGACGTGCTGATCGGCGATGGCAACGACGACTACGACGCCGAATCCGGGAACGACATCATGTTCGGCACTCCGGGGGTGAACAAGAGCTGGGGCGCCTGGGGCTTCGACTGGGTGACCTACGCCAACTCCACGGAAATCGTGAATGCGGATCTAGACATCAATGTCTTCCTGCCGCCCAACCTGGCCATCGATCTTCTCGATCGCTTCATGGAGGTGGAGGGTCTCTCCGGCTGGAACGGCAACGACATTCTCAAGGGCCGCGTGCTCCCCGATCCCCTCACGGAAACCAACCATGTACTCGATGCCGGCGGCATCGCCATGATCGCCGGCCTGGCCCCGGTGCTGCGGGGAGCCACCAGCTTCACGGGCGGCGATATCCTCCTCGGCGGAGGCGGCTCCGACATCATGGAAGGCCGCGGCGGCAATGACATCCTCCACGGGGATGTGTATCTCGATGCCCGCATCCGGCTGCTCAACTCCGATGGCACGGTGGAGTTCGCCAGCACCATCAACGCCTTCCAGAGTCGGCTGGTGAGCGGGGCGATCCGTCCCTCCCAGCTGAGCATCGTGCGGGAGATCCGGCAGGGATCGGCCGGGGTGGACATCGCGGTATTCAGCGGCGCCGGCGCCGACTACACAGTGCTGCGCAATGCCGACGGCAGTATCACCGTGACCGATAACCGAACGGCAGCGGGGGGCCTGCTGGCCAACGACGGGGTGGACACCCTCTGGGGCATCGAGCTCCTGCGCTTCGCCGACGGGGACATGACCGCCCCCGCCCCGCTCGGAGCCGCCACCGGCACGCCGGTGATCAGCGACACCACCCCCACCGAAGGGGTTCCGATCACGGTGAACACCGCCGCCATCACCGATACCAACGGCCTGGGGGTGTTTTCCTACACCTGGGAAGCCTCAGCCAACAATGGCGCCACCTGGAGCGTGGTGGGCGCCAACAGCCCCACCTTCACCCCAACCCAGGTCCAGGTGGGCCGCATCCTGCGGGTGCTGGTTTCGTTCACCGATGGTGCCGGCAACAGTGAAAACCTGATCTCCCAGCCCACGTCGGTGGTGGGGGATCTGTTCACCGGCACCGCCGCCGCCAACCTGTTCACCGGCACCGCCGGGGATGACCTGGCCCTGGGTCTGGCCGGCAACGACAACCTGATTGGCGGCCTGGGCAGCGACACCCTCGATGGAGGCCTGGGCAACGACACCCTCAACGGCGGTGCCGGCATCGATTCGCTGATCGGCGGCGCGGACAACGACACCTACCTGGTGGATTCCACCCTGGATGTGATCGTGGAGGCCGCTGCCGGCGGCATCGACACGGTGAGCAGCTCGGTGGACTATGTGCTCTCCGCCAACGTGGAGAACCTCACCCTCACCGGCAGCGCCCTTTCCGGCATCGGCAATGGCGAGGCCAACTCGATCACCGGCAACGCGGGCAACAACACCCTCGATGGCGGCGGGGGCAACGACACCCTCAATGGCGGCGGGGGCAACGACACTTACGTGGTGGATTCCACCCTGGATGTGCTGGTGGAGGCCGCAGCCGGCGGCAGCGACACCGTGATCAGCAGCACCAGCTACAGCCTGGGTGCCGAGCTGGAAAACCTCACCCTGGTCGGCGCCGCCCTCAACGGCACCGGCACCGCCGTGGCGAACGAGATCACCGGCAATGCCACAAGCAACCTGCTCGCCGGCCTGGGGGGCAACGACACCCTGGTGGGCCTGGCGGGCGACGACACCCTCGATGGCGGCGCCGGCGATGACAGCCTGGTGGGTGGCCTGGGCAACGACAGCTACATCGTGGACGCCGCCGCTGATGTGCTGGTGGAGGCCGCCGGCGAAGGCATCGACACCGTGTTCAGCCCCTTGAATTGGATCCTGGGCGCCAACTTCGAGAACCTCACCCTTACCGCGGCCGCCCTTTCCGGCACCGGCAACACGGTGGGGAATGTGATCACTGCCAACGCGGGCAATAACACCCTCGATGGCGGCGCCGGCGATGACACCTTGATCGGTGGCCTTGGCAACGACATTTACACCGTGGATTCCCTACTCGATGTGATCGTGGAGGGCGCCACCGGGGGCAGCGACACGGTGAACAGCAGCGTGAACTACACCCTGGGGGCCAATCTGGAGGTGCTGAACCTGATCGGCGCCGCCCTCAACGGAACCGGCAGCGCCGAAGCCAACGTGATCACCGGCAATGCCGCCAGCAACCTGCTCGCCGGCCTGGGGGGCAACGACACCCTGGTGGGCCTGGCGGGCGACGACACCCTCGATGGCGGCGCCGGCGTGGACAGCCTGGTGGGGGGCCTCGGTAACGACCTCTACGTCCTCGATACCGCTGCCGATGTGGTGGTGGAGCTAGCCGGCGGTGGCATCGACACGGTGAGCACCGCCATCAACACCGTGCTGGCGGCGGAGCTGGAGAACCTGATCCTGCTGGCCCCAGCCCTGAGCGGTACGGGCAACGCCCTGGCCAACTCGATCACCGGCAACGCGGGCAACAACACCCTCGATGGCGGCGCCGGCAATGACACCTTGGTGGGTCTGGCCGGGGATGACACCTACCTGGTGGATTCCGCCCTGGATGTGATCGTGGAGGCCGCTGCCGGCGGCACCGACACGGTGAGCAGCTCGGTGAGCTATGTGCTCTCCGCCAACGTGGAGAACCTCACCCTCACCGGCAGCGCCCTTGCCGGCACCGGCAATGGCGAGGCCAATGCAATCAACGGCACCGCTGGCAACAACACCCTCGATGGAGGCGGGGGCAACGACACCCTCAATGGCGGCGCGGGCAACGACACCTACATGGTGGATTCCACCCTGGATGTGCTGGTGGAGGCCGCTGCCGGCGGCAGCGACACCGTGATCAGCAGCACCAGCTACAGCCTGGGTGCCGAGCTGGAAAACCTCACCCTGGTCGGCGCCGCCCTCAACGGCACCGGCACCGCCGTGGCCAACGTGATCACCGGCAATGCCGCTAATAACTTGCTCTCGGGCCTGGGGGGGGATGACACCCTCGATGGCGGCGGGGGCAACGACACCCTCGATGGCGGCGCTGGCAACGACACCTACGTGGTGGATTCCACCCTGGATGTGCTGGTGGAGGCCGCTGCCGGCGGCACCGACACCGTGATCAGCACGGTAAGCCTCACCCTGGCCGAAAACGTGGACAACCTGGTGCTAGGTGGCGCCGCCGCTCTCAATGGCAGCGGCAACACCGCCGCCAATGTCCTCACCGGCAACGCCGCCAACAACCAGCTCGCCGGCCAGGCCGGTAACGACACCCTCTCCGGTGGCCTCGGTAATGACACCCTCAACGGTGGCATCGGCAATGACCTGCTCAGCGGTGGTGCCGGCCTTGATCTGTTCGTGTTCAACAGCCTCCTTGCGAGCAATGTGGACACGATCAGCGATTTCGCCGCCGGCGATCTCTTCCAACTCGACCGCACCATCTTCACGGCCCTCAGTGCCGGGGCCACTCTCACCGCGGCCGAGTTCCTCGCGGGTGCTGGCGTGGCGACCGCCACCAACGCCCAGCAACGAATCCTCCACAACACCACCAGCGGCGCCCTGCTGTACGACGCCGATGGCAACGGCACCGGCCTAGCACTCCAATTCGCCAGCGTGGCGGTGGGGGCACCGATCAGCGCCGCCGTATTCCAGCTCACCGGAGCGGCAACCCCGCCCCCGCCGCCGACCCCGGGGGTGATCAATGGCACCGCCGGGGCCGACAACCTAGTGGGCGGCGCAGGCAACGAAACCCTCAATGGCCTGGCCGGCAACGACACGCTCAATGGTGGGGCGGGCAACGACACCCTCAACGGCGGCTCCGGCAGCGATCTGCTCACCGGTGGCATCGGCAGCGACAGCTTCCGGCTGGCCGATGCACCGGGTGCCACCAACATCGACCGGATCACCGACTTCGCCCTGGGGGATCGGCTCTTGATCAGCGGGAGCGCTTACACCGGCCTCACCCTCGGCGCCGTGACCGCCACCCAATTCATCGAGGTGCGCTCAACGCGGGGTCCCGTGGTGTCGGCCACGGCCGCCACGCGGCTGATCTTCGATCGGGATACGGGCAACCTTTTCCACGATCCCGATGGCACCGGCGCTCAGTCAATCCAGCAGATCCTCAGCACCACCAATGGCTATCGACTCGCGAGTACCGACTTCACGGTGGTCTAGCGACTGCTAGCTCCTCCCCTTCGAGCCGCCCTCCGGGCGGCTTTTTTCATGGGGAGATGGCGGGTCTGTGGCGGCAGGGGGCGTCTTGATGAAGTCCCCTTCACAAAAGCCGCAATCTTCCGTTACAGTCCAAAGCGACGGAGCCGGCTGCCGGTTTTCCGGTCCTCCGCCCCAGGCCTTCGGGTTTGGGTCTCCAGGCCGGTTTTCCGTCCTTCCTTCCGTCCTGGTTCCTCTCGGGGAGCCCTGACAC
>CAILKP010000153.1 GCA_903834785.1 uncultured bacterium
GCAAGTGGGCATGCGGGCAAGTTGACAAGAGGAGATGCACCTCGTCTTGCCAGCAGGCCAGCTAGCCAGCCGGCCAGCTTTGCATCCTTCTTACCAACGGGCCAGCCGCCCCGCCCTCACAGGGTCATGAGGAAGTCGGCGAGCTGTTTCTTCTGGGCGGGGGTGAGCTTGAGGTAGCGATCCCGCGAGACCTTGGCTTCGCCGTCGTGCGCGACGATGGCGGCGTCGACGGTGGTCGCGCGGCCGTCATGCAGGTAAGGCGCACTGACGCGGAGGCCCCACAGGGGGGCGGTCCGCATCTCTCGCGGGCCAGCGGGAGCCTGGACGATCCCGTCACCGAGCGAGCCCATGTCGTGCAGGAGCAGGTCGGAGTAGAGCCGCACTTCCTTGCGATCGAAGGCCGGATCCTTGCTGGGGCCAGTCATCAGGCTCGGGACGTGACAAGCGACGCAGCCCGCGCTCGTGAAGAGCTGCTTGCCGGCATTGGCAGAGGCCGTCGCGGGAGCCTGGGGAGGTGCGCCGAGCAACTTCATGAAGTTCGCCACCTTCTCGAAGTCGGCCAGGCCGGTCGCCGGGGCGTCCTCGGGATCCTGAATGAAGTCCGACTTCGCCAGCTTGGCAGCATCGCCATTGGGGGCGTTCTCGGTGGGGAAGTAGCGGTTGGTCACGCCCATCTCATTGGCGTAGGCATCGGCCGCGAAACCGAGGACCGTGGCCTGCTGGGCCTTCCAGCCGAAGCGGCCCACGCGGGTCTGCCCGCTCACGACATCGACGACCATGGCCGCCTTGCCCTTCACGCCGTCGACCGGCTGCTTACGGACGTTGGCGATGATCACGGAGTCGGGGATGGCCTCCATCAGGCCGAGACCGAAGACGGGGGTCGAGTTGCGCTTGACCACGAGGTTGGCCTCGCGAGGCACGAACTCGCGCGCAGCCGGCAGGATGGAGTGGTCCTGCAGGAGCGAGCCGCCGAGGGCGTCGAGGGAATCGAAGCCGGTCGCGGTCACGCGACCGAAGCGCGTGACGTTGCGCGGGCTGGCGCCACCGACGGCGCCGCTGCTGTGGCAGGCGACGCAGGAGCTCTCATTGAAGATCGGACCCAGGCCACCTTCGACATCCTCGGTCTTCTCGAAGTCAGCCTTGCCGTCGACGAAGAGCTCCAGCTGCGCGGCCGTGAGACCGGGCAGCGGGTCGCCGAAGAGCGGCTTGGCCGGGTTCATGCGCGGCATGGGCGGCTTGATCAGCATGTGCGGGCGCAAGGCCGGCTGCTTAGCGGGCGCGAGGAGCGCGGAGTCATCGACTAAGGGCTTGACCGGCGCGGGGGCCGGAGCGGGTGCTGGTGCGGGCTTGACCGCGGACGGAGCGGGCGCGGTCATCGGCGCGGTCATCGGTGCGGGCTTGCTCGCACCGGGCGGGGGCGGTGGCGGATTGACAGCGGAGACCTGCGAGGCCGCCGCGATGAGGGCGAGGGTTCCGATCAGACGGGCGTTGATCATGGTGGTTTTGGGGTTGGGGTTGGCGGAAGCCGCAGGCGCTTTCCACATCCATGATTACAGCCGATTTCAGGGCCGTGTTAAGCCCGCTAAAGTTACTTTTAGATGAACGAAATCTGAAGGGAGTGTTAAGGGGAGATTAAGATTAAGGCAGCGGGCACGCCTCGTGTCATCGTGTCCTCCTGCC
>CAILKP010000154.1 GCA_903834785.1 uncultured bacterium
CGAGGCGGAGATCACACCAACGGAGTGGCGTGAGTTCGTGCTCGAGCTCGGGACATCGCCTGATCAGCGGTCGGGCGGCCAGCAGGGCGTCAGGTCGGGGACGCTCAGCCTGCTGCGGCCGCTGGCCTGGCTGGAACAAAACCGGCTGACCACTCCGAATGACCGAAGCCGGGCCGACGGCGAGGTTTGGGTCTCACTGGTAATCCCCGAGTGGGGGCTTGACGGTGCCGCACGCGTGCTGGAAATCAAGCCATCCCCGGAGATCCGCCCCGGGCCGGGCCGCCTGGTGCTCATGAAGAGCACGACGCGGTACTCCGGCGACATGGCCACCCTCACGCTGGTCGGAAGTTGTGACGCCATCACTGGCACAGCCGGCCACCCCATCTTCAGCATCGATCGTGCCGCGTACGTAGACTTGGGCGACCTCATGCCCGGCGAGCGTGTCCGCACGGCGGACGGCTGGGCGTCAGTCGAGGCCATGTCACGCTGGCGCGGCCAGCAGGAGGTCTACAACCTCGAGGTCGACGCGGCACACCGGTTCCTCGTCGGAGAGGTCGGGGTTGAGAGCCATAACGCGGGGCCGTGCCATGCCAGAGACTTTGATAGTGCTCGACGCCAGGCTTTCGAAAAAGCGGGTATGACAGACCCCGCACAGATCCGGTTCTCGAAAGTTGATCCGAAGACAGGCACCGTCGTGGAGTTCAAAGGTCCCGGCGGCGCGAAGGTTGCCTACGACGCCCCTCACGCCGATCGAGATGCCGCGCTGGGGCACGACAAGCCGCATGTTGGATGGCAAACTGCGGGTAAGCGATCGAGTGGTGGAAGTGCTCGCGGAAACATCACGTACGATGGTCCGCAGCATCCTTCTCGGTCGAGCGATCCGAGCGAAAAACCCGGGCGATAGCCATGAATAGCGATGACAACATCGTGCTTCCAGAGCAGAACTTCGACGACGTCCTAGCAACGATGCCCTGTGTAGCAGCAAGCTTCCGAAAGCTGATCGCGAGCGAAGCGGCGATCGTGTGCGATGAGATAGAGCGGCTCTTTGGATGTGGCAGCACTCGCGTATGGTGGACGTCGATGGGACCCATTATTCGTCAGGTGGACGACGGCGAGTCGGCACTCTGCACCGAGTTGTTCCGGCTGGGAGTACGGGAGATGGAAGAGGTGCTCTTTGTGCCAGACAACGACAATGGCCTGCCCCTTCCAGTGTACTCTTGCTCCGGAACTCTGCTCGATGGTGTAATCCGCCAATGCCAGTTCTGGGAGTATTACGTGTACGTGCGGGAGCGACATATACTTGTTGCAAGCACGGATCACAATGAATTTGTTGTTGCTCGTGCAGAAAACAGCTAAGAGGGACAAGGACACAGATAGAAAGGACAGATGAAGACGGACCGCGGACGGAGGGTCGCGGGGCCTTCGGAGCCACTGGACGACATAGGCCTTCACTGCGCTCTCCCCAACAACCTGGTCCAATCTGAGTGAGAGTTTCTGGCGAAGAATCCGGCCTTTGTTTGGAGGTCCGGAACATGAAGAAGAGCCGGTTTACGGAAGAGCAGATCGCGTTCGCGTTGCGGCAGGCGGAAGCAGTGACACCGATCGTCGAGGTGTGCCGGAAGATGGGGGTGTCGGAGCAGACGTTCTTCCGTTGAAAGAAGAAGTACGCAGGTGACCTGCTCCCCGAATCCTGATCCACCAACTATGAGAATCCCGCAGGCCGCCGGAAGCGGCCAGGAGCTTCTCGATGAAGCGGACACGACACACACCCGAACAGATCGTCTCGAAGCTGCGTGAGGCCGACGCCATTATGGCCCCGGGTCACCCATTGGCCAAGTGAAGCATCTCCCGCACTGACTGAGCTCGCGATCGGGGGTACTCGCACGCCCTTGCAAGATGCCGACTTTGGCCGCTCGCTGCTCCGGCAACACAGACGAGCTGACCGAGGCGCCGGTCTGCCGAACTCAAGGTCGCGAAAGTCGCGGCGGTCGTCAAGCGCCGAACGAGCCCCTCAAGCCCCCGGCGAAATAGCGTGTGCCAAAGCTGGACGCCTCCCCCTCCCCCAAGGGCTGCCTCTTCACCGTCGCCCCCGGCGCCTGGGTCAAGCGCTACCTCTACGACGGCCATGGGCGGCTGGTCGAGACCCAGAGCCCCTACCTCGGTCCCGGCGGCAAGATCGCCCGTGAGGAGCACTTCTACTACGACGGCTCCCGCCGCGTGCAGGAGGTCGTCACCGACCCGCTCGACATCCAGTACGTCTACTCCAAGTACGGCTACGACGGCCTTGTCGAGTTTCTCCAGAATCTCCCCGATGCCGCGGCAGCGGGCCTGACCATCACCCGCCTCGGCCGCGAGTAC
>CAILKP010000155.1 GCA_903834785.1 uncultured bacterium
AAGTGGCCATCACGGCCTGCATGCGCAAGCTCCTGACCATCATCAACGCCCTGGTGCGTGACGACCTGCTCTGGGGCGAAAAGAAAAAACCAAATCAGCCTCAAAATCATTGACTTGAGACACAGTCGCTTTCCTCTTTCATCCTCTCCCTCGCCTCGCGCCCCATCCAACCACCGCTGTACCCTCACCCACCCTCCGCCGGAGCATCCAGGATGAAGTGGGAAACCAAAGTCGCCCTCACCGTTGCGGTAGCATCAAGCCTCCTCGTCACCTGCGGCGGCCTGCTCTACGTCCCGCTCGCGCGGGCCCGCCAGCCCTCCGTCGTCCGCAGCGTGCAACTCACCAACGACACCGACCACAGCGTCACCCTCATGGTGCTCCGCGCCGATCGCGACCAAATCATCACCCGCGTCACGCTCCCGCGTGCCGCCGATGCGGCCGCCACCAAGGTCCAGCTCTTCGCCGGTCATTCGAGCTCCGAGTTCCATGACGCTCAGTTCCTCTTCGTCTACTGGTCCCCTTCCGGCCGCGGCTACTCCACACTCCTGACCGGCAACCAGCTCGACGCGAGCCCCCAGCCCATCAAACTCTCCTCATTCTCAAACGGCGGCAGCCCGAACTGACCCGCCCTCCGCACGCCGCACCGAGGACTGCCTCGGTGTTATCGGACTTCTTTTCTGGCTTACCCGCCGTTCTGCACCAGTGCAGGATGCTCTACGTACTCTTATAAAGTGACAAAATTGACCTTTTTAACGTCTGTTGACGATATAGTTGACAGAAGAGGCACTTATGGTCAATGCACGTGATCTCACAGACGCGGCAGTTCTGACAGAGCTCGGATCTCGCCTCGCGCGACTCCGGCTTCAGCGGAACCTCACCCAGGCGCAGCTCGCCCGCGAGGCCGGCATCTCCAAACGCACGCTCATCCGCTTGGAGAGCGGCGAATCCAGCCAGCTCACCAACCTCATCCGCGTCGTGCGTGCACTCGGCCTGCTCGCCAATCTCGACGCCTTCGTTCCGCCGCCGCTGCCCAGTCCGCTCGCGCAACTTCGCTCGCGAGCCAAGGAGCGCCGACGCGCATCATCCGCCGTGAAGAAGCCCGGCACCCCAGCCAGGTGGACCTGGGGCGATGATTCGCCGGAGGTCGGTGCTGCGGGGGGTGCGCCGTGAGTACCGTCGCCGAAGTCCGCTTGTGGGGAAGTTCGATCGGCGCGGTCTCCGTGAACGGCCCCGGGCAGATCGCAACCTTCGAGTACACCGCCGCCTTCCAACGCAGCGGCATCGAGGTTGCGCCGCTCATGATGCCGCTCGCAAGGCAGCTCTACAGCTTCCCCGACCTTCCCAAGGCGTCCTTTCACGGGCTGCCGGGGATGCTCGCCGATGCGCTGCCCGACAAGTTCGGCAACGCCGTGATCGACGCATGGCTCGCCTCGCAGGGCCGCCTTCCTCAGGACATCGACGCGGTCGAGCGCCTCTGCTACACCGGCACGCGTGGGATCGGGGCCCTCGAGTTCAAGCCCGCTCAGGGGCCGCAGAGCCGCACATCAGCAGTATTGAATGTTGACTCGCTCGTCGCCCTGGCCAGCGATGTGCTCAGCAGCCGGGAGAACCTCCAGGCATCATTCGCCGACCCGCACAAAGAGCACGCCCTGCGCGAGATTCTCCGCGTGGGCGCATCGGCAGGCGGTGCCCGCGCCAAGGCCGTCATCGCCTGGAATCCCGTGACCAATGAAGTCCGCTCAGGCCAGGTCAAGGCCCCCAGCGGGTTCGAGTACTGGCTGATGAAGTTCGACGGCGTCACGAGCAACAAGGACCGCGAACTCGACGACCCCCAGGGCTTCGGTGCCATCGAGTTTGCGTATTCTCTGATGGCCAAAGCAGCGGGTATCCGCATGTCCGAGTGCCGGCTTTTCGAGGAAAACGGACGCCGACACTTCATGACCAGACGTTTCGATCGGCTCGGCGACGGTGAGAAACTCCACATGCAGTCGCTGGGCGGCATGGCGCACCTGGACTTCAACAACCCCGTCGCCAACTCCTACGAGCAGGCCCTGACTGTCATCCGCAGACTGGGCCTGTCGATGGACGCCGTTGAAGAGCAGTTCCGGAGGATGGTCTTCAACGTCATCGCCCGCAACCAGGACGATCACGTCAAGAACATCGCCTTCCTCATGGACAAGAGCGGAACGTGGTCGCTCTCACCGGCCTTTGACGTCATGTACGCCTACAACCCGTCAGGCACCTGGACCGCCAGCCACCAGATGAGCCTGGCAGGCAAGCGGGAGGGCTTCACGCTCGAAGATCTCAAGACGGTTGCACAGACCGCCTCGATGAAGCGTGGCCGCGCCGAAGCCATCGCACGCGAGGTCACCACGGCCGTCTCGCAGTGGCGGGAGTTCGCCGCCACTGCCAGGGTCGCTCCAAAGCAAGTCGACATGATCGCCGATGTCCACCGGCTCGATCTGGTTTCCCTGAAGATGTAGGCGGGACCGACGCGCCTCACGACCCCCTCCCTTCTTCCCGTGCCACAACCCTTCCGGTCCTCCGGAAGGGTTGTGCGGTGCCATAGGACAACTCACCAATAACACCACCACACAGCGCGTGCCATCCCCCTCCCGGGCGATGTGCCTCGCTGCCTTCCACCCCTTCTCCGCTTCTTTGCCTTCCCCCTCCGCGTTCCTTGCCTTCCACCCTCCGCGCCCTCTGCGTTCTCTTCTCTTCCCTCCCCCAGCGCGACTCCCTCACCGCTGATTCAAATACTCCTCAATCTTCTCCGCCTTCCGCAGCAGGATCGGCACGTGCTCGCCCGCCGTCGCCGTAAAGCGCGTCAGCACCTTCATCGTCGCATCAAACTGCTCGGCAAACTTGTCGTGCTCCTGGTCGCGCCACGACTGCCCCAGGTTCGACATCCGCGCGTTCATCGCGCCCGTCTGCTGCTCCAGCATCTGCACAAACCGCTTGAGGTCCATCGCAAAGCGACGCAGTTCCTCAGGATCAACCATCGCCTTGGCCATGACTCGTCCTCGCGTGTTCCTCGTTACTCGCCGCCGCGGCACGTCCGCGCATCGCAGCGCACTCTACGACTCGTTCTTCGCTCCCCGCCGCTCGCGGGTTGCCGGTCAACCAGTTTCCGCACCGCCCCCCCCCCGCCCATCCGCGCATCCCCACGCCAACCCGCCAAGTCCCAATAACCATCATCCCTCGCACCGTTCCCACCACCTCCCCCGCCAAACCGCCGATGTTCCCCGCCCCAGCCCCGCCCCAGCCCCAGCCCCGCCCCAGCCCTGCCCGCGCTCTCCCGCACCCGCTCCCCCGACTCCCAAACCTGCCTTCTCCCTCTTGTCACCGGCCGCCCCTCTGCCGCCGGCCCGCATTTTCTTCCTCTTTCGCCCCCGCCGCCCGAGCGCACCCTCGCCGGCAGGCGAACAACCGCTGTCCGTCAACTCGGTCGCGCCTGATCGATACACTTCTGCTAAACCCCATCCCTTCCTTCGCTTAGGAACCGTTCCCATGACCACCGGCATCTGCATCAGCGTCCTGCTCTCCCTGGCGGGTCAGACCCCCTCGGCCCCGCCCGCCACCGCACCCGCGCCGGCCTTCACGCCGCCGCCGGCCGCCGCCGCCCCCGCGGCAGTCCCCGCAGCCAAGCCCGCGGCACCCGTCGCCGCCGCTCCCGCGGCAAAGCCCGCCGTCG
>CAILKP010000156.1 GCA_903834785.1 uncultured bacterium
GCCGGCGGCGGCCCCCTGGTCACCCACGCCTTCGAATGGTTCAACTTCTCCTGGGGCAAGGGCCCCGGTCAGTCCTTTGTCGCCAGCTTCGGCTTCTACCTCGACTCCCTGACCGCCCTCTGGATGCTCTTTGTCACCGGCCTGGCCACGCTGATTGCGCTCTACGCCAGCGAGTACATGAGCCACGATCAGGGCACCGGCTACTGCCGCTTCTTCTTTGCCTTCAACCTCTTCGTCTTCTCCATGGCCTGCCTGGTCATGGGCGACTCCCTCCTGCTCATGTTCCTGGGCTGGGAAGGCGTCGGTCTCTGCTCCTACCTGCTCATCGGTTACTTCTACACCCGCCCCGCGGCGGTCGATGCGGCCAAGAAGGCCTTCATCATGAACCGCATCGGTGACCTTGCCCTGCTCATGGGCATCATGACCACCTTCGTCCTCTTCGGCACCATCGAGTACGCCAAGCTCTTCCCCATGATCGCCGCCGGCACCGATGCCACCGGTGCCGCCCTGCCCGCCTGGGCAGGCTGGGTCCTGCCCGCCCTGTTCATGGGCGGCGCGTTCGGTAAGTCCGCTCAGCTCTTCTTCTACGTCTGGCTGCCCGACGCCATGGAAGGCCCGACCCCCGTCTCGGCCCTCATCCACGCCGCCACCATGGTGACCGCCGGCGTCTACCTCATCGCCCGCCTCTACCCCGTGTACCTCATCGATGACCACCGCACCGTCCTGACCATCGTCGCATGGTCCGGTGCCATCACCGCCTTCTGGGCCGCCACCATCGGCATGGCCCACTTCGATATCAAGCGCGTGATGGGTTACTCCACCGTCTCCCAGCTCGGTTACATGTTCGCCGGCCTGGGTGTCCTGTCCAGCTACGGTGCGGCGTTCCACGTCTTCACCCACGCCTTCTTCAAGGCCACGCTCTTCCTCTGCTGCGGTGCGGTCATGCACGGCTTTAAGGGCCAACTCGACCTCCGCAAGCTCTCGGGCGTCTGGAAGATGACGGGTTGGGGCCTCGTTGGTGCGGCCATGCTCGTCGGCTGCCTCAACCTCGCCGGCTTCCCCTTCACCGCCGGCTTCTTCAGCAAGGACGTCATCCTCGCCGACGCCTTCGCCCAGGGCGGCGGCCAGATCGCCGGTGCCCAGTACATCGGCTGGCTCCTGCTGCTCACCGCCGGCATGACGGCGTACTACACCTTCCGCGTCTTCTTCCGCGTGTTCATGGGCCCCGTGTCCTACGAGCCCGGCAACGAGCCCGACAGCCCCCACGGTGCCCACGCCGCCCACGGCCATGGCCACGATAACCACGGTCACGGCCACGCCGCCGATCACAGCCACGGCCACGACAAGGCCCACGCCGGCCACGGGCACGATGCTCACGGCCACGGCGACCACTTCCACCCGCACGCTCCGGGCTGGGCCGTCAACACCGTGCTGGCCATCCTGCTGGTCGCCAGCGTCGCCGCCGCCGGTCTGTACTTCCTCCCCTCGGCCTACACCGGCTCGGGCAAGAACTGGGTTGAGGGCATGACCCTCACCAGCACCGCCAAGCTCGTCACCGAGCACGCCCCGGCCGCTGCAGCTGCAGGCACCGCCGCCGCCGCCCACGCCGGCCACGGCGCCGCCCACGGCACCATCTTCGGCCAGGACCCCCACAAGGTCATGTACTACGTCTCGGGCGTCGTCGGTGCCATCGGCATCGCCATCGCCTTCTTCCTGCACCTGGCCGGTCGCACCGGCTCGGCCACCTCACCCGGGGCCGACAAGCTCGCCGCACTGCCTTTCCTGCGTCCGCTGGTTGTCGGTGCCCGCAACAAGTGGTGGGTTGATGAGATCTACAACTACCTCATCCGCATCCCCCTGCTGGTGCTCTCCCACATCCTGCACCTCATCGACAAGCTCTTGGTCGACGGCCTGGTGAACCTCTTCGGCCGCCTGCCCGGCGCAGCCGGTCAGGGCGCCCGCGTCAGCCAGAAGGGCGTCCTCCACGGTTACGCCTTCTCCATGGCCGCCGGCATCGCGCTGGTCGTCGTCATCGCCTACTTCCTGGTCAACTGATTCCCCTGCTCCCTTCTTCCGGCTCTTCTCTCTCTTCCCTCCCGCCCCTCCCGCCTCTCCCGCCACCCTCTCCTGATTCCTCCACCGCGTCCTGCGGAGAACGAAGCTCATGCTGCTGACCCTGCTGTTCACCCCGCTCCTGGCCGCCCTCCTCGTGCCGCTGATGCCCAAGCACGCGGTGCGCCAGGTCGCCCTCGTCGGCACGCTCGTGCCGCTGGCGCTGGTCATCTTCTGGCTCTGCACCCACAACTGGTTCGTCGGCCCGCCCCAGGGCGTCGGTGTCGATGCCGCCTGGGTCGAGCAGCTCGGTATCCGCTTTACCCTGGGTATCGACGGCCTGTCGATGGCCCTGGTCACCCTCACCGCCTTCCTGGGTCCCATCTGCGTGCTGGCCAGCTACTCGGCCATCACCACCCGCATCCGCACCTACTACGGCTGGCTTCTGGTCCTTCAGGCCGTCATGACCGGCGTCTTCCTGGCACGCGACGCCATCCTGTTCTACGTCATGTTCGAGTTCACGCTCGTGCCCATGTTCGTGCTCATCTCCCTGTTCGGCTCCACCAACCGCAAAGCCGCGGCAATCAAGTTCTTCCTCTACACCTTCACCGGCTCAGTCCTGGCTCTCGCCGGCATCGTCTACCTCGCCTGGTTCAACACCCAGCTGCCCGGCAAGCTGTTCGACGGCTCCGGCTCCTGGACATTCAACGTCGCCGCACTGGTGAACGCCGGCCAGAAGATGTCCGCCGTCCAGCAGACCTGGGTCTTCTTCGCCCTCATGGCCGGCTTTGCCGTCAAGGTCCCGCTCTTCCCGCTGCACACCTGGCTGCCCCTGGCCCACACCGAGGCGCCCACCGCCGGCTCCGTCGTCCTGGCCGGCGTGCTGCTGAAGCTCGGCACCTTCGCCATGCTCACCCTGGCCATCCCCATGGCCCCCATCGCCGCCATCACCTACGCCCCGGCCATCGCCGTGCTGGCCATCATCGGCTGCATCTACGGCGGCCTGATCTGCTGGGTCCAGACCGACGTCAAGAAGCTCGTCGCCTACTCCTCAGTCGCCCACCTGGGCTTCTGCGTGCTGGGCATGTTCTCCTTCAACGCCGCCGGCCTGCAGGGCTCCGTGCTCTACATGATCAACCACGGCCTGTCCACCGGCGCGCTCTTCCTGTGCATCGGCATGATGTACGAGCGCTACCACACCCGCAACATGGCCGAGCTCGGCGGCCTGGCCATCAAGATGCCCATCTGGGCCTCCTTCTTCGTCCTGTTCACCATGGCCTCCGTCGGCCTGCCCGGCACCAACGGCTTCGTCAGCGAGTTCCTCTGCGTGCTCGGCGCCTTCCAGGCCGGCGGCAACCTCGGTGCCTTCGCCGGTTCCACCGGTGGCAACCTCGGGCCGTTCTTCGCCTTCGCCGCCGGCACCGGCATGATCATCGGCGCCATCTACCTGCTCTACATGCTCGGCCGCGTCTGCTTCGGCCCGCTCAAGGAGCCCCTGGGCCACGCCGACCACGGCCACGGCTCCAGTCACGGTGCCGCCCACGGTTCTGGCCACGCCGCCGCCCACGGCAGCGATGATGACCACGCCCAGCACCTGCCCGCCGACCTGACCGGCCGCGAGATCGGCATCCTGGTCCCTATCGCCGTCGCCTGCATCTTCTTTGGCGTCTACCCCAAGCCGCTCATGCAGCTCATCGACAAGCCGGTGATGAACACCGTCCAGCTCGTCGAGTCCACCCGCAAGGAAATGCCGGCCCCCAAGGCCGCCCCCTCCGCCCCGGCTACCCCCGCTACACCCGCCAAGACCTCCACCCCCGCCCACACCGACCCCGCCAAGCACGCTGAGGTTCCCTCCGCGCCCGCTGCCGCCGCTGCTGCTGTTCAGGAGAGCCATTCGTGATCGAGAAGCTTTCGACCCTCTGGCCTGAGATCACGCTGCTCATCGCCGCAACGCTGTCGATGATCCTGGGCGTCTCGCCCTCGCTGGCCATCCGCCGGCTCTGCGCTCCCATCGCCGCCGCGGCTCTGGTCATCGCCGGCCTCCTGGCCTACGGCGATGATCCCCGCGCCGCCACCGTCCCCAACCTCGCCCTGCCCCACCTGGCCCAGTACGGCAAGGTCATCACCGCCGCCATCGGCCTGCTCCTCCTGCTGCTCTGTGTCGGCCTGCCCGACCGTGACTACGAGGCCAAGCTCGCCCGCGGCGGCGTCTTTGATGCCCTCCGCAACACCCGCGGCGAGTTCTACGCCTTCTTCCTGTTCTCCCTGACCGGCCTCATGCTCTGCGCCGGGGCCGATGATCTCATCTGGCTCTTCCTGGCCCTCGAGCTCGTCAGCCTTCCCACCTACATCATGGTGGCCATCTCCACCTCGCGCAACCGCTCCATGGAGGCGGCCGTCAAGTACTTCTTCCTCGGTGCCCTGGGCGCCGCTACCTTCCTCTACGGCTTCGCCCTCATCTACGGCGCCACCGGCACCACCTACCTGCCCAAGATCGCCGAGATCTTCCAGGCCCAGTACGCCGCCGGCGGCCTCTCGGGCATCGCCGTCGCTGGTCTGGTCCTCTCGGTCATCGGCGTGTGCTTCAAGATCGCCGCCGTCCCCATGCACTTCTATACGGCCGATGTCTACCAGGGCGCTCACGCCTCAGTCACCGCCTTCCTGGCCTTCGTCCCCAAGACCGCCGGCTTCTTTGCCCTCATGCTCCTGCTGGCCACCGTCGGCTGGGCCAGCGGCGAGGCCACCACCAGCGGCCTGCCCCAGCCCCTGCACACGATCCTCTGGATCATCGCCGTCCTGACCATGACCGCCGGCAACGTGCTGGCCGTGCTGCAGAACTCCGTCAAGCGCATCTTCGCCTACTCGTCCATCGCCCACTCCGGCTACATGCTCGTCGGCCTCATCGCTGGCCCGGTCGTCGGTGACGGCTCCCTGCAGTCCAGCGGCCTGGCCGCCGTGCTGTTCTACCTCGTCGCCTACGGCGTGACCAACGTCGGCGTCTTCGCCGTCCTGGCCAGCCTCGAGAAGCGCAAGGCCGGCGCCGCCGCCGAAACCACCGACGAGGTCGACTCCATCAGCGACTTCCGCGGCCTGTGCTCCACCTCGCCCCTGCTGGGCTGGACGCTGGTCATCTCCTGCGTCGGCCTGCTCGGCCTCCCGCCGCTGCTGGGCTTCTTCAGCAAGATGCCCCTGCTGACCAGCGGCATCCGCGCCGGTGAATACGGCCTGGTCGTCGTGCTGGTCATCAACTCGGCCATCGCCGCGTACTACTACCTCCGCATCGCCTCCACGGCCCTGCTCGAGTCTCCCGATCTGGCCAGCTCCAGCACCGTCCGCCCCGTTGGCATCCCCACCCGCCCCATCGCCGGCCTCGCCGCCGCGGCATGCGTCGTCGCCCTCTCCCTCTACACCATCACCGACTTCGCCCGCTTCGGCGCCAAGTACGACCTGCCCCACAAGCAGGTCATCCCCGCCCCCTCGGCCCCCTCGGCCAAGGAAGCCCCGGCCAAGTCCCCCTCCGCCCCCTCCGCCCCGGCCGCCCAGCCCCAGGCAAACGTCCCCGGCGCCACCACCACCAACTGACACGACCGCGGCCCGGATCAACACAGCAACCCTCCCCACAACACCCCGGCCACGGGGTGTTGTGCTTTTCGCGCTCCATCCTCCTCCCACATAAGAGCCCGAGCGGAAGCGAAGGGACGGTGAGCGATGTTGCGTGAGTGGAATTGATCGCGGGCACGGAGGTGGTTGTGCTTGGAGAGCACAAGGACCTTCGTGCGAGTGGGGAGTTGGGCGGGGGATTCAGAAGACGGGCTCACGCAGAGCACCAGAGGACCAGAGAAAGACAAGAGGCAGAAGAGGGGAACAGGGATGGACAGGATGAAATCGGGATGTTTGAATGAGAGCCTGGTCTTGTCTTCATTCGAGTTTGTGGCC
>CAILKP010000157.1 GCA_903834785.1 uncultured bacterium
ACGCCGCCGCGCGCGCCCATCGCCAGCGCGGCGAGGAAGTACTCGTCGATGCCCCACGGCAGGTCGTACTTGCCGCCGGCCAGGCGCTTGCCGAGCAGGTAGGTGCCGAGGTCCGGGTTGGAGTACTTCACGCCGGCGAGATTCGGGATCCGCGGGGCGGCGAACTTGAGGAAATCGTCGACCGGGAAGTTGATGCCCGTCAGCGCGGGGATGTCGTAGTAGTAGAAGGGCAAGCCGGGCGCGGCCGCGGCGACCTGCGCGCAGCAGGCGACCAGGTCCTCGACGTTGCGCGGCTTGAAGTAGGACGGGGCGATCATCGAGATCGCGCTGGCTTCGTTGCGCCGGGCCTGGGCGGCCAGCGCCGCGGCGTCCGCGAGGCAGTTGGCACCGACATGCACCACGACCTTGATGCCGCTGGACTTCGCCACGGCCGCCCAGCGGTCGCCGAGCGCGAGGCGCTCGGTGAGCTGCAGGGAGACGCTCTCGCCGGTCGTGCCGCCGATGAAGACACGGTCGATCTGCCGGGCGAGCAGGTGGGCCGCCTGCCGCTCGACGACCGCGAGGTTCAGCGAGCCGTCGGCGTGGAACGGCGTGTGGGTGGCGGGGCAGAGCCCGTGGAACTGGAAGGCGGACATGGGAAAGGGTTCAACGGCGCAAGGCGGCGTGAGGACGGATACATAAGACGACGCCGACGGACAGTAAAGCAATCGCCGCGAAGGAGCCGAAGATCACGTTCAACGGGATGTGGGCATCGCGCATCACGCCAAAGCCCCAATCCGCCAAGCCGCCGCAACTGATGCTGATGAGGTTCATGAATCCGTAACCGGTGGCTCGGAGCTCCGGCCGGACCAGCTGGCAGAGGATGGGCATGTTGTTGCAGTCGAAGAAGCCCCAGCCGAGTCCGAAGAGGACGAGGAAGCAGATCGCCACGAACAAGGTGCCCGCGTTGCCCACGCCGAAGAGGGCGGGCAGGAACAGCAACATGCCCAGCGCGCTGACGAAGATGCGCCCGCGTTCCGTCCGGCGCATCCAGCGATCGGCCAGCCAGCCGCCGATGCCGACGCCGATGAGGGAGGCGATCTGGACGTAGAGCACGGCCGATACGCCCGCCTTGCCTTGGCCGAGGCCGAACTGCTCGCGGAGGATGTCGGGCATCCAGTCCTTCACGACCCAACCCGCGAGGGCCGGCAAGGTGAAGTAGAGCACCAGGAGCAGGAAGCCGCGATTCGTGAGCAGTTCTTGGAAGGCGCTGAAGAAGCGTGGGGCGGGCTCGGCCCCCTCGGCGCGCACGGGCGGATTACGCAGCAGGAAGAACAGCGGAATCGCGTAGAAAACACCGACCGCTCCGCACCAGGCGAAGGCCGAGCGCCAGCCGATGGCTGGACTGTCCGCCGCGTAGCCCGCGAAGCCGCCGAGGATTATGCCGACGTAGATGCCCATTTGGTGTAACCCGACGGCGCGTGACCGGGTGGGCCCCAGGTGGAAGTCGGTGATCAGCGCCAGGGCCGCCGGGATGTAGAACGCTTCGCTGATGCCCATGAGGGCGCGTGCGGCGAGCAATTCGTGGAAGCTGCTGACGTGCCCCATGTACCAAGTCACCGCCGACCAGACGAGGAGGCTGATGCAGATGACGTTGCGACGGTTGAGTCGATCGGACAGGTATCCGCCCAGCGGGCTGAGGATGGCGTAGACCCACTTGAAGGAACCCAAGACGAGGCCCCAGTTGGCTTTGCTCCCGATATCCGGGATGTCGCCCATCATCGACGACTTCATCGCCGCCAGCATCTGCCGGTCGAGGTAGTTGAGCAGCGCGACCGGCAGGAGCAAGACCACCATGAGCCAGGCGGTGCGCATGGGGGAGGGCGCCGGGGCGGGCGGGGTGAAGTTCATCGGAATTTGGCGGGGATGGTCCAGCTGCTGCAGGCC
>CAILKP010000158.1 GCA_903834785.1 uncultured bacterium
GGGCCGCAACCCGAGCCTGGTCAAAGCCGACGGCGAGAACCGTCCGGTTGACCGCGTCTCCTGGAACGATGCCGTCGCGTTCTGCGAGCGCCTGTCGCAGCTTCCCGAGGAGAAGGCGGCGGGCCGCACGTATCGACTGCCGAGCGAAGCCGAGTGGGAATATGCGTGCCGGGCCGGCAGCCCGGACGAGTACGCGTTCGGCAACGACACGCGACTGCTCGGCGAGTACGCCTGGTACTCGGGGAACAGCGGGATCGATTCGCACCCGGTCGGCCAGAAGAAGCCGAATGCATGGGGCCTGTACGACATGCACGGCAACGCCTGGGAGTGGTGCGCAGACTGGTACGAGAGGTACTCCGGTCGACCAGCGATCGATCCGACCGGGCCTTCCGACGGCACCGACCGCGTCTATCGAGGCGGCAGCGTCGGGTATTCGGCGACCTACAGCCGATCCGCAAATCGAACCGCGACGAGTCCGTCCTGGAAGGGCTTCGTCAGCTTTCGCGTCGCCATGGACGCTCCGACTCAGAGATAGACCTTGTCACTTTCTCGCATTGTCGCGCGGAGGCAGGCCGAGGCGGGTGAGTGTCTTGCCCGCTTCATCGAGAATCTCCTGCCCGCTTCCGACGATCTGGAGCACTTTTATTGTTGATGAATGAGGAATCTGGGATCAGGTCACCAAGAGCGAGAATGTCAAGTAAATAGCGGCACGCCAACACAAAGCCGCGCGGGCTTGGCACGGGATGCGTGATGCCACCGGCCGAGGCAAAGAATGAAGTGCTCTACGGCCAGAATCGTCTGATCTCGAGATGAGCCATTATTCCGGTCCGTCCAGCCGATAGGTGATCTTCACGCCCTTGATCGTTGTCGAGCTTCCGGCCCAGTCCGAACAGAAGACGTTGACCATGTACACCCTCGTGGCGTTATCAATCGTCGCATCCACGATTGTTGTATCGATGGCCGAGAGCACACTGGCTGATGCTCCGCTGGTCGCGATGTTGGCCATCTGGGCGTAGCCACTGGAAGCGTAAAGCCGAAGATTGAGCGAGACTGCGAGATCCACCGCTGCGGAGTTGTCGCGATAAAAGACCTCGAACGCGGTGACCACTGCCCCATCGGGGAGGTTGACGGGCGCAACCATGACGGCAGCGCCCACGGCCGAGTCGAACAGCGCATCGCCACCGCCGGACCCGAAAATGCCCGCGTTGGTGCTGATTGAGGCACGGAAGGCCTCGGGCGGGATGCCCAGCGTCTTGACCCGCGGCGTCGCGTACGAGAATGTTGTCGCCTTGGAATCACCGACGACGACAGAATCGCCCGCAACGCGCAGCCGCTCCGGACCTGTTGGCGTGACACCCAAACCCACCAGGCCGGCGGGTGTGACGGTGATGTCGGTGTCACCTCCGACGGAGAGCAAAAAGTTCCCCGTGGTGCCGGAGACTATCGCCTCAGCCTTGGACAGGCCGTTGGCGAACCAGCCGTAGTACGCCTGCGTCCCCGCATCGGTGCCGCCGACGTACATGCCGGCGAACCGACTGGAGGCCGAAGTGTTTCGAGAGACGGTCAGCACGCTGTCGGAAATGATGCTGCTCGCGGCGTTGATCAGCACGTTGGTGATGCCCGGATCGGTCCGCAGCGCCGTACCCACCTGCGTCCAGCGTTCGCTGAGCGACTTCTGTGCCAACGGTGCGACCGTGATGCGAGTGCGCGGAGAGATCGGCGTAAATGCACCGGTGCTGCCGGTCGGACGGATCGCGATGTCCAGATACAGATCAGGGCCGATCACCACGCCGTCGATCGCACTGACCTCGGTTGTGAAGAGCCCGTTGACTACAGAAACCGCGGCCTGCGTGTCGGTGACTCCGATCTGGAGCCCTCCGAGCGGCAGCGGATAGACCTGGAACTGCATGTCGAAGTTGCCGTTGGCCGGCACCCCCGCATCTTTGAGTTGGCCCTGGTATGTGAAGCTCTGCGAGAGCGCGGGAGCCGACGCGAGAGCGATGGTCATGGCGGCGACGAGGGCACACGATGAACGGAACAACATAGGTCGTACTCCTGCTGATCGGGTCGCCTTGAGTCGGCCCGTGTGGTGTGAGCTGCGTGTGGATTTTATCAAATCCCTGCGCACGCTGCGGAGCCGCAGCGCAGCCCGATAACCAGACAGCGGCGGGGCTGCAATCCGACTGGCGCGTCGGATTCTGGCCTTTGCGCCGGTTCTGATCGGGGAGGGGGGACGCCCCCGCTGAGGATCTCGAGCACCTCTGGGGTGAGCCGGTCATTGACAAACGGACACACCACCGGGTAGTCGGCGGCGAACGCTGCCGTCCGTTCGCCGAGACTCGGTTCAAGGAACTCGAGCGTGTGCATGCCGGCGACGTTGGCCTCGCTCAGCGAGATGCGGTCGTATCGCTTGGTGCTGAACACGGCGACCTTCATGGGATACTCCTCACGCGACAACCGGGACGTGAAGCCGGCAGGCTCCGGCATGGTCCGGCTTGGTCCGGGCCATGCCGTCAGCGCAGAGGGTATCGGCATACCATGCTGGTCCGGCCTGAGTCCGGCGGCAGGACGGTCTGGAAGCAGCCGATCGCACACGCATCGCCCCTTCGGGCCGGCCTCACCAGACGTGCACTCCTCTAGAATCACCAGATGAACACCATGCCGCGTCCAATCGTCATGATGGCCCTGCTCACGCTGGCCGCCGGATCGTTCGGTCAGACTCCTCCGATTCCCATCCAGCCGGCCCCCAAGCCCTCGCCGTGCACGCGATGCGCCGGGTGGATCCTTCCCGGGAAACTCGAGCACATCCCGGAGTTACGCTACCGCATCGACTCGGACCTGCCCGAAATGTTCACTTCCCTCGGAGTGCTCTATTCCACCCGGGCCACCTTGCCGCCGTTCCGTGCCAAGTCAGGCGAACCCGTTCCTGAGTCGCAGCGGAAGCAGCGTAACCTCGGGTTCCGCACCATTGACGCCGGATTTGAGGTGTTCCTGTACCACCTGTCCTACGCCGGCGAGGGCCCGCGCGACCGCCGTCTGACCGTCTACGTCACCAATCGGGGCTCGGCGACCGTCACGGTGCGGCCGTCGCAGATCATCGAAGCCCGCGGCACGATGGCGACGTTCGACGGTCCCGAGTCACGTCTGGCGGTTCGCACCCTGCAGGGGCAGTGGGATCAACCAGTGCCCGAAGTACGGATTCCGCCCGCCGCCGGCCGCGTCATCGCCTGGACCCCGCGCATCAGCGACAAACAGGCCCCCAGCGGCGACGCTGACCGCTTCACCGAGGACTTTGTCACCGGCATCGTCCGCGCTCAGGTGTCCTCTCCAGCCGCCGCCGATCTCGAAGTCGCCGTCATCGCGGTCGCCGGCGAGACGCCCGTCGAGGCGCTGACCGACGCGTCGAAGGCTTTGTTCGATGTCGGAGCGAACTCGGCCGAGACCATGGACCTGTCCATTCCCCCGCCCGAATGCCACGTCCGCCGCGTCAGCGGCGTCTCCCGCAACTTCCTCTGGCGGAGCGCCGACACACTCATTGACCTCTCCACCCTGCCGAACACCCCGCTGATGCTCAAGGATGGCAAGGGCGCTTCCCACGCCGGCCCGCCGGGTATCGCCCTGCTCATGACCGCCCCGCGCGTGCAGACCGTCGACTGCCCCGATGCCCGCCAGACCGGCGATATGCTGCTTCACCCGGGCTATGTGCATCCTGAGACCATCGGCAACTACCAGGTGGAGTATCTGGTGAACCTGACGCTCTCAAATCCGAGCGACTCGCCCAGGACCATCGACCTGCGCTTCGGCAAGCACGATGCGGACATCGGCCTTGCATGGCAGATCGCCATCGGCTCCACACACGCGACGGAGGACGCACTCAAGGCCCTGCCGGCCCACGTGCAATGGGCGGGCGCATGGCGAAAGGATGACCTGCCCGACAACACGCGATCACTCCTGGCGCCTTTGAAACATGCAGATGACCCGACGGCACGCCCGGGCTCCCTCACAGTCGAGGCCAGGTCGCGGGTCTGCGTCAGCCTTCGCTTTGTACCGGTGGGCACCAGCTCCATGCCTTTCATGCTCCACGCCGTTCCCGCCGAGCCCGCAGCCGTGCCGCGGTGACCGATCCGACCACGACCGTCTTCTCGCAACTGAACGTCAGTCCGGCCGTGGCACTATCCGTCAGACATTGCGGCCGGCGATCACTCCGCGCAACCACGAGCCTGCGTCCTCTCCCCCCTGCCTCTGGTGCCGCCGAGTCGGTTGAGAATCTCCCTTGACTTGTCTGCGCTCTCCCCAAAGATCTGATCCAAGCTGCGCGAGAGTTGCTGCCGAAGAAGCTGGACTTTGCTTGAAGGTCTCGAACATGAAGAAGTGCCGGTTTACGAAGCAGATCGCGTTCGATTTGCCAAGCCGATTGACTCTCGGACATCGTGGACCGAAACAGCACGCGCCATCAACGGTGCACAGGATCTACTAGGGATTCTCGATCTGCCGCGGCTCAATGGCCGAGATCATGCGTTTCCCACATTTGGGGCACGAAATAGTGTGTTTGAGTGCTTTGGTGAAGTCAACACGAGCAATGAACCCTGTCGAACATCCCGCACAGCGAACAGGGGCTCGCACCTCTCCGTCGACACGTTCGATTGCCACCACGGAATCACGGTCCCGTCGGCTTGCTACATATTGCAACACTGACCCGATGGCGGCTGCATCAAGCCAGATCCACCGAGACCCACCTTCGCCGTTGAGTGTGAGGCGATAGAGCATTAGCCAAATAAAGCAGAGATGAACTCGCCCAAGCCGTCGAGTATTGACTCGCTGCCCTCAGCAGCGTCAGCCAGTGCATCCGCACCGAAGTCGCTTGCGGCGGCAGTAACCTCAAAAACGCCGTCCGACCCAGCATCGACGAGGCCGATGTCCACGATTCCATCGGCGTTGAGGTCAACCATAGCGATCGCATCACCATCCACCGAGTTGATGGTGATATCGGCCAATCCGTCTCCGTTGGTATCGATCGCTGCGGCATCGATCACTCCGTCGCCGTCTATGTCCGCATACATCGCGTCGGCCACGCCGTCGCCGCTCAGGTCGTCCGTGACGAACGGTGCCCCGCCACCGGGGAGTGGAAATGCGAGCGTTTCAACGAGCCCGTCCGCATCTAGGTCGTAGGAAGCACCCACCTTGTCAAAGGTATCCTGCGATACAAGTTCGCGCAAGTCCGGCAGCGGCTGGCCGGGGCTCCAAAGCAGTTCTCCGTCTGGCATGAGTCACCTCCAGGATCTCATTGGCTAAATCAAGTGTAGTCGGGTACCATCGAGATGAATCGCAAGTGGAGATTCGCCATGAGCCGACGGCCGTACGAGTGACCTGCCCCCATTTCCTGTACCAGCCGCTATGAGAGTCTGTTGATGGTACCAGCCCCTGCAGCTGCACGTTGCACGCCACAGGGGAGGGGGGTAGAGGGGTGAGTTTGAGAGGGGAGAGGGGCCGCGTCTCCCC
>CAILKP010000159.1 GCA_903834785.1 uncultured bacterium
TCAGCGACGGCGTTATCGACGAAGGTGGGCTGGACAATGCGGCGTTCCATGCGTCGGCTCCTGTGCCTCTCCACGGCAGCAGGATGTACCGGCACCAAACCAGCCGGTGGCGCGAGGGACGACTATTTTTCACAGGCCCCACTTGGCCCTTTGCCCCTCCCCCGCCCCTATTCTCCGCCCGCCCATGCCCGAACTCACCCTTGGTACCCTCGCTCTCCTGTTCGCCGTTGCCGCCGCGGCAGGGTGCATTGATGCCATCGCCGGCGGTGGGGGGCTCATCACCATTCCCACGCTGCTGGCCACCGGCATGCCGCCGGCCATGGCCCTTGGCACCAACAAGCTTCAGGGCACCGCCGGCTCGCTGTCGGCCAGTATTCACTTCGTGCGCGAGGGCGCGGTCAACTTCCGCAAGTTCTGGCCCGCGTTCGTCGCCTCGCTTGTCGGCGGGGCACTCGGCGCGCTGGCCGTCCAGCAGATCGATCCCGGCTTTCTCCGTCAGGTCATCCCGTTCCTGCTCATCGCCATCGCGGTGTACATGATCCTGGCCAAGAAGGTCGGCGAGGTCGAGCGTCACCAGCGCATCACCATCCCGGTCTTCGCCGCCACCATCGGCTTTGGCATCGGGTTCTACGACGGCTTCTTCGGCCCCGGTACCGGAACCTTCTTTGCGCTGGCGTGCGTGGCACTCCTCGGCCTCACGCTCCCCGTCGCCACCGCGCACAGCAAGGTCCTCAACTTCGCCAGCAACATCGCCTCGCTGGTCTTCTTCATCATCGGCGGCAAGATTCTCTGGCTCCCTGGCCTGACCATGGCCGCTGGCCAGTTCCTCGGTGCCCAGGTCGGTGCCCGCCTGGTCTTCAAGGGCGGCAGCAAGCTCATCCGCATCGTACTGGTGGTTGTCTCCATCGCGCTGGCGGCGAAACTGCTGCTGACACCGGCAGCGCCCAAGGCGGCCGACCCCGCGATTCAGGCCCCCGTGCCGGCAGTGCCAGTTCCGGCAGCACCCGTGCCGGCAACTCCCGCAGCACCGACGCGGTAGCACCCGCGGCCCCGCAGCACAAGGCAATCCGCGACGCCTCATTCCGCCGCACCTTCGCCCGCCGCAAGCCCCCAACTTCCCCACCGGCAACCCCGCTCTCGCTACGCTGGCCGGTCATGAGCACCCCTGCGACCAGCCACGCCCCCTCCGCCCCCTCCGCCCCCTCCGCCGCCCCGGCGGCCACCATCGAGCAGCTCACCACCGAGATGCTCAAGACTGAGGAAAAGCTCAAACTCGGCGGCGGGCCCAAGGCCATCGACAACCAGCACTCCAAGGGCCGCCTGACCGCCCGCGAGCGAGTCGCCAAGCTCATCGACCCCGGCACCGGCTTCCAGGAGTACGGCCTGTGGTGCGCCTTCAACATGTACACCGAGTTTGGCGGCGCCCCCGGTGCCGGTGTTGTTACCGGTGTTGGTGTGGTCCAGGGCCGCCGCTGCATGATCATCGCCAACGACGCGACCGTCAAGGCCGGCGCGTTCTTCCCGATGACCTGCAAGAAGATCATCCGCGCCCAGACCATCGCCCACATGGCCCGGCTGCCCCTGCTGTACCTCGTCGACTCCGCCGGCGTCTTCCTTCCGCTGCAGGAAGATGTCTTCCCCGACACCGACGACTTCGGCCGCATTTTCCGCAACAACGCCATCTTCTCGGCCGAGGGCATCCCGCAGATCGCCGCCATCATGGGCTACTGCGTTGCCGGCGGCGGCTACCTGCCTGTGCTCTGCGACACCCTGCTCATGACCGAGGGCTCCGGCCTGTATCTGGCCGGCCCCGCGCTGGTCAAGGCCGCCATCGGTCAGCAGGTGACCGATGAGGAGCTCGGCGGTGCGGCCATGCACGCCAGCATTTCCGGCACGATCGACTTTAAGGAGAAGGACGATGAGTCCTGCATCCGCCGCCTGCGCGAGCTCGTCGGCAAGTACAACGTTCAGTCCTCCGCCGGTAGCACGGTGACCGCCGGCCGCCCGGCCCGCGGCATCCCCGCCGCCCGCGAGCAGAGCAAGCTCACCGAGGTCTTCACCGACAAGCCCGGTGCCCAGTACGACGTCCGCGAGCTCATACTCACGCTCGTCGACAGCCGCGGCGAGCCCAACGCTGACGGCCACACTTCGCTCGCGCCAGACTTTGACGAGTACAAGGCCGAGTACGGCCAGTCCCTCGTCTGCGGCTACGGCAAGCTTGGCGGGCACCCCGTCGGCTTCGTCGCCAACCAGAAGAAGCTGGTCATGCGCACCACGGCCGGTGGCACCGCAGGTCCCGGCAAGGCCACGCAGATGCCCGGCGTCATCTACGACGACTCGGCCGACAAGGCCGCCCGCTTCATCATGGACTGCAACCAGCGCAAGGTGCCCATCGTCTTCCTGCACGATACCACCGGCTTCATGGTCGGCCGCGACAGCGAGCAGGGGGGCATCATCCGCGCCGGGGCCAAGATGGTCAACGCCATGAGCAACTGCGTCGTGCCCAAGATCGTCGTCATCACCGGCGGCAGCTACGGGGCCGGCAACTACGCCATGTGCGGCCGCGCCTTTGATCAGTTCCTGGCCTTCGCCTGGCCCACCGCCAAGTGCGCCGTCATGGGTGCCAACCAGGCCACCGGCGTGCTGACGACCATCGAGGAAGCCAGCCGCAAACGCAAGGGGGAGACGATCGACCCCGAGACCCACAAGCAGATCTACGCCGCGATTCACGCGGGGTACACCGAGCAGCAGTCCATCACCCACGCCGCCGCCCGCGGCTGGGTTGACCGCATGATCGAGCCTGCCCGCACGCGGGAGGAGCTCATCGCCGCCCTGGATGCCGCAAACGCGGGGTGGGACTACTCCAAGCCGTTTAAGACCGGCGTGCTGCAGACCTGAGCCGGGAAAGTCCTCATGACCGTGCCGCACCGCGGCGAGGGATCCCGGGCAATGCCTGACGCATCCTGACGTTGGACGGCTGGTACAACCTGCCGTGGCCGTTCGGCCATGCGCCCGCGGCAGCCCTGTTATGCCGCCGCGGCCGCTCCCGGCACCCACGCTCATTTCACTGGAGCTCCCTGATGACCACCGTCTCTTCCTCGTCCCGCACCCGCACGATGGCCCGCGCGGCCGTCACGCTGGCCGTCCTGCTCGGCACCACCGGCCTGGCCATCGCCCTGCAGCCCGGTACCACGCCGCCGGCTGGTGGCGAGGCCAAGCCCGCAGCGCCCGCTGGCCCCCGTGGCGGCCCGCGGGAGGGTGGCCCCGGTGGTCCCGGCGGTGCAGAGCGTGGCGGCGGCGTGAGTGGCTCCATGAAGTCCATTGGCCGCAGTCTCAAGACCCTCCGCGGCCAGGTCGAGGATGCCTCCAAGAAGGACGAGAACCTCCGCCTCATCGGTGAGATGCAGCGCGGCTGCATCATGGCCAAGAACCAGCCGCTGCCCGAGAAGCTCCTCAAGGACCTCAAGACCGATGCCGACAAGGCCAAGAACCAGCTGCTCTACCGCACCGATCTGATCAAGCTTGCCCGCAAGTTGCTCGATCTGGAAGAAGCTGTTCTCAATGGCAAGACCGCCGAAGCCAAGAAGCTCGCCGACGAGGTCGCCAAGATGCGTGAGACCAGCCACGAGGCCCTGGGCGTCAAGGACGACTGAGCCCTTTACGGGTCCCATTACTGCCGGCTATCCGCACCGCGGGTTTCCGGCGCCATCAGCCCACACAAACAAAGAAGCCCGGAGCATCACTGCTCCGGGCTTCTTGTTTTGTTGAACACTCAAATCACGGGCCGCGACTGTTTGACGCTCGCGACTCGCGACTCTTCCTTAGCCCTTCATCTTCTCGGCCTTCTTGCGGGCATCATCCAGCGTGCCGACGTACATGAAGGCGGACTCGGGCAGATCGTCGCCCTCGCCGTTGCACAGACGCTCGAAGCTGTCGAGCGTCTCGTCGAGCGAAGTCGTCACACCGGGGAAGCCGGTGAAGATCTCGGCGACATAGAACGGCTGCGACAGGAAGCGCTCGATGCGGCGGGCGCGGCTGACGGTCAGCTTGTCCTCGGCCGACAGTTCGTCGACACCGAGAATGGCGATGATGTCCTGCAGTTCCTTGTACCGCTGCAGAATCGTCTGCACGCGACGCGAGCAGGCGTAGTGACGCTCGCCCAGGATGTCCGCCGACAGACTGCGGCTGGTCGAGGCCAGCGGATCGACGGCGGGATAGATGCCCTTCTCGGCGATACCGCGGGCCAGCGTCACGAAGGCGTCCAGGTGGCTGAAGGCCGTCGCGGGAGCCGGGTCGGTCAGGTCGTCGGCCGGCACGTACACGGCCTGCACCGAGGTGATGGCGCCCTTGGCCGTCGAGGTGATTCGCTCCTGGAGGTCACCCATTTCCGTGCTCAGCGTGGGCTGGTAACCCACGGCGCTGGGCATGCGGCCCAGCAGAGCCGACACCTCGGAACCCGCCTGCGTGAAGCGGAAGATGTTGTCCACGAACATCAGGGTTTCCTTGCCCGAGCTGTCGCGGAAGTCCTCGGCCATCGTCAGGCCGGACAGGGCCACGCGAAGACGCGCACCCGGCGGCTCGTTCATCTGGCCGAACACCATGGCCACCTTGTCGATAACGTGGCACTTCTTGCCGGAGGCGTCGAAGTACTCGGCCTCCTTCATTTCCTTCCACAGGTCCGTACCTTCGCGGGTGCGCTCACCGACGCCGGCGAACACCGAGTAACCACCGAAGTTACGGGCCACGCGGGCGATCAGCTCCTGGATGATGACGGTCTTACCGACGCCTGCACCACCGAACAGACCCATCTTGCCACCGCGGACGAACGGGCACAGCAGGTCGATGACCTTGATGCCGGTGATCAGCACTTCGGTCTTGGGGTTCAGCTGGCTGAACTCCGGCGGAGCGCGGTGAATCGGGCTGCGGCGGGTGCCGGCGGGCAACTCAGCGCCCTTGTCAATCGGCTGGCCCAGCAGGTTGAACACGCGGCCCAGCGCGGCCTCGCCGACCGGAACCGACACGGGAGCGCCGGTGTCCAGGCAGCCCATGCCGCGGCGGAGACCGTCGGTCGAACCCAGCGCCACGGCGCGGACGCGGCCGCCGCCGAGGTGCTGCTGAACCTCACCCGTCAGGTCAATCGCGCCCGACGCGCCGGTGTACTGGATCTTCACGGCGTTGTAGATCGCCGGAAGCTGATCCTCGGGGAACTGGGCGTCAAAGGTCGAACCGATGACTTGGGTGATCGTGCCGCTGGTGGCCATGGACGGGCTTCCTTTTTTCGAGCCGGACAGAAAGGTGACAATCAACCATCGCTCCCGCCGGACGGACGTTCCGCCAGATGGCGGAACCCGTGCGGCGGTCACGAGGGGGGCAAGGATAGCCAAAGTTGTTCAAAATGGCCAGATTGTGGACATCGATTGTGCGTCCACAAACATGATCCTGTCGAAACCCGCCTCGCCCTTGTTCCGAAGTTTGGGATACGTCAGGATTATGCACGCGTGGGTGAATCTTCCCGCTTGGTCCGCCGCAACATGTCCGCCTCCCTTGCCGACGGCACGGGCTGGGCACTCATGTTCGGCCTTGGCGATTCCTACTTCTCCGCCTTCGCCCTGGCCCTTGGCTTCCCCGGCGTCACCAGCGGGTTGCTCGGTGCCGTCCCGCAGATCCTGGGTGCGATCGTCCAGACCGCCGGTCCGCGCATGGTCGCCTGGCTGGGCAGTCACAAGCGGTGGGTGGTCATCACCGCCACCGTGCAGGCAGGCAACCTCCTGGTACCCGTGGCCGGGGCGATTGCCGGCTCCATGCCCGGCTGGCTCCTTTTCCTGACCGTCTCGGTCCACCATGCCGCGGGCATGGCCGGCGGTGCGGCATGGAGTACTTGGGTCGGCTCCTGGGTCCCGGCTCGGGTCAAGCACCGGTGGTTCGGCATCCGCCAGCGGCACCTCCAGGCAATGGTGCTCACGGGCTTCCTGCTCGGCGCAATCGTGCTCTCATTGGTCACCGGCGGCGTGCCACCCGCTGAGTTCGGCGACAACCGGGTTCTGCTCTGGGGCTTCGCCGGGCTCTTCGCCATGGCTCTGGCCGCCCGGGTGCTGTCTGTCTATTACCTCACGCGTCAGGCTGAGCCCACGCCCATGCCCGCCAGCCAGCGGCGCGTGCCCCTGCTCACGATCGCCTCCCGCCTCATGCACGCCCAGCGGGGCAGCGTGATGGCGACCGACGGCCGCCTGCTGGTTGCCGTCTTCGGTATCACCTTCGCCAGCAACATCGGCCAGCCGTTCATCGTGCCTTACGCCCTGGATCAGCTCAAAATCTCATATTGGTGGTTCGCCGCCGTCATCGGTGCGGCAATCGCTGGCCGCGCGCTGACGCTCTCGATTCTGGGCAACTTCGCCAGAACCCGCGGCAGCCACGTCCTGCTGCTCATCGGTGCGGTCATGCTCGTGCCCGGCCTTGGCGTCATGACCCTGTTTAACCATCCCGCGTGGATCACGGCCATCCAGTTGCAAAGCGGTGTGGCCTGGGCGTGCATCGAACTGGCCACCTTCCTCATGTTCCTCGAGCACCTCCGCGACGATGAACGCACCAGTTGGATCAGCTTCTACTACCTGGGCAACACCATCGCGCTGGTGCTGGGTTCCATGCTCGGCGGCCTGCTCATCGCCCGGCTCGGCAGCGACCAGCAGGCGTATGAGGTGGTCTTCTGGATCGCCACCGGCCTCCGAGCCCTGGCCCTGATTCTGGTTGTCCGGGTGCTGACGGCGATCAATGCTCCCGATGCCGCGGCAGCCGCTGCCCGGGGCAGAGAGCGTTCGCAAAGGTCCGAATAACATATACTCGTGCGGCGGTGGCCCTTACCTGGCCGCCACTCGAGCCGCCACGGAAGCCCGGAATCCAGCTCGAACGGGCGCTTCAGGCCGGAGAACAGTGGGGAACCAGTTGGGATTCCGCTAGGACAGTGGCCGACCGGGGGGCAAGCCGCTATCATCTCGGCCCGGCAGGGTGCCGGTTACTTGGAGATTTCGCACGTGGTCAAGATTCGTCTCAAGCGCATGGGTCGTCCTCACCGTCCGTTCTATCGCATCAGCGTCGTCGACGCCCGCGTGAAGCGCGATGGTGACGTGATCGAGATCCTCGGCTGGTACGACCCTTGCTCGCAGGACAAGACCAAGCAGCACGAGATCAACGCCGAGCGCGTCAAGTTCTGGCTCGCCCGCGGCGCCCAGCCCAGCGAGACGATCATGGACATGCTCGTCCGCACCGAGGTCGTCGAAGGCTCCGAGTGGAAGAAGCGTCAGTCCTGGCGCATCGAGGCCCGCAAGACGGGCGCCGCCAACCGGGCCGCCGCGGGTGCACAGAAGAAGGACCCCAAGGCCAAGGCCTGATCAGGCCTGCCTTCCGGTGACCGACGGATCAATTCGTCGGACCCCGGAGAGTTCGCAGTTGAGTTTCCCAAGACCCGGCTCCACGCCGGGTTTTTTCTTTCATCCTTCGGGTCGGACGACTCGTCGCACCTGGCCAGGCCGTCGGAACCGGCTCGTCACAAAACCATTTGCTGTCTGAGTCTGGTTGCTCGCACGCCTGCGAGAGTGCCCCACCGGGCCCCCCCGCCCGGACAGAACGCACACGTCAAGCCCGCACCGGCGTCTCCCGCACCATAGCCTGCATGTACACCTGAAAGTCATCGTGCATGATCTTCATGCTCTCGCTGGCCATCATCTTGCGGAACGTCGGCTCGGCGGCGATGTCCCGCATCCGGCGGTCCCAGCTCCGATAGTACTCCGGCGGCACCTGCCCCTGCCGGTGTGCAAACCAGATGATCTCAAACACCGACATCTGCATGAGATTAAAAAAGTACTCGCGGATTTCCGTGTCGTTCTGCGTGTGCGACACGTCGTGCCGGTACACCCGTGCCAGCTGCGGCTCGTGTACCCGCATCTCGCGAAGGTGCATCTGCAGCTCGACAAGCTTCGTGAAGTTCGCCACGTGCTGCGCACGCCGGTAGTTGCGGAACTGAAACGCCGTATAGATCAGACCACCGGCGATCGCCAGCGAACTGACGGCCTGCAAGACAAGCTGGACTTCCTGTATCGTCGGCATCGGTCCTTTGCTCCGTCAGCCAACGATTGTGGCCGCACTCAACGTCATGTCCGTTCCGGCCTCACAGCCCCAGCTGCGCTCGCTTGGCCTGCCACTCCGCCTGCTCACGCTTGTTGTCGCTGGCCAGCTCGCCGCTGCCACCTTTCACCAGCGACCGCATCGCCTCAATCTCCAGCTTCGAGAGGTGCACCGCGCCGTGCTCGTAGTCGCCGAACGCCTCGACAGTCACCGGCACCATCGGGCGGATCAGGTCGAACATCGCCCGCGCGAACACCTGAATCTCCTCCTGCGCGTGCGCATCCATCCGCAGCGAAAGGAACCGCAGCAGGTTGTGCAGGTCAATCTTCCAGTACCACTCGGTGTACAGCGACACCGGCAGGCCGATGCGTGCCAGCTCGCGCGACACGCCCTTCTCCGTCAGGTTGATGTACTTCTCGTAGAGCTTCTCGCTCTCTTCCAGGAACGAGACGAACGCCTCAGCCGTTGCCTTCTCATTGACATCCGCGGCAAGGTCAAACGTCTCGCCACCGCCTTGACGGTTGGACTTGCTCTGCTTGCGCACCTGCTCCACCGTCGGCCGGTAGAACCGATCCGGCATCACCGAGTACCGTCCGGAGTACTCGTTCACGTTCGCCGTGCGATGCCGGATCCACTGCCGCGCAATGAAAATCGGCATCGCGACGTGGAACTTGAACTCCACCATCTCAAACGGCGTCGTGTGCCGGTGCCGCAGCAGATACCGGATCAGGCCGCGGTCCTCATTGATCTTCTTCGTCCCCGCGCCGTAACTCACGCGTGCAGCCTGCACAATGGCTTGATCCGCCGTGTGCCCCGCCGGCACCAGCCGTGGCATCACATCCAGCAGCGCCACAAACCCGTGGTCCAGGCAGTTGATCTGCCGCCGCGTGTCCCCGTCCAGCAGGTCCACCATCTTCACACCGGCCTCCGGTGCGTACCGATGGACCGGCCGGCCCGATGCAGAGTCCGCACTCGGTGCTTCAACAACAGCCGGTGCGGGCAGCGCCGGGGCGGCCTCAAGTGATGTGGCAGTGGGGGAGTTCTTGGCGGTAGCGGACATGATTCATGGTAACCGCCCGCGTCATCTGTTCCCGACCTGCTTTCCACATCAGCACGGTCCATCTTGCCCCATCTGCCGGGCAGCCCGCCCCCGCTCATATGCCTGTCAGTTGCAGGGGGAATCTCAGCTCCCATTCCCGCTTGGGCTCACCCCTTCACCAGCACCCCATCAACCAGCCGCGGCACCGTCTGCAAGCAATCCACCGCCGCCAGCGCCGGCAGTTCTGCCGACATCCCGATCCGCGCCAGGTTCCGCCCGCCCCGCGACCGCACCAGCATTCCCTCAACCTGCCCAGTCCGCTCCGCGCCCAGCCACAACTCCTCGTGCATCCGCGCGGTGTCATCCCCGTGCGGCAGCATCGCCCCGCCGTCCAAGTCCGCTCCCATCGGCCTCACCCGCCCCGCGGCATGGGCAATCGCCCCCGCCGCCAGGCAGTCATCCAGCGTCACCGTCCCCCGCGTTCCCGCGCACAAAATGTGAATCTCACGTCGCACCCCGTCGTCGCCGCCGCCCCCGCTGGCCATCCGCACCACCCGCTCCGCCACCGCCGTTCGGTTGTACAGGCAGCCGATCAGCACTTCCGCCGCCCCTGCATCACGTGCATAGTTGATCGCCCGCGTCCCGTTGGTCGTGGTAAAGCAAATCTGTACGCCAGCGACTTCAGCGGCCCCGTACTCCCGTGGCAAGTTGCCAAAGTCAAAGCCCGCAATCGCCAATCCGCCACGCTCACCACCAAGTTTCACGGCAGCACCGCGTGCTCGCAGCGTGGCGGCCAGCCGCTGGGCGTCCTCAACCTCCAGGCACGGGTGCACCGCCGCCGCCCCGTGATCCAGCGCGGTTGCAATCGTGCTGCTCGCACGCAGTTGGTCCACCACCACGCACACAGCCCCTCGCAGCCGCTCCGCCGGTGCGGCAGTAAACAGCGGCCACACAAACAGCGCGGGCCCTTTGGGTTCGGTCGTTCCGAGTGTCGTGACCGCCGCACTCATTGCTTGGGCTTGCCCGCGCCGCCATCGCTGGCTGCAGGTGCAGCAGTGCCAGCCGGCGCCCCGCCCGCCGCCGCCGGCTTGGCCACCGGCAACCCTGCCCGCTTCCAGCCCGACATCCCATCCATGAACATCCGCACATCGTCGTACTTCACAAACAGCAGCCGCTTGGTCAGTGCCTGAGCCGACGGGCTTCCGGGGTCGTCGCCGTACACCGCCAGCGTCTTGTACGCCGCCAGCCGCTTGTCCACAATCGCCTCCCGCTCCACCACGCTGTCAATACCCATGTTGATCGCCCCCGGGATGTGACCCTCCCCATACGCCCGCGACGACCGCGCATCGATCATCAGGATCGCCTTGTCCTTTCCGCTCTCCATCGCTTCGCGGATCTCACCCAGCGAGATCGGCTTGATGTCCGCATTGCTCACGCTCGTCTCGCAGCCCGTCAGGCCGCCCGCGCACAGCAGCAGCCCTCCGGCGACAAGCACCGACTTCAGACCCGTCCGAGCGACACCGTTGATTGCAGAGAGAGGGGACATCGCTCATATGTTAGCGATCACTATGCAGGCCAGAATGGCACCCCGAATGTTCCCTGCATTATCCGCTTTTGACATTCGTTGAACCCGAACCGGACCCCCGGTCGAAGTCGTAGCTGTACCCTCTGTCCTTGGGAGGCATCTCTCTCTCCAGCCTGCGGTCTTTGGGTCCGCTCCCAGCATCCGCCTCCCCCAGCCCCCGGCCCGCCTCGGCCCCCGCCACCATGGCAACCACCCGCACTCGCTGCCAGTTCGCCCGCTCCGCCGCCCTCCGCATTCTCCCTGCGCTCGCCGCGGCAGCGGTTCTGGTGCCAAACTGCCTGCCGCCTGCCGCCGCGTCCATCGCCCTGGCCGCCGCCACTCTGGCCCCTGCCCCGGCCAAGGCCCGACTGATCAGCGAGAAGAACGGTGTTGTCCCGGGAACCACGCTCAATCTGGCCCTGACCTTTGATATCGAGCCCGAGTGGCACATTTACTGGAAAGGCCTCAACGACTCCGGCATGCAGCCCTCGCTGAATCTTGACCTTCCGGCCGGCTGGACCGCCGGCCAGATCCAGTGGCCCGCGCCGGTTCGCCACGTCGCTCCTGGCGACATCGTCGATCACGTGCTCGAAGGCAAGGTCACCCTCATCGTCCCGGTCTCTGTACCCGCCTCGGCCAAGCCGGGCGAGGTCACACTCACCGGCAAGGCATCGTGGCTGGTCTGCAAGTCAGCCTGTCTGCCCGGTGATGGCGAGTTCGCCATCAAAGTCAGCGTCGTCGCCGCGGCGGCGGATGTCAAGGACGGCTCGGCCGATACCCTCGCCCGCTTCTCCGACGCCCGCGCCCGCCACCCCAAGCCGCTGCCAGCCGACGGCTCAGTCAAAGTGACTCCTCGCGGCGGTTCGGTGACCTTCGCGGCCCCTGGTGCAATCGCTATCAACTTCTACCCCGGGGTGGATACCCGCCGCCCCAGCGACATGGTCTCCGGTGCGACCACCGAGTCCGACTCGCTCGCCGTCGCCTTCGATAACGCTGAAGCGTCCAAGCCCGTCCGCGGCGTGCTGGAGGTTGTCCGCCCCGCCCCCGCCGCAGCGAACAAACCCGCGACGACCGGAACCACCGCAGCCCCGGCGCCCAAGGCCGACGCGGCGGAGGCCCCTCCCGCAGGCGTGTCAACGTGGTACATCATCGACCTGCCTCCAGCATCCGCCCCTGCGCCGGCTCCAACCAAGGGACCGTAAACTTGCTTGGTTTCTGGCCTTTCGCTCCAACCGTCCCTTCCGCCCGGTCACACCGTGTGCCCCGGCTCAGTTCTGAATCTGGTCTGTTACCCCCTTTCCCAAGGAGTTTTGTATGAACGTCAAGAATCTGCTCGCCGGTCTCTGCCTCGCCACCATCGCCCTGGGCTGCGTCACGGCCGTCTCGGCCAAGCCCGCTGCCCCGGCCGCCGCCCCGACCAAGGAAGCCGCCCCGGCCAAAAAGGAGAAGGCTGAGAAGGCCGACAAGAAGGCTGACAAGGCTGACAAGAAGGCCGGTCTCGCTGTGGGCGACAAGGCCCCCAGCTTCTCCCTGACCAGCTACGACGGCAAGGACGTCAAGCTCGATGAGCTCCTCAAGACCAACAAGGCCGTCGTGATCCAGTGGTTCAACGCCGAGTGCCCCTTCGTCAAGATGCACTACGAGAACGGCGCCAACACCTTCAACGACCTCCAGAAGGAGTTCGGCAGCAAGGGCGTCGCCCTCGTCGGCATCAACTCCGGCGCCCCCGGCCAGCAGGGCCACGGCGCCGACCTCAACAAGAAGTACATCGCTGACTGGAAGATCTCCTACCCCATCCTCGCCGATGAGTCCGGCGAGATCGGCCGCGCTTACGGTGCCAAGAACACCCCGGCCATGTACATCGTCACCGCCGATGGCAAGGTCGCCTACTCGGGCGCCATCGACAACAACCAGGGCCGCGACAAGAAGGGCGCCGACGTCAAGAACTACGTCAAGACCGCTCTGGAAGAAATCCTCGCCGGCAAGGCCGTCACCACCGCCACCACCACGCCCTACGGCTGCAGCGTCAAGTACGGCAAGAAGTAATCAGCTCTCAACCCTGACACTGCCGCCTCCGCAGCAGTGCTCAGAGACGTCAAAAGCAACAGGACCCCGGCACTTCGCCGGGGTCCTGTTCATTTCTGCTTCGATCTGTTCACCCGCTCCGCCGCTTCGTCTCCGTCTCCTGCTCCAGCACCTTCTTTTCCTTGCCAGTCAGGCTGCCCATGCCCTGCGACTTGATCTTCGCCAGAATGCGATCCAGTTCAACCTGGTGTGCCGCCTGCTCCGCCGCGGCCTTCTCGCGGGCCTTGCGACGCTGTTCCTCGGCCCGCTCGGCGGCCGCCGCCGGGTCGCGGCTCGTGCCACGCAGGTCGTCGTCGGGGTTGTCCATCTCCGCATCACCGCGCCAGCCCCCGGCCGAGGCTGCCCACGGCTCACGCTCGCTGCCCATGCCCCCGCCACCCGTCAGGTACTGCAGCTTGATCTTCTCCTGATAGCACGTGATGCCGCCGAAGACCGCGATGCCCACCAGCATGAACTGTTCCACGAACATGCCGATCATGCCCAGCACCACGGCCGCAGCAAGACCCACCGTCACGCTGATCGACATCGACCGGCGATAGCCCAGCCGGTTCCACAGCACCGCCTGCCACAGACGCCCGCCATCCATCGGGTACATCGGCACGATCACGTTGAACGCCAGCAGCACCAGGTTCGTGTAGTACACCCACCACAGCGCCTGCTGCGGCCAGTTCATCACCATGCCGCTCACCGCCGTCAGCGGCGAGAACGGGTTGAACGCAAACAGCGCGCTAGCCGGAATCCCTGCCGCCAGCAGCCCCAGGGCAAAGATCGGCGCCAGAATCACGTTGACCAGCGGCCCGCCCGCCGTCGTCCAGAAGTGTGCCCGCCACGAAAACGGCGGATTGCACGATGCCAGACCGCCCAGCGGCCACAGCAGGATGTCGTCCGCCTCGCCCCCAGCCATGCGGCAGGCAATGCAGTGCCCGAACTCGTGCAGAATCACAATCACCAGCAGGCTGCCCATCGCCAGCCCCACAAACGCGATCGACCCATTGGCCGCCGCCCGCGAAAGCTCCACCGCGATGAACAGAATGTACAACAGACCCAGCCGCACCCGTATGCCCGACACCGCAAACAGCGGCAGCGCCCAGTTGATCGGGTTGTCGCCCTGCTTGAACAGCCCCGACCACATCGCGCCAAACCGCCCCGGTCCTCGCCCGTGGCCATCATCGTCAGATTGGGTCAGTTTCAGCTTCGCCATAACGCATCAGGGACGTGCAACACAACCCGCCGGTCGCAACGCCGCCGGCATCCGGAAACAGTACCGCCCACCACCCCCGCGGCGGCACAAAGCTCGATCCCGCTTCCTCACTTCGTCATTTCTCGGGCTTGGGTTCAGTTTGGTTTGCCTGAAAGGACTTTGGTCGGGTGCTCCCGCGAAGCCCGGCCCGCCCCTTGGGCCACGCAATCCTCAGATCATCCCCTTCGCCCTCGCCCACAGCAGCCCCAGCATGCTCTTGGCATCGATCATCCGGCCGTCGGTCGCCATCGCCAGGGCCTCGGCCGTCGGAACCACTTCCACCACGATGTTCTCGTCCTCCTCCAGATGCTGGCCCACGTGCGTCAGCTCCGTGGCCACGAACACCCACATCATCTCGTCGGATAGTCCCGGCGACGTGTAGAACTCCCCCAGCGGCGTCAGCTTCCCGGCCTTGTACCCGGTCTCCTCAATCAACTCGCGTGCCGCGGTGTCCGCCGGCGGGTCGCCGTGCTCAATCGTCCCCGCGCAGCACTCCAGCAGCTCGCGGTCCACCGTCGGCCGGTGATTGCGGATCAGCACCACCCGGTCATCGTGCAGTTTGGCCACCACCAGCACCGCGCCTGGGTGCCGCACCACCTCGCGCGTCAGCGTCTTGCCCTTGGGGTTCACGTACGTGAACTGCTCGAAGTCGAACTTGCGGCCCTTGAGGATCGTCGTGCGGCCGGTGATGCGAATCGGTGAGTCAGCCATGAACGACCGTAGCCGCCGCAGCCGTCATCCACTCGCAAATCCGCCCCGACCGCATCTGTTGGATCGGCCGCATCAGTCGCCGCCGTGCGCCTTGACCGCCTCCGAGGGCGGCGGGCTCGCCGGCACGCCCAGATATGCCAGTGCCCGTTCCATCACACGCCGCGCCACCGGCCCGGCCACCTTCGAGCCGTAGTACCGGTTCTCCAGCACAACAGTGGGGGAGGGATCATCCATGATCACGATGATCGCCAGCCGCGGATTGACCACCGGCCCGCCGGCAATGAACGAGGAGAAGTACTGCCCGGTGTAATACCCGCTGCTGCCCTTGGGCAGCGTCCGGCCGTCGCGGTCGCTGACCGGAATCTGAGCCGTGCCGGACTTGCCGAACAGCTCGTACTTCCAGTCCGCCTCGCCGGTCTTCTCGCGCAGGGCCTCGTCGATCTTGTGCGTCACGCCGCGCATCGTCTCCCGCGTCGTAATCGCCGCTTTCGGCGAGAGCACCCGCCGCTCCGTCCGCTGGCTGCCCGGTTTGTCGCCGATGCTGCTGATCAGCCGGACATCGGTGACCGTTCCCGCAAGCTCGCCCTCGCGGCAGAACGCACTGAACGCCCGCACCATCTGCACCGGCGTCACCGACACCTCGTGCCCGATCGCGTTGCTCACGTGCGTCGCCCGCGTCCACTTGCTCAGCGGCGTCACACCGCCCGGTGACTCGCCTGCGATCTCAATGCCCGTCCGCCTGCCGAAGCCAAACCGCGTCACGGCACTGTGCATCTCGTCAAACTCCAGCCGCGTGGTCAGCTTGACCATGCCGATGTTGGAGCTGTTGACCAGGATTTCCTCCATCGTCTGTGTCGGCCGCCGTGTCACGTCCCGCAGCCACCGCTTGTCGGGCTCCGGCGTCTTCCACGGGTTCTCCGTGCTGAAGACTTCTTTCAGCCCCGCCCGACCCAGGTCCAGCACTGTTGACCACATGAACGGCTTGAACGTCGAGCCCGGCTCATAAATGTCCTCCACGCACCGGTTGCGCCGCGTCTCGGGCGTGTTGCGCATCGGGTCCGCCGCCTTGATCACCCGGTACCGCGTTCCGGAGGTCTTCACCTCCGCGCTGGGCTTGGGGATGAACGTCTTAAAGTCATAGTCCTTGACCTTCACATCCCGCACGATGTCCAGCATCGCCACGATGTCGCCCGTCTGCACGTCCACGAGGACGCAGCGAGCGCCCGCCGCATCCACATCGTCCGCCCCGCGGGCCAGCTCCTCGGAAACAATCTTCTGCAGCTCCAGGTCAACCGAGAGCACCACATCTTCGCCACGCTTCGGCGGCGTGTACCCATCCGGCGGAACCCACAGCGGGTGTCCCGCCGCATCCCGAACGTACTGCAGCTTCCCGTCTTCCGCGTCGATGCCCTTCTTGTCCACCCGCCGCTCGATGCCGTACTTGCCCTCATCCTCGCCCGTGTCGTCGTGCATGCCCACCAGCCCCACCATGGGCGCCACCAGTTCGTCAGCCACGCGGTCACGCACCGGCCGATGCATCAGGAACATCCCCGCCATGCGCTTCTTCTTGTCGTTCATCAGCCCCGTGATGGCCTCCAGCTGCCGATCGCTGAGCACCAGCGGGCCGATGTGCTCGTACCGGTCCAGCCCCTTGACGCTCGGCCGGGGCTTGTTGCTCGTCAGGTCCACGCCCGCGGCGGTCCAGACACGCTCATTGGTGCGCACCGACTTCATGATCGCCTGGCCCACCACCGTGGGGTTCTCGCCCAGTGCCTCGGCCAGCGCGGGAATCGCCTCGTCCGTGGTCCACCTCCGCCCCGGAAACTCCACCGGGTCGATGACCAGGAACTTGCCAAAGTGCGTCGAGGCAATCAGCCGCCCCCGCCGGTCAAAGATGCTCCCGCGCCGCCCCGGCTCCGACGATGCCGAGACATAGTCGCCCATGAACTCCTTGAGCCGCGGATCCGGCCGCGTCTGGAGCATGTGAACCTTATAGATCACCGAGCACAGCAGCGCCGACACCGACATGACCAGCGCAACCGCCCACCAGTCGGCGCGGGGCACGGACCGGATAAACGCCACCAGCGTTGACCAAGCGTTCTTGATGTTCATGGCTCTCCGAGCTCAGCAACTCACGGACTGTTCACGCCGCGGATTCACCGCGGACGCTCGGACTCGCCGGGCACAGGGCGCCGGCGACCGGGCACATCCAACGCATACGCGGTCTCCGGAACGCCGCGTGTTCGCGCCGGCTGGAACACCGCATCCTCCACCCCGATCGGCCGCAGCGTCCCGATAGCACCCGCCAGCCGCGTCACGTTCGCCGGAACCTCGCGTGATGCAACCTGCGTCTGGAAGAACTGCACGCGCCGGTCCATCGAGGCCAGCTCACGCTGCGTCACCGACATCTCGTGGTAGATCTCCATCCGCTGCTGGCGCAGCGACAAAAGAACCAGCCCCACCGCTCCGACGCTCAGAATGAGGAAACACAGTTTCGCAAGCACGCCGAGGACTCCCTGTCACAGCCGCGTCAGCCGCAGCCTCATCGCTCTCTTCCATTCCATCCGCCACGGCCATCCTGGCCGAAGCGTCACCCGCTCACCCCGCACCCACCATCCGCAACCCCACCCGCCGTAGGTTATCGCCCCGACGGGGCCGATGCCCGGTCACCGACAGGCTTTCCAGCATCCTTGGCCGGAAGCTTCAGCGTCATCCCGATCTTCATCGCCTCGGGTGAGGGCAGCAGCTTCTTGTTAAGGTCGAGGATTTCCTTCCACCGCGTTGCTGTTCCAAGCTCGTTCTTGGCAATCGACCCCAGGGTGTCGCCGGACTTGACGGTGTAAGTTCTCACCGTCGGATCCGCCGCCCCGTTCCCGGACGCTGGCCTGCTCACGACGGCCGACGGCGATCCGCCGCTGCCCTGCGTTCCCTGCGTACCCGGTGTCCCCGGAGGGAACACCCCCCGGCCAGTCGCTGCCAGCTCCGCCTTGCCCAGCAGCACATCCAGCGGCGGCACCCGCAGCGTCGTCCCAACGCTCAGGCCGTTGTTCTTACCCAGCTTCCCCTTGTTGTAGTTCGCCAGCTTGGCCCACAGGTCCGCATCGCCGGAGTTGTAATACTGCTTGGTCAACTTCGCCAGCGTGTCGCCGGACTTGACCGTGTGCGCCAGTTCCTTGCCGCTCGAGATCGGCAGCCCGCCGGGGCCCGTACCAGCGACGGCACCGCCGCCCCCACCCGCACCCTGCGGCCCGGCCGGCGTCTGCACGCCCGTTCCGCCCGCACCCGGCGTCTCATCAACGCGGCCGGCCATCGGCGTGGTGCTGCCACCGCTCCGTCCGGGAATCATCGGAATCACCGCCGGCGGCAGCCCGCTCTGACCAGAAGCCTGCCCGCTCGCCTCAACCTCATTGCGGCCTGGCAGCCCAGCCGGGCCCGCCGCTCGGCTCACGCCCGGCGTACCGCTCTCCGGCACCCCCATCACGCTCGGCCGCACCCGGGTGTCCGGCTGCACCATCGGCGCGGGCAACTCCGGCTCACCCGGAATGTTCGGCGCCAGCCCCGGCCCACCGGCCAGATCCTCGCCAATGCCCACGTTGATGTTCGGAATCGGCTGACGGCTCTTGGAGAAGTGCTCGCCCATGAACACGCCGACGATCAGCACGACCGCCAGACCAAGAATCAACGCGAGTTTGGTTTCTCTGTTCACCGCTTGTCTTCCTTGACGTCAGGTGCGAGGGGAGCTGCCCGCCGGAGACCCGGAGGCACTTGCTAGCACGCACGACACGCGACCCTGTTCAGGCACACGTGGTCCGACCGGCTCGATCATCCTTGATCATCCGTTCGGGCTCTTGCCCCAAGCATCGTCGGGACAGCCCGATGCTCGTGAAAAAGCGTGCGATCTCCCCATCTTTGCGGCACCACTGCCCAACTGTCAAGATAAAACCGCCGTACGCTCCGCAAATCGTCAGACTTTTTACCCTCGCCCCCGCTCCTCCGCCCACCCCCGCCCCACGCCCCGTCCACCAGCCGCCCCATGTCTGACTTCGGCCACATCCCCGTCCTGTGCCCCCACGTGGTGCGGCTGCTCGCTCCCCGCCCCGGCCAAACACTCGCCGACTGCACCGCCGGCCTCGGTGGCCACGCCGTCGCCCTCGCCCAGGCCGCCCTCGCCGCCGGCGGCCCCCTGGCCCACATCGTCCTCAACGACTTCGACCCCGCCAACCTCGCCCGCGCCACAGCCGCCGCTCAGGCCTTGCCCTCCCCTGCCTCCCCCTCCTCCCCGCCCGCCATCACCCCCATCCGCGGCAACTTCGCCGCCCTACCCCAGGAACTCGCCTCCCTCGCCATCCGGGCCGACATTGTCCTGGCCGACATCGGCTTTGCCAGCAGTCAGATGGACGACGCCTCCCGCGGCATGTCCTTCATGCGCGACGGCCCCCTGGACATGCGGATGGACCCTGCCGGCCCCATCACCGCCGCCGATCTGGTCAACCGCTCCAGCGAGCAGGAGCTCTTCCGCATCCTCCGCGAGTTCGGTGAGGAGCGCGATGCCGGCCGCATCGTGCGCGCCATCGTCAAGGCCCGCGCCGCCGCCCCCATCACCACCACCGCCGCCCTGGCCGAGGTCATCCGCCAGGCCATGCCGCCCAGCTTTAAGCAGATCACCGGCATCGATCCCTCCACCCGCACCTTCCAGGCCCTTCGCATCGCCGTCAACGACGAGCTCGGCAACCTCGACGGCCTGCTCGACGCCATCGCCGATGCCGCCCGCGCCGCCGGCCGGGGCAGCCCAACCTGGCTGGCCCCCGGTGCCCGCATCGCCATCATCAGCTTCCACTCGCTGGAGGACCGCGCCGTCAAACGCGCGTTCGCAGCCCTCGTCGCCGCCGGTCTCGGCACCGACTCCCGCGGCAGCATCACCGAGGCCGACGATGCCGAGCGCCACGCCAACCCCCGGAGCCGCTCGGCCAAGATGCGCGTTCTCACCATAAACTGAGGACAAACCCGCGAGGCCTTGCTCGTTCTCCGCTGCCAACTTCTTCAAACTCGCCGCAGCGGTAGCTGAGCGTTCTCAACTCCAGAACTGGTTATTTGGCGAAAAAGCGGCAAAAATGCCCGGGAAACCCCCGGAAACGGGCTTCCACGGGCCCGATATGCACTCCTCAATAAGAGCTGTTTGCCGAGAGATCATCTGTGCAGTTCAGCTTCCCCTGATTTGTGCCGACGTTTGGCCGTAAGGCCTTTGAAGGTCTTCGTGGCGGCATCTATCGCCGCTTCGTCATCGCACCCGCTGCGCCCTGACTGACGGAATCTCATCCATGGCCATGAAAATCAGCACTTCTCTTGCGGCAATCGGCTTCGGCGGCGTTCTCGCCGTCGGCCTCGTCGGTTTCGTCGGCTATCGCGCCTTGAGCACGATGTCCTCGGCCCTCGATGAGGTTCTCGTCGCCGGCCTGGCCCAGCAGAACTTCATGCAGGGCGACATGATGCACGATGCCATCCGCGCCGATGTGCTCGAGGGAATGCACGCTACCGAACCCGCCGAGCGTGCCGAAGTGCTCAAGGGCTTCAAGGAGCACGCCACCACCTTCGCCGAGGCCATCGAGTCCAACCTCAAGCTCGAACTGCCCGCCGAAATCCGCGAGGCCATCGAGAAGGCCACGCCCGCGCTGACCGCGTACTGCACCAAGGCAGAGCAGATGCTGAACATGGACGGCGCCAAAGCCAAAGAGAACTGGGTCGCGTTCTCCAAGGTCTTTGACGATCTGGCCACCGCCAACGAGCAAGTCAGCGAACTCATCGAGAAGTACTCCAAGGACCGCGCCGCCGAAAGCCACGCTCACGTGGCCCGCTCAACCACGTTCATGCTCGCGATCGGCGGCGTCGCCATCGCCGCCATCGGAACCGGTGTGTTCCTGATCCGCGGCGGCATCCTCACTCGCGTCAACACCTTCAGCCGCACCATGGATCAGGTCGCCGGCGGTGACTTCACCGCACGCTTCGCCGACGACGGTGCCGACGAACTCAGCCAGCTCGGCGCCTCCGGCAACCGCATGGTCAAGGACCTCCGCACCGCCTTCACCGAGGTCAACAAGTCCACCCAGGAAGTCACCGCCGCCGCCGCACAGATCGCCGCCGCCGCCGAAGAAATCGCCACCGGCATGCAGAACCAGTCCGGCCAGATCCAGCAGGTCACCGCCGCGGTCGAGGAAGTGAGTGTCAGCATCGACGAAGTCGCCAAGAAGGGCGGCGATGCCGCCAGCCAGGCCACCGAGTCCGGTCGCCAGGCCTCCGAAGGCGGCAAGCTCGTCGAGACCACCGTCGCTCAGATCGCCGAAGTCGCCGCCGAAGTCCAGCAGACCGCCAAGGCCATCGCTGATCTGGGCACCAAGGGCGAGCAGATCGGTCAGATCATCAGCGTCATCAACGACATCGCCGACCAGACCAACCTCCTGGCCCTCAACGCCGCCATCGAGGCCGCCCGCGCCGGCGAACACGGCCGCGGCTTCGCCGTCGTCGCCGATGAGGTCCGCAAGCTCGCCGAACGCACCACCAAGGCCACCGAGGAAGTCGGCAGCGCCATCCGCGAGGTCCAGACCGGCACCGCCGATGCCGTCACCCGCATGGACCGCGGCCGCAAGCAGGTCGATGAAAGCGTCAAGCTCGCCCGCTCCAGCGGTGAGGCCATGGGCCACATCGTCACCGGCCAGCAGACCGTCCAGGGCCTGGTCCAGGCCATCGCCGCCGCGGCCAACGAGCAGAGCAGCGCGACGGGCATGATCGCCAGCAGCATCGCCAGCATCGCCACCAGCACGCAGGACTCCACCCGCGGTGCCGAGCACTCAGCCCAGGCCGCTAGCGCGCTGTCCAAGCAGGCCGAGAAGCTCCGCTCCGTCGTCCAGCGCTTCCGCGTCTGATCTCAACGCGGCTTGACCTTGCCCGCAGCGCGGCCTGCAGCCTTCTTGGCAGCCGCACCGCCCTTGGTCCGGTCCCGCTTCTTGCCCGCGCCAAACGAATCGCCCAGCGAGGCCAAGGTCCGCGCCTTGGCCTTCGCTGACGCCTGCCGCGGCTGGAAGATCGCGCTGCTGGTCACCGCCCCAGTCAGCTCCGTCGCCGGCCCCAGCACCGTCATCCGCTCAAAGGCCGCCTTGGCAAGGTCAGCCGAGTACTCCGTGCCGATGAACCGCCGCTTGAGCGCCCTCGCCACAGTCCCGGTCGTGCCCGAGCCGTTAAACGGGTCCAGCACCAGATCGCCCTCGTTGCTGCACGCCCGGATCACCCGCTGCAGGTACGCCTCCGGCAGTTGGTTGTCGTGCCCCGGCCGCCGCTCCTTGTTGTTGCCCTGAATCCGGCTGAAGCCCGGGCCGTACCACACATCCAGCGGCACGCGCTTGCCCGGCGGGAACCCGTCCTTCTTCTCGTTGGTCCGCGGGTCAAAGTACGTCGTCGCCCGGTCAGTCGCCTCCAGCACCTCCAGCGGCTCCCACGTCCGCAGGTCCTGCGGCGGCTTCACAAAGTACAGCGCGTGCACCTTCGAGTTGATGAAGTACGCCTTGGTGTTCTGCCCGAAGCGGTAGTGCCAGATGCACCAGTTCGCCAGCACCATCCCCTCGCGCTTGCAGTGCACCACAATCTCCGCCGCCCAGTCATCCGGAATGTTGATCCACATCGCCCCACCCGGCCGCAGCGCCGCAATGCACAAGTCAATCCACGTGTACGTAAACGCCAGATACTCCGTCTCCGGGATCCGATCGTTCCACTTGTCGTACCCGCGGTTCCAGTTAAACGGCGGATCGGCAAACACCAGGTCCACCTCGCCGCTCCGCACCTCCTCAATCCGCGGCAGCACGTCCCGGCAATCCCCGATGTACAGCCGCGTCTCCGGCCCCGCTTTGCTGAACTCCGCCACCGCCGCCGGCTGACCCTTTGCCGCCCGCAGCCGCCCCGTCGCATCGCTCACCGGCCCGTCATCAACCACCGCCCGTGCCCGCACCGGGCTGCTCGCAGCGCCGTCACCAGCACCAGCAGTGGGGGAGGAAGCCGTCTCAGTCGCTACCGCGGTCTGTCGAGTCTTTCGAGCCATTGCCAGAGCATAACCCCCTCGCCGCACACCGGCGCCATCACGCCCCCGTCCGGCAGGCCCCGCCCCCTCATCCTTACTGCTCGTGCCACAAATCCTGCCGGTTCCTCCGGCAGGGTTTGTGTCTTCCCCGCCCGCGGTCCCTCCCCCGGCTACGCTGCCGCCAGAAGGCATGCACGGAACCCGGTCGTCGGGTTCTCATCGCGGCCGGGTGGTAGCGGCAAACTGGCGAGGTGACTCATGATGGTGATCTGGGGAACGACTCTCTACGGCAAGACTGACGAAGTCCCGGGCGTTTTCCACGTCGCCACCGAGTGCTCCCACCTCTACTACTTTCCGCTCTTGCCCCACAAGTCGTACCTCGTGCTTGAGCACACCTCCAGCGGCTTTCGCGGGATCCCCATCAACCGCAGTTGGAAGTCTCTCGGCGTCGCCTGGCTGCGGGCCGTGCTGACGGTCCTGCTGATCTTCAGCGGCGTATACACCCTCACGGAACTCTTCGGCACCAAGTTCCACTTCTCCTTGCTCAACTCCATCGCCACCACCGTCGGCCTCTCCCTGGCCCTGTGGCGCTCGTATCACTGGCGACGCCTCCGCTACGCGACCTACGAGCGTGCCATTCAGCTCGCCACAGCCGCAGGGTTCAACGAAGTCGGCATGCTGGCCATCGGCGTTCACTTCGGCAAGATCTCCGCCGAGCAGGCCGCCGCAACCCGTCAGACCCTCGCCGAAGCCGGCGTCCAGGAAGTTCTCGCCCCCGGAGCGGCCGTCATCGCTCCCCCGCGACGCTGACCTTCCCACTCAGCCCTCCTAGTGCCACAAATCCTGCCGGTTCCTCCGGCAGGGTTTGTGCCCTTTAGGTCACGCCTAGGAACCCCAGGCCGGCAGGCCGGGGCCGGTGAACACGCCTCACGCCAGTTCAACCCTCACCTCCGCTCGGAGCCAGCACCCGCCACCCGCGCTCCCCCGTCCCACAAATCCCGCCGGTTCCTCCGGCAGGGTTTGTGCGGCTCACTTCCCCACCGGCCTGCTCGGCTGCACACTCCACGGCCGCTCAAACAGCGTTCCAAACATCATCTCCGCTTGCTCAAACGGATCACCGGTCCCCGGAAACACCTCCGCGAAATACACCTGATCCGCAACATCAAGCGGCAATCCATCGAGCCGTTTCAGCAGCAACTCCCCCAGCTTCCGCCCCTGCGCATCGGCGCCAGCCAGCCCCGCTTCCACGCCCGGCCGCGCCGCGGCACCAAGCTGTGCCAGCGCCCCGCACGCTTCCCTGGCATCAGCCGAGATCTGGTTGTCCCGCAGGTGTGCCATCAGCACCGGCACCACGCGTTCCGCCAGCTCGGTCCTGTGCCCATGCGCCAGGATCACCGCCGCCAGAAACCGCTGCTGCACATCCGTGCTGTCCAGTGCCTTCGCCAGCTCCGGCGTGGCCTGCTCCATCCGCCGCAGCAGAAACGCCGCCCCGTCCCACGCGTTACACAGCCCGGTGCTGCGCTGTCCCGCCACCTCGTTCGGGAAGTCATCATCCTTGAGTCCCTCCACCGTGGCCCGGATCAGCGCCGCACTTGCCGGCAGCTGTGGTCCGGTCTCTCGCAGCTTCGGGTCCACGCTGTCCCATCCCGGGTTGTACCACCCATCCGCTCGCTGCCGCAGCACAACCGCGGCAAGCTGCCGCCGCTGAACATCCGCATCGTCAAGCGCCACCTCGAGCGCATCCCACGCCCCCATCTTCACAAGCGTCTCCATCGCCTGCTCTGCATTGCCGATCCGGTCATCCGCCCCCAAATCCCTGATCGCCAGCTCAATCTCGCGCCGCCGCCGCGCTTCCCCGCTCAGCCCCGCCAGCTCCCGCGCCTCAAGCTCATCGCGCACCTTGTACTGCAGTTCGCTCCCGCCGATCAGCCACGCCGCCCACAGCACTGGCCGCGGCGCAGTCGCCAGATTCAGCCGCCGCCGCACCCAGTTGGCATTGCTCAGCGCCGTTCCGGCCATCAGCAGCATCAGCACCGTCACCACCAGCCGCCGCTGCTCCCGCCAGCCCCGCACCACCCGTGGCCCCGCATCCGCCACGCTCCCGCACTCCGGGCACACCACCGGCCGCGCCGCCCCCGCAAGCTGCGGCCGCAAGTCATACCCGCATCGCCTCGCCCACAGCAGGTTCCACGGCAGCCACGCCGCCCACCCCGTCACCCGCAACCTGCGGCACCAGCCGTGCTCCGGCACGCGCATCCACCGCCAGCCCAGCACCGCCAGCGCAAGGCACCCCGCCGCCAGCAGCACCAGCCCGGTCGGTCCGAAGTACTCCTTGGTGCTCAGCGCCAGAACCAGCATCGGCTCGCATCACTTCTTGATCATCTGCTTGGCCCGGTCCACCTGCCGCCGCGACGCATCCCGCATCGTCGCCTCCAGCTCATATTCCTTGGCCGTCGCCTCGGCAATTCGCCGGCTGATCGCGTCAAACTTCCGAAGCGTGTCGGTGCTGGCAAACTCAAAGCGATCCTTGATGTCGTCGTACGTCCACGTGCCGTACGTGTTCTGCAGCAGCGTCAGCAGGTCCTTCGTCCCGGCCAGAATGTCCATATCCAGCTGCCGCAGCTTCAGATAATCGTTGTACTGAATCGCCTCCATCACCCGCTGGATCGACGCGTTCACCGCCGTCTCGGGGATCTTCTTGCCCCGCAGTTCCATCCGGATCGCCTCCGGCGACTCGCTGGTGAACTTGTGCACGTGCCGCACCCAGTTGTCCAGCTCCGCGATCTCGTTGAGTGCTTCCTTCAGATCTCGCTGCTGCCCGCCGCGCTTCAGGCTCAGCGTCTCGTTGGTCCGCGACTCGTTGAACCGCAGCGTCATCTCGTAGTTCAGCTGCAGGATCTGGTGCACCCGGTTCGCCGCGGCAGTCAGCACCGTATTGGTCTGTTCATCAGCCGCCGCGCCCAGTTCCCGCATGATGTAGTAACTCCGGTCGGCAAAGTCCTTGGCCGCATCCGGGTCCGGGTCGCCGTGCTTCGCGGCCGACTTCATCTCCTCCTCCACATCGCGGCTGAGCTGCTCGGCCTTCTTCATCACCGCGTTCACGCCGTCGTTGCGGTGGCTGGCCACCTCCCCCAGGCCATTGCCCAGCCCCACCAGCAGACACAACGCCGCAAACACCACATTGGCCGGCGTCACCTTCCGCCGCGTGGCCGCAAACACAATCAGCCCGACCACCGTCGGTATTAGCAGCACGCCGATCGCCATCCCGGCCAGGTAACTTACCGCCTCAGGCCCCCGCGGCGGCTCATACGCGGCCTTGGTCCCCACGGCAGCAACCACACCCACCACCGCCGCGGCAAACGCCCACCACCTCAGCTTCAGCTTCTCCCGCACTACGACGGGTTCCTCTTCCTCCTCATACTCCACATCAATCCCCGGCCCGCCGCTGCGCTTGGTGCTCTGGTTCCACGCCGGGTCCACGTGCCTGGCCGCCACCGGCCTGGCCGGCCCAAACGCCGCCGGCGCCGGCCGCCCGCCCGCCCGCTCGCCAGTCCCAGCCCCCGAACCCGCTCCAGCGCCAGCCACAGACCCCGACCCCATCCCCGCCCTGTTCCCCCGCACCGGCTCAGCCGCCTCCGCCGGCTCATCCCCAGCCAGCGGAATCGCCGCCGCCCCCGGGTTCGGCCGCGGCGGCATCTTGTTCAGCGGCCGATTCACCGGCCGTGGCGCTCCCGCCCCGCCCCCGCCTCCACTGGCGGCTGGTGCGGCTGGCTTCTGATTCTTCGGTCGGTCAGAATGGTCAGATGGTGACACAGGATTCCCCAGAGTAATGCGGCCTTCGCGGACCCCTCCAGAATACCACAAAGCCCGCCACCGTGCCCACCCCAACCACCCAAAAAACATCAACCCGGCGCGAAATTGCACGCCTCGGGCCGCCTCCCCGGCTCCACCGCCTTCCCGCCTTGCGATCAGCCGTCGGGCCCGTCGCCGCCCATTGCGGGCACCCTCCAGAGCAAATACGATCACCGAGACTACGGACCGCATGGTCCGGGAGATCGGGGGTGGGTGGGTCGGAACAGATGGAAGAAATCTTCGCGGACATCCAGACACTCAACAAGTCGCAGCGTGTGGCGATCGCGTGTATGTACGTGGCGAGTCTGTCGCCTGTCGTGTCTCGCTTTGCCCGACCTGCGACGCGATGCGCGTTTGAGCAAGGATTAGAAGTCGCATGGAATGCAGTCCGCGGGACGGTGGCCGATCCCCGCACAACCGCTGCGAGAAGGTGCTTGGATGCTCTGTAGAAAACCACGCAACCGTGTCAGCTCTGGCGCGTAGATGAGGAGCATGACCAAGCTCACGCCGGACCAGATCGCCGACGAGTCCCTCCTGCTGAAGATCGCCGTGCTTGCCATCCGCATCAGCGGCAAGTGCA
>CAILKP010000160.1 GCA_903834785.1 uncultured bacterium
GCTCGCCTCCATCAGCTTCATCATCGCCGCGGCACAACTCATCGCACTGGCCACCCTCAAGAACAGAGACCTGCTGCTGCTCATCTGGAGCCCATCCATCCCCATGGCCATCATCGGCGGCATCGTCGCCAGCCGCGGCAAGCGTGCCCTCGGCGCCCACCACTCAGCCGACGAACTGGCCATCCCCCTGGCCATGCTCCTCTGGCCCCCCTTCGGCGGCATGCTGCTCATCGGCATGGCTGTCAGGCTCTCCCGCGTCGTCACCACCGGCCGTGCAAGCTGAGCCGCCGTCGCATCGACATCCTCCGCAGGGTCATTCGTGCACACCACCAAACCATATCGCCAGCCTCTATTCAAAACCATCGAGTACGGCGGACTCACGGTCAACTTGCACTCGCTCGCTCGTGCCTATCGCATTGCCGCGGTGGGAACACTCAGCTACTTCGCTGTCCTGTCAATCTCCTTTTATCTCGCTGGACAGGGCCTCACCGGCCTGGCAGGCATCGCGCTGCTCATCGCTCAGCCGGCGATCGGCGTGACCCTCGGCCTTGCCGCCCGCCTTCGCCTCCGCGGCAACGCCCAGGTCGCACCGGCACCCGGGAGGCTCACTTTCGGCCAGAAACTCTCATGCGTGCTCGTCGGCATCATCGGCTGCGTGCCTGTATTCGGCCTGCTTCCGGCGGCTGTGCTCTGCGGCAACGCTCACCGCGTCTTCAACGCCGTCGATGTCCCTGTCGGCTTCATCGGTCCTTCACAGGCCGCAATCGATGCACTGCTGCTCGACGCGTGCCACGCCTGCGGATACGACATCAGCCGCCAGCCCGGAGGCACCTGTCCGGAGTGCGGAGCAGATATCTCCTGCGACAGGAACCTGCCCGCAAACAACGCCAGGCCGGTTGAGCTTGATCGAGCCCGCGTCGCAACCGCAGAGATCTTGGTGGGCCGAACGGCCTTCGTCGGCTTGTGCCTGGGAACCGTCCAAGCACTCATCTACATGAGCATCTCCTCGATCACAGCCCGGCAGTTCTTCTGGCTCTGGCTGCCAGGTCCGCTCTGGGGCATCGTCGCATTCCTTATCGCCCGGGACGCTCTCCGGCTGCTCAAAGCCCGTGGATCGGTGATGCACTTCGCCGTGCTGCTTCTGGGCTGCATCTGGCCGGGCCTTGGCGGGCTCAGTCTGGGCAGCATCGCCGTACGGCTGGGCGATGCGGCCAAGGCCGGACCCAAGGCGTAAGGTCTGGAGCACCGCCGGAACATTGACGCACCGCCCGCACCTGGCCCCAGCGGATCCGTACCACCCGCCTCCAGATTCCCTTGGCAAGCAACCCCACCACCGCCGAGAGCGAACAGACATCCGTGGAGGTCACCGCTTCACTCCAACCCGACCGGCCAGTCCCCACCGTCAAAGCCGCGCGCATCGACGGCCACATGGTCAACCTCCACACGCTGGCCACCACTTACCGCATCTGTGCGCTGGCCGCGATCTACTCCTTCCTCATCATGTTCATCAGCGGCATGCTCCTGGCACGCCGCATGGAGCTGACCGCTCTGGGTATCTTCCTCGGCGGCCAGCTCGCCACCGGCATCGCCATCACCATCGCCTTCCGCCGGCGCCGCCTCGGTGACGCCGCCGTGGCGACCAATCCGCCGCCCCGCCCCGCCAGAGTCTTCGACATCGCCGCCGATGTCCTCACCGTCGGCCTCTGCGCATTCCCGATCCTCGGCCTCATGCCCGCCGCGGACCTCTGCGGCAGGGCCCACCGCATCTTCAACACCTTGGGCGTGCCCGTCGGCCTTGTCGGCCCAAGTCAGGCCGCCATCAACGCCCTCCGCCTGGGGCTCTGCCACACCTGCGGCTACGACATCAATCACCAGCCCGGCGACACCTGCCCCGAGTGCGGCAGCGACATCTCAGGTGACAGGCAATCCGCCGCCAGCGGCCTCAAACCCGTCACGATCGATCGCGTGCAAGCCAATGACCTTGCTGGCACCTGTGATCTGGTCGGCTACTCCGGGCTCGCCCTGGGCACCCTCCAACTTGTACTGGTCCTGCTCATCGAATCCGCCCGCCGCGAAGTGCTCCTGATCACCTGGCTCCTCGGTTTCCTCTGGGGCTTGGCCGGCGCTGTCATGGCCGCCAGGGCACTGCGGGTCTTGGCCGCCCGCGGCACCGTCGATCACGCCGCCGTCCTGCTGAGTTCACTCATCTCGCCACTGCTCGGTGCCGCCCTGCTGCTCCGCCTTGCCTTCCGCCTCCGCCTGGCCGCAAAGTCCGGCACCAGTGAGTAACCCGCGTAGCGCCTCCTCCGGCAGCCCTCCCCGCAACCGCACCGCCGCAACAGCAGTACACGACTCCGTGGAGGTCCCCCCGCCCGCACAACCCGCCGCCGCTCCGCGGCTCGTCAAAACCGCCATCGTCGACGGCGAGGTCGTCAACCTCCGCACCCTGGGCATCGGCTACCGCCTCTGCGCCATCGCGATCGTCTACTCGCTGATCTCGATGCTCATCAGTGTGGTCCTCATCACCACCCGGTTGCACAACATCGGCGTCATCCTCTTTTGGACCGGCCAGCTCGCCACCTCCTGCCTCATCGCCTGCGGCCACCACGCCCGGGCCCTGGGTGATGGTCAGGTCGACTCGCCGCCGCGTGATGCCACCGCCACCGAGCGTGTCGATGCCGCGGCACTGGGCATGTGCTGCTGGATCCCGCTCCTGGGCCTGATCCCGGCCCTTGCCTTCTGCATCAGCGCCCGCACCATCTTCCGGTCCCACGGCGTGCCCCTCGGCCCGGTCGGCCCCTCCCAGTCCGTCATCGACAGCCTCTGCGAGGGCCGCTGCCACACCTGCGGCTACGACATCACCCAGCAGGCAGGCAACACCTGCCCCGAGTGCGGCGGCGACATCACCACCGACCGAGTCAACCCTTCCCCCTCCCCCGCACCAGCACCACCGCCCCTCTCCGCCGAGGACATCTCCACCTGCGCTGCGCGGTGTTCCCAGGTCGCCATCGTCGGCCTCATGCTCGGCCTGCCAGCCATCGCCCTGATGATCCTCGGCAGCAACACAGCGCCCGGGCTCCTGCCCCTGCTCTGGTTCACCGGCCTGGTCTGGGGCATGTACGCACATGACTACGCAAAGAGCGCACGGCAAATCCTCGCCCCGGAGCGCTGGTCCGCGGCCGTCATCATCACGCTGGCCTCGTTCCTGAATCCCGTCCTGGCGGCACCAACGCTCTTTCAACTCGCCGCCCAGCTCCGCCGCGCTGCGCGCGACCGCATCAGCAACGAACCCGCGGCGACTCTATAGCCCCGTGCATCGCAACCGCCACCCACTTGCCGCGTAGAACCATGGCACTAGCTTGGAAAGGGCATCGGCGGTGACAGGTCAAAGCAAGATCGCACATATCAACGGTGCCGCGCTTCAGCTCCACGCACTCGGACGCGCTTTCAGGCTCTGCGCATTCGCTGGTCTCTTCGCCGTCTTCATGCTCGCTGTCACGCTCGCACTTCTCATCAGCGGCATGGGTGTACCCGCCGCGCTGGCCGTTCTTGCGGGCCAGACATTGGCGGCCGGAACCGTCGGATTTGCCTTTTTCCTCGTCGCCCAAGCCAGCTCGCCACTGAACGATGCTCCATCCCGACCACTGCTTGGGCCGGTCATCTTCGGCGTTGTTGCCGGCCTCATCACACTCATTCCCCTGCTCGGCCTGCTGCCCGCTGCCGACATGTGTCGGCGTGCTCACCGCATCTTTCTGGCCTGCGGCATCAGCTTCGGCGTAATCGGTCCAACACCGGCGCAGCTTCGAAGCCTCTGCATGGGGAGGTGTCACAACTGCGGTTACAGCGTCGATCAGCACGGAAGTGATCTCTGCCCTGAATGCGGCAACGACGTCACCGCATGCCGAACCACTACAAGCATCCTCAAGCCGGTACGTCGCGTCGACCCGGCGCAGGCCGAGGCACTGCGGGCACTCTGCGTGCGCTGGACGTTCATCGGGGTCGTGGTCGGATTCGGCCAACTCATCCTCCTCGTCACAATCACAGGCCGCATTACCCCCTGGCTCCTGCCCTTGGTCTATTTGCCCGGCCCGCTCTATAGCGGCGTCGCACTCCACCTTGGCCTTCGGGCACGTCGGATCCTCGGCGGCACCTCTATGCGGATCCACCTCGCCGCCGTCATCGCCTCCTTGGTCAGCCCAATGTTCGGCGGGTTCATCCTTGATTCCATCGGCAGCCGCCTTGGCACTGCCGCTCGCGACGGCGTCGTCGTGTAACGAACGCCCACACCCACTCTACACCAATCAAAATCCGTCCATCCCCTGCCTTCGGCGGCCATCATCCCGCGCCGCCCTCTACCATCTCCATCCATGGCTGACTATTGGTATTTCGCCCGCTACATGCTCGCCGAGCGTTCGCGGCTGGTCCTTGCACTCATCTTCGCGTTACTCTCCGCGGGCGGGCTGGGCGTGGGCATGGCCACCATGGCCCCCGTGCTGCAGGTCATCCTCGCCCCGGCCAGCAAGGCCGCCCCGACCGCCGACGCCGCACCGGCTCCCGCTCAGGCCACGGCACCCAACACCCCTCCTTCCGCCCCTGCCGCTGCCCCAACCTCCACCCCCGCCCCATCCCCGGCCGCCGCCCCCGCATCAGCCCACGGCTCAACACCCCCAAGCATCAAAAACCTGCCCATGATCGTCGCCGACTTCAACGGCAAGATCGGCGGCATCATCCCCGCATCCTGGATCAGCGCCCTGCCCGAGGGCCGCTACGCCGCCCTCGTCGGTGTCACCATCTTCCTGGCCGTGCTCACCATCGTCGGCGCCGTGTGCAACTTCCTGCACAGCTACTACGCACTGACCATCATCAACCGCACCATCGCCCGCATCCGTGAGGAATGCTTCCGCCGCGTCGTCGACAGCCCCCTGGCCACCATGGTCGCCGTCGGCCCCAGCACCCAGATCCGCCGCATCGTCGGCGATTCCACCGCCGTCGGCAACGGCTTTAACTCCCTGCTCGGCAAGCTCGTCGCCCAGCTCAGCAAGGGCATCGCCGCCGTCATCGCCGCCTTCCTGACCGACTGGCGCCTGGCCACCGCCGCCGTGCTCGTCGCCCCCGTCCTCTACCACATCATCCGCCGCACCGGAAAGATCATCCGCCGCGGCACCCGCGCCTCGCTCTCCTCCAGCTCCGAACTCCTCCGCACCGCTTACGACGCCTGCATCCACCTCCGCGTGGTCAAGACCTCCACCGCCGAGCAGCAGGAGTTCGACCGTTTCAAAGTCGCCAGCGACCACCTCCTGGCCCAGGACCTCAAAGTCCGCACCGCCAAGGCCATCTCCTCACCACTCACCGAGACCCTGGCCATCTTCGTCCTGGGCTTCCTCATGCTCATCGCCGGCAAGGCGATCATCGACGACCAGCTCGACCCCTCATCCTTCCTGGTCACCCTCGCCGCCCTCGGCGTCGCCGGTGCCTCCCTCCGCCCGCTGACCGGCTTCCTGGCCGAGATGCAGTCCTCCGCCGCGGCGGCCAACCAGCTCCGCGAGGTCCTCAACGCCGCCCAGGAAACCGCCGAGGATGCCGGCAAGCCCGCCCTCCCGCGCCACCGCGTCGATGTCGAGTTCCAGTCCGTCAGCTTCACCTACCCCGCCGCCGAGGTCCCCGCCGTCCGCGACGTCTCGCTGAAGATCCCCCACGGCAGCCGCATCGCCTTCGTCGGCCCCAACGGCTGCGGCAAGACCACCCTGCTCAGCCTGCTCCCCCGGCTCTTCGAGCCCGACCCCGCCCGCGGCGACAGCCCCGCCGGTCGCATCCTCATCGACGGCACCGACATCGCCACCGTCACCCGCCGCAGCATCCGCGAGCAGATCGGCGTCGTCACCCAGGACGTCGTGCTGTTCAAGGGCTCCATCACCACCAACATCCGCTACGCCGCACCCGGCGCCAGCGATGTCCAGGTCCGCGATGCCGCCCGCAAGGCCCGCGCTGAGGAGTTCATTAGCGCCAAGCCCGGCGGCTACGACGCCCCCATCGGCGAAGGCGGCAGCGGCCTGTCCGGCGGCCAGAAACAACGCATCGCCATCGCCCGCGCCATCCTCCGCGACCCGGCCATCCTCATCCTCGATGAGGCCACCAGCATGATCGATGCCGACAGCGAGGCCAAGATCAACGATGCCCTCGATGAGTTCAGCAAGGGCCGCACCTGCCTGGTCGTTGCCCACCGCCTCTCCACCGTGCTTCGCGCCGACCTCATCGTCGTCATGAACGCCGGCCGCATCGAAGCCACCGGCACCCACGCCCAGCTCCTGGCCACCAGCCCCACCTACCAGCTCATCGCCCGCACCCAGCTCCTCGGTGAACACACCGACCTGCCCCGCCCGGCCACCCCGCCGCCCCCGGCACCACCGGGCCAGTGACCACATCCACATCCCGCCCACTCCCCCGTGGCATCCCCCGCGTGGCATCGCCCTTCCGGGCGATGTGCCTTGCTATCTCTCGCCCTCACTCCCCCGCACCCGAGGCAAACCAGAAAAAGCACCTCACACAGAGGTCCAGAGCACCAGTGAAAGACAAGAGAAATCCAAGCCCCAACACCGCCTCCCGTCCTTCTCCCGGTCTTCATCCTGCCCATCCTGCCCATCCATGTTCCCCTCTTCTCCTTCCTTCCTCCGGTGCTCTGGTCCTCTGCGTGAGCCAGTTCTTCTGCCTCCCTTCTCCCCCTGGCGACCCTTCCCCCAGTCTTCCTTCTTCTCTTCTCCGCGTTCCTTGCCTTTTCCCCTCCGCGTCCTCCGCGTTCATCTCCCCCGTCTTCCCGCGCGACTACCCCCATACGCTCTCCCCATGCACCGAAAAGGCAGCGACCCCGAGAACATGCAGCCGGAGGACTTCCTCTGTGACTTCTGCCATAACCACTGGAGCGAGGCCCGCCCCATGATCGAGGGCCACCAGGGCTCCCTCATCTGCCGCCAGTGCATCAACGCCGCCTTCACCGCCGTCGTGCTCGCCGAGGCCGGCATCGACTCCGCCTTCGCCAATACCACCTGCAACGTCTGCCTCGAGCAGCGCGGCGGCACCGACCCCTACTGGCAAAGCCCCTTAATCGACACCGCCTGCATCTGCCAGCGCTGCCTCATGCAGGCTGTTGAGACCCTCGAAGAAGACCCCGAGTACAACTTCGTGCGCCCCGGCGGCAAACCCGCCTGAGCCCGCACGCTTCCTGCAACACACCTCCTCACCGACCACGCCATGAACCCCACCGCTCCGCTCCTGGGCGTCAACATCGACCACGTCGCCTCGCTCCGCCAGGCCCGCTACCGCGGCGGCCTGCACCCCACCGACTTCGCCGAGCCCGATCCCGCTCGCGCCGTCCACGAGGCCGAACTCGGCGGGGCCGACATCATCACCGTCCACCTCCGCGAAGATCGCCGCCACATCAACGACCGCGATGTCGAGGTCATCCGCCCCCTCACCCGCATGCGCCTGAACCTGGAGATGGGCGCCACCGAAGAAATGCTCGGCATCGCCCGCAAGCTCCACGTGCACATGTGCACCCTGGTGCCCGAGGGCCGCCAGGAAGTCACCACCGAGGGCGGCCTGGATGTCATCGGCCAGCTCGCCCGCCTCAAGACCATGGTCGCCAAGCTCAAGGACCCCGCCGGCCACAGCGGCGGCGGCATGACCGTCTCCGCATTCATCGATGCCGATGTCCGCCAAATCGAGGCTTGCCGCTCCGCCGGCTTCGACGCCTGCGAGATCCATACCGGACCCTACGCCAACGCCTTCGCCGCCAGCGGCGGTGATGCCCTCCGCCCCGCGCTGGCCGCCGAGATCGCCCGCCTGGCCGACGCCTGCCACGCCGTCCGCGCCATGGGCATGCGCCTCCACGCCGGACACGGCCTGAACTACACCAACGTCGCACATGTTGCGCGAATCCCCGGGATGACCGAGCTGCACATCGGCCACAGCATTGTTGCGCGTGGCATCTACGTCGGTCTCCGCCAGGCCGTCGCCGACATGAAGCTGACCATCAGCCGCGCATAAACCGCGCTCCGCCTCCTCGCGCAACTATCTCCTTCCAGAATCTGGCACCGAGCCGCACCAACGACCGCACGAGCGTTTTCTGCGCAAGGCCGAACCATGACCACCACCACCCGCCGCCCGGCACATTCTGCCTTCGCCCGCCTCCTGACCGCGGCAACACTCCTCCTCGCCGCCGGTGCGCACGCGGTGCACGCCCAAGCCGCACCAGCTACCCCTCCCGCACCACCCACCCCTCCTGCCCCATCCACGCCGCAGCCCGCCGCCGCCACCCCCATCGTCATCCAGGCCAAGCTCCTGCGCACCATGGGCCCCGCTGGTGACATCACCAACGGCCTCCTGCTCATCGAGAACGGCAAGGTCGCCGCCATCGGCACCGCCGCCACCATGACCGTCCCCGCCGGGGCCAAAGTCATCACCACGCAGGTGGCCATCCCCGGCCTCATCGACGGCCGCAGCACCGTCGGCCTCTCAGGACTGCTCAACACCAAGCACGATTCCGACCAGCTCGAACGCTCCGCACCCGTGCAGCCCGAGCTCCGGGCCATCGACGCCTTCAACCCGCAGGACCCGCTGGTGGCCTACGTCCGCTCGCTGGGTGTCACCACCATCCACACCGGCCACGCTCCCGGTGAGCTCATCAGCGGCCAGACGCTCATCGCCAAGACCACCGGCGGCACCGTGCAGGACTGCACCATCGTCCCCGTGGCCATGGTTGCCGCCACGCTGGGCCCCAGCGCCCACCGCCCCGGGGCCCAGGCCCCCGGCACCCGCGCCAAGGCCGTGGCCATGCTCCGGGCCGAGCTCATCCGCGCCCAGGAATATCGGACCAAACTCCTCAAACCCGCGCCCGAGGCCAAGCCCGCCCCCGCCGGCGATGCCACCACCACCGACGGCCAGGACAAGCCCGCCGGGGGCAAGCCCGCCCGCGACCTGCGGCTGGAAACACTGGTCGATGTGCTCGATCGCAAGGTCCCCCTGCTCATCACCGCACAATCCGCCCAGGACATCACCAGCGCACTCCGCCTGGCCGAGGAGTTCAAGTTCCGCCTCATCCTCGATGGCGGAGCCGAGGCCTACCTGCTGACCGCCGAACTCAAAGCCGCCGGTGTGCCGGTCATCCTGCACCCGCCCATGGCCCGTGCCTACGGAGAGCTGGCCAATAGCACGCTCGAGGCCGCCGCCCTGCTCCGCAAGGCCGGCATCCCCTTCTGCTTCCAGGCCGGCTACGAGGCGTATGTGCCCAAGACCCGCGTCGTGCTCTTCGAAGCCGCCATCGCCGCGGCCAACGGCCTGGGCCAGGATGCCGCACTCCGGGCCATCACGATTGATGCCGCCACGCTGCTGGGCATCGCCGACCGCGTCGGCTCGCTGGAACCCGGCAAGGATGCCGATGTGGCCTGCTACGACGGTGACCCGCTGGAATACACCACCCACTGCACCGCCGTCATCATCGGCGGCAAGCTGATGACCGAACCGGCCGCGAAGCCGAAGTAAGCGCACACTCAGTTCGGCAGCGTCAGATCACTGAAGTACACCAGCGTGGCGGAGGCAATCGAGCTGCCGCCGCTGCTGGCGGAAACATCCGCGAAGATGCGTGCCTGTTGTTCCAGCGTCACGTTGTTGGCCTCCATCGTGCCGTAGAACACCGAATCGCTGAACATCGCAATCGTGCCGTTGGGATTCTGCACGTTGCCGCAGAACAGCGTGCTGTCGCCCATGGCGAACGTCGGTGTGCCGAGGTTGGTCATGTACAACCGCACATCAGGGCTGCGGCTGGAAGTACCGTTGATCTGCGCTGTGCCAGCCATCCACACACCGCTGCCGACATACAGCCGCAGCGATGCGCCGGGGGCCAGTTGAATCCTTGCCTGATTAGCCATCGACAGCGTGAAATCGACGATCAGCACCGTCTCACCGTTGATCGTCACCACACTGTCCCCGGCCATGCTCAGACTCCAGCACCGCACTGTCCCGGGCCCGTAGCTCACCGTTGCCGAGTTCGTCAGCGATACTACTGAGCCCAGCGTGGTACCCGGCACAACCGGCATCGACACCCGCTCAACGGCCGCAGGCACCGACAGTGCCGAGCCCGTGCCGGTCCACGACGAACTGCCGCTCAGTTTCAGCACCGTCCCCAGTGCGCCGCCCACACCAACCTGCACATCGCCCAGCAGCAACGCCTGGTTCCGCAGATCAATGCCGGCACTGCTGCCGTTATTCGTCGTCGCGTTGGTCACCACCGCCGTACCGCCGGCCAGACCGGAGCGTGCCCACGCCGTGATCTGTGAGTTGCTCCGCAGCGAAAGCCACGAGTGCGCCGTCACACCGCGCGACGGCCCGCTGCCCGTCATCACACTCGGCGGAATCAGCGTCAGCGCCGTCGCCCCCGGCGGCTGCCAGTACAGCCGGAAGCCATGCGCGTTGCCCTGATCAAACATGCGGGCCACAAACGGAAACGTACCGGCCGCCAGCACCGTGGTCCCGCTCCGTCCGCTCATGCTGTGCACGCCGTCGTTGTTGATCAGCGTCGAGCCATTGATCGCAAAGTCCGAGCCATCGTTCGACTCAACATTGAACGTGTACGTGCCCGGCAGCGTGATGCTCAGCGATCCGGTGATCCTCGTGCCGTGGCGGCCCGTCGGACCGCCACGCCACATCGCACTCGTGCTGTTGTCAAAGTTGATATCCGCCACCGCCCCGATGGCCGCCGCCGCACCGCTCCAGCCGATCGATGCAAGAGCCGTAGGCGCGTTGACAACCGTAAAGAACTCCGCCAGCGGCATCCCGCTGGCCACCACCGGCTGAACCACCGTCCAGCGATACTGCAACGACCGCGTGACATCACCCACCGCCACCGTCCCCGTCAGGATCGAGTCGCTCCCCGAAGTCGTCCGCGTCAGCGAACTGCCCATCGCCGCGCCCACCGTGCCGATCGTCCCGTTGCCATCCTCGTCAGTGTTCCGCACCGCCTCACGAATACCCCGCTGCAGCAAGCCCTCCGCGCTGTAGTTCGCCTGCACGCCCTGGTACCCCACCGTCATCAGATCCACCTGCCGCGCCGACGAAGTCACCGTCCCCATCACCGCAACCTGCAGCAGCACCAGCAGCATCACCACCAGCACCAGCGTCACGCCGGGCCGTGCTGCAAACAGCAGGCTCCCCGACTTCTGCATGCCCCCACCCCGGCCACCGCGCGCAGCGCCGGCAGCGGGCACTGTTCGTGCCTTTGGTGCCGGTATGGGGGTACTGCGGGACATCGCCGTGGGTATCGTGTGTTCCGGGATCCCGCACTAGGCACCCCCGATGCCCGCTTTGTTCTGGGACATGCACCGCCCGCATCGGACGTTGCAGTCCTCCCAGCTTCCGGCCCGCAAGGGGAACCCGAGCACGGCTTATCGCCCCTGCACTGGTACCCTCCATCCGTGCGTGCGTTCACCGATCTCTACTTCCAGCTCGATGCCGCCAGCGGCACCAGCGACAAACTCGCTGCTCTAGAGCAGTATTTCCGCACCGCGACACACGAAGATGCCGCCTGGGCACTCTGGCTGCTCACCGGCTCACGCCTCAAACGCACCATCCCGCGCTCCGTGCTCCGCACACTCGCCGGCGAACTTGCCGCCACGCCCGACTGGCTCGTCGAGGACTCCTACCAGGCCGTCGGCGATCTTTCCGAAACGCTCGCGCTGCTTGTTCCACTTGAAATTCCAGGCTTTTCTGGCACATCCGCGCCACCCGAGCCCCTCGGTCTGGCCGCCTTCTTCGCCCAGCGCATCGCGCCGCTCCGCCGCGCCAGCCCGGCCCGCCAGCGCGAGCTCATCCTCGGCTCCTGGGCCATGCTCCCAAGCTCCTCCCAGCGCCTTGTCTTCCACAAGCTCCTCAGCGGCGCATTTCGCATCGGCGTCTCGCGCGGCCTGACCATTCGCGCGCTGTCCCGCATCGCCGGCATCACCCCCGCCGAGATGGAATCCCGCCTTACCGGCGACTGGTCACCCTCCGGTGATTTTCTGCGTCTACTGCTGCAGAAAACACCAGTTTTGTCATCTTCAGCCGGCGCACCATCAGCCGCCGAGATGGCCTCCGCCGCACTCCGCCCGCTGCCGTTCTACCTCGCCCACCAGCTCGGTGGCGATGCCGCCGACCTCGAGCACGCTCTCGGCCCGCGCGAGCTCTACCACGCCGAATGGAAGTTCGACGGCATCCGCGGCCAGCTCATAACCCGCAAGGCCATCCGTCCCAACGGCGCCGCCCTCTGGTCCCGCGGTCAGGAGAACATCTCCGGCCAGTTCCCGGACCTCATCGCCGCCGCGGCAGCCGAACTGCCCGACGACACCATCCTCGACGGTGAAGTCCTCGCGTTCGAACACTCTAACTCCTCCAACCCAACATCAAGCCTCGCCACCCCGCCTCTCGGACCCAGCCCCGACCACCTCGGCCTCCCCGGCACCCCGCTGCCCTTTGCGGACCTGCAACTTCGGCTCGGCAAAAAGCTCGTCCAGCCCGTCCTCTTCGCTGATGTGCCGGTGGCATTTGTTGCCTACGACCTCCTCCACGCCGGCGCCACCGACCTGCGGAACTTGCCGACCGCCCAGCGGCGAAAAATGCTCGAGCAGCTCCTGAGCGCACAAACCGCATCCCGGCAGATCCTGCTCTCCCCGCTCCTGCCGCAATCCTCCTGGGCAGATCTTGCCGCCGCCCGCGCCCAGGCCCGCCGCCTCGGTGTCGAGGGCCTCATGCTCAAACACCGCGACGCCCCCTACGGCGTCGGCCGAACAAAGTCCGCCTCCACCGCGTCAGCCGCCGCACCAGCCGCCGAGCCCGACGGCCCCTCTATCTCTATGCCCCCGGTCACCCCGGCTCAGGATCCCGACGCCTCCGGCGACCCGAGCGCCGACCTCGACGCCGACCTCGACCACACCGATGACGACTTCCCCGCCCCCCTCCCCGTCCGGGAAGTCACTACCCGCACCGGCTGGTTCAAGTGGAAGGTCGACCCCTACCGCATCGATGCCGTCCTGCTCTACGCCCAGCCCGGCCACGGCCGCCGCACCACCCTGCTGACAGACTACACCTTCGCCCTCTGGAAGCACCCGCCCGTGCAAGCCGCCGGTTCCGGCACCGCTGCCGAGCCGCTCCCCGAACTCATCACCATCGCCAAGGCCTACTCCGGCCTCACCGATGCCGAAATCGACGAGGTCAACCGCTTCATCCGCGCCAACACCACCGCCCGCAGCGGCGGCGGCTTCATCTCCGTCCGGCCCGAGCTCGTCTTCGAGCTCGCCTTCGAAGGCATCACCCAAAGCACGCGCCACAAGTCCGGCCTCGCCCTCCGCTTCCCCCGCATCGCCCGCTGGCGACGCGACAAAACCGCCCTGCAGGCCGACTGCCTGGACACACTTCGCGCCATGCACCGCCCCCGCTAAGCACGACGCGTCACGCACCAGGCCCCACGCGCTCCGCACACACCCGGCTACCGTTCCTTCCGCATCACGCATGATCGCCACCACCGTCAAACCGCCCGCATCCATCGCCGAGCTCCTGCCCCCGGAACTCGCCGCACAGCTCGATGCCGTCGACATCCTCTCTCGCAAGCTCCTCACCGGCAAGCTCCAGGGCGAGCGCCGCGGCAAGCGTCGTGGCCGCAGCGTCGAGTTCGACGACTACCGCCCCTACGTCCCCGGTGACGACCTCCGCCACATCGACTGGAACGTCCTGGCCCGCTTCGACCGCTTCTTCATCAAGCTCTTCCAGGAGGAAGAAGACCTCTCGCTGGACATCATGCTCGACTGCTCGGCCAGCATGCACGCCGGCCAGCCCGACAAAATGCTCTTTGCCGCCCGCCTGGCCAGCGCGCTGGGCTACCTCGGCCTCGTGCACAACAACCGAGTCAGCATCACCTGCTTCGGCGCCCGCTTCCCCGGCGGCCCGACCGCGGCAACCGCCAACTCCTCAGCGCCCGCCGCCGCTGGTCTACCCCTCCGCCGGCTCGAGCCCGTTCGCGGCCGCCGCAACACCCAGCGCCTCGTCGACTTCATCCTCCAGCACGCCTTCGTCCCGCCGCCAGCCGCCAGTCGCGATGCTCCCGCCGCCATGCTCGACCAGGCCGTGCGGGCCGTCGCCGGTTCACCCCGCGGTGCCAAGGGCGTCCTCGTCCTCATCAGCGACATGCTCATCCCGCCCGGCACCACCGGCACGCCAGGCTATCAGTCCGCCATCCGCACACTCGCCGCCGCCGGCCGCAAAGGCGGCGGCGGCACCGGCTACGACGCCTACATCCTGCAAACCCTCGCCCCCGCCGAACTCGACCCATCCGCCCCCTCCGGCGGCAGCATGCCCTCCCTCGTCGGCGACCTCCGCCTCACCGATGCCGAAACCGGCCGCGCCGCCGAACTCACCGTCGCCGGCGACCTCGTCGCCAGTTACCGCAAGGCCGTCGCCGCCTTCAACCAATCACTCAGCAGCTTCTGCACCGCCCGCGGCATCAGCCACCTGACCGTCCCGACTGACATCGAAGTCGCCTCACTCGTCCTGGGCCTCCTCCGCCGCCGCGGCATGGTCGGCTAGCAACCTCTCCCCCGCACCGCTCACCCCCGCGGCCGGTACCACCACAGCAACACCGGCGGCGCGGCATACAGCACCAGCGCAATCACGCTGAACCATCCCATCGAGGCGATGCTCACACACGGTCCGCCCCCATCCGGACGCGTCCACCGAAACGCGTTGATCACCGCCATGCAGCTCGTCAGGCACACCAGCAGCGCCAGCGGTGCCATGGCCAGGCACGGCCACACCCACCCCCCGTGCCATCGCCCTTCCGGGAGATGTGCCTTTCCGCTTTCTGCCTTTCTGCCTCCTGCCTTTGCCTCCCTGCCTTCCCCTCGCGTCTAGCGACTCACCCCTCGCGACTCCCTCCCCCGCCTTCATCCTGTCCATCCTGCCCATCCATGTTCCTCTTCCTCCCCTGCCTTTCTCCGGTCCTCTGGTCCTCTGCGTGAGCCACTTCTTCCGCCTTCCCGCCTTTCTGCTTCCCTGCCTTTCCCTTTGATCTTTCATCTTGTCTCTTTTCCCTCACCCTCCCCGCCTTCCTCCGCGTTCCTTGCCTTCCCCCCTCCGCGACCTCCGCGTTCCTTCCTCTCCCGCCTTCCCGCATATACAGTCCCCCAGAAACTGGTCCAATCACCCTACCTCCTCCGATACTCTCCCCGCACTCCATGCTCCGCGCCGGTCACATCGTCATCGCTGCCGCCCTCGCCCTGCTCATGCTCGGCGTGGTCATGGTCAACTCCGCCGGCATGGAAGTCGCCAAAACCCACGTCACCGTCGAGGGCGTCCTGCTCAGCAAGTCCACCATCTACATGGGCATCGCCCTGGCCACCATGGCCGCCGTCAGTTGGCTCACCCCCGTCCGCCTCATCGCCCAGCCCCCCGCCTTCGCGCTCCCGCGCAGCACCGATTCCGCCTGGGGCGGCTGGAACCTCAAGGTCATGTGGGCGCTCGTCTTCCTCATGCTCGCCGTCCTGGCCCTGGTCTACCTCCCCGGCCTGGGTGATGCCCGCAAGGGCTCACACCGCTGGATCAAGCTCGGCCTCAGCGACCTCACGCTCCAGCCCAGCGAGTTTGCCAAGTGGTTCCTCGTCGGCCTCGTCGCCTGGTACTCCGTGGTCATGAGCCGCAAGGTCGGCAACCTCTTCAACGGTCTCCTGCCCATCCTCGCCGCCGTCGGCATCGTCGCCGGGTTCGTCGCCATCGAGGACCTGGGCACCGCCATCCTGCTCTTCTGCGTCTCGGTCGTCACCATCCTGGCCGCCGGTGCCAAGCTCTGGCACTTCCTGCTGCCCCTGCCCGCCGTCATCGCCGGCGGCATCGCGATGGTCAAGCTCGAGCCCTACCGCATGGCCCGCATCACGGCCTTCCTGGATCCCTACGCCGCACCCCGCACCAGCGGCTACCACATGATCCAGTCCCAGGTCGCCATCGCCAACGGTGAAATCGCCGGCCGCGGCCTGGGCAACGGCCTCCAGAAGTTCGGCTACCTCCCCGAGGACACCACCGACTTCATCTTCGCCATCATCTGCGAAGAACTCGGCCTCATCGGCGCCGTCCTGGTCGTCTCGCTGTTCTGCACGCTCATCCTCGCCGGTCTGGCCGTCGTCATCAAGCAGCGCACCACCCAGGCCAAGGTCATCGCTCTCGGCATCACCGCCACCGTCGGCATCCAGGCCGTCATCAACCTCTTCGTCGTCGTCGGCTGGGGCCCCACCAAGGGCATCGCCCTCCCGCTGCTCTCCTCCGGCGGCACCGGCTGGATCCTCACCGCCGCCGCCCTCGGCGTCTTAGTCGCCCTCGACCGCCACGCCAGCACCGACGACCTGCCCGATGCCGACCCCGCCACAGCCGCCGCCGCCCAAGCCCAGCCCAAGCCCCTGAGCGTCACCACCACATCCGCCCCGCTCGCGGCAGCAACCCAGCCCGCCTCGGCCTGATCAATCCGGCCCAACCCCCCGTGCCCGCGCCACGCACCAACCTCGCCGGTCTGTTCTGGCGCTTCCTGTCCTACGGCCTCGCCGCATGGGGCGGCCCCGTCGCCCAAATCGCCATGTTCCGCCGCGACCTGGTCGACGCACCGCCCGACCAGCGCTGGGTCGAGCCCGACAAGTTCAACCGCGTCCTGGCCGTCTACCAGGCACTCCCCGGGCCCGAGGCCACCGAGCTCTGCTGCTACTTCGGCCTCGTCCGCGCCGGCCGCATCGGCGCCATCCTCGCCGGCCTGGGCTTCCTCCTGCCCGGCCTGGTCTTCATGCTCATCCTGGCCGAGGCCTACTCCCGCTTCGGCCTCCACCCCGCCGTCGTCAGCATCATGACCACGGTCCAGCCCGCCGTCATCGCCCTCATCTTCGTCTCCGCCTTCCGCATCGCCCGCGCCACCATCAAAGGCACCGACAACGGTGTCTCCCGCGGCGGCATCATGCTCACCATCGTGCTCCTGGCACTGGCCATGACCATCTCCGCCGTCCCCTTCTGGGCCGTCCTCATCGCCGGCGCCATCGTCGGCGGCCTCGCCCGGCCCCGGCGCACCCTCGCCATCGCCGCCGCGGCAGCGTCCATCTCCACCATCTGGTGGTGGCCCGGTGATGCCACCCCCGCCATCACCACCTCCCCCAGCCTCATTCCAGCCGCCATCCCCCCCGCCGCCGGCACCGTCCCCCTGCTGGCCCTGGCCGCACTGGGCCTCAAGGCCGGCCTGCTCACCTTCGGCGGCGCATACACCGCCATCCCCCTGCTCCACAACGGCGCCACCGGTGCCCCGGCCTCCTCCCCAGCACCAACAGCCCCAGACCCATCAGCCGCGCACACCAGCGGCTGGATGACCACCAGCCAGTTCTTTGATGGCATCGCCCTCGTCGGCATCCTCCCCGCACCACTGGTCACCATCGGCGCCTTCGTCGGCTACCTGGGCGCAGGCCTCCCCGGCGCACTGGTCATGTCCGCGGCAATCTACCTGCCCGCCTTCGCCTTCACCCTCATCGGCCACGAGCTCATGGAACGCCTCGTCGAGAACCCCCGCGTCCACGAAACCCTCGACGGCATCGCCGCCGCCGCCGCCGGCCTCCTCCTGGCCACCGCGCTGGAGATGGCCCTCCCCCTCCTCGTCCCCGGCCCCCAATCCCTCACCCGCCTGATCACCCTCACCATCACCGCCTCCCTCCTATTCCGCTTCCCCCGCCGCGCCACCGTCCCCCTCACCCTCCTTGCCTTCGCCACCCTCGGCCTGGCCCGCTGGATGACCAACTGATTGGGTGCCAACGGGCCGTGGGTTCAAATCCTGTCACCCCGATTTCACTGTGATGGCCTCGGCAAGTGCCGGGGCCATCAGTGTTTACTCCGAACTCCATACTGGGACGATTCGCGTCGGTATGCTCGCACCCAGTGTGCTCAATCGCGGCGTAAACTGCCGGCGATGCCAATGACGTTTCCAGAACTGCCGACGTGGGTATTCGAGGTGACCGAGGTCTCCGCTGGCGTCTATAAAGTGAGCGCCTGCGATCACTGGGGCCGCTCTGTTGAGGCGAAAGGGACCGATCCCGATGCGCTCATCGATGACGCGAAGCGTACCGCAATGCGGATGATGAACGATGCGCCGTCGCGACTTTAGGGCCGCGTCACTTCGAATCGAAGTGAGACGGCGAGCTGGCAGGCTTCTCACGCTGGCTTGTCACCCAGCAAGCGGCAAGCGTGGAAGTCCAACACCCTAACGCCCTCCACGAAAAGTTCTCTTGGTGTTCTGTCACCCCCACTGAGCAAACCAGACTGCTTTCGGCTAGTGCCGACGCAATCAGCGTTTGTGGTTCCAACGCCGCAGCAGTCGCGGCAGACTAGTCAGTCTGGCATCGGCCGCACCTCCAAACCACTGATCGGCTGACCAGCCCTCCCCTCCCCGTGCCACAATCCCCTCGTCGCTTTGGACGAGGGGTTGTGTGCCTTCCCCCACCGCCGCCGAACACCACAACGCCCCGCCCAATCCCGCCGCGCCCCATCGAAGCCCGAAGCATCAATAGAGCCCGAAGCGGAAGCGCCCGGGCCGGTGAACCCAGAACACTCACCCAACCCGCGATCTCGCACAAAGGTGCTTGTACTCAGCAAACACCACAACCTCAGTGCGTACGCGCCGCCTTGAACTCGGCACGGGAGGCCGGCGTGGTCGTTATGGTCCCGAACGTCAGTGCGGCAGGGCCGGTCGGCGCGGGCGCGTCTGCGTCGACCACTTCCACCCACACCTCGGCCCCAAACGCGCCCGCGATCTGTCGCCGAGCGCCGCGACAAACCACGACATGCAGGCTCCTCGGGAACCGTTGCCCCACAACGACCGAATAATGCACGGTGCTCAGCGCACGCTGAGCCGCGGCGTTGCCACGTCTGAAAGGACCACAGATGCCTTCCAGTCCCAAGCAGTTGTCGTTGACCTCTCTGGTCATTTCGCTCTCACTCGCGTGCGGCCTTGTTTGGCCAGCGACCGCGCCGGCCCAACAGACCACCGCACCAGCCGCGCCGGTTGTCGCCCAATCGGTGCCGACCGCTCCGCAGGTTCCGCCCGCTGGACAGGTTCAGCCGCCCCCGCCGCCCGCGCTGCCGGTGTGCGCGATCGATCTTCGCCTGCCTGGCGTAATGAGCGATCTGTTGTCGAACGTACTGCTTCGAGTCGAGAAGAAGCCCGAGTCCGAGGTGAAAGCATTCCTCAACGACGCGACTCCACGGCACACCACCGGCGTGGACCTTCGCAAAGCCGCGGCCGACTACTTCAAGATCGACCAGAAGCGACTCGAAGAGTTGGTCGAGCACTGGCGTCACATCAACTGCAAGCACGCCGCGATCCCCGGGTACGTCGTCCCCGATGCCGTAGGGGCCGCCGCGACTGGCGAGCCGTTGTCCCCCGTGCCCGTCAGTGCCTTCGCCGCCGATGTCACGCTGCACGTCGTGCTGCACGAACTCGGGCACGCCGTGATCCGCGAGTTCGACGTCATGGTGCTGGGCAACGAAGAGACGATGGCCGATGCGTTCGCCACGCACATGCTGACCGAGCACTTCCCCGAGCGTGCCCACGCCGCTATCACCGCACGGGTCACATCGCTGATGATCGAAGCCGACGAAGTGCCGCGGGACGCGTGGACCGTTCGCGGCGAGCACGACAACGATGCCCGCCGCGCGTACCAGATCGCGGCCCTCGCAGTCGCGGCGGACAGGAAGAAGTACGCCAGCATCGCCAGGATCGTGGGCATGTCGGAGCGGGAGATCAGCAGAGCCAGCGACTACGGCGCGGACATCCACCGCGCGTGGCGGCGCACGCTCACACCGCTGATGATGCCCGCTGGCAAACGCTCGAAGGAAGCCCGTATCCGCGCCGATGATGCCACCCAGGCATTCGTCGAGGCCGGGGAACCAAGCCTGCTCTCCACGATCGAATCGGCGATCAGCCGGATCGACTGGCACTCGCAGGTCACCGTTGATTTCGTCGGCGGCAACGGCGGGGCCGCGTGGAGCCGCAGCGACCGCACGATCAAGGTGAACGGTGAATATCTCCGCCGCTTCATCGCCCAGGGAGTCAAGGCCCAGGCCCAGGCAGCGCCGAAGTCGCCGAAGACGCCGTGACGGCGTGCCGCTCACGTCTCACTCACCAGCGCCGCCACGTTCGCTCCCGCTCCGGGCTCCAATAACGCACGCCCCGCCTTCATCCTGCGCATCCTGTCCATCCATGTTCCCTTCTTGCTGCTCCCGCCTTCCTTCGTCTCCTCCCCGTGCCACAACTCCTCGTCGCTTTGGACGAGGGGTTGTGTGCCTTTCCGCATCGCCGCAGAACAACACAACGCCCCGCCCTATTGGAGCCCGAAGCGGAAGCGCCCGGGCCGGTGAAACACGCCCACTCACCCCAACACAGGACCCCGCACGAAGCTGCTTGTGCTTTCCACGCACAACCACCTCCGTGCCCACGATCAACTTCACTCGCGAAACACAACTCCCCGGCCCATCGCTCCCGCTCCGGGCTCCAATA
>CAILKP010000161.1 GCA_903834785.1 uncultured bacterium
ATCAAGGTCAACAAGAGCTACCAGACGGCCAAGCCGAACATTTACGCCGTGGGCGATGTCATCGGCTTCCCCGCGCTTGCGAGCACCTCGATGGATCAGGGCCGCCAGGCGGCGTGCCATATGTTCGGCGAGCAGTACGAGCAGCCGGAGAACCTGATCCCCTACGGCATCTACTCGATCCCCGAGATCTCGATGGTCGGCTGGACCGAGGAAGCGCTGACCAAGGACGGCGTCCCCTACGAGTGCGGCATCGCCCAGTACAAGGAAATCGCCCGCGGCCAGCTGCTGGCTGATGAGGTCGGCATGCTCAAGCTGCTGATCCACCAGGAGTCGCACGCCCTGCTGGGGGTGCACATCATCGGCACCGGTGCGACGGAACTGGTCCACATCGGCCAGGCCGTGATGGCCTTTAAGGGCACGGCGGAGTACTTCGTCAACGCGGTGCTGAACTACCCGACGCTGGCTGAGTGCTACAAGGTCGCGGCGTTCAACGGGCTCAACAAGCTCAAGCACCTGTAAGGCGGCCGATGGCGAGGGCGTTTCCCGGGGTCCGTGCCCGGGTCGCTGCTCTAAGCCCCTCCCGGGGTCCGTCCCTGCGTCCGGCGGGCGGCCTACAACCGTCCATGGCCAAGGCCGTCAAGAGCAAAAAGCCGGCGGTAGCGTCCCTGCTCGATGACGAGTCGGGGGCACCTGCTGCGTTTGCCGCACCTGCGTTTTTTCCGACTTCGCTGGACCAGATCATCGGCCATGACCGTGCCAAGCGCATCCTGCGTGAGGCGATGACCAGTGGCCGGGTGCACCACGCGTGGATCTTCGCCGGGCCGCAGGGTGTGGGGAAGTTCGCCGCGGCGTACGCGTTTGCGGCCGAACTCATGAACAGTTCGGAGGATGCCGCTCGGCGGCTGGGAGCTGGCGTGCACCCGGACCTGCACATCATCCGCAAGGAACTGGCGAGCTCAAGTGATGACGATGCGGTCAGAAAGAGCAAGCAGACCTCGATCGCGCGGAAGGTGATCGATCAGTTCGTGCTGGATGTCGCGCCGCTGGCCTCGTCGATTACGGGCAAGCTGATGGACAAGATGTTCATCATCGATGAGGCGGAGCTGCTGGACCGCTCACCAACCAACGCGCCGACGCAGAACGCGATGCTCAAGCTGCTGGAGGAGCCGCCGGCGGGCACGGGCTTTGTGCTGGTGACGACCGATGAGAACCGGCTGATCCAGACGATCCGCTCGCGGTGCCAGCGGGTGGGCTTTGGGCCGCTGAAGCGTGATGATGTGGTGGCGGTGCTCGGCCGCACTGGGGTGGTGCTGCCGACCAAGCCGGACCTGGACTGGGCGATCGGCTTTGCCGAGGGCTCACCGGGTGTTGCGCTGCAGACCATTGCGCTGGACCTGTTCCAGTGGCGACGCGACTTGCTGCCGCCGCTGGCGGCGCTGGACGAGAACCCCGCGGCGACGGCGACGCTGGGCAACATCATGTTCAAGCTCGTTGAGCAGCAGGCCGCCCGGCAGGCCGACGAGAGCAAGACCAGCAGCAAGGAAGCGGCCAACCGCTACTGGGCCCGGCGCATGCTCGCGGCAGTGGCGGGCCACTATCGCGATCGCATGGCAACTCGGCCGGCCCGCGGCGTGGCGGCGCTGGAACTCTGCACCGCGGCGGAGCGGCAGCTTGAGGCCAACGTGCAGCTCGCGCTGATTTTCGACAACCTGGCGGCACAGCTGGCGTGGGCGGGGAGGTGAGCGATGGTGGCGGTGCCTGCCGCTCGGCGGCATCTGGGGTGATGGCTCGGCCTTCGAGGTGGCTTACGGTTGCAGGTGAGTCCGGTTGACAGGGTGAAGAGACTTTGAATCATGCTGTGCCCATACTGCCAAACTGATAACGATAAGGTCATCGACAGCCGCTCCTCGGACGCGGGGAAGGTCATTCGCCGGAGGCGGGAGTGCCTGGGGTGTGCCAAGCGGTTTACGACCTATGAGCGGGTGGAGGAGCTATCGAAGCTGACGGTGATCAAGCGGGATGGCTCGCGGGTGCCGTTTAACCGCGACAACATCCTGCGGGGCATTCAGGCGGCGTGCGGCAAGCGGCCGATTTCCGAGAACCTGCGGGTGGCGATTGTGGACCAGATCGAAGAGCACGTGCACCGGAACTTTGACCGGGAGGTGCCGACGAGCGTGATCGGCGAGCTGGTGTGCACCAAGCTGCGGGATATTGATGAGGTGGCGTACATCCGCTTTGCCAGTGAGTACCACCAGTTCAAGGATGTGGGCGAGCTGGTGGCATCGGTCCGCGAGCTGACGATGCGGGTGAAGGATGTGAAGGGGCAGGACAAGCTGTTCTAGTGGTGCGTGCGGCGGGCGGGTGTGGGGTTCGTGTGTTGGGTTGGGGCGACACGTCCGAGAAATTGGGCGGGTTGGGGGTGGGGGCGGGTGCGGGGGCGGCGGCACCGGAGTTGCCCCGGGATGCGGTGATGAACCACGCTGTTGCCAAATGTGAACAGGGATGCTTGCCGGGTCACTCGTGCCGCGGCGGTGCTGGCCGTGCTGCTGGCCGGGCGGGAGTGATGGTTGGTGCGTTGCTGCTTGCCGCGGCGGTGGTGGGCGGGTGTGCGCAGCCGCAGGGGCCGAGCGTGCGGATGGAGAACGCGCCGGGCTCGGCGGCGGTGGGACGCTTTGGGCGCGGCAGTGAGGTGGTCTTTAGCGGTGATGC